>CAVPOY010000049.1:0-23516 GCA_963707135.1 uncultured Gammaproteobacteria bacterium | reverse complement strand
CGGCGCCCGATGGCCGATCAACCGGGACCGCCTTACCGGCCCAAGGGCCAACCCTACCAATTCGACGGGCCCGGGCTTCTCCAAGCGGTGCGCCCGAACCGGCAGCGGTCGCCACGGGGGCAGGCGCCAGGACCCGCGCCGCGGAAGGCCCGGATTCGGTCGAACTCGGCCCGCTGCGCGTCATCGAGCAGGCTGGAAATCCTGGCGTGGGCGACGCCGGGCTGGCCTGAGCCCTGTTGCTCACGCAGGATGGTCCTGACCCCGGCTGTCTGGTCTGGCGTCGATTGAGACGCCAGGCAAGCTGGTCGGCGCGCTGGTCGAGAAAGCGGCCGGGGGACGTGTCCCCGCGAGGCGGGCCCCAGCCGCAGGGGGCGGCGGCAGCCGTCGAGGCGCCGAGGACGATGGCGAGTGCGGCGATAGCGGTGCGGGTGAATTGGGTCGTGTTCATGTTGGTGTCTCCGCTGTTTATTGGAGCGGGGTCGTGGCCCCTCCCGACTAGAGGCTAGGTTGCCGGGGTGCAGGAGTCGTGCAGCAATTGGGGAAAGATTGTGGAAGCGCCGAGGGCAGGGGACGGGCGTGGGTAGTTCAACCGACTTCAGTCCGACCCCTTATCCTCGAAGCGGTAGCCCACCCCGTAGACGGAGTGGATCAGCTCTCGCTCCGGCAGCAGCCCGTCGAGCTTGCGGCGCAGTTTCTTGACGTGGCTGTCGATGGTGCGGTCCGAGACCACGCGATGGTCGCGGTAGATTCGGTCCATCAGTCGCTCGCGCGTAAAGATGCGACCCGGCGCCGCATAGAGGGTCTGCAGCAACGCGAACTCGACCGCGGTGAGTTCGACCTCACGGCCCTTGGCGCGCACCATTAGGCTGTCGTCGCATAGGGTCAACGGGCCGTGATGGCTGGGCTCCGGGGCCCCCGCGGTGCGCCGGAGCACGGCCTTGACGCGCGCGACCAGCTCGCGGGGGCTGAACGGCTTGCAGACGTAGTCGTCCGCGCCGAGCTCCAGTCCGAGTAGCCGGTCGATCTCCTCCACCCGGGCCGTCGTCATGATGATCGGCACCTGGCTCGTCGCCCTCAGCTCGCGACAGATCGTCAGGCCGTCCTTTCCGGGCAACATCAGATCCAACAGGATCAGGTCGGGCTCATGGCTCCGGACCCATTCCAATACCCGGCAGCCGTCGGCGAGGTGGTGAGCCTGATACCCGGCGGCCTTCAGATAGTCCGCCACCAGACGGGCGAGGCGCTCCTCGTCCTCGACAATCAAGACCTGCTGTGCGGTGGGCTCGGTCACTGGATTCGGGTCAGATCGGAAGCTCGATATGAATCCACAAACCGCCGCGTTCGGAGCCCGCCGCGGAAATGCGGCCCTGGTGGGCCTCGACCACGTTCTTGGCGATCGATAACCCGAGACCGGCGCCGCCCGTATGGCGACTGCGCGAAATCTCCACGCGGTAGAGACGGTCGAACAGCCGCGGCAGCGCTTCCGCCGGCACACCGGGGGCCGTGTCCTCGATGTCGACCGTGAGCCACCCGTCGTTTCGGGCCAGGGTCACGACGCATCCGCCACCCGGGTTTGTGTATCTGAGACTATTACGAAGCAGATTGCGGAAAAGCTGCGACAGCCGCTGGCGGTCCGCACGTCGAATCACCGGCTCCGCCAGGAGGTCGCGATAGTCGAGGTAGAGCTCCGCCGCTGCGAACTGTTCCCGGAACGACTCGATGTCGCCCGCCAACACTTCCGATACATCGGTGTCCTCCATGCGGTAGCTCAGCGCACCCATGTCGGTCATCGACAGGTCATAGAGGTCGTCGACCAGACGGCCGAGGCGCAAAACGTCCTCATGCAGAGCGTCCACGGCGGCCCGGTCCAAGGGTCGGACCCCATCCTGCAGGGCTTCGAGCTCCGCGTGCATCAGGGCGATGGGCGTGCGCAGCTCGTGAGAGATGTCCGCGAACCACTGTCCGCGGGCCTTTTCATTGTGTTGCAGCGCCACGGCGAGCGCGTTGATGTCGCGACCCAGCCGGCCGATCTCGTCTCTGTCGTCTTCCGGGACGCGTGCCGAAAAGTCCCCGGCCGCCAGTCGGCGCGCTGTCTCCTGGAAGCGCCGGACCGGGCGCACCAGTCGACGGGACAGCGGGTAGGCGAGGGCGGCCGAGAGCAGCAGCATCGCCAGCGCGATGATCCAGAGCCGGCCGCCCTGACGGGACTGGAACTGAAGCTCCGCGATCTCGGCTACCGGTGGTCCAGGAAGTAGGACCAGTGTACCGATGGACTCCCCATCGAGCGTCAGCGGATAGCGGCGGATCCCCTCAAGCCGCGACTGGTGGCCATAGACGATCCCGCCGTTCGCGTCGAAGAGCATGAGCCTGAGCTCCAACGGCATGGGCCGGCCTCGCAGACGCATGTGTTCGAGCGCGCCGGCAGGGGGCCAGTCCTCGGGCACGATGGCGCCGTGGCGTATCCAGGGCGGCAGGCCCCCGAACCGCCGGCCCTGCCCCTGGCGCCCGGGTCCCTGTGACGCGCCTCCGACCAGAATGGCGATCCATCGGCGTGTGTCCGCCCGAAGCGGTTGCCAGGATTGGTTTTCGCTGTAGGCATCTATCAGTCGGTCCGCGATTGCACCGATCCGTTCCTGCTCCCGGGCATCGGCGAGCTCGGTGACCCCCTGCCGGAAGGACCAATAGATGAAGGCGTGGGTACCGACGACAACGAGAAGGCCGCCGAGCAGCAGGGTCAGAAAGAGTTTGGTGCGGATGGAAAGATGCACGCCGGAACCTCCAAGGCTAATCATCACTCGCCCGGGTGCAAGAGGAAAGGACGCGTTCGGCGCCTCGGATACTTGGCGTCGACAGTCCTCGCGAGTGCGAGGCCAGGCTGAAAGCAGGGTGTAGCAAAGGACACGACCGCAGGTGGCCTTCGGCCCCGTCGCCGGGTTGGAGATTGTCGACAACCTGGCAACCGAGCCGTCACTGAAGACTCAACACCGTCCGCCGAGCGTCCGTGGCGATCGGTTGTTCAAGCTCGGACGCTTCGCTGAGGCGCGGGTCGAGCCGGAACGCGCGGCAACGCCAACCGAAAACGAACAGGAGCGGGCGCTCTCGACGAGTCGCTCGGTCGCCTGTACCGACGCGGTCGGCCGCCGGGATGGACGGTCGGATGGACCTGGGCCGGTAGACCTCGCCCAACCGCGGGCGGTCGGCCCTTTGCCTATCGTGCGGCCGCAAACGCCGAGGCCCGATGGGGTGCCGAGTTGCGTCCTCCGGGTCGCCGATTGGGGAACGACGCACGGCTGGCGCGTGGGCGAGGACGCTTGTAAAGTCCCGGCGGGAGGATTACGTTTTCACGCGTAGCAAGCCCGCGCTCGACGGGCGTGTACTAGGGAGCGGAGGTTACTCGTTCCGTTTCCTGCATTCCCAACCTGCGAAAGACGTTGTTGCCGAAGGAGGACGCGATTGTGACTATTGCCGAATTGCATGCCCAGAATCATAGGATCACCGAGCTCTCCAACGTGTTCCTGTATCTGATCCGGGACCGGCCGATGTGCGACACGGAGTGCGCACGGAACGTCTTCTTCGACTACTCGAGCAAGGTCAAGGAACATATCGAGATCGTTGACCACGAGCTCTGCGGCAAGCTGATCACCCATCCGGACCAGGATGTCAGAAATACCGCGAAGCGCTTTCTCTCGGGCTCCTCGGAGATCAAGCGGATATTCAGCGACTACCTGAAGGATTGGTGCTCGGGGGCCGGCAAAGATCTAGCCATCCGCGATCACGACGCCTTCATCGCCGACACCGATCAGATGTTTTCCCTGGTACTGGACCGAATCCAACGGGAAACGGAGCACCTCTACCCGCTGATTCGTAACCTCGGCACGGCGGAGGCGCCCGTAGAGGCGTGACACCGCGGCCCTTCAGCCGATTCGTCTTCGGCGGGAGGCCGCGCCCGGCGCAACGGGCCGGCGCGACGCTTTCCCGCAAAGACGAGACGGGCCTGCAGAGCGACCCGTTTCGACGTCGGTGAATGAGTTACGCGGCGGGCCCGCAACTCTAGTTGCATCCACACCGGCGGCATCCGCGCCGCCCGACCGGCAATGCCCTCCCTGGCCACCGGTCCCACGCAGAGCATCAGTACATGTGCTGACCGCCGTTGATGGAGAGGGTCGAGCCGGTGATGAAATCGGCGTCTTCGGCGACCAGGAATACCACCGCACGGGCGATGTCCTCCGGCTTGCCTAGGCGCCCCATCGGGATGGTCTTGATGATCTTCGCCAGGATTTCCTGGGGCACGGCCCTAACCATCTCGGTATCGACGTATCCGGGGGCGATGGCGTTGACGGTGACGTGCTTGGAGGCGAGTTCCAGAGCCAAGGCCTTGGTGAAGCCGTGGATCCCGGACTTGGCCGAAGCATAGTTCACCTGACCGTATTGCCCCGCCTGTCCATTGACCGATCCGATGTTGACGATGCGCCCGAAGCCGCGATCGCGCATGCCGCCAACCACGGAATGGCAGGTGTTGAAGCAGGACGAGAGGTTGGTCTGAATGACCTTGTTCCAGGTCTCGAAGGTCATCTTCGCCAGCACGCCGTCGCGGGTGATGCCCGCATTGTTCACCAGGATGTCGATTGGTCCGATGTCCTGCTCGATCTTGGCGACGCCCGCGGTGACGGCGTCGTAGTCGCTGACGTCGAACTTGTAGGCGGGAATACCGGTGCGCGCCGTGAACTCCTCCGCGGCCTTGTCGTTGCCGCCGTAATTGGCCGCGACCGTGCAGCCCGCGTTCTTCAGGGCCACGCTGATCGCCTCGCCGATGCCCCGGGTGCCCCCGGTTACCAGTGCCACTCTGCTCATGGTTAGCTCCTTTGGTTGTTGTGCTTGCTGTCGCAATAGGTGCCGAAGTCTCGCCTTAAGTCCCCCTCGTCCCTTCGAGAAGATGCCTCGGAAACTGAGGGCTCTCTTGACGGCAGCGCGTTGTCATGCTGCGGAGCAACACGGGTGCCGCGACGGTTAAGGCCGGTGAAGTGTAACGCCGAACC
The DNA here is from genome assembly GCA_963707135.1 of uncultured Gammaproteobacteria bacterium. Lineage (GTDB taxonomy): Bacteria > Pseudomonadota > Gammaproteobacteria > Chromatiales > Chromatiaceae > JBGSTR01. The sequence goes on along the minus strand of CAVPOY010000049.1, from coordinate 18,480 downwards.
TGCCGCTAATCCCAAACATCGGATTGCGTCACGTTTCGTCCGAGACAGACTGGCGGTTGCGGCGGCGGCCGGCGGACCAACAAAATCGGAAGTTCCCCGGCTCTGCCGGGGAGGCAGTGGAATTCTGACACTTCAGCGGGTCCATGGGGGGAGACTCCGCGTCGTGAGCCGCCAACGCGCACGACCGGGAGAATACCGATGGACGAGTACGAGAGCCCTAACGCACTACAAGGGGGGTGTAACTATACCCGTCTGATACGAGAGGGCGGTTGATGAGTGCACGGTAATGTACTGGAAGATAGTGCAAAAGTACGTCCATCCGTGGAGCTGATAAGCTCCCAATCCGGGAATCGCGATCCCCGGATTTCAGAAAACGCGATTGACGAACGTTTTCTTACGAAAAGACAAAAGCAAACTGGAGAAATCTCATGCCAGATACCAAGATAATCGCGGTACTCGGTGCTACCGGTTCCCAGGGCGGTGGACTGGTTCGTGCGATCCTCAGCGACCCGTCGGGGGCGTTTACCGCAAGGGCGATCACTCGCGATCCGGGCTCTGAAAAGGCGAGCGCGCTCGCCGCAAGGGGAGTCGAGGTAGTGGCAGCCGATGTGGATGACGAGGCCAGCCTGGAGCGGGCACTGGACGGTGCCCACGGCGCCTTCTTCGTGACCTTCTTTTGGGCGCATTTTTCGCCCGAGAAGGAGATCGCCGAGGCCGGGAACATGGCCCGGGCCGCGAAGGCGGCCGGTGTGCAGCACGCGATCTGGTCCACGTTGGAGGATACCCGCCGCTGGGTGCCGCTGTCGGACGACCGCATGCCGACCCTGATGGGCAAGTACAAGGTGCCGCACTTCGACGCCAAGGGCGAGTCCGACCACCTGTTCACCGACCTCGGCGTTCCGACCACCTTCCTGCTGACATCCTTCTACTGGGACAATCTGATTCAACTTCGGAATGGGACCCCGAAAAGGGGCGGACGGTGTCCTCGAATTCACGCTACCGATGGCGGATAAGCGGTTGCCTGGAATCGCTGCCGAGGACATCGGTCGGTGCGCCCTGGGTGTCTTCCGGCGGGGCCGTGAATACATCGGCAAGCGGGTCGGCATCGCCGGAGAGCAGCTTACCGGTGGCCAGATGGCGGCGGCGCTTGGTGAGGCGTTGGGTCAGCAGGTCCGCTACAACGCGGTGACGCCGGCGGCATATCGCGGATTCGGTTTTCCGGGCGCCGAGGATCTGGGGAACATGTTCCAATTCAAACAGGAGTTTGAGACCGATTTCTGCGGCGCGCGTGATCCGGCTGTCGCCCGGGAGCTCAACCCGGAGCTGTCGACGTTCGCCGGCTGGCTCGAGCTGAACAAGGATCGGATTCCGATCGAGTGACCGCCAGGTCCGGGCCTTCGGCGGCTCAACGCGGCCGGGGTGTCCGTGCCTGCTAGTATGCTCATTTTCACGCCGACGTTATTGGAGCAGATACCGCTTGGCCGCCGAATCCCTCGAAGACCAACGTTTCACAGACCGGGCCATCGAGGCCTTCATTCGGATCGCATTGATCGCCATCCTCGCGGCCTGGTGCTTCGAGATCATGCGCCCGTTCATCGTGCCCATCATCTGGGGAATTATCATCGCCATCGGCCTTTACCCGGGACACCGGCGGCTGACCCGGTTGCTCCAGGGGCGCCGCGTGGTTTCCGCGGTCGTGGTGTCGGTCCTGATGCTGATCGTGCTGCTCGTCCCAGCGGTCCTGCTCAGTGGCTCGGTGGTCGGCGGGGCGCAGGACCTGGTCCGTGCATTTGACGAGGGAGCCATCCGTGTTCCGCCGCCGCCCGAAGGCGTCGCGAATGTTCCGCTGATCGGCGGGACCATCGACGCGTTCTGGCGCCAGGCGTCCTCGAATCTGGAGGCGGCCCTGACCCAGATCGCCCCGTACCTCAAGGCCTCCCTCAAGTGGCTCGCCGGCGTGGCGGCGGGGGCCGGACTCGGAGTACTGCAATTCGTGTTCGCGATAGCGATCTCAGGCGCGCTGCTGGCGAAGTCCGACGGTGCGCAGCTGGCCGTTGGCTCCATCGCGCGGCGACTCGCCGGGGATAGGGGGCTGGAGTTCACCAAACTGGCCGAAGCGACGATCCGCAGCGTGACCCGCGGTATCCTCGGCGTCGCGCTGATCCAGGCGATCCTGGCCGGTCTCGGTTGGCTGGTGGTCGGGGTCCCGGCGGCAGGTCTCTGGGCCCTGCTCGCGTTGCTGCTGAGCACGGTCCAGGTCGGTATCTTCCCAGTCGCGATTCCGATCCTCTTCTATGTATTCACCGAGGCGGACACGGTCACCTTCGTGATCTTTTTGATCTGGAGCCTGTTCGTCGGCAGCCTGGACAATATCCTGAAGCCGATACTGCTGGGGCGCGGTGTTCAGGTGCCGATGGCGGTCATTTTCATTGGTGCCATCGGGGGATTCATCAGCTCCGGGATCATCGGGCTGTTCGTCGGCGCCGTGGTGCTGGTGTTGGGTTACAAGCTGTTTCTGGCCTGGCTGCAAGGCGCGGGCAGTTCCAACCCGGGAAGCGATGGCGCGAAGGACTCGGGCGCTGCCAATGCCTCAAGGAAACCCTGACCCATTGCGTTCCCCGCCCGGGGAAACGATGGCCCGGCTCTTTCGATGGATGTAAGCCGGCGAGAATGGAGCCCTAACGTAGAGCCGGATCGGTCTCGCGGCGGGGCCTGGTTGCAGGACGTAGACGCGATCCGAACGGCCGACCCGGTTTGACCGCGTCGCGGCGGGGCGGCGCGTTCGGAGCACTTCGCTACTGGACCTCGGAATAGACGACCCCGGTCTGGTACCGGTCGGCGCCCAAGGCGGCACGGGGCGTTTCGACGTTGAACAGCCGTTCCAGAATCTCGCCCGCGGTCGCGTCCATCAACGTCAGGGTCCCGTCCAGCGTACGCAGGACCTCCCGGGTCCGCTCCATGTGCGCGCTCATCTGCGGGTCCAACCCCTCAAGGACAGTCGCACGACTCAGTGCCCCGTCGAGGTCAGAGATAGCGCTGTCGATCCGGCGCATGACTCGCAACGCCTCGGGGAACCAATTCGGAATCCTCGGGGGGGATGGCTGGTCGTTCTTCATGTCGGCTCTCTGGTTGATGGGCTGGGTTTACGAGCCATCCCCCCGGCGAGTCTCGCATCGGGGGAGCGGCGCGGGTTCGTCCTTGATGCTGATCGGAGTCGGGTCCTTCTCCGGTGCCAGCTATGAAGCACGTTGTGCGCCATACTGTAAAGTATCTACAGAACAGTAACTTATGTCGCGAACAAGGACGGAGGCCCGACAATTCCGTCGGCCTCTGACGCGAATCGTCGGGGGAGAGAGGGTGTCGAGGAACGGCGTCAGCCCGCGGAGGAAGCGGACGGGGGAAGGGAGCGGTCAGGCAAGCCTGCCCGGGTCGGTATCGTCGTTCAGGACTTGCGCCTGGGCTCGTAGGTGTCCGGTATCAGAATGGTCGGTGCGCGCTGGGTCGCATCCTTGCGGGGGAAATCCAGGGTGTAGTGCAGGCCGCGACTCTCGCGCCGGCGAAGCGCCGACTGGATGATCAGGTCCGCGACCTCGAGGAGGTTGCGCATCTCAACCAGGTCATTGCTGACTCGGAAGTTGCTGTAATACTCGATGATCTCCTGATGCAGAAGATCCGCCCGGCGCTTGGCCCGGCGCAGCCGTTTGTTGGTGCGCACGATGCCCACGTAGTCCCACATGAATCGGCGCAGCTCCTCCCAGTTGTGGGTCACGACCACTTCCTCGTCGGGCTCGGTCACGCGGCTCTCGTCCCACGCCGGCACCGGCGGGGGACGCGGCGCCCCGGCGAGCTTACGTTCGATGTCGGCCGCCGCGAGCTCCGAGTAAACCAGGCATTCGAGTAACGAGTTGCTGGCCATTCGGTTCGCGCCGTGCAGGCCGGTGTAGGCGGTTTCGCCGCTCGCGTAGAGCCCGGGGAGGTCCGTGCGGGCACGCTCGTCGATCATGACGCCGCCGCAGGTGTAATGGGCCGCCGGGACGACCGGGATCGGCTGCCGGGTGATGTCGATTCCGAGCTCGAGGCAGCGCTCGTAGATGTTCGGGAAATGCTCGATGACGAAATCCGCGGGCCGGTGCGAGATGTCGAGGTAGACGCAGGTGCTGCCCAGGCGCTTCATCTCGTGGTCGATGGCCCGCGCGACAATGTCCCGCGGTGCGAGCTCTGCCCGCTTGTCGAAGCGCGGCATGAATCGCTCGCCGTCCGGCAGCAGTAGCCGCGCCCCCTCGCCTCGAAGGGCTTCGGTGATCAGGAAGGTTCGTGCCTCGGGGTGATAAAGGCAGGTGGGGTGGAACTGCATGAACTCCATGTTCGCGACCCGGCAACCCGCCCGCCAGGCCATCGCGATACCGTCGCCGGTGGATACGTCCGGGTTGCTGGTGTAGAGATAAACCTTGTTGGCGCCGCCGGTCGCGATCACGACGAAACGTGCCAGGAAGGTCTCGACCCTGCCCGTTGCGCGATCCAGGATGTAGGCGCCGAGGCAGCGGTGCCGCGCCCGATCCCCGAGGTGGCGATAGCTGATCAGGTCGACGGCGATGTGTTGCTCGTAGAGCGCGACGTTCGGCCGCTCGCGAACGCGCGCCTCGAGCGTGGTGGCCACCGCCCGTCCCGTGGCGTCGGCGACATGAACGACGCGACGGTGGCTGTGCCCACCCTCACGGGTGAGATGGTAGCCCCCAGCCGAAAGGCGCTCCTCGTCGCGGGTGAAGGTCACGCCGCGATCGAGCAGCCAGCGTATGTTTGCCGGGCCCCGCTCGACCACGCGCCGCACCACGCCCCGGTCGCAGAGGCCGGCCCCGGCCTTTAGCGTGTCGCGAACGTGGGAGTCCACCGAATCGGCGGCGTCGAGCACCGCGGAGATGCCCCCCTGGGCGTAGAGCGTGCTGCCCTCGACCAGCTCGCGCTTGGAGATGACGGCCACCGAGATGTCGTCGCGCAGCCGCAGGGCAAGGCTGAGACCGGCGGCACCGCTGCCGATCACGAGCACGTCGTGGTAGTGAACTGTTTCTGACATCCAGAGCTCCAACGGCCACGTCGATAACCGGCGCCCGATCGATCGAGTCGGAGCCAGTGGCGTTACGACCCGTTACCGCCCGGCATTGCCGGTTGGCTGTCGCCCCTCGTCGCGGGGACAGCGCCGTCCGTGCGCTGTTCGTGCATCAGGGGCACCGCGGGGCCTACACTTGCGCATTTCATGGCCTGGATCAAGGTTTCCCGTTTTTTTGGGCCAGATCAGGCCGCATTTGCATTGAGTTAAGAACTTCCCTCCTGGAGCGCTGTCCATGCCATCGGAACCAGGGTCGCGCGACCGCACGGTTGGCGCCCATGACTGAGCGACGAACCGACCGTGATCTGGTCGAGCAGGCTCAGTCAGGGGACAAGCGTGCCTTCGATCTCCTGGTGCTCAAGTATCAACACAAGATCGCGAACCTGATCGGCCGCTACATTCGAGACCCGAGCGAGGTGATGGACGTTACCCAGGACGCATTCCTCAAGGCCTATCGTGCCCTGCCTGGATTTCGCGGCGAAAGTGCCTTTTACACCTGGTTATACCGAATAGCGGTGAACACGGTGAAAAATCATCTGGTCGCCCAGGGACGCCGTCCACCGGGCGGCGACGTGGACGCGGAGGTCGCCGAGCAGATGGATCTGGGCGAGCGACTGCGAGAAACTGGCACCCCCGAGCGGCATTTGCTCAGCGAAGAGATTGCGCGCACCGTTCAACAGGCGCTGGACGCGCTGCCTGATGATCTTCGGACCGCCATTGTGCTGCGCGAGCTCGAGGGAATGAGCTATGAAGAGATCGCGAGCGCCATGGAGTGTCCGATCGGCACCGTGAGGTCCCGAATTTTCCGCGCCAGAGAGGCGATCGACAAGCGGTTGCGGCCGCTGTTGAGCGACTGATGGCCGATTTCATGCGTGCCGAGCCCGCCATTGACCTTGCGACTGATCGCTGCCGTTGAATCAGCGCAGGGTTTCGGGCACTTCGTCGGCGCGACCATTACGTTATTTTTCAGGCATTGACCAATGACGCAGCAACAACAAGAACAGGTTTCCGCCCTTCAGGACGGCGAACTGGGTCCGAGTGCCGCGGCGAGGCTGTACGAATGCGTCGATCGGGATCCGCAGATTCGGGCCCTGTGGGAGCGGTACCACCTGATCGGTAGCGCCTTGCGCGGCGAGCCCATCGTGCCCGAATACCGGCATATTGCCGATGCGGTTCGCGAGTCCTTGGTTGCCGAGCCGGCAATCTTGGCTCCAACTCGGCGCAGGTCAGCGGCGAGGCCCGGTTTCGCGCCCTTCGCCGGGGCCGCGCTCGCCGCCGGGGCGGCGTTTCTCGCGGTATTCGCGGTGCCGGGTCTGTTTCAGGGTCAGGACGCGGAAAACGCACAGGTACGGACGGCGACGCCGCTTGCGATCAACGGCCCGGCGAGCGGCGCCGAGACCGGCCGATGGCAGACCGACCGACCGGATCTGGCGAATAAGCTCGGTCTGTTCCTGGTCAACCACCAGGAGATGGCCCCGGCGACCGGGATGAAGGGGATGCTCCCCTACGCTACGTTGGTCGGCTATGACATCGGGCGTTAGCGGCATGTCCGTGCTGGACGCCGGCCGCCGTTTCTGCCGCCGCACCGTATTAGGCGGGTCGCCTTGGGTCCGTGGCACTATGGCTCTTCTGATCCTGTGCCCCGGCGTCTTTGGCTCCCGGGTCCTCGCCGACGAATCGGCGGACTGGGCGGCCGAGATGCTCAACCGCATGTCCGAGGCCTTGAGCTCCCACAGCTACGAGGGGACGCTGGTCTACCAGCATCGCGATCAGCTGGAGGCGCTGCACCTGGTGCACCGGATCGAAAACGGCGAAGTGCGTGAGCGCCTGCTGTCGCTTAACGGGCCGATCCGTGCCGTGACCCGTGAGCAGGACCGGGTGACCTGTGTGCTGCCGGACGGACACCCGATCTTCGTCAAGCGCCATGCCGGTAGCAGCGGGTTGCTTCAGGCGGGCCGCATAGATTTCGCGGCGTTGAACGCTCACTATCAAGTGTCGACGCTGGGATCCGCCCGGGTTGCCGGTCGGGAGACCGATATCGTCGTCATCAGGCCGCTGGATTCCTATCGGTACGGCTACCGGTTCTATTTGGATCGCGAGAGCGGAATGCCGCTGAAGACCGACCTGATCGACGAGGCCGATCAGACCCTCGAGCAGCTGATGTTCACGTCCATCCGATTCTCTGATGCCGGCGAGCCCACGCCGGATGCGCCGGCGGAGCCCGCTGCGGCCGCCGCGACCCTGGAAGTTGAGCCGGGGGGCGCTCCCTCGGGCTGGCGGTTCGCGCAGATACCGTCCGGCTTCGCGCAGGTGATGCGGGATACTCTGACGGATCCGGCAGGTGCTGAGGTCGAGCATTTTCTTTTTTCGGACAAGCTGTCGTCCTACTCCGTCTACATCGAGGCCGATGCGCCTGGTGGGCTGACCGGCTCCACGCGGATCGGGGCCGTCAACGCGGCAGGCCGGCAGATCGGGGGACATCAGGTCACGGCGGTCGGCGAGGTCCCGGTGGCGACCGTCGAAGCGGCGGTTGCGGGCGCCTCGCCGATCCTGGGAGACGGCCGATGATCGAGGAGCCGGGCTTGGTCGTCACCGTGGAAGGCGAGTACGCGGAGGTGCAAACGCAACGCCGTGGTGCGTGCGGCGGCTGCTCGGCCAACGGTGTCTGCGGCACCTCGGTCCTCGAGCGCTATCTCGGGCGCCGCTCGGTCCATCTTCGGGCCTTGAACACGCGCTGGCGCCGGTGTAGGCGATCGGGTGCTCGTGGGCGTCTCGGAGCAGGGCCTGCTCAAGGCCGCGGTCGCCGGCTACCTGTTGCCGCTTCTGGGGCTGATCGCGGGTGCATTGCTGGGCCAGTCTCTGGGGCGATGGTTGGGCGGCGTCGAAACCGACATCCCGAGTCTCTTGGGCGCGGCGATCGGATTTGCGCTGGCGTTACGTTGGCTGCGCCGCTACAGTGCCGGGGTGGAGCGCGACCCGAGGCGGCGCCCGGTCGTGTTGCGGCGCCTCCCCGGCGAATCGACTCGGGTGCCGTTTCCCGGCACCTGAGTCCTTAACCCGGGCGGGCGAGAGCCGGGGCGTTTGCCCTTTCCACCTACTTCCCGATTTCCCTGTCCGTCCTCCGGCTCGAGTTGAGCCGCCCCGGGGGACGGTCAATCGGTTCACATACAATTGCCCGGAGCTGCGAACGCGGCGCGGGTCTGCCGCACATCATCGAAAAAACGGAGCGTCCATGCGTCTGATCAAGAGCTCAAGGTTCATTGCCGCCGTCCTGCTTAGCTGCGCTCTGGCGCCGGCGCTCGCCACGTCGCGAGCGTTGCCGGAATTCACGACCCTGGTCTCGGAGAACGAGCCGACGGTGGTGAACATCAGCACCAAACAGACCCAGAACCTTCCGCAGCGTTTCAACGGCTTCTCGGTTCCGGACCTTCCCGAGGACAGCCCGCTTCAGGATTTCTTCCGGCATTTTTTCGGCGAAGACGGGGAGATGCCGGACGACGAGTATCAATCGCGCTCGCTGGGGTCCGGCTTCATCGTCTCGCCCGACGGCTACGTGCTGACCAACTCGCACGTGGTCGAGAGCGCCGACGAAATCATCGTACGCACCAGCGACCGGCGCGAGTTCGTCGCGAAACTCGTGGGGACCGACAAGCGCAGCGACATCGCCTTGCTGAAGGTCGAGGCCGAGGGGCTGCCCACGGCGAAGATCGGCTCGGCGAAGGAGCTTCAGGTGGGCGAGTGGGTATTGGCGATCGGCTCCCCGTTCGGATTCGAGCACTCGGCCACGGCCGGAATCGTCAGCGCCAAGGGTCGCAGCCTGCCGAGCGAGAACTACGTGCCATTCATCCAGACCGACGTGGCGATCAACCCGGGCAACTCGGGCGGCCCGCTGTTCAATCTGGACGGCGAGGTGATTGGCGTGAACAGCCAGATATACAGCCGCACCGGCGGCTTCATGGGGCTGTCGTTCGCCATACCGATCGATGTCGCGATGGACGTCGTGGAGCAGCTCAAGACCAAGGGCCGGGTCAGCCGGGGGTGGCTCGGGGTGCTCATTCAGGACGTCACCCGCGAGCTTGCCGAGACGTTCGGCATGAAGCAGCCGCAGGGGGCGCTGGTCGCGCAGGTACTGCCGGAGAGCCCGGCGAAGGGCTCGGACCTGCGCCCGGGCGACGTGATCCTTAAATTCAACGGCAAGGACGTGCTGACCTCCAGCGCCCTGCCGCCGCTGGTCGGCATGACCAGCGTCGGCGACACCGCGCGTCTCGAGGTCCTGCGCAAGGGCGAGACCCTGGTCGTCGAGGTGCAGATCGGGGAACTGCCGGACGACGAGCAGCTCGCCGGCGGCACCGTCGAGCCGGATGCCGAGCCTGCGAACCGTCTTGGCCTGGTGGTCCATGACCTGACCGGCGATCAGCGCGAGCAGCTGGGAATCGAGCAGGGCGGGGTCCTGGTCGAGAGCGTCGCCGCGGGACCCGCGGAGCGGGCGGGGCTGCAGGCCGGGGACGTGATCCTGCTGCTGGACGGCCAGCCGGTGGACGACCTCGCCGGCTTCAACCGGATCCTCGAGGGCATCGAGCCGGAGCGGTCGTTCGCGGTGCTGGTGCAGCGGGGCGACGGTCGTATGTTCTACCCGATCCGGATGCCGAAACCCTGACGACCTGAGGCCAACGCGCCCGGGCGCACGAGACGGGCCGGAGCCGACCCCGATGGGTCGCTCCCGGCCCGTCTGCTATTATGCGCACGCGGTCGTGTCGGCGAGACAACCGAGCCAGTACCCTTCAGCCGCATGGGGAGCGCGGACATGTTGCGCCTCCATCGGGGCCTTTCACCCGCCGCCGGCGAGCCCCGGCCCTTGAACGGGACCGGCCGCCGGGGCCGCCCGCTCGACAGGAATCCTCAGCCCCCCGGGCGTGCCCACACCGATGACCGATCTCGACCACATCCGAAATTTCTCGATCATTGCCCATATCGACCACGGCAAGTCGACCATCGCCGACCGATTCATCCAGTTGTCCGGCGCGTTGAGCGCGCGGGAGATGTCAAGCCAGGTGCTCGATTCGATGGACCTGGAGCGCGAGCGGGGCATCACCATCAAGGCGCAGAGCGTGACGCTGGACTACAAGGCGCGAAACGGCGAGACCTACCAGCTCAACTTCATCGATACGCCCGGGCACGTGGACTTCTCCTACGAGGTGTCCCGGTCGCTGGCCGCCTGCGAGGGTGCGTTGCTGGTGGTCGACGCCGCTCAGGGTGTCGAGGCCCAGAGTGTCGCGAACTGCTACACCGCCATCGAGCAGGGCCTGGAGGTCCTGCCGGTGCTGAACAAGATCGACTTGCCGTCGGCCGAGCCGGAGCGGGTGATCAGGGAGATCGAAGAGATCATCGGCCTCGAGGCGCACGACGCGCTGCGCGTCAGCGCCAAGACCGGCGAGGGTATCCCGGACCTGCTGGAGGCACTGGTAGCGCGTATCCCGCCGCCGGTCGGGGACCCGGGCGGGGCACTGCAGGCGCTGATCATCGACTCCTGGTTCGACCCCTATGTCGGCGTGGTCTCGCTGGTGCGCGTGCTCAACGGTGAGATACGCCGCCGCGACAAGGTCCTGGTGCTGTCGACCGGACGGAGCTACCAGGCGGACAGCATCGGTGTCTTTACCCCGAAGAAGACCGAACGCGACCGCCTCGGCGCCGGCGAGGTCGGCTTTCTGGTCGCCGGCATCAAGGAGGTGGACGGAGCGCCGGTGGGCGACACCCTGACCCGACCGGACAAGCCGGCCCCGAAACTGCCGGGCTTCAAGGAGATGCGCCCGCGGGTGTTCGCGGGGCTGTATCCCGTGGACTCGGACACCTACGAGGATTTGCGCGAAGCCCTGAGCAAGCTGCGCCTGAACGATGCCGCACTGTTCTATGAGCCGGAGGTCTCGCAGGCGCTCGGCTTCGGCTTCCGTTGCGGTTTTCTCGGCATGCTCCACATGGAGATCATTCAGGAGCGCCTTGAACGCGAATATGACCTGGATCTGATCACGACGGCCCCGACGGTCGTCTATGAGGTGCTGCGAAACGACGGCGAGATCGTCCGTATCGATAACCCCGCCAACCTGCCGGAGCCCAACAAGATCTCCGAGGTGCGCGAGCCGATCATCGAGGCCCATATACTGTGTCCGCAGGACTACCTCGGAAACGTGATCAATCTCTGCATCGAGAAGCGGGGGGTGCAGAAGCAGTTGCAGTTCCTGGCCGGCCAGGTCCAGGTGAGCTATGAGCTCCCGCTCGCCGAGGTCGTGCTGGATTTCTTCGACCGGTTGAAGTCGGTCAGCCGCGGATTCGCGTCGTTCGAGTACGATTTCAAGCGCTTTCAGGCCTCGGACCTGGTGAAGCTCGATGTCCTGATCAACGGCGAGAAGGTCGACTCGCTGTCGGTGATCGTGCACCGCTCGGTCTCCCAGTCCAGGGGTCAAAGCCTCACCGTGCGAATGAAGGAGCTGATCCCCCGGCAGATGTTCGAGGTGGCTATTCAGGCCGCGATTGGGACCAAGATCATCGCCCGAACCACGGTCAAGGCCCTGCGCAAGAATGTCACGGCGAAGTGCTACGGTGGGGACATCACCCGCAAGCGCAAACTCCTGGAGAAGCAGAAAGCGGGCAAGCGCCGGATGAAGCAGGTGGGCAAGGTGGAAATCCCGCAGGAGGCGTTTCTTGCCGTGCTGCAGGTCGGCAAGGATAATTGAGCCTAGTTATACCAGGGACTGCGGCTGGCACCGGCGATCCGGCCCGGACACGGCGTTTTTCTGGGAGACGCCGAGAAAAAGCCGTCCCGAGAGTCGTTAAATTGGCGATTCGCACGATGCGCTTTCCGAATCGCGCCGGGAGACACGGACGCATCGGCATTCCCCACGGCATGGTTGTTGACCCCGGCGCGCGATTCCGAAAAGCGCGCAGCGGGCTTTTTTTTGCGGGCGTAGTAGGCACTGTTTGACGCATTATGAACTTCGATTTTCCCGCTATCTTGGTGCTGGGCTCAGCCGCTACGGGCGGCATCTGGTTGATCGACGCCCTTGTGTTCGCCCCTCGGCGCCGCCGTCTGGCGAGCGAGATCGCGGGAGCCGAGGGGGCGGGGGCGGCCGAGGCCGTCGCTCGCGCCGGCCGGGAGCCGGTGATCGTCGAGTACGCCCGCTCGTTCTTCCCGGTCATATTCATCGTGCTGCTGCTCCGCTCCTTCCTGGTGGAGCCGTTTCGCATTCCGTCCAATTCCATGATGCCGACCCTGCTGACCGGGGACTTCATCCTGGTAAACAAGTTCGCGTACGGGCTCCGGTTGCCGGTGCTGAACGAGAAGTTTCTCGATATTGGTGAGCCGCAGCACGGCGACGTGGTGGTGTTCAAGTATCCTCTTGACGACAAGACCGACTACATCAAGCGGGTCATCGGTGTGCCGGGGGACGAGGTCTGGTATCGGGACAAGACCATTTTCCTGAACGGCGAGCCGGTGGCGCAGCTTCCGGTCGGCGAGTTCGAGGGCGTCGGCGCGGGCGCGGGTATGACCGGGGCGCGGGAGTCGCTGGAGAACCTGGACGAGATCGAGCACCGCATCCTGGTTAGGTCGAACGCGCCGGATCTCCCTCCGGGTTGTCGGGTGCTGGCCTATGGCCCGGTCAGAATTCCGCCGGGTCAGTACTTCGTGATGGGCGACAACCGCGACAACAGCAACGACAGCCGCTGCTGGGGTTTCGTGCCCGAGCGCAACCTGGTGGGCAAGGCCTTTGCCATATGGATGAATTGGGACGGGTCGCGCGACGGCTTTCCCATCGACTGGAGTCGGCTGGGCAACGTGATTCACTGAGCAAAGGTTCAGAGATATGGGCTCCGTACAACGTGGAATCGGGATGATCGGCATCCTATTCGTCCTGGTTCTCGCGGCCTTCGTCGTGACGGTCGTGCTGAAGCTGGGGCCGATGTATATGAACTTCTGGACGCTACAGTCGATCATGAAAAGCGTCGCAACCTCTCCGGAGGTCCTCGAAGAGGGCCGGGCGGGGATCGCCCAGCTGATCTACCGGCGCATGGAGGTCAACAACGTGGGGCACGTGGGCCCGAAGGACTTCAAGATCGAGAAGGTCGGTGACCAGCGCTACGACGTGAAGCTGGCGTACGAGCAGCGCGAGCACCTGTTCCTGAACATCGACGTCGTCCTGCAGTTCCAGCACGAGGTGGAAGTACCGTCCCCGTGAACGGGGACCTCGGGCGGCTCGCCGGGGCGCTGGGCCACGGTTTTCGGGACGGGGACTTGCTCGAGCAGGCCCTGACCCACCGCAGCGCCGGCTCGTCGAACAACGAGCGGTTGGAGTTCCTCGGGGACGCCCTGATCGGCTTCGTCATCGCCGAGGCCCTGCTGGAGGCCTTTCCCGGCGCCGACGAGGGCAGCCTGAGCAGGATGCGCGCGTCGGTCGTCAAGCGCGAGGCGCTGGCCAGACTCGCCCGGGACCTGGATCTGGGTACCTACCTCCGACTGGGCAGCGGGGAGCTTCGCGCCGGCGGCTACACCCGGGATTCGATTCTCTCCGACGCCCTCGAGGCCGTTCTCGGCGCCGTCTACCTCGATGCCGGCTACGATTCGGCTCACCAGGTTGTCTTGCGACTCTTCAAGGAGCCACTTAGGCTGGCGGTCGCACAGCGCGGCGGCAAGGACCCGAAGACCCGCCTGCAGGAGCTGTTGCAGGCCCGCAAGCGGCCGCTTCCCGAATACGACGTGACCGACATCGGCGGTACCCAGCACGCCCAGAGCTTCACGGTGACCTGCGTCCTGCCTGACGACCGCCGTGCCAGCCAAGGCGTTGGCAGCAGCCGCCGACGGGCGGAACAGGCGGCCGCGGCGGCGATGCTCGAGCAGATTGCCGGTGCCTGATATCGACCCGAACCGCTGCGGCTACGTCGCCATCATCGGGCGCCCCAATGTCGGAAAGTCGACGCTGCTCAACCGGATCCTGGGCCAGAAGCTTGCGATCACGTCCCACAAAGCGCAGACCACCCGGCACAGGATCCTCGGCATCAAGAGCGGAGCCGGCGGCCAGATGCTGTTCGTCGATACGCCCGGCATCCATCATCGGGGCGGCGGCGCCCTGAACCGCTACCTGAATCGAGCCGCCCGGGCCGCGGTGAGCGAAACAGACCTTGCCCTGTTCGTGGTCGAGGCCATGCGTTGGACCGATGAGGACGCCGCGGCGCTGGAGGCGATCGCTGCGGCCGGCGTTCCGGCGATCGCCGCGGTCAACAAGGTGGATACCGTCGGCGAAAAAGGGGCCCTGCTTCCGTTCCTTCAGGAGCTGGCCGGCCGACACGGATTTCTCGACCTGATCCCGGTGTCGGCGGCGCGCGGCGATCAGATCGACGTGCTGGAGCGGGCCGTGCTCGCGGCGTTGCCCGAGGCGGAGCCGGTCTACCCGGACGATCAGATCACCGACCGTTCGGAGCGATTCTTCGCCGCCGAGCTGCTGCGCGAGCAGCTGGTGCAGCGCTACGGCGAGGAGCTTCCCTATCGCACCACGGTGGAGATCGAAAATTTCCGGGAAGAGGGCGGCCGTTACCGGATCAATGCCCTGGTTTGGGTCGAGCGACCCGGTCAGAAGGCCATCGTCATCGGCCGGAACGGCGAGGCGCTGAAGGCGGCGGCGACCCAGGCCCGACTGGAGATGCAGAAGCTCTTCGGTTGCCCGGTGCACCTCGAGGTCTGGGTCAAGGTCAAGAAGAGCTGGTCGAGCGACGAGGCGGCGCTCGCGAGCCTCGGCTACCGGGACACCTGATGTCCCGCCCGGCGAGGTCCCCGGCGCGGGCGCCGGGCCCGTGACCAGTGCCCGCGGGCTGCTCCAGGCCTTCGTACTTCACCGGCGGGACTATGGCGACACCAGTCTGCTCGTGGAGGTCTTTGCCAGCGGGCAGGGACGATTTCCGGCGATCGCCAAGGGCGCGCGCCGGTCGCGGGCCCCTTCGAGCGGTCTGCTGCAGCCCTTCCAGCCCCTGTGGATCGGCGTCGTCGGCCGGGGCGAGGTGCGCACCCTGACCCGCATCGAGGCCGCGGGTAGAGCGGCGCCCCTGAGCGGGTTGTCGCTGCTGTGCGGTTTCTATGTCAACGAGCTGATGATCCGGTTGCTCGCCCGCAATGACCCCCACGACGGGTTGTTCGCGTTCTATCATGCCATCCTCGACGGTCTGGGTACCGATCCGGACCTGGGCAACCTGCTTCGGCAGTTCGAGCTGCGGCTTCTCGACGAGCTTGGCTACGGGCTGGCGCTGGACGTCGACGCGGCCACCGGCGAGCCCATAACGGCTGGCGGGGTCTATGTTTTCGAGCCGGAGCGGGGCCCGCGGGCGGCATCGGCCTTGGACCCGGGGGAGAGGCTGGCGGGGGCGACACTGCTCGCGCTGGCGCGGGGCGAGAAGCTCGATGCGGCTCAGCTCAAGGAGGCCCGCGGTCTTCTTCGGCGCGCCCTCGATCCCTATCTCGGGGGAAGACCGCTGAAGAGCCGGGAACTGCTTCGGCGCTGGTCCGGCCGCAAGACGAGCTAGAATCCAGCGGCGCGACGTCTGCCGCGCAATCCGAGGAATCCCTGATGAATGACCCAGTCCCCGCCGGAGTCCTGCTCGGCGTCAACATCGACCACATCGCCACCATCAGGCAGGCGCGCGGAACCCGTTACCCGGAGCCGATCCAGGCCGCGCTGGTCGCGGAGCAGGCCGGCGCGGACGGAATCACGCTGCACCTGCGCGAAGACCGGCGCCACATCCAGGAGCGCGATGTCGAGACCCTGTGCGACATCCTGCAGACGCGGATGAACCTGGAGATGGCGGCCACGCCAGAGATGGGTGCGATTGCCGCCCGGATCCGCCCCGCCGATTGCTGCCTGGTGCCCGAGCGGCGTCAGGAGCTGACCACCGAGGGCGGTCTCGACGTGGCGGGGAACAGGCCAGCGCTGACCGAGTTCTGCGCGATGCTGGCCGAGGCCGGGGTGCGGGTGTCGCTGTTCATCGACCCCGAGCCGTCGCAGATCGAGGCCGCACGCGCGGTCGGCGCGCCGGTGATCGAGATCCACACCGGGTGCTACGCCGATGCCGCGACGCCGCGCGTGCGCTCCGAGGAGCTCGAGCGCATCCGTCGGGCGGTCGGGCACGGCCTCGAGCTCGGGCTGCAGGTCAACGCGGGACACGGGTTGGACTACCACAACGTCAAGGCGATCGCTTCCATCGGCGGCATTCGGGAGCTCAACATCGGACACGCCATCGTCGCCCGCGCACTGTTCACCGGCTTGGACGAGGCCGTGCGCGAAATGAAGCGGATCATCGACGCCGCGTCCGCTCGCGGGGTCTGACACCGGCCGCGGCAGTCAGGTCGCGGAACGCGCGGATCGGCGACCTCCGAGCGCCGCTCAAGAACCGCGGGGATCCTGGCTTTTTGAGCCGGGTCCCCGCTAGACTCTCCGCTGGGCAAAGGTTCCTGCCAGCGGTACAGCTTCGTCATGTCCACCGATACCCTCACCCTTGTTCTGGCCACGGATCGTGGCGTCGGCCTCGATACCCTGACGCAGCACCGGCCCAAGGCCGCGGTGCCGTTCGCGGGGAAGTTCCGGGTCATCGACTTCACCCTCGCCAACTGCCTTCACTCCGGACTGCGCCGGGTGCTGGTACTGACCCAGTACAAGAGCCACTCGCTGCACAAGCACTTGCGCGACGGCTGGTCGATATTCAACCCGGAGCTCGGCGAGTTCATCACGCCGGTTCCTCCCCAGATGCGGGAGGGACTGGACTGGTACCGGGGCCCGTTCGACGCGATCCGCCAGAACCGCTACCTGCTCGAGCGCAGCGCCGCTCAGGAGGTGCTGGTGCTGCAGGGGGACGCCGTCTACCGAATGGACTACGCGGAGCTGATCCGCGCCCACCGCGAGTCGGGCGCCGAAATAACCGTGGCCGTACGCCCGACCGGCGGGCAGACGGCGCCCGGGCAACCGCTGGTCGAACTTTCGGGCGAGGAGCGCATCGCATCAATCGCCGCGGCCGGTGACGGCGCCGGGTCCGAACCGGGCGGCGAACGGCTCGCGACCATGGGAGTGCATGTCTTCGACAAGGCTCGACTGCTCGAGCTCCTGGATCGGGGCGCGGATGAGCCCGACCGCCACCTCGCGGCGGACCTTATTGCACCGCTGGCGGCGACCCATCGCGTGCTGGCCTACCGATTCGGCGGGGAGCGGGGCCGCGTGACGCCGGACCGCTACTGGTGCGACCTGGCGTCGGTCGACGCCTATTACGAGGCGAACATGGCCCTGCTGCGGGCCGAGCCGCCGCTCGACCTCTATCAGTCGGACTGGAACATCCGTACCTACCAGGGCCAGTATCCGCCGGCCCGCACTATCCCCGGCGCCGCGAGCGGCACCGAGGGAATCTTCGTCAACTCCATGCTCGGTGCCGGCACGGTGATCAGCGGCGGCGGCGTCAACCACTCGGTCCTGTTTCCGCGTGTGCGGGTCCGCGACGGCGCGATCGTCGACGGCTCGATCCTGTTCGACGGCGTCGTCGTCGGCGAGGGCGCGCACTTGCGCAACTGCATCATCGAGAAGGACGTCGAGATCCCTCCCAGGGAGCAGATCGGCTTCGACCTGAAGCTCGACCGGGAGCGTTTCGCGGTCTCCGACGGCGGCGTCGTCGCCGTGCCGAAGGAGTACCGGTTCTAGCCGACCCGGTCCTGGAAATCCGCATGGACCCCGAGCGGGTGCGCGCCGTCTACGAGCGCCTGTTCGCGGCCTACGGGCCCCAGCACTGGTGGCCGGCCGACTCGGCGTTCGAGGTCATGGTCGGCGCGGTGCTGACCCAGAATACCGCCTGGACCAATGTCGAGCGCGCCCTGCAACGGCTCGCCGAACGTATTCCGCTCCGGGCCGAGTCCATCCTCGATCTCCCGCACGCCGTGCTGGCGGACGCGCTGCGGCCCGCCGGTTACTTCAACGTCAAGGCCCGCCGGCTCAGGAGCTTCTGCGACGGGTACCTGGAAGCGGGAGGACTGGAAGGGCTCGCGGCGTTGGCGACCCCGCATCTGCGCCGGCAGCTGCTCGGGATGCACGGCGTGGGACCCGAGACCGCCGACGACATGCTGCTCTACGCCTTCGGCCGCCCGGTGTTCGTCGTCGACGCCTATACCCGCCGGGTCTTCGCCCGGCTCGGTTTGATCGAGCACGAAGCCGGCTACGAGACCCTCCGCGCCGCGTTCGAGGACGCCCTGGGGCCGGACGCCGCCCTGTTCAACGAATATCACGCCCTGATCGTCCGCCACGGCAAGGAGCGCTGCCGCAAGCGCCCGGAGTGTCCCGGCTGCTGCCTGCGGTCGATCTGCCCGG
>CAVPOY010000048.1:0-7787 GCA_963707135.1 uncultured Gammaproteobacteria bacterium | reverse complement strand
AAGCCCGCAGGGGGATGAGCGGTGTGCCAAGGCGGGCCCACTTAGCCCTCCGCAAACACGGCCGATTCGGCGTCGACGGTTATCCTCCCGAGCGGCGCGGCCGGCACGAGTGACGACCCCGAGCCCGCGCACCTTTGCTGGTCAAACCATCCCTGGAACCTGGATCCCGGCATTCCCGCTGGGATAGCGGAACGGCACGAGGCCGAACCGCCGTTCCGATGCTCATGGCGAGGCCGTCGCTTTCCTGCCAATGACCAGAACCCAGGTCGAAGGCGGCGGCAGGCGCCGGTCCACCTTCCTTCCGCTCCTCCGAACACCTGGTCGCGCCAGCACCTTTTTTGGGCGACCGGCGCAGCACCGGACCCGCTCGGGCGTGACGCCAACCTCGGTGCCGGTATGGGTTAGACTACGAGGGCGTCGGTAACAGATAGGTAACAGGACGAACAGTTTTTTCTTACGAGTTTGATTCGGGAATAGGGCGAGAGGGGTGGAATGCGATGACCAAAGCGGCGGCGATAGCCGGTGACGGTCTCATCTCGGTAAGCGCCAATGGGGCGCCCCCGAGATCACCCGCATCTACGACCGCAAGCGCCTGCTGGATCAGCTCGATGGGCTCGGCCCCTTCCCCTGCACCTGGGTGGCCGCGCCCGCCGGCTACGGCAAGACCTGCC
Source organism: uncultured Gammaproteobacteria bacterium (assembly GCA_963707135.1). Classification (GTDB taxonomy): domain Bacteria; phylum Pseudomonadota; class Gammaproteobacteria; order Chromatiales; family Chromatiaceae; genus JBGSTR01. The sequence goes on along the minus strand of CAVPOY010000048.1, from coordinate 7,116 downwards.
TCGCCCGAGCCTACCTGGAACGCGGCGCCATCCAGAGCCTCTGGTACACCCTGGAGCGCTCGGACTCGGACGTGGCCGCCTTCTTCGCCGATTTCGGCTCCGGGCTCGGGGCGGCGATGCGCGGCGCCCGGCTGCTGCAATATTCCCCCGACATCCAGGACCACGCCGCCTTCGCGCGCGCCTACTTCAAGCACGCGTTCGCTCAGGCCCACGAGCCGCGCCTGCTGGTGCTCGACGACTATCAGGCGGTTGCGCCCGGACTCACCCTTGCACGCGGTCGTCGCCGCGGCCATCGGTGCGCTGCCGCGGGAGACGCGGCTCATCATCCTCAGCCGCGAGACGCCGCCGGACCGCGTTCGTCCGGGCCCAGACCTATGACCTGATGGCATTCCTCGGGGCCGAGGAGCTGCGGTTGACGCCTGTCCGAGGGCATCGGGATCGCCCGCCGGCGCGCCCCTTCGGCCGGGCTCGGCGAGGAGCTGGTGCGGACCCTTCTCAAGCGGGCGGACGGCTGGGCGGCCGGGTTTCGTCCTGCTGCTTCGTCATCCGGCCGATGCGCTTCCGCCCCCGGACTCCGATCGACGTGCTGTTCGAGTACTTCGCGCGCGAAGTGCTCGGCCGTGCCGACCTGGAGCTCCGCAACTTTCTGCTGCTGACCGCCTGGCTGCCGAGCATGACCGCCGCGATGGCCCGGCGTCTGACGGGGCACCCGCACGTCGAACCGCTGCTGCGCTCGCTATCGCACGGCAACTTTTTCCTGTCGCGGACGGCCAAGCGCGGGGACCCGCGTTACCGGTATCACCAGCTCTACCGCCTGTTCCTGCTCGATCAGGCGCGATCGACCTGGGACCCGAGCGAGATCGGTCGAATCCAGCGTCAAGCGGCCGCCATCCTCGAGGACGCCGGCCAGACCGATGCCGCCGTCGCGCTCTGGCGCGACGCGGGTGATTGGGACCGCCTCACGGACCTGATCCGCGGCGCCGCACCGGATGCTCTGGCGCGGGGCCGAACACAGAGCCTGGATGCCTGGCTCGGCGGCATCCCCGCCGCGGTCGTTGCCGACCGTCCCTGGCTGCTCTACTGGTCCGGTCGCGCCCGGGTGCACCGGGACCCGATCGCGGCGCGCGCGCTGTTCGAGCAGGCCTACCAGGGGTTCAAGGAGACCCGGGACGCCCAGGGGGCGTACCTCGCCTGGGCCGTGGTCTGCGAGACCTACTGGATCGCGCTCGACGGGACCGACCCGCTTAGGCAATGGCTCGCCGAGCTCGACGTAATCCGCGCCCGATGGCCAGGCTTTCCGTCCGCCGAAATCGAGGTCCGGGTGGCCTTCGGTGCCTTCTTCGCGCTGAATGCGAACGACCCACGACACCCCGCCAGAGACCGGTGGGAGCGATGTCTCCTGGACGCCCTCGACGGCGACGAGCCGCCCGATCTGCGGCTGATGATCGCCAATCTGCTGATGTTCCACTACGTCTGGACCATCGGCGACCGGGGCCGCGCCGCGCGGGTCCTGGACCGGCTGCGCGTGCTTGCCGCCGACCCGACGACGGCGCCCCTCGCGGTCGTCATCGGCCGCATCTGGGGCGACTTTGCCTTCGAGAGCGTCTTCGGCGGATCGGTCGCTCGATGTCTGGAGATCGCCGAGGAGGCCCGGGCGATGGCCGCCGAGCGCGGGACCCACCTCTACGACTCGATTCTCTGGTCCATGCCCTCGTACGCTCATCTAACCGCCGGAAGCTTTGTCGAGGCCCGGCCGTTCGTCGGGAAAATCCGCGGCATACTCGACTCGACTCGGCTGTTTGACCGCGGCCTGATCCATTATCTGCAGGCCTGGGAGGCCTGGCTCGACGGCCGTCTCGCGGAAGCCCTCGACGCGGCGCGGACCTCCCTTGCGCTCGCGGTGCGTTTCGGAGACCTGCACCCGGTCTGGCAAACCACGTTAGGCCTGTTCCAGATCGAGCTCAGCCTGGGGCACAGGGCGCGGGCGCTCCGCCATCTGGCCGAATTGCGGCAGTGGTGGAGGCGTGTCGGGAGCCGAATCGCGCGGTACGGATGGGCGCTGGCGCTCGCCCAGCTCGCGCTGGAGTCGGGGCGATTCGAGCGCTGCCGACGTATCCTGCGCCGCGCCTTCGCGATCGGGCGCGAGGAGGGCTACATCGGCATCCCCTGGTTCACCCCGGAGACGCTGGCCCGCCTGTGCGCGCAGGCGCTCGAAGCCGGCATCGAGCCGGACTACGCGCGTGCGCTGATCCGCAAGGGCGGTCTGACGCCGCCAAGCGGTTCGCAGCCTACCGAGCACTGGCCCTGGCCGGTACGGGTGACCACGTTTGGAGGGCTCAGCCTCACGGTCGACGACGCGCCGGTGCAATGGCCGCGCAAGGCGCAGCACAAGCCCATCGATCTGCTGAGGACACTGATCGCCCACGGCGGTCGGCGCGTGCCGGCCAGCTGGGTCGTCGACGAGCTCTGGCCGGACGCCGAAGGCGATGCCGCCGCCAGCGCATTGAAGACCACGCTCCACCGGCTGCGGCGGATCCTCGGCCGCGACGATGCCCTGCGGCTTAGCGACGGGCAGATCTCGATCAATCCCGACCGCGTCTGGGTCGACCGCTGGGCGTTGGAACGGCTGTTCCAGGATCAGAACGAGGCCGCGGCCACTCCACGGGCGGCCCCGTCGCGACCGGAGCTGGAGGCGGTGAGTGAGCACCTGTTCCGGCTCTACACGGGGAGATTCCTGGCCAAGAGCGACCTGCCCTGCGCGGCCAAGCCCCGCGAGACCCTGCACCGCAAGTACCTTCGCGCCGTTGAACGACTGGGCGCGGGCTTCGAGGCCCTGGGGATGGCGGAGGAAGCCATCAACTGCTACGAGCAGGCGCTGGACATGGACCCGACGGCGGAAAGGATCCAGCAGAAGCTCCGGTCCTGCATCGGCACCATGAAGGACTCAGAGCGGCCGTAGCCACCCGGGCCGGTCGCTCGACCAAGAACAGGATGCCACCGTCCAGAGGCCTCCGGCCTCGGCACTGGAGGTCTCGGCCGTCGGCCCGGCCGCTCGAATCAGTCCGCGTAGCGTCCCCCTGACGGCCTCCTGGTGATCGGGCGCCGACAGCGCCGCGACAGGGCCGGGCCTTTCCCTCGTGACGCCGCGGGAGCGGTGTGACCTGGACAGATCCCTTGGCGTTCCTCAGGCGCCAACGATACCCTGGCCGGGGCCTGCCGGCAGCCCCAACAAGCGACGGGCAAGCACGAGGGAGGCCTTCCGCGGGGCCAGCCACACGAGGGTCAGCGCGACGGACATCGCGGCGGCTTTTATTTTTCCCGTCGACCCGAACAGGAAGGGTGCCGAAACCAGTTCAGAGAACGAAGGTCCGCCGTGAGCGGCGTCCATCAGCCCGACCGAATGGGCCATCAGAAAGTACCGCCACGAGCGCGCCCGCCTGAACACGCGACCGTAATCCGGATCGAATCCGAATCGCCTGGCCCGCTGCGCGAAGAAATCAAAGCTGTCCCGGGGACGTTGAAGCTCGCGCAGCAGGGAGTCCAGCGAGAAAACAGCTCCTCTAGGGCCCGAATTGCGGCCGTGGAGGCGGTAGCAGGCCACCGGACCGTCGACGGTGGCGATCGGCCCGAAAAGCGCCGAGACCGGGTTCAGGCAACCGTCGGCATCGACCAGATTGTCCCGGCCCTCCGGCAACGGCAGGACCTCGTCCAGATACCACCGGGCCCAGGCGTTGCCCGACATCAACGCGTGCCGGCACAGCCAGGGACCCTGTTCCAGTGTGGCGTCCCTGTAGTCGCCCGACGGCGAGAGACGCCCGGGAACTCGCTTGCCGAGGGCGATGCCCTGCCCATCGATCGTATCCATGTACCCCTGGCTCTTCGCGATGGCTGGGGCGTCCAGAAACGGCTCGACGAGCCGTTCGATGGCATCGGGCAGGAGATAGTCGTCCGCATCGAGAAAGATCAGGATCTCGCCCCGAGTCGCGGTGAACCCGGTATTGAGCGCGGCGAGCTGACCCCGATGCTCGTTGAAAAGGGGCGTGACCCTGTCCGCGAAGCCATCGATCACCGCAATCGATTCGTCGGTCGAGCCGTCGTCGACGACGATGGTTTCCGTGCGGGGGTATGTCTGCCCGAGAACGCTGTCGATGGCGTCCGCGAGATAGGCGCCATAGTTGTAGTTGCTGATGACTACGCTCACCAACGGGTTTTGGTAGGAAGCCTTCATGCGGGAGCGACAGGCCGGGGTCGTTCAATCGTTGCGGGCTGCATGGCGCCGCCCGGGACGGAAACCGCCGAACGGCCGCGTCCGCTGAATTCCATGGAAGAACGCCGCCCGGAGGGCGTCCAATCCTACAGTAATCAGCCGAGCGCATCAGGCGAATGAGCGCCGCCGCTGCTTTGGGCGCGGCCGACGAGCCTCGATCCAGGTCGGCGGCGACCGGCTGCGGCGCCGGCTAGGCCCCGCCGAGGACGCGGTTGACTAGCACCACGATCAGACCCGTCGCCAGCAGCGACGCAAGGGCGAGAACCACCAGACCAACCATTGGATAACGCCTCTCGGACGCCCGCAGCTCGTCGTCGACCCGGGCGCAGTACTCGTCGATGCGTCTTCGGTAGTCCATGCTGTCGCCGCTACCAACCTCGGCAGACCTGGAGGGCGCGCGTGCATCGTCCCGAAGCCCGGATAAACCGGGTAACCTGCCGATCGACGCGGCGTTTGAATTTATACCCATCGTCACCCTCCTGCAGGACCCCTTTGAACCCAGGGTCAGCGCGGTAGGACCACTGGCCCCGCGCGGGAAATACCCCTGGGAACTAGTCGCTAGCTATTATGTCCCGGACCGACCTGCTGCAGCGGGTCCTTCGCTCCAGAAAAAACTGACGGTTCCCCGATGGGTGAGTCCACCGGGATTGCCCCGTCGCGGGCGGCCGAGAGCCAGGGGGGCGCCCTGCGCGCACGCCGCGAGGCTCCTACGCGCGCACCGACTTCTCAATGGCGAGGTCATGGGACGGCTCGCCGCGGTCGGCTACTTGTCGTGTTTCATCATAGCGAGTGTAACGGTGAATTCCGGGCATTGGCGACCGCAATAATACCTACGTAAGTACGTACAAATACGTATGAGACGCCGCGATCGGTGCCGCCATGTCTGCCCTTCGAGCGCCAATTCCGCGCGCCAGACCAGCGATTCACCGGGGACACGACCGACATCGTGGTCCTCCCGTACGTCGACCGGGCCGAGCTCGTCGCGCTCTTGCGCCCGGCAACGGGGCACGGCGGCAATCGGAACCGATACCGTTGCCGTTCGATGAGCTCGCTACCGGTCGATGAACCCTTGCCGCCCTGGCCGCGCGCAGCGAGCTGCAGCATGCGCCCGTGGACTATCCATGGCGCATCCGAGGGTGCCTTACATAAGATTGGCGCGGGACCTAATTCGATAGATGGGGCGTTACCGATTCCGGACCTGTCTCCAGAGAGCGCTCCGAGTTGGTCCACCGCGGCGTAGATCCGTTTCACGTCACCGCGGGGTGAGCCCCAAGAGACGTCGAACCGACTCAGTTCAACGAACCCGCGCTTGTCGGCCACCAACCTGGCACCGTAAGGTTGCGGGTTCGGCTCCTACCTTGACGACCGCTAACGCCCCAATGCCGGACCACCACGCCCCGCACGACTGCATTCGCCTGCGCGGCGTGCGCCAGAACAACCTGAAGGATCTGGACCTGGACCTGCCCCACGGCGAGCTGATCGTGGTCACCGGTGTATCTGGGTCCGGCAAGTCCTCGCTGGCCTTCGACACCGTCTACGCCGAGGGCCAGCGGCGCTACGTGGAGACCTTCTCCCCTTACGCCCGGCAGTTCCTGGACCGCATGGACCGCCCGGCCGCCGACCGGATAGAGGGCATCCCGCCGGCCATCGCCATCGACCAAACCAACCCCGTGCGCACGTCTCGCTCGACCGTGGGCACCTTGACCGAGATCAACGACCACCTGAAGCTGCTGCTCGCTCGTGCCGCGCGTCTGTTCTGCCGCGGCTGCGGGCGCGAGGTGCGCCGCGACACGCCGGCGTCCGTCTGGGAACAGCTGCAGCAACGGGCCGGCGACGGCGAGCCCCTTGTCCTGATCGCCTTCCCGGTTCCGGTGCCCGAGTCGCTCGGCCGGGCGGCGGTCAAGCAGATGCTGGCCCAGCAGGGCTATGTGCGCCTGGTCGGCGAGAGCGAATCGAGCATCGAGGTAATCCAGGACCGACTGCGGCTGTCGCTCGGCGAACCGCGGCCGCGCGGTCGAGGCCCTCGAGATCGCGCTCAGCAGGGGGCACGGCCGGTCGCTGGTCTACCCGCTCGACGCGGACCGGCGACCTGGCGACCCCTGGCGCTACTCCTCGGATCTCCACTGTCCGGACTGCGACATCGGCTATCGCGACCCGATCCCGAATCTGTTCTCGTTCAATTCGCCGGTCGGCGCCTGCGAGACCTGCCGGGGGTTCGGCCGGACCATCGGCATCGACTGGGGCCTGGTCGTACCCGACACCTCCCGGTCGCTGATCGAGGGCGCCGTCAAGCCCATCCAATCGGATAGCTACTCGGAGGTCCAGGAAGACCTGATGGGCTTCGCGCACCGTCGCGGCATTCCCGTCGACGTGCCCTGGCTGGACCTCTCGGACGAGGACAGGCGCTGGGTTATCGACGGCGAGGGCGAGTGGGAGGACGGCGTCTGGTACGGCGTGCGGCGGTTCTTCGAATGGCTGGAGGGCCGCAGCTACAAGATGCATGTGCGGGTGCTGCTATCCCGCTACCGCGCCTACGAGCCCTGCGCGGCCTGCGGAGGCGCCCGGCTGAAGGACGAGGCCCTGGACTGGCGGATCGGGTCCCGGGGGCTCGCGGACTCGGTCCTGGAACGCGGCGCGCGCTTCCGCCACGCCCGCGCCGCAATGAGCGACGCCGCCTGGTCCAACCTGCCCGGCCTGTGCATTCACGACCTTATGCAGCTACCGATCGAGCGTGGCCGCGCCTTCTTCGACGACCTTGTGCTCGCCCCGCCCGGCGGCGCGACCGGCGAAGACGCCGCCGCGACCGGCCGGGGACTCGACCAGGCGCTCGACCCCCTGCTCGATGGCCT
>CAVPOY010000047.1:0-64022 GCA_963707135.1 uncultured Gammaproteobacteria bacterium | reverse complement strand
GCCGCACGCTTGACGCGACCGGCGCTGAGGGCTTAAATACACGGCTCCGCCTGATCGTCGGCCGGCATCGGCGACAAGACCCGCCCAGGTAGCTCAGTTGGTAGAGCAGGGGACTGAAAATCCCCGTGTCGGTGGTTCGATTCCGCCCCTGGGCACCATGAAAAACAACGGCTTGCCTGGAGATCCGGCAAGCCGTTCTTCGTGGCGGGGACAAAACGGGGACGGTGATCGGAATTGTCCCCGGAGATCAGGCAACCAGCCCCCGCTCCCCGGAGCGCCAGCTCCGTGGAACATCCCGTCCTACCCAATACCGGCCCCACGGGATCGGGGCCTCGGGGTTGCCGTGGTACAGGCTCTCGTCGAGCCCCTCGATGATGGCCACCCTGATCTCGGCAACCCCGTCATCACGCCTCACGAGGCAACCGTGGACGTCGTGCACGTCGAGGATCTTGCCAGCCCCCTGGAGGGGCATCGAGCCACGCCAGCTGATCGGGGTTGGGCAGGGCGCCCCGGCGAGGTGCACGAGCCCGCCGAGGAACTCGATGCGGTTACCGGGGCGGCGGCGATGAGGTCGTCAATGTCGGTCATCCCTGGGCCCGGCGGCTGGTGGATCATCGGCGCGCCTACCTTCCACGCCGTCAGCCGGTTCTGGGGCCGCAACTGACCGATCATCACCACCAGTTCCTCCTTCGCCCAGTGGGAGCAGGTCTTCAGCTATTCCACGATGACCACCGACGACTTTGACCACATCCCCCCTCATTGCCACATCGTGGAAACCGGCAACGCTGCCTCTCGCCCCGCCACAGCTGGGATGCACCCGCATGGAACTCAGAGGGCGTCGGCGGAGTGCACCGCAGAGGATTCCGCGCAACGGCCGTACTGAAAGCCTCCCGCCACCGTGTAGATGATCCGAGTCGAGGCGTCCTTGGACCGTCACTCCGACTGGAACTCGTGCGCGTTCCAGCGGCGTCGAGCGGCCGCAACCGGCGCAAAACGCCACGATGGCGAACTGGTCAGCGGGGAAATCATCGGGAAGAGGTTACCGCGGGTGCCCATGCCGCCAGCTTAAGGAGCCGGGGGCTCGGCATATGAATCACAGCACCTCTCCCGCTGCCGCGCGCTGATACCTCGGCTCCGTGCCCTCGGGCTTCCTCAGCCAGGCCCTGATGGTGTTGCGCAACAGACTCGTGCGCCGCGAAATCTCCGATAGGGACAGACCGTCCAGAAAGTACATCCTGCGGATCTTGCCAAGCGTGGCCATGGTGATCACCCTCCAGTCTCCTGCTCAGAAATCGAGCAGGTAAGGTTGAACACCCTGGTAAGGTTTCAACCGGCCTCAACAGCTGTCTGCATAGAACAGTTTATTGGCGCGATGCCGCCCCCTGAAAATTGTGGACACGCGCGTGCACCCGGGATGAGCCGGCTCGCAAGTTCTGACGTCGAACGAATTGGGGCGGGTCTCGCGCTTGAGCTTACGAAGTCTTCAACAACGAGGTCATTTTCCGATACAAAAGCTGGAAAATATGCGCCCGAGGAGGTCATCGGACGTGAATCGGCCGGTGATCTCGCCGAAAGCCTGTTGGGCCGCCAAGAGGTGCTCGGCGGCGAGCTCGGCTCCAGAACCGTCCAGTAGAGCCCCTTGGGCGCCCCTCAGGTCCTCCAGACCCCGCCCGAGCGCGTCTAGGTGCCGACGGCGGGCGACGAAGGCGCCTTCGGTCAGCATGTCGACCCCGGCTCTGGTCTTAATGCGGGCGCGAAGCAAATCCAATCCTTCACCGGTGAGGGCGGACAAGGCGACCTCCGATCCGTCACGCGTCTTTGTCACGGTCGGCCGCTCACCGATCAGGTCAATTTTGTTGCGCACGCGGGTCACGGGCGCGCCCGAAAGCGCTCCATCCGGAGGGAAACCGGTCAGGCCGGACGATGCATCGTATACCCAAAGCACCAGGTCGGCCTGCTCCAGCGCGCGTCGAGCCCGCCGCACGCCCTCCTGTTCCACCGGATCGCGGGCTTCGCGGATCCCCGCGGTGTCGAGGATCCTCACGGGCAGACCATCGATCTGAATGTCATGGCCGAGAACGTCGCGCGTGGTCCCGGGGATGTCGGTCACGATCGCCGCGTCGGTACCTGATAAGGCATTGAGAATACTCGATTTACCTGCATTTGGTGGGCCAGCTATCACGACCCTAAGCCCTTCCCGGATGACCTGGCCCTGCCGGGCGTCCGTGAGGATCCCGAGTGAATGCTGGATGAGCTCTTCGATGTGTGCGGCGACGGCCGGCTCGCTTGAGACGTCGATCTCATCGTCGGGAAAGTCGAGTGTTGCCTCGATATAGGTACGCAGCCGAATCAGGCGCTCGATCAGGTCGTCGATTCTTCGAGAAAAAGCACCCTGCAGGCTTCGGACCGCGAGACGTGCGCCAAGCGCCGTCGAACTCTCGATCAGGTCAGCGACGGCCTCGGCCTGAGCGAGGTCGAGCTTGCCGTTGAGGAACGCGCGCTCGGTAAACTCCCCTGGGCGCGCTGGCCGCGCGCCGAGCTCCAAGCAGCGCTGTAGCAGCAGATCCATGACCACGGGTCCGCCGTGGCCCTGGAGCTCCAGAACGTCTTCGCCCGTGAACGAACGGGGCGCCGGGAAAAAGAGCGCGATACCCTCGTCGATAATTTCACCGTCGCCTCCCCGGAAGCCCTCGAACAAAGCCTGACGAGGGCTCGGGACCCAACCGAACACGCCGCGGGCGATCTCGGGGACGAGCGGTCCGCTGATACGTACCACGCCGATCCCGCCGGCGCCGGGTGGCGTGGCTACGGCGGCAATGGTGTCGACCGACACGGAGCCGAAAGCCAGGCTACACCGGTACCGGACTACTTTCGTTTCTTCGCGGCCGCCCGCTCGATGTTGCGGGTTATATGCCACTGCTGGGCGATGGACAGGATGTTGTTCACCGTCCAGTAAAGAACCAGACCCGCCGGGAAGAACGCGAAGAAGACCGTGAAGACGAACGGCAGGCTCATCATGATTTTCGCCTGCATCGGGTCCGGGGGCGCTGGATTCAGCTTCTGCTGCACGAACATGGACACCCCCATGATCAGCGGCAGCACGAAATACGGATCCGGGGCGGACAGATTGTTGATCCATAGCGCGAAGGGGGCCTGCCGCATCTCGACGCTCTCGAGCAGCACCCAGTACAGGGCGATGAAGACCGGGATCTGGATCAGAATCGGCAGACAACCGCCCAGCGGATTGATCTTTTCGGTCTTGTAGAGATCCATCATGGCCTGGTTCAGGCGCTGTTTGTCGTCGCCGTACCTGTCCTTAAGGGCCTGGATCCTGGGGGTCACCTGGCGCATGTTGGCCATGGACTTGTAGCTGGTCTCGGACAGCTTGTAGAAGGCCAACTTGATCAGGATGGTCAGCACGATGATGGACCAGCCCCAGTTGCCGACCACCGAATGGATCTTGCTTAGCAGCCAGTAGATCGGCTGAGCGATCACGGTCAACCAGCCGTAATCCACCGCGAGCTCGAGTCCCGGTGCGACCTCGGCGAGGTGATCTTGGAGCTTTGGTCCGGCGAAAAGCCGGTTGTCGAAGGTGTGCGTGGCGCCTGCGGGGACGCTGACCGCCGGGGAGTACTTGCCGATGATGTAGCGGGATCCGTCAAGTACGTTCGTGTAGAAGGTCTCCTCGACCCCACGCGGAGGGACCCAGGCCGCCAAAAAATAGTGCTGAATCATCGCGATCCAGCCGTCGGTGACCGGCAGCTCGAGCTTCTCGGCGCTCATGTCCTTGAAAGATATCTTCTTGTACTTGTCCGCCGGTGTGTAGTAGACACCGCCGGTGAAGGTATAGATGAACTGGGACTGGTTCGGGTCGTGCAGCTCAGTGCGCTGTAGCTGGGCATATTCCCTCGCCACGATGGGTGAGCCCGTCTCGTTGGTCACCGCCTGGCGTAGCTCGATCGTGTAGCTGCCGCGCTGGAAGATGAAGGTCTTGGTGACGGTAATCCCGGCAGCGTTCGACCACTTAAGGTCGACCTCCAGAGTGTCCTGCCCCGGTTCCATGCGATAGCTGGCGCTGGAGCTCTCGAACAGCGCCTCGTGGTTCGGCAGCATCGAGGCTTCCTGCCCGATCAGCCCCGACTGGGCGATGAACATGTTGGGCGGCTCCGGCTTCATTAGCCTGAGCTTGTCGTCTGGACGCTCGGGCTCGACCGGGTAGTCGAGCAACCAGACGCTCGATACCGTGCCGCCTCGCGGGGATATATCGAGGCGTATGACGTCCGTTTCGACGCGGATCAGTGACTCGGCCTGGTTCTCTGGTACCCCCGATGGCGGCAGAAGCCGACGCAACGTCTGAGCCGGGTGTCACCTGGGTGGGAGTCGTCGCGACCCGAGGAACGCCCGCGTCCGCGGCAGGGCCTTCTTCGGTCGGCTTCGACTCGGCACTGCTCAAGGGTGGCGTGGCTTGCTTGACCGTAGTCCTGCACCCAGCTCTGATAGATCAACAACAGAACCGCCGCGAGGGCGAAAAAGAGAATCAGGCGCCGGTTATCCATGTCGCGTAGCCCCGGGTGACCTCCGGAACCGGATCGACCCCACCAGGGTGCCACGGGTGGCAACGCCCCAGCCGCCGTGCCGCCAGAAATCCGCCGCGCGACAACGCCGTGGCGCTCTATCGCCTCCGCGGCGTAGTGAGAGCAGGAGGGAAAAAACCGGCAGTGGGGTCCGATCAGCGGGCTGAGCAGGTACTGGTACCCGCGAATCAAACCGATCAGCAGTCGACGCATGGGTGATTCTCTAGTGTGGTCCAGGCCCGCTCGAGTGTGGCGACGAGCCGGCGGTTAGGTAATTCCGCCGCGCCCCGTGCGCATAACACGACAACGTCGACGGGTGGCAACCTCAGGCGATGAAGTCGAAAGCTCTCACGAGCGAGCCGCTTCAGTCGATTTCGGTCGACTGCACGGGGAGCGCACCGCTTGGCGATCGCGAGTCCAAGACGGGCGTGCCCTTCGGCATTACCGCGCGCCAGAACGACGAAGCCCGAACCGGGGTACCGAACGGGCGAAGCGAAAACGCGCTTGAAGTCCGCCGAGCGCTTCAGTCGGTGCTTGGGCGAGAGGCGTTGGTTGGGTTCGGCGGAACCCGGTTCGTTCCGGTAGAGCTTGTACGTCAGATTCAGGGGATCAGGCGGACGCGGCCCTTGGCGCGACGGGCACTGAGGACCTTGCGACCGTTTCGGGTGGCGGATCGGGCACGGAAGCCGTGGACTCGAGCACGCTTGAGTCGGCTGGGCTGAAAGGTACGCTTCATGTGTCTTTGCTCTAAAAACGGGACATCGCGGTCGCGATCTCGCCCCGGAAAAAGACGCAGAAGGTTAGGTAATTCATATTGAAAAGTCAACGAATATTGGATCAGTCTCCGGAGAGATCGGTTGTGGATAAGTGCGCTCCGGGACGATAGACTGCAGCGGCACGAACCGCCAGTGGGTCGTCGAGCGCATTGGCCTCAACAAGATCAAACGGACATCATCGTCGGGAGTCGCCGTGGGAGTTTGGGAGGAATGCGTCAAACAGCTCAAAGGGGAGCTGACCACGGCCGAGTTCAACACCTGGATAATGCCGCTTCAAGCACGCCTGGATGGTGAGGTGCTGCGTCTGTTCGCCCCAAATCGATTCGTGCAGGACTGGGCCCGCCAACACTACGAGGCCCGGCTGCTCGATCTCTGCACGCTGTTCAGCGGCGGTGAGGTCCCACGGATCAGCTTCGAAGTCGGGGCGCTTGAGCGCGCGTCTCCCGGACGACAGATGGCGCAAGTAATCAGCCCGTCGTCGGGCTCGGGGAAGAAGCTTGACGAAAGGCGGTCAGAGGCGAAGCTCAACGCCGACTTTACGTTCGAGACCTTTGTAGAGGGAAAGTCCAACCAGATCGCCAGGGCTGCGTCAATTCAGATCGGCCAGAACCCAGGCGTGGCCTACAACCCGCTTTTTATCTACGGGGGCGTGGGACTGGGTAAGACTCATCTGATGCACGCCGTTGGGAATATGGTGCTGGATACCAATCCGACGGCGCGGGTCGTGTACCTGCACTCCGAACGCTTCGTCGCGGAGATGATCAAGGCGCTGCAGCACAACAAAATCGACGAGTTCAAACGAAAGTACCGATCAGTCAACGCCTTGCTGATTGACGACGTCCAGTTCTTCGCGGGAAAGGAGCGCTCGCAGGAAGAATTTTTTCATACTTTCAATGCCTTGTTTGAGTCGCGCCAGCAGATCGTGCTCTCTAGCGATCGCTTCCCGAAGGAGGTGGTGGGGCTAGAGGAACGTCTCAAGTCGCGCTTTGGCTGGGGACTGACGGTAGCGATTGAGCCGCCTGATATGGAAACCAGCGTTGCCATTCTGCACAGTAAGGCGAATCAACTCGGTATCTCGCTCCCCGAGGATGTCGGTTTTTTTGTTGGCCGCCGCATTCGATCCAATATCCGGGACCTGGAGGGGGCGCTTCGGCGGTTGGCTGCAAATGCGCAGTTCACGGGCAAGCCCATCACCCTGGACTTCGCCAAGGATGCCCTTAGGGATATGCTCGCGGCACAGGACAAGCAAGTTAGCGTAGAGAATATTCAAAAGACTGTTGCCGAGTATTTCAAGATCAGGACATCGGACCTCTTGTCCGCCAAACGAAGTCGGTCGATAGCCCGGCCAAGACAGATGGCGATGGCGCTGGCGAAGGAGCTTACGAAACATAGCCTCCCGGAGATCGGGGGAAAGTTTGGTGGACGTGATCACACGACGGTACTGCACGCCACCCGAAGGATAAAGGAGCTTCGCGATAGCGACCTCACGGTCGAGGAAGACTACAAGAACTTGTTGAGAACCTTGACCTCCTAACTGTTGAAAAGCTGTTTACAGTTTTGAGCAACCCATTTGACTACGGCTTTTCCACAGCTCAAGAAGCGGTTGTGCAGCTCGTTTCAGATTCTGATCGCATTGTTTTCATTAGTAAATTTCAGATACCGGCAATTATCCACAGCGCTTATTAACACTACTGTATTCGGTAAAGATAAGGAGTGTAATAAATGGAGCTCATCGCGAACCGGGAGGTCTTGCTCCCCACGCTCACACGGGCGGTGGGAGTCGTAGAGCGACGACAAACGCTGCCGATCCTTGGAAATTTGCTGCTTGAGGCATCGGGCAATCGGTTGCGGATGTTCGGTACTGACCTTGAGGTAGAGATTCGGTCCGATTGTGTGGCGCACGTCCTTCACCCCGGTGAAGTCACTGTTCCCGCAAGAAAGCTCGCCGATATCTGTCGATCACTGCCTGAAGGGGCGGATCTAACGTTCAGGGTAACGGGCGAGCGCTGCACCGTGAGTTCCGGCCGATCCCGGTTTGTGCTGGGTGTGTTGCCGGCAGCAGATTTTCCGCGCGTTGACGACGAGTTGGGCGGTGTCCGACTGGAGCTCGCGGAGCGGTATCTGAAGCGCTTGTTGGATAAGACGGCGTTTGCTATGGCTCAGCAGGATGTTCGGTATTACCTGAACGGCCTGCTTCTCGCGTTTGACGCCTCCGGAATCACGGCGGTGGCTACGGACGGGCATCGTCTTGCAAAGCTCCAGAGCGAAGCTGTCCTGGATATTGGCGATCCCATACAGGCAATAGTTCCAAGCAAGACAGTGCTTGAGCTAAAGCGCCAACTGGAACCGTCAGACGGTCCGGTCGTGGTTACGTTGGCCGAAAAAAGTATTCGGGTTCAACTGGGTGGAACACGAATCACATCAAAACTTATTGACGGGCGATATCCGGATTACGAAAGGGCAATACCGAAGGAGTTGAACAAGGAGGCGTCTGCGGACAGGGACTCACTGAGACGAGCGCTGTCAAGGACTGCGATATTGTCGAACGAGAAGTATCGGGGGTTGAGGTTGTCGTTTGGTGAGAACGTACTCCGTTTGCAGGCGCACAACCCGGAGCAGGAGCAAGCCGAGGAGGAGATTGAGTTGGAGTATGCCGGGGAGCAGACCGCGGTCGGATTCAACGTTGGCTATTTGTTGGACGTACTGGGCGCGATCGAGGAACAACGGGTCGCGGTTCGGTTTCAGGATGGCGATAGCAGTTCAATTTGGCGCGGAGTCGGAGCCAGCGATGAGACCTTTGTGGTAATGCCCATGCGCCTCTAGCTGAACTGAGCCGACGACGTGTCGAGAGACGTATCAGCTGATTTACGAAAAACCCGGGACTAGCAGATCGAATGGGAGCACTCTTTTTGATTGGGGAAGGGCGGAATGGGGGCTGGTAAGGCCGGCTGCGTCGATGACTCTGCATCGGGTTGCACGTGGGAGTTGCTTCGCGGAACAACTCTTGGTGCTGAAGCGGCATGTTGTTCTTATTTCATGTCCGACTTTAGTGGTTGCAAACAAGCGGGCTGCGTTTCGAATGGAGGGCTCGGATCCTCCCTCAAGCCGGTGGGCGACAATCGTCGTCAGTTCCTAAAGGGGCGCCATCGCTCCGACAGAAGCTTGTCGATTGGAACCTGTTCCACGTGGAACTAAGGTTTGCCAAGAAGTTGAAGCAGGTTTGTCGGCAATTTTTTCGGGGAAGCTATAAATGGTTGCTGAAGCCGCATCTCAGTGTGCTCCTCGGCTATTCGATAGCTCAAATAGAGGAATCGGACCTGATCGAGATCTAGCGATCCAAGCTTAGTCCATTTCTGGCAAGATAAATTTTGTAACTGTGCAAGGGCGGGTTGCATCGGCGCCGGTTTTTTTTATCGTTGCAAAAGAGGTATCAGCGCGTCCAGTACGTCGTGATGGTGCAGCTGGAACGAGCTGAATGGCGTGCCTTGTTCCACGTGGAACAAGGTATCCTCCGAGACATGAAGGATATGTGAAACCTGCTGCCACTGGTCTAGTGAAGGTGCAGCCCGCCAGTGTCATGGAAGGCAATCCCATATAATCTGGATTCTCGAAGTGTAATGCCTCTACGTCGGCCCCGCTTCCCACATTCTGGTGTGCGAATGTGACTCCACACCCCCTTTCCTTTCCAACGTTGTGACGAAAGAGCCCCAATGAGCTACGACTCTACCAATATAAAGGTACTCCGCGGTCTAGACGCGGTCCGAAAGCGACCCGGAATGTATATCGGTGATACCGACGACGGAACGGGCCTTCATCACATGGTCTTCGAAGTTGTAGACAACTCGATAGACGAAGCTCTCGCAGGCCACTGTAACGAGATTCGAGTGACACTACATCGGGACGGTTCTGTATCCGTCACCGATAACGGCCGGGGAATCCCTGTCGACATCCACGCGGAAGAGCAGCGGTCGGCCGCCGAGGTGATCCTTACGGTGCTACACGCGGGAGGGAAGTTCGACGACAACTCGTACAAGGTCTCGGGCGGTCTTCATGGGGTTGGGGTATCGGTTGTAAATGCATTATCCGAGCGCCTCCTATTGAAGATTTGCAGAGGCGGCCAACTGCATGAGCAAGAGTATCGTCTCGGTATTCCAAGTTACCCTTTGCGCGTGGTCGGCGACTCGAGCCAGACGGGAACCGAAATACGCTTCTACCCTTCGCCGAAGATCTTCTCCGACCTCGAGTTTCATTACGACATCTTGGCTAAGCGATTAAGGGAGCTCTCTTTCCTTAATTCAGGTGTTCGAATCCATCTCTATGAGGAATCCACAGGAAAAGAGGATCTGTTCGAGTATCAGGGTGGAATTCGAGCATTCGTTGAGCTTCTGAACCGCAACAAAACGCCTATCCACCCCTCCGTCGTCTATTTCACGGCCGAATCACAATCGGTAACGGTGGAACTCGCTCTCCAGTGGAACGAGAGTTTTCAGGAAAGCATTTTTTGTTACACCAACAACATTCCACAAAGGGACGGTGGAACGCACCTTGCCGGATTTAGAGCCGGTCTCACCCGAACGCTGAACTCCTATATCGAGCGAGAGGGGTTGGACCGAAGCCAGAAGGTCCGAGCCGTTGGTGACGATGCCCGGGAAGGCTTGACCG
Source organism: uncultured Gammaproteobacteria bacterium (assembly GCA_963707135.1). Taxonomy (GTDB): domain Bacteria; phylum Pseudomonadota; class Gammaproteobacteria; order Chromatiales; family Chromatiaceae; genus JBGSTR01. The sequence continues at coordinate 54,010 of CAVPOY010000047.1, read as the reverse complement.
CGGTCCTATCGGTAAAGATTCCAGATCCTAAATTCTCATCGCAGACCAAAGACAAGCTGGTCTCGTCGGAGGTCAAGGGCGTCGTAGAATCTCTCGTTGTCGAGCACCTGAACATTTTCCTCGAGGAACAGCCCGCGGAGGCGAAGGCGATCGCCCAGAAAATGCTCGAGGCGGCCCGCGCCCGTGACGCGGCCCGCAAGGCTCGCGAGATGACCCGCCGTAAGGGAGTCCTCGACGTCGCCGGACTCCCGGGAAAGTTGGCCGACTGTCAGGAAAAGGACCCGTCGAAATCCGAACTCTATCTTGTCGAGGGCGACTCAGCCGGCGGCTCCGCTAAGCAGGGGCGCGATCGCGCATTTCAGGCCATTCTTCCGCTAAAAGGAAAGATCCTCAACGTCGAGAAAGCCAGATTCGACAAGATGCTCTCTTCCGTGGAGGTGGGAACTCTGATCACGGCCCTCGGGTGCGGCATAGGACGAGAAGAGTACAACCCGGATAATCTCAGATACCACCGCATCATCATCATGACCGATGCGGACGTTGATGGTGCCCACATCCGAACACTATTGCTGACGTTCTTCTACCGACAGATGCCGGAGCTAGCCGAGCGTGGGTATATCTATATCGCCCAGCCACCCCTCTACAAGATGAAAAAGGGAAAGCAGGAGGACTATCTCCTCGATGACAGGGAGTTGAACGCCGCAATGCTTCGGTCCGCGCTCGATGGTGCCGATCTGCATGTTTCCTCCGACTCACCGCCCCTCGGAGGTTCGGCCTTGGAGACGCTCGCGCGCGATTACCAGGTTTTCGTCGGCATCGTGCGCCGCTTGTCTTCTCGATACGACGCCAGTTTTTTGCAGGAACTTGTGCGGATGCCAGCCCTAAACGATGAAATGGCCGGCGACGAATCGACGATCGCGGAGTGGTGCTTGGCGCTTGAAACCCGCCTAAATTCACCTGGATCTCCGTCCTATCGGTATGTGCTACGGCGTTCCCAAAGAACCGAAGGCAAGACCGCGGTACTGGAGGTAACCCGGTTGGTGCATGGCATCCCGGAGACTCGACTGGTCCCGCTCGATTTTTTTCACACTGCCGACTATGCGAAGATTGTCGAGTACGGCGAGAAGCTCGATGGCCTGCTTGAGCCGGGCGCTTATATCGTTCGAGGGGAGAAGCGGCGAGAGATCACCGACCTGGGCGATGGAATACGATGGCTCTTGGCCGAGGCGCAACGAGGATACAGCATTCAGCGGTACAAGGGATTGGGGGAGATGAACCCCGATCAACTTTGGGACACGACCATGAATCCAGAGACTCGAAGACTACTCCGAGTGACGATAGAAGACGCGGTTGCCGCGGATCAGATCTTCACGACTCTCATGGGAGACAACGTCGAGCCCCGGCGCGAGTTTATCGAGCGCAATGCGTTGGATGTCGAGAATCTTGATGTTTGACCGAAGCTTCAGTCTACGTTAACGGACCTCCTCTTCCCGGTCCCCTAGCGGAAGCGCCAATACCCGTGAGCTAATCCAATGCTCAACCTCGGCATTCAGCTCGGTCGGTGACTTTCCATTGGTGGAAATCGGTTCACCTATCACCAGATCGATTTTTCCCGGGAACTTAACCAGGCTACGCCGGGCCCAGAAGACCCCTGCATTGTGTGCGATAGGAACGATGAGCGACTTGTTGCGCGCCGCCAGAAGTGCCCCCCCAATGGCGAAAGGCCGGTGCTCCCCCGGCGGAACTCTGGTTCCCTCAGGGAAAACGATAACCCAGCGTCCCGCCTCGAGGGCCTGACGGCCCGCACTCAGCAGTTGCTTGACCGCCTGCCGGCCGGAGGCGCGGTTAATCGCAATGGGCCTGAAGCGTGCGAGCGCCCAGCCGAACAGTGGGATCCAGAGTAGTTCCCGTTTTAGCACCCAGGTCTGCTCTAGTGGCAGAATTGCGCGCAGGACGATCGTCTCCCAGGCTGACTGGTGATTACAAAGCACGACCGCAGCTTCGTTTGGGAGATTCTCGACGCCATGAACCTCGTAATCGAGCCCACACAACCAACGCAGGGCGACGAGATTTGTATGGGCCCAAGCCCGGGCTATCCGCGAGCGAATTCCGTTCTGCAACAGCGGCGCAAAGAGCACGATAGGCACCGCAAAAAATACGGTCGAGGTGCTCAGGAAGAGCAGGTAGGCTACGGAACGCAGGAACGCCATTTGGATCAGACGGAAGATAGGAGGTGGTCGGCTACAGCTCGAAGGTCTTCGAAAATGCGGACACCTTTGAGGCGGGCGCGGTTGGCATGCAGGGTCTTGGCACCTTTACCAGACTTAACCAGCCACGGACGCATTCCAACCGAACGGGCAGACTCCAGATCGGACAGCGAGTCTCCGACGAATGGGGCACCGATTAAGCTTATACTGAGTCGGCTGGCTATCTCCTGCAGCAAACCTGGCCGTGGTTTACGACAGGGACAATTTTCACCCGGTGCGTGAGGGCAGAACGCGATCACCTCGATTCTGCCCCCCTGCTCGGAGACCAGGTCACGAAGCTTGCGATGCATCGCGTTTAGCTGCGAAAACGTAAATAGGCCACGGGCGAGTCCGGACTGGTTACTAGCGATAGCGACCAAGAAGCCCTTATTGGATAGCCGAGCGATTGCCTCGATACTGCCAGGTAAGGGATCCCACTCGTCGGTGCTCTTGATGTAAGCGTCGGAATCCGCGTTTATGACCCCGTCCCTGTCCAGGATCAGGAGCCGATCAGTCACCATCTGAAGCGCGAAACTCGGAAACCCGAATCCGCCCGTTGATAATCCGACCCTCGCGCCGTTCCAGTTTGCCCATCTTTGCCCAGAACGCCTGCTCGAGATCAAAGTCCCCAGCAATCGCGGTGCCCATTACCAGAATAAGTAGGTCGGCAACCTCCTCGGAAAGTTCTTCGAGCGGTCGACCCTTGGTAACGCACGACGAGATTTCGCCAAGCTCCTCGCTCATGAGGGCAATGCGGTAGGTCATCTCCTCGCCGCCACGCTCCCGGAATCGATGCTTAGTGTGAAATGCCCGGACCGCCTGCACCATGTCGGCAAATAAACTGGAATCCGGACTCTCGCCGTCGTTCACTGAAGCCTCGAAATATCGGCGACGTCGAGAAACATCCCGTAGAGGATTTGCAGTATCCGGATCCGATTTCCTCGAAGCGCTGGGTCTTCGTCCATTACAAGCACCTCATCGAAGAAGGCATCGACCTCATCCCGAAGCCCCGCGAGCGTGCGTAGGACACCGATGTAATCCTGCCTGGCAGTCAGCGGTGCGATTACGCTTGCAAGCTCGTCCATGCGTTCGACGAGACGGATTTCGGCCTCTTCCTTCATTTGCGCTGGATTGGGACTCAGGCCGGAAGCCGCCTCCACTTCTGCCTTCATCAGGATATTTCGAATCCTCTTGTTGGCCGCTGACAACGCTTCCGCCGCTGTAAGTTTGCGAAACTCCGATACGGCCACGATCCGCCTGTCCAGATCGCTCAGAACCGTGACGCCTGTCGAAACCACCGCTTCCACGGTGTCCGGTGCGACGCCGCGATCCAGGTAGTAGCTGCGTAGGCGATCCAGCATGTACTCGAGCACCGAATCGACGGCATCTTCCGACAGGAGCCCGGCGGGAAAACCAGCCGCCGCATATCCGAGCGCTTCGCGCAGATCCAGCGGCAAGGGTATTTCGATCAACATGCGCAGCACCGCAATGGAAGCCCTTCTCAGCCCGTACGGATCCTTTGTACCGGTGGGGCGTAGACCGATTCCGAAAATTCCAACCAGCGTATCAAGCCGCTCGGCGGTCGCCAGGACCCGACCGCAGTCCACTTCCGGAAGTTTGTCGCCAGCAAAGCGCGGAAGGTATTGTTCCTCAATCGCTGTGCAGACAGACGCATCCTCCCCGGCATGGAGGGCGTAGTAACGGCCCATGGTTCCCTGCAACCCGGGGAATTCGACGACCATCGCGCTTAGGAGATCGCATTTCGCGAGCTGGGCGGCTCTCCCGACCAGATCGGCGTCGATGCCCAGTCGCTCAGCTAGCTTGCGTCCAAGCCTCCCGACCCGAGCACTCTTGTCGCTCAGGGTGCCAAGTCGTTCCTGAAACACCACCGAGCCGAGCCGATCGGCAAAACGATCCAGAGGCGTATTCAGATCCTGATTCCAGAAGAACTTGGCGTCGGCGAAGCGGGGCCGGATCACGCGTTCATTACCGGCACGGACCTGACCCGGATCCCGGCTCTCGATATTACTGATGGCAATAAAAGACGCCTGAAGCGCTCCCTGCGAATCGGTAAGCGGGAAGTACTTCTGGTTTTTTTGCATCGTCTCGATCAGGACTTCGGGCGGAACGGTCAGGAAACCGCTTTCAAAGTTAGCCAGGATCGCGACCGGCCATTCGACCAAGGAGGTTACCTCGTCCAAGAGCCAGGGTTTGATGCTCGGATGTAGACCGCGCTCGTTGGCGAGTCTCTCTACCTGTTCGACGATCATTTCCCGGCGTCTGCCGAATGAAGGTTCGACGAAGCCACGGCGACGAAGGGTATCCGCGTAGGAGCCGGGCGCGGAGATCTCGATCGAATCCGGGTGGTGGAACCGATGTCCTCGAGTTGAGTTGCCGCACGCTACGCCTAGGACTCTCCCCGGAACAGGTGTTGCACCAAGCATGAGGCACACCCAGTGCACCGGACGCACGAACTCCTCCTCCCCCGATCCCCAGCGCATCCGCTTCGGAATGGGCAGCCCCCCGAGCGCGGACTCGACCATTGCCGGCAATAGTCCGCTCGTTGGTTCTCCCCGACGCATACTGTGAAACGAGAGCCAGGATCCCTTTCCGGAGTGCTCCCGGGTGAGCTCTTCGACATCGACACCGCAGGACCGCGCAAAACCGAGCGCGGCCTGCGTGGGTGTTCCATCGGCGTCAAAGGCCGCCTGGAGGCTTGGACCCCGCCTGACCGTATCCTGATCGGTTTGCCGCGTCGCGACCCCCCGGGCGACGAGCGCCAGTCGTCGTGGTGTCGCGAAAGGCTCAATCTCATCGAAAGCGATGCCCTGAATCACTAACTGATCACGCATGCCTTCGAGGAACCCGTTAGAGAGCTGGGGCAGGGACGCGGGCGGGAGTTCCTCGGTACCGATTTCGACCAGAAGGTCAGCAAAAGCGTCCAAATCTCTCCCCTCTATCGCGAAAGCATCGGGAAGCCGAGCGCCTCCCTACTCTCAAAAAAGGCTTGCGCGACGGCCCGTGCTATCGAACGCACGCGCAGGATAAAGCGTTGGCGCTCGGTTACAGAGATCGCACCCCGCGCATCCAACAGATTGAAGGTGTGAGACGCCCTAAGAACCTGCTCGTAGGCTGGCAGGGCGAGCCCCTGCCGAACAAGCTCGCTGCTGACTCGCTCGCAGGTATCGAACTGGGCGAAAAGCGCGTCCACGTCCGCCTTCTCAAAGTTGTACCTGGATTGCTCAACCTCGTTCTGGTGGAACACGTCGCCGTAGGTCACGATCGATGACGGCGAGCGGCTCCAGATCAGGTCGTAGACGCTCTCGACCCCTTGTAGGTACATGGCGATCCGCTCGAGCCCGTAGGTAATCTCGCCGGTGACTGGCCTGCAGTCCAATCCGCCCACCTGTTGGAAATAGGTGAACTGAGTGACCTCCATCCCGTTTAGCCAGACCTCCCACCCCAGTCCCCAAGCCCCCAAGGTCGGAGACTCCCAGTTGTCCTCGACGAATCGGATGTCATGAACCAGTGGATCGATTCCGAGCGAGCGCAATGAGTCGAGATAGATCTCCTGGATATCCAATGGCGAGGGCTTGAGCACCACCTGGTACTGGTAGTAGTGCTGCAGCCGGTTCGGATTTTCGCCGTAACGGCCGTCGGTCGGGCGTCTGGAGGGTTGAACGTAAGCGCTGCGCCAAGGCTCCGGGCCGATTGAACGCAGGAAGGTTGCCGGATGGAAGGTCCCCGCGCCGACCTCCATATCGTAGGGTTGAACGACCACGCAGCCGCGACTGGCCCAGAAACGCTCAAGGGCGAAAATCAGACCTTGGAACGTCGATACATCATCGGGTTCGAAACTCAAAACCGGCTCCTTATGGCGCAACGGCAGGGCAAGCACATCAGTATATCGGTTACCCTCGAGTCTTATCCATCCTCGCGGCGCAACGTAAATTCGGACCAAACAAATCGCTACGAGGTAGCAGCCAGGTCGCGATTTCCAGTCAGCGCATAATCACGTATTCCCTGTAGACTTCTCTTCTCGCTTTTTCCTCAGAAGATCGAACGGGCGCCACACGTGACAACCGCCCCGATTCCCGCCTCCTCTAACCTCACCGAACGGATGCGCGTCCGCGCCGAAGCTGTCCGGCGCATCGCCGTGGTCGGAGGGAGCGGCCGTCAATGTCTTGCTCTCTGCCGTCAAGCTCGTCGTCGGCGTTCTCGCGCAGTCTCAGGCCCTGGTCACCGACGGTGTGCATTCGCTCTCGGACTTGCTGTCCGCCTCCTAGTTCTGCTCGCGTGCCACCACGCCACCCTCGGACCGGATGAGGATCATCCATACGGCCATGCGCGATACGAAACCGTCGCGACGCTTACCCTGGCTTTCCTGTTGCTCGCGGTCGCTTTCGGAATCGGCTGGGACGCCGTGTACCGCCTGTTCTGACCGTAGGAGCTCCTGCATCCTCAGGCGATGGCGCTGGTTGCGGCCCTGGTGTCCATCGGTGCGAAGGAGTGGCTCTACTGGTGGACGCTTGGCTACGCGCGACCAGTGCGTTCGGAGCTGCTTCGGGCCAATGCCTGGCATCACCGCTCCGATGCCGTATCGTCCGTCGTCGTCCTAGTCGGAATCGCCGGTACGATGGCGGGCCTTCCATATCTCGACGCCATCGCGGCCGTGGTCGTGGCGATAATGATCGCGAAGATCGCCTGGGACCTGGGGTGGGGCGCAATCAACGAACTCGTCGACACCGGCCTTGACGATGATCGTCTCGCGGCCATCCGCGACACCATTCGGACCGTCGGCGGCGTTCGGGACATCCGTATGCTGCGTACCCGCCGGCATGGGGGACAGGCATCGGCTGACGTCCATATCCTGGTCGACCCGAAGGTCAGCGTCTCGGAGGGCCACATGATTAGCGTGCTGGTCGAGCAGAGGCTAAAGCTGGAGATCGACGAGATCACGGACGTTACCGTACATATCGATCCGGAGGACGACGAAGGGGCCGCGCCCTGCGCGGGGCTGCCATGCGGGCAGAGGTTCTTGCCCGTCTCGCCAGCCTGTGGTCCGGGATCCCGGCGGCCAACGAACACCAGCGGATCGTCCTACACTACCTTGACGGCGGCATCGATGTAGAGGTCCATTTCCCTGTATCCGCCCTTCTACGACGGGGCGCCGACCCAGCGACGCTCAAGCGCGAGCTGACGCTGGCCCTTGCCGGAAGTCCGGAGTTTCGCCGTCTGGACACCTTCTATGGCTGACCTGGCGCGCCAATATGGTGCAATTCTTTGCTGCAGTGATTCAAGGTGGTGCATTCCATGATGGTCAAAGGAAGCAGCACGCGCCCGTCCCCGCGCCGTCGATCCCGATTGCCGTGGAACCAGCGCGCTCCGCGAGTACAAACCGGGTTCTAACCCCCGGAATCTATATTGGGTTCTGTTTGCGCCGGGGCTAAGTCGCGGCGAAGCAGCCCGAAGACATCGTGATCGCCACGGGTGGCCCGTTTAGTGCTTTAAACACGCGGGTGGTCCGTCGAACCGTTTTAAGCCTCACGCCCATGCGTCGCCAGCGGCTCCACCACATGCCCGCGCAGCGGCTATGTTCGGTGACGGACATGCATCGACTCGTGAAGCGAGCGGGCGGACCTGTTACGCTGCGCCGCCTCAACCGCCCCGAGCTGGCGCCCGCGTCAAGCGCCGCCGGTATTTCGGTCCATTAACCCATTCTCAAGAACACAGCATCGGAGAGGATCCAATGGCAGATGTCGTCAAGATGATCAAAGAGCATGAGGTGAAGTTTATCGACCTTCGCTTCACCGATACCCGTGGCAAGGAGCAGCACGTTTCCATGCCCGCTAGCACCCTCGACGAGGACTTCTTTAAAGACGGCAAGATGTTCGACGGATCCTCGATCGCGGGTTGGAAGGGAATCCAGGAGTCGGACATGGTCCTGATGCCGGAAGAAGCCTCCGCCGTCCTGGACCCTTTTGCCGACGAGAGCACCCTGATCATCCGATGCGATATCCTGGAGCCTTCGACCATGCAGGGCTACGAGCGTGATCCGCGCTCGCTCGCGAAGCGCGCTGAGGCTTACCTCAAGTCGACAGGTATAGCCGATACAGCCTACTTCGGGCCAGAGCCCGAGTTTTTCGTCTTCGACGACGTCCGCTGGGGCGCCGACATGAGTGGCGCCTTCTATAAGGTCGACTCCGATGAGGCGGGCTGGAACTCCGAGCGGGTGTTCGAGGACGGAAACATGGGGCACCGGCCCGGCGTCAAGGGCGGTTATTTTCCGGTCCCGCCGGTCGACTCGTTGAACGATCTGCGCGGTGCCATGTGCCTGGCGATGGAAGAAATGGGCGTTCCGGTCGAGGTCCATCATCACGAGGTCGCGACGGCAGGCCAGTGCGAGATCGGCACCAAGTTCACCACGCTCGTGGAACGCGCCGACTGGAATCAGATCCTTAAGTACTGCTGCTGGAACGTGGCGCACGCCTACGGCAAGACCGTCACATTCATGCCGAAGCCGCTTGTCGGTGATAACGGCAACGGAATGCACGTTCACCAGTCGCTCGGAAAGGACGGCAAGAACCTCTTTGCCGGCGACAAGTACGGCGGCCTGTCCGAGATGGCGCTCTACTACATCGGCGGCATCATCAAGCACGCACGCGCCTTGAACGCCTTCACCAACGCCTCGACGAACTCATACAAGCGCTTGGTGCCCGGATTCGAGGCCCCGGTCATGCTGGCCTACTCGGCCCGAAATCGCTCCGCGTCCATACGTATTCCGCACGTCTCCAGCCCGAAGGCGAGGCGCATTGAGGTTCGCTTCCCTGATTCGACCGGTAACCCCTATCTCGCCTTCTCGGCGATGATGCTCGCCGGCCTCGACGGGATCCAGAACAAGATCCACCCGGGCGATCCGATGGACAAGGATCTCTACGATTTGCCGCCCGAGGAAGAGAAGGCCATCCCGACCGTCTGCTACGCCCTCGATCAAGCCCTCGCGGCGCTCGACGCGGATCGTGAATTCCTTACCGCGGGGGGTGTGTTTAGCGACGATCTGATCGACGGTTATATCGCGTTGAAAATGCAAGAGGTCACGCGCCTGCGCATGACCACCCACCCGGTGGAGTTCGACCTCTACTACAGCCTGTAACGTCTCGCGCCGCAGAGAAGGTCGATCGAGTGACGCCCCTCACGGGGCGTCACTCTTTCCGTTGAGCGTAACAGCGGCCTCGACTATCCTTCGACCATCATGTTTCGGACAATTCTTGCAGTCTCGTTTCTAGTTTCGGCCGCAGCGTCGGCGGAGATCTACCGCTGGGTCGATGCCGCTGGCCGTACACAATACTCGGACAGACCGGTAGCTGGGGCCGAGATCGTTGGCCGGTCGGGAGCGCGACAAGGGACGGCCGCCGGGGAGTCGACCGGTACTCAGAGCCCACCTGAGGGCCTGCTGCTCGGGACCTATTCCGCCTTCGAGATCGTAGCGCCCGAGGCAAACCAGACCCTGCGCCAGGAGTCTGGCGACGTCGCTGTGAGCATGGTCATCGACCCACCGCTCGGCGAGGGGCACCGAATGGAGCTGGTGCTCGACGGCCTACCGATCAGCGCCGAGAATGCCGGTGCCCAGCTCATGCTCAACGGAGTCGGCCACGGCAGCCACCGCATCTACGCTCAGATCCGCGACCCGAGTGGTGGCGTCGTGGCCCGAAGCGCGACCCTCGATTTTCACCTGCGCAAACCTCTGCCCCCGGGCGTCCTTCAGTAGCCGGACAGGGGCTTCTCGGCGCCTCGAGTAGCTGACGCCGCCCCGGCGACGAATGCCCGGGCACCTTTCCCCCGGTTGCCGCGTTCGAGCATAGCCTCGTGTTAGCGTGATCGACTGACGATGACCCGGCGACTGCGATGGAATTCCGCTCCCGAATCGACGATGGCCGGTTTCTTGCAGAACGCTGATCGCCCCTGGAAGAATAACCGGAGGCAGTGATTTTAGCGCGAATTCCGCATGGCACATCGAGCCCGTGGCCGAACGTCTTCACAGGTGCCGAGTTCGAAACGCCAGCAAGTCAGCGGCCACGAATCCCCGAACAATGACCAGCGTCCCAACGAACGAATCGGACTTCGAAAGCGGACTTCTCGACTACCTGAACACGGCGATACTGCTGTTTGGAGCAGACTTGCGACTGAAGTACTTGAATGCAGCGGCCGAGATGCTGTTTCAGGTCAGCGCACGTCATTACATCGGTTTGCATGCAGCGGACATCCTGCCCTGTCCCGAAGGGAACGTCGAGGCGCGGCTCCTAGCCGCGCTGCGATCACGTCATCCTTTTACCGAGCGCGAGCTGAACATCAGTCTGGCGGATGATCGCACCATAACGGTGAACTGCACTGTGCTGCCTCTGCACCATTTTGATGCGGAGCCGGAACTCCTGGTTGAACTGCACCAGGTGGATCGTCAGCTCAGGATCAACCGTGAGGAGCAGTTGCTGACCCAGCACACGGCGATTCAGGCGCTGATCAAGGGCTTGGCCCATGAAATCAAGAACCCGCTCGGCGGGCTGCGGGGTGCCGCCCAGCTTCTGGAGCGTGAGCTTCCGGACGCCGGTTTGCGTGAGTACACCCGAATCATCATCGAGGAGGCAGATCGCCTGCAGGCCCTGGTCAATCGGATGATTGGGCCAAACCGGCTTCCGCAGCGACGGATCCTGAATGTTCACACCGTCCTGGAGCACGTCCGCGGTCTGATTCTGGCGGAGTACCCGAATGGCCCGGTCGTAACGCGCGACTATGACCCGAGTATCCCCGAGCTGATGGCGGATCAGGACCGGCTGATTCAGGCTTTTCTCAACATCGCCCGCAACGCCGCGGCCGCGGCAGGTCCCGGCGGCACGGTGGGATTGCGCACGCGGGTACTCAGACAGTTCACCATAGGCAGTCGGCGTCATCGGCTCGTGCTTTCCGCGGAGATCCGCGATGACGGCCCGGGTATTCCTGACGAATTGAAAGACCAGGTTTTTTTTCCAATGGTGTCTGGGCATCAAGGAGGGACCGGGCTTGGACTGCCGATCGCCCAGGATTTGATAAACCAGCACGGAGGCCTGATCGAGTGCGAGAGCCGGCCCGGCGAGACGCGATTTTATGTCTATTTGCCCTTGGAGTCCGAGCATGACTAGGGAGCCCAAGGTGTGGGTCATCGACGACGACCGTTCAATCCGCTGGGTCCTGGAGAGGGCGCTTCGGAAGGCGCAAATGGACGTCACCTGTTTCTCCAACGGTGTCGGCATCATGGAGGCGCTCGAGCGCGAGATGCCAGACGCCATGCTCACCGACATTCGAATGCCGGGAATCGATGGCCTGGACCTGCTTCGCCAGGTCAAGGCTCGCCACCCGGGGCTGCCGGTGATCATCATGACCGCCCACTCGGATCTCGACAGTGCGGTCTCGGCCTTTCATAGCGGGGCTTTCGAGTATCTCCCCAAACCGTTCGACATCGACGACGCGGTCGGCCAGGTCACCCGAGCATGCCGGCGCACGCGCGAGGATCGCCCCGAGGACGAGCCCGCGGCAGGAGCACCGGACATCATCGGAGAGGCCCCGGCGATGCAGGAGGTCTTCCGAGCGATTGGGCGCCTCGCCCGTTCGAACATCACGGTTCTGATCAACGGCGAATCCGGAACCGGCAAGGAGTTGGTGGCGCACGCCCTGCACCGTCACAGCCCGCGCAGCGACAAGCCCTTCATCGCCCTGAACATGGCCGCGATTCCGCGCGACCTGTTGGAGTCTGAGCTCTTCGGCCACGAGCGAGGGGCGTTCACCGGTGCCCAGACCCGGCGTGAGGGACGCTTCGAGCAGGCGGATGGCGGGACCCTGTTCCTGGACGAGATCGGTGACATGCCCGCCGAGCTGCAAACGCGGTTGCTACGGGTGCTCGCGGACGGGGAGTTCTACCGCGTCGGAGGCGTAGCCTCTATCAACGTAGACGTGCGCATCATCGCCGCGACCCATCAGAACTTAGAGGACTTGGTACGGCAGGGCCGCTTCCGTGAGGATCTGTTCCATCGGTTGAATGTGATTCGCCTGCATATCCCGGCACTGCGCGACCGGCGCGAAGATATTCCACTGTTGATCCGGCATTTCTTGACTCAGGCGGCTCAAGAGCTCGGTTGCGAGACCAAGGTCCTTCTTCCCAGCGCGGTCGAGCATCTGAAGCGGCTCGATTGGCCGGGCAATGTTCGCCAGCTGGAGAACACCGCGCGCTGGCTCACAGTCATGGCGTCTGGCAAGGAGATCCATCCGGATGACCTGCCGCCGGAGCTCAGCGCCGTGCGGACTGAGCGCGCGACGAACGAGCCATGGGAGGCCGTTTTTCGTCGTTGGGTCCGACAGAGCCTGAAGAATGGCGAGCATCGTCTGCTCAACACCGCGCTACCGACTTTCGAGCAGATCCTGATTCAGACCGCCCTTGAGCACACGGGCGGACATCGGCAGGAGGCCGCGCGACTGCTTGGCTGGGGTCGTAACACATTGACGCGCAAAATAAAGGAGCTCAGGCTAGATTTCGGCCATGATGCGGAAGGTTTGTCCGAACCGGACCCCGAATGAAGGAGCCGGGCGTAAGGCACAGTTGAACGGCACTTAAATCGCCCATAAATCTCTGACTCCCGAGGGCATCGGATATCCGCCTTGGACCAGAACAGCATCGATCTAAACGGCTCGGAGGTTTCCTCGATCAGCGTCGATCAGGGGACCCTGCGAGTGAGCTTCAGCCGGGCCTATATCGTCAGGCGCATGACGGGCTCGACAGAGAGGACCCGTTGGTGGCAGGCGGGTGATCTGGTCATGGATGGCGCAGAGGTCGTCTCGGTTCCGCCGGACGGCCATTTGACCTGCGCCGGCGGAGATTTAGACGACAACGTCTACACCTACCGCGACATGATACCGATGCCGTTGGACAGCCGTGGGCGCACACGCTGCGAGCTTCGTTTCGAGGGAATCCAGGAGCCCCTCGTCGCGACGGGCCGAACCCTGAAACTCGAAATGCTTGAGGTGCCCCGGTATATTGCCCACGTGCGCCCAGAAACAGGCTGATCGGGCTTGGGACATCGGTCTTGAATCCCGCTTCGGGCGGGCCCGTCGCTAGAGCCTGGGGTGCGAGCGTACCAAACGAAAGAGGCCCGCGCGATTCGCGGGCCTCCGCAAGGGATGCTAGTCCAGCCGTGCCGCTGGAAAACGGCGACTTTACAGCCGAAAGCCTAAAGCCTCGAAGAACCGACGATCTCGTGGGCGATGTCCACGACTCGGTTCGCCATATCCAAGTATTCCTGGCGATAGTTCGCGAGCAGGCCGTCGGAAGAGGCCCAATAATCTTTTCCGGTGACGCCGTGCTGGTGCTCGTAGTCGATGAACTGCTTCTGCATCTCCAGCATCTTGTCGATCAACTCTTGCTTCTCTTTCTTCAGCGCGTCTATGTCACTCATGGAACGGGCCCTCGCAGGGATAGGATCTAATATGGTCTGCGGATTTAGTAAATACCGAACTCTTAATATACCATGGTGGCGCCCGAGCGAGTCAACTCGGGGCCGGTCCGCTCGCGGCAACTTTCCGAGCGCGAGGGCCGCTACGATGGAGCCCGCGCTACCCTGGCCGTGTTCGATATCGCCCTCTACCAGCCCGAGATCCCGCCGAACACCGGAAACATCATGCGCCTGTGCGCGAACGCCGGCGCGCGGCTGCACCTGATCGAGCCACTGGGTTTCTCCCTAGAGGACAGGCTGCTGCGACGCGCCGGGCTCGACTACCGGGAGTGGGCACAGGTGCGGGTCCACGCGAGCTTTCCGGCCCTCCTCGGGATACTGGGGTCCGCTCGTATCTTTGCGCTGAGCACGCGTGGCGTCGTCCCCTACACCGTGCCTTGGTATAGCGAAGGCGACTGCTTTCTGTTCGGACCCGAGACCCGCGGACTCCCTCAGTCTCTCATCGACTCAATCGACCGGGAGCGGCGTCTGCGGATTCCGATGCGACCGGGGAATCGCAGCCTCAATCTTTCCAATGCGGTCGCCGTGGTCCTGTACGAGGCTTGGCGGCAGCAGGGGTTCCAGGGTTCCGATTCCGGAGGCTAAAAACGCCTTATCGGACGGGACCAATTAGGCGAACTCGGGCTTTGGATCGCGCTCCAGGAGCGCGGCCGTAGCCTCCAGCGGTGAAACCCGTTCGTAGAGGACCCGGTAAACCTGCTCGCTAATCGGCATCTCGATTCCCTGCCGCTGGGACAGGGTTCGAACGGCCCGGGCCGTGATCACACCCTCGACCTCCTGGCCGATGTCCGCTTTCGCGGACTCAACGCTCAGCCCGCGCGCCAGGGCGAGGCCCATCCGACGGTTGCGCGATTGATCGTCGGTGCAGGTCAGCACCAGATCGCCGACGCCGGCGAGGCCCATGAAGGTCTGCGGGCACCCACCCACCGACGTGCCGAGCCGGACCAATTCAGCGAGCCCCCTCGTGATCAGGGCCGCGCGCGCGTTTGCCCCGAAGCCGAGCCCGTCCGCGATGCCGGTGGCAATCGCAAGCACGTTCTTCGCCGCGCCGCAGATCTCGACACCAACCATGTCCTCGCTGGTGTAGGCGCGAAACCGCCCACCGTGAAGCCGGCTCGCGATACGCGCGGCGTAACCGGCATCGCTGGAGGCTACGGTGACCGCGGTGGGCAGGCCGGCGGCAACCTCCCGCGCGAAGCTCGGGCCCGAGACCACCGCGAGCGGGCGGTCGCCGAGCGCTTCGAGCGCGAGTATGTGCAGCAGCCTGCCGCTGGTCGGGTCGAGTCCCTTGGTTGCCCAGGCGACGCCCGCCCCGACGGCGAGCCGGTCTGCCAGAAGCCTGGCGACCTCGCCGAAGGCATGGCTTGGCACGACGATTAGGCAGTCGCTGGCGTCCGAAAGCGCGTCGTCCAGCGAATCGGTGGCGCTGAGCCCTGGAGGGAACGGGAATCCGGGAAGAAACCGCCGGTTCTCGCCATCGTGCTGCAGCTCGGCCACATGCGCGGGCTCGTTTCCCCAGAGCCGGGCCTGGTGTCCATTACGGCACAGAAGCACCGCGAGTGCCGTACCCCAGGAACCCGCGCCCAGGACGGCGACCTGCTCGCCGGCCGCGGCGCTCAATGCTGGCGGGACCCCGCTTCGGGGGCGCTCGCCTTTTCCATCGCCTGTTTCTGGTGCTGGGCGAACAAGGCGTCGAAGTTGACATGCTGCAGGACAAGCTGCGGGAAGCTCCCCTTGACGACCAGGTCCGAAACGACCTCGCGGGCATAGGGAAACAGCAGGTTGGGGCAATAGGCCCCTACCATGGGCCCGATCTCGTTGTCGGGGAAACCCGCAAGCGCGAAGATCCCGGCCTGGTGCACCTCGACAATGAAGGCGGTCTTCTCTCCGACCTTCACCGTCGCCGTGACCGACAGGACCACCTCATAGGCCCCGTCCGCGAGCTTCTCCACCTTGGTGTTGAGGTTGAGCTCATGCTGGGGCTTCCACTCGCCACGAAAGATTTCGGGGGCGTTGGGCGACTCGAACGAGACGTCCTTGGTATAGATGCGCTGGACGGCGAACTGCCGCTCCGTCGTGGTCTGGTCGTTGTCAGCCATGCCTGATGTCCTGTGTCGTGGTTTAATACCGGGCGGTTGCCGCTCAGCGCTTCTTTCGCGTGAGCGGCAGATTCGCGGCCTCCCAGCCTAAGATGCCCCCCTTCAGGTTGTACACCTCAGCAAATCCCTGCTTTCGCAGCTGACTGCACGCCATGGTGGACTGGGACCCGGAACGGCAGGTGATGACGATCGGCTTGTCCTTGTATTTCTGCAGCGTGCCGGTCTGGTTCTTGAAGCCATTGATTGGAATATTGATGGCGTTGATGATGTGACCCTTCGCGAAATCGGCGGCCGGGCGGACGTCGATCACCGTTGCATCCCTGTGGTTGATCATCTCGGTGGCCTGCAGCGCACCAACGCTGCCTCGTTCGCCGACGATTAGGTTGTGAGCCAGCAGTCCCAGGATCACCGCCAGGGCGACAAACAGGTACCAGTGGTTTACGACGAATTCAATGAGCTGGCTGACCTGCATCGGCGTGCTTTCTCACGGGTTTGACCCGCCGTCCTCGCTCGGCGGCTGGGTACTATCAATGGGTGACGACGGGCATCGGAAGGGGCGTGCCCTGAAGCCCAGGGCCTCCGAAGGCGTCGCAGTATAAGGACTGGAGGCGGGCGAGTCATCCCGCCCCCGCAGGCCGGCTAACGGATATGCTGGCAGAAAACCTGTCGCATCATCCCAATCAACTGCAGGGTTCGTCCGTCGCTGACCCGGTAATAGACCCGATTCGCATCCTTGCGGGAGGCAAGAATGCCTTTGTCGCGCAGGATTGCCAGGTGCTGGGAGATGTTGCTCTGCGACGTGCCGACATGATCGACGATCTCTTGAACGCTGACCTCCTGATCCCCGAGAGTGCAGAGAATCTTGAGGCGAAGCGGGTGAGACATGGCCTTAAGAGAGCGGGACGCGCGCTCGATGTCGGCGTCATCCGCAAACAGGTTCATCTCGTCGTCGACACCCAGATCGTTCAAGATCGTGTGCGAGGGATGACTCAATTTGCTAACCATCGCGTCCGCCCTGTTCGATTCTTAACAATAGAATAATAAACTTTTTTGTTCGATGTGCGAAGAGCGGATAGTTGGTCCCGGTTGGCATCGAACCTGACCCGAGACCCTATAATCGTTGGCTACCGAGACTCCAACGTCGCGCATCCGTTGCGAAAACCCTTAGCAGCATCGCAAGCCGTCCTCGTCAGCCCGCTCGTTGGCGCGCTTGCCTTGATCTTGTGCTGTGCCGTCGCGGCCGAGCCCGCCGACGAGGTCGTTTCGGCGAAGGAGCGGGACCTGGTCGAAATCGAACGGCGCGTCGAGGAGCTCGGTACCGAACTGGCCGGTCAAAACGCCGAGCGCCAATCTCTGATCGCGGAGCTCGAAGAGCGCGAGCGCGACATCGCCGCACTGGCGCTGGCCGGGCGCGAGCTCGACCAGTTGGTACGCGAACAGACGCGGGTTGCCGCCGAGCTCCGCGAACGGCAGGCCCAGGAACAGGAGGCTCTGGAGGCCGAGCTTTCACTGCTCTCCGATCTGCTGCGCACCGCCTACGCGATGGGCAGGGCCGACCGGCTGAGAATGCTGTTGAATCAGGAAGACCCGGCCCGCGGGACGCGGGTGATGTCGTATTTCGCCTACCTAAATCGCGAGCGGGTGCGGCGAGTCGACGCCGTGCGGGGGCGCGCCGAGCGGCTGGCCCAGCTGGCCCGGGACGCCGAACGCGAGGCGGCTCGCCTGCGGGAGTTTTCGGTGCGCCAGGCGGAGACCCGAAACAGGCTGACCGCGGCGAAACAGGCTCGCACGGAGGTCCTGGCCAGCCTAGAGAGGACCATAGAGGACAGGGAGGGCGACGTCGCCTCTCTACGGCGCGATGCCGAAAATCTGCGCCTGCTGATCGAGCATTTGCGGCAGCGCGCCCAGATTCAGGCCGAATTGGACATCAGCCGAGATCCGTTTGCCTCCCACAAGGGGCGCCTGGCCTGGCCGCTGCTCGAGGGACGCATCCTGGCCGGATTCGGCTCGCACCGGGAGGGCTCCGACCTGACCTGGGACGGGGTTCTGCTCCGAGCCCATGAGGGCGAGGAGGTGCGAGCCGTCTATGACGGGCGCGTGGTCTTCGCCGACTGGCTGCGCGGATTCGGATTGTTGCTGGTCATCGATCATGGAGACACCTATATGTCCCTGTACGGACACAACGAGACTCTGCTCAAGGAGGTCGGAGAATGGGTGGCCGGAGGCGATGTGATCGCGCTCAGCGGAAAGAGCGGCGGACGGGATGACGCCGCGCTCTATTTCGGGATTCGCCACAACGGAAAGCCGATGGATCCCGTCGGCTGGTGCCGTGGCTCCGCGGATCAGGGAAAGGCCTCTAGCGGGGACGCGGTGAACAAGGAACGCCTTCTTGCCATCGAGATCGAATCCACGGAGCGCCAAGGGAACCGATCGGATCGAGGCGGTGTCATTCGGGCATCTCGCTGGTCAAACCTGCTTGCTGTCGATCCCGGGTGAAACATGCGATGCTTGCCCGAACTCATCGGAGTGGGCGCCAGAGCGCCGGACCCGGGACCGGATAAGGGGCGGGGACCCCGTGTTTATGCTTACGACGTTGAATCGGCCACGAATATGACTAATCGAACCCAGTTTGCCCTGGTCCTGACGTTCGGAATCCTTGTCGGATGCGCCGGCGGACAGGTAGGAACCGTGTATGCCGATCGCGCCGAGACCGAGTCCGATCTCCCGCTCGAGGACCTTCGAACCTTTGCCGAGGTTTACGAGCGCATCAAGGACGAATACGTGGAAGGCGTCCCGGACAACGCCCTGCTCAAGAGCGCCATTCGCGGCATGCTGTCCGGCCTGGATCCACACTCCGCGTATCTCGACAAGGAGGAGTATCGGGACCTGCAGGTCGGTACCAGCGGCGAGTTCGGCGGGCTTGGGATCGAGGTCGGCATGGAAGATGGCTTCGTTAAGGTGATCGCCCCGATCGACGATACACCCGCCCAGCGCGCCGGGCTTCAGGCCGGGGACATGATCATCCGGATTAACGAAAAGCCGGTTAAGGGCTTGAGTCTCAATGAGGCCGTGAACCTGATGCGCGGGAAGCCGGGTACGGAGATCGAGTTGACGCTGATGCGCGGCGGTGACGGTAAGCCCTTCGACGTGAAGATCCAACGCGACCTGATCCACGTCGCGAGCGTCAAGAGCCGTACCCTGGAGGAAGGCTACGGCTACCTGCGCATCTCACATTTTCAGTCCCGAACCACCGAGGACACGCTGGCGGCGATCGCCGAGCTGAAGAAGGCGAACGGCGGTGAGCTCAAGGGGCTCATCATCGATCTGCGAAACAACCCGGGCGGGGTCCTGAACAGCGCGGTCGGCGTCAGCGACGCCTTCCTGACCGGGGGACTCATCGTATACACCCAGGGTCGACTCGAGGATTCCAAGCTCCAGTTCAAGGCAGGGCCGGACGACGTGCTGAAGGGCGCCCCGCTCGTGGTGTTGGTAAACGGCGGGAGCGCGTCGGCGTCCGAGATCGTCGCCGGGGCCCTGCAGGACCACAAGCGCGCGATCATCATGGGGACCAAGACCTTTGGGAAAGGGTCGGTGCAGACCATCGTTCCGATCGACGACTCGACGGCCCTGAAGCTCACGACCGCACGGTACTTCACGCCCTCCGGGCGGTCCATCCAGGCAAAAGGGATCACCCCCGACATCCGTCTCGACCGCGGCGAGTTCAAACCCTTTCTGGAGCCCGACTCGGAGCCCCTGAAGGAGGCCGACCTGAGGCGTCACCTCGACGAGGACGAGCCGGCTGGGACCAAGGCCGCGGCAAACGAGAAGGACTCGCTGGCGGCCGAGGACCTCCAGTTGGCGGAGGCGCTCAATGTCCTGAAGGGCCTGAACATCCTTGGCCGAGCCCGCCCCCAGTAGTGTGAGCGACGGTGGGCCGTTGTGCCCTAGGGATACGCTGATCTACTGCGTTTCCCGGCCGCGCCAAAGATAGCCCGGCATTTACAATGGATGTAAGCCATTCAATTTGGGGTGTTCCGAGGGGCGCGACTCTCGGAACACGAGCCGATCAAGTACCAGGATAGCGTTTGATCAGCATCTCGCTTGATACTACCAACGCGACCGCGCTGAATTTTTGAGGACTAGACCATGCCCAGGGTGCTCATTCCGCTTGCCCAAGGCTGCGAGGAGTTGGAGGCGGTAACCCTGATCGATCTGCTGCGGCGGGCCGGGATAGAGGTCGTCACCGCCGGGCTGGAGCCGGGACCGGTGACCGCCAGCCGCGGGACCGTGCTGCTGCCGGACAGCACGCTGGACACCGTCCTGGAGGAGACCTTCGACATGATGGTGCTGCCCGGTGGGCTGCCGGGAGCCCTCCACCTCGACGAGGATCCGCGCGTGCACCAGTTGCTGCGCCGTCACCACTCCGAAGGCCGGTTCACGGCCGCTATATGCGCGGCGCCCAAGGTTCTGGCCAACGCCGGACTTCTCGATGGCCGATCGGCGACGAGCTATCCGGGAGCCATTATTGCGACCGACTTCCCCCGGGTCAGCCTTATCGATACCCCGGTCGTGGTCGATGGTAAGGTAGTGACCTCGCGTGGCCCGGGGACCGCCATGGACTTCGCGCTGCAGTTGATCGAGCTCCTGGTCGGCCGCGCGCAGCGTGACGAAGTGGAGTCGAAGCTGCTGAGACCATGCTGAGGACCCCATGCGCCAGGGGTGGCGACCGCTGGTCGCGGCGATGACGGCCGGGACGTACCTTCGGCGATGAGCGGGGCTACCTGGACCCTTGCGGCTGCGGCCGGTTCGGCATTCGCCGTCAGCGCTGTTCTGACCCGGTGGCTGAGCGCCGGCGGGCCAGGTTCTACGCGTCCGCTCGATCACCCGAATGAACGCTCGCTGCACAGCGTCCCGGTGCCGCGGAGCGGCGGCCTTGCCGTGCTGGCCGGTACGGCCATCCCGCTGCTGCTCGCCGGGTTGCTCGGCGGGGCTGGCAGCGAGCTGTTGGTGCTCGCCGCCGCCGCGTCGCTGGTGGCCCTGGTCTCCTATTTCGACGACCTCGGCGAGGTCTCCAGGCGTCTGAGGTTCTCCGCGCACCTGGGTGCGGCTACGCTGCTGCTGGCGGGCGGCCTCAATTGGACCGCTTTAGACCTCCCGGGCCTGGGATGGCAGTTCCCGACGGTGCTCGGGGTGGGGCTGACGCTGCTGTTCGTCGTCTGGATGATCAATCTCTACAACTTCATGGACGGGATGGACGGTTTCGCGGGGGGCATGTCGGCGTTCGGGTTCGCGTCCCTGGCCATGCTGGGCTGGTCCGGCGGCGAGGCGCTGTTCACGCTTGTCGCCGCGTGCGTCGCCGCGGCGTCGGCGGGCTTCCTGACCCAGAACTTTCCGCCGGCGCGGATCTTTCTGGGCGACGTGGGCTCGTCGACGCTGGGTCTGATCGCGGCCGGGCTTTCGCTCTGGGGCGCCAATCTGGCGCTCTTCCCGCTTTGGGCCGCCTGGCTCGCGTTCTCGCCGTTTATCGTGGACGCCACTTGGACGCTGTTGCGCCGAGCGATCAACGGCGAGCGGGTCTGGGAGGCGCACCGCAGCCATCACTACCAGCGCCTGGTGCTTGCCGGCTGGGGCCACCGCAAGACGGTACTGCGCGCCTATCTGCTGATGGCCGCCGCCGGCGCCAGCGCGATCGGGGCGCCGGCGCTCGCACCGGCGGACCAGCGCTTGCTGCTCGTCGGATGGGCGATCATCTACGGCCTTATCCACGTTCGCGTACGCCTAGTCGAACGCGCGCCGGCGGCGGGTCAACCATGAGCCCGCTGTTCGACCGCTTGCGCTCACGCACCGCGGCGCTTCTCCACGACCTGGCGATGATTCCTGCCGCCTGGATGCTTGCCTATTGGCTGCGGTTCAATCTCTACGCTATCCCACAGCCCTATCTCGATGGCGCACTGGAGGCCCTGCCCTGGGTGATCCTGATCCAGGGCGCGGTTTACTGGCTGTTCGGGCTCTACCGCGGGGTCTGGCGCTTCGCATCGCTCCCGGATCTGGTGCGCATCACCAATGCCGCCGTCGCCGGTACGGCGCTCGTCGTCGTCGCCCTCTTCATCCTGAACCGCTCGGCGCTGGTGCCTCGCTCGGTTCCGGTTCTGTACTTCGGGCTGCAGCTCGCACTGCTGGCCGGGCCCCGGCTGCTCTACCGGTGGCTGAAGGATCACCGACTGAATCTACGCGCCGACAAGCGGGTCCTGATCGTCGGTGCCGGGCGAGCCGGCGAGATGCTGGTCAGAGACATGCTGCGTGACCCCGGGCGCGCCTATTTCCCGGTGGGATTCGTCGACGACAAGCTGCGCCGCCAGGGCGGCGAGGTGCATGGCGTCCCGGTGCTCGGAGCAGCCGAAGCCATTCCGGAGATCGTCGTCCGGCATGGGATCGACCTGGTCATGCTGGCCGTGCCGAGCGCGAGCTCGACCGAAATGCAGCGCATCGTCGAGCTCTGCGAGCGCGCTGGCAAGCCGTTCCGAACCGTTCCTCAGCTGAGCAACCTGATGACGGGGCAGGTCACGATCAGCCAGCTTCGCCCGGTGTCGATTGAAGATCTGCTCGGTCGGGAACCGATCACGCTCGACTGGACCGGGATCCGCGCAGGGCTTGCCGGGCGCGACATCCTGGTGACCGGGGCGGGCGGCTCGATCGGATCGGAGCTAGTCCGGCAGATCGCCGGCACCGAGCCCAGGCGCCTGATACTGGTCGACAACAGCGAGTTCAATCTCTACCGGATCGAGATGGAGATGCAGGACGCATTTCCGGGGCTCCGGTTTTCCCGTCACCTGCTCGACGTAACCGACGCGACGGCGGTCGACGCCCTGTTCCGCGTCGAGCGCCCGAGGATCGTGTTCCATGCCGCCGCCTACAAGCATGTCCCTATGCTCGAGGACCAGCTACGGCCGGCCGTACGCAACAACGTCTTCGGGACCCGCACCGTCGCGGAGGCCGCCGCGGCCTGGGCGTGCGAGCGGTTCGTCCTAATATCCACCGACAAGGCCGTCCACCCGGCCAACGTCATGGGCGCGACCAAGCGCCTGTCCGAGGCCCTGTGCCAGTCGCTCGATCGGGATTCCGAATGCCGATTCATCACGGTACGCTTCGGCAACGTGTTGGGTTCGGCCGGGAGCGTCGTTCCGTTGTTCAGTCAACAGATCGAGCGGGGCGGACCGGTTACAGTGACCCACCCGGACATCGAGCGATTTTTCATGACCATTCCCGAGGCCTGCCAGCTGATCATGCAGGCGGCCGTGATTGGCGACGGCGGCGAAATCTTCGTTCTGGATATGGGCGAGCCGGTGAAGATCCTCTACCTGGCCGAGCAGATGATCCGTCTGTCGGGACGCGAGGCGGGTGAGGACATTGCCATCGAATACATCGGCTTGCGTCCCGGGGAGAAGCTCTACGAGGAGCTTTTTTACGCGTCGGAAGACCTGATTCCGACCCGACATCCAAAGATTCGGATCGCCCGCGGCGGCGACGGGATCACGAGCATGGCCGTTGGCGCCTCACTCGACGCGCTCGAGCGGGCCGCGGCCCGGTGCGATCCTGCCGGCATGCTCGCCGCACTGCGACAGGCGTTACCGGACTGGCGGCCCGAGCCGGAAGCTTCCGGCGCGCCGAAACGAGAACCGGCCTGAGCGGACTCGTCCGCCGGAGGTGGAGCCCATGATGCAGGATGATGCCATCGTCGAGGATGCACCGGTGATCACCGCCACCCGGGAAGACCCGGATCTGGCGTCGCTCGAGGATGGGCTCGACGAGGCCATTGGCGAGGCGACGGCCGCCGAGCCACTCGATCGGCCGCCCGAGGCCCGCATCGTCGGCTTTCTGCAGGAGCGCGGAAAGGTGACCCTGGGCGACGTGGCGCGTGCCAGACGGTTGGCGGAGGACGCCGGCGATCCGCTGTTGCGCATGCTGGTTCGGCTCGGCCTGGTCTCCGAGCGCGACATGGCGCAGGCCATGGCGGACGCGCTCGATCTACCCCTAGCCGATGCCGCCTTCTTCCCAAGCGAGCCGGTCGCCGAGTCCCGGTTCACGCTGCGCTTCCTGAAGGATGCGAAGGTCTTGCCGCTGGCCGAGGACGACGACGCGATTCAGGTCGCGATCGCCGATGCCGCGGACCCCTTCGTCCTGAACGCCGTTGCTATGGCAGCCGGCAGACCCGTGCGCGCATCGGTGGCGTTGCCGTCGGAAATCGAGACGGCGCTGGCCCGGCTCTACGAGAAGCAGGAGGAGCCGGCCGAGGAAACGGAGACGGAGTTCGGGGGTTTCGACGAGGAGGACATCGAGCATCTCAAGGACCTGGCGAGCGAGGCGCCGGTGATCCGCATGGTCAACCAGCTCATCCAGAAGGCCGTCGAGGCTCGCGCCTCGGACATTCACATCGAGCCGTTCGTGGATGAGCTCAAGGTCCGGTATCGCATCGACGGTATCCTGAAGGAGGTCGATGCGCCCCCCGTGCGCTCGACGGCCGCCGTGATCTCGCGCGTGAAGATCATGGCGAAGCTCAATATCGCCGAGCGCCGTCTGCCCCAGGATGGCCGAATCCCGGTACGGGTTCAGGGTAAGGAGCTCGATCTGCGCGTCTCCACGGTTCCCACGATGTTCGGCGAAAGCGTCGTCATGCGCCTGCTGGACAAGGAGAGCGTGCGCTTCGACTTCGACTCGCTCGGATTCGACGGGTCCCCGCGCCAGCGGCTGTTGACGATCCTGGAACAGCCCTACGGCATCCTGCTGGTGACGGGTCCGACCGGGTCCGGCAAGAGCACGACGCTTTACACGGCGTTGAGCCGCCTCAACACCGAGGAGCGCAAGATCATCACCGTCGAGGACCCGGTCGAGTATCAGCTCCCGGGTATCAACCAGATCCAGGTCAAGTCGATGATCGGCATGACTTTCGCGGGCGCCTTGCGGGCCATCGTCCGTCAGGATCCGGACATCATCATGGTCGGTGAGATGCGCGACCTGGAGACCGCGCGCATCGCCGTGCAGTCCGCGCTGACCGGACACGTGGTGCTGTCGACGTTGCACACCAATGACGCGGCGAGCGGCGTCACGCGCCTGCTCGACATGGGCGTCGAGGACTATTTGCTGACCTCGACCGTCAACGGGATTTTGGCCCAGCGGCTGGTGCGCAGGCTCTGCACCCATTGCCGTGAGCCCTATGACGCCCTGCCCGAGCTCGCCGGCCGATTCAGCCGCCTCGCGCCGGAACAGGATCGTATTCGGCTCTATCGGCCCGTGGGCTGCGACCTGTGCAACGGCACCGGCTACCGCGGCCGCCTGGTCATTGCCGAGGCCCTGCTGATGACGGACCAGATTCGTAAGGCCATTCTCGGCCATGCCACGGCGTCGGCGCTCCAGCGCATCGCGGTCGAGGAAGGCATGACGACCATGTACGAGGATGGGCTGCGCAAGGCGCTGGAGGGGCGTACCACCGTGGAAGAAGTGATGCGCGTGGCCGAAGACAACTGACGTGGCCAAGTTTCTCTACAAGGCCGTCAAGCTCGACGGCGAGCCGGTCGAGGGCGAGATCGAGGCCCCTGACGAGGCCGCCGTCGTTCGCCGTCTGCAGGCCGATGGTCTGATTCCGCTCGAGACGCGGTCCGCGGCGGGAATTCGCGCCAGGCTGGGCCGCACCCGCCGTCGCCGCTTGAGCCACAAGGAGATCGGCATCCTGACGCGCGAGCTGGCCACGCTGGTCGAGGCCGGCATGACCCTGGATCGCTCGCTGCAGATACTGATCGACCTTACCGCGGAAGAGCACCTGGTGCGGGTCCTGTCCGACCTGCAGGACCGGGTGCGAGGCGGCGGTACCTTCTCGAGCGCGCTGGAGGCCCAGGAAGGCCAGTTTCCAAGGCTCTACGTCAACATGGTCCGTGCCGGTGAGGCGAGCGGGGCGCTCGATCAGGTGCTGGACCGGCTCGCCGATTACCTGGAGCGCGTCGCCGAGCTCCGCCAGACCGTCACCTCGGCGCTGGTCTATCCGTCCATCCTGCTGTTCGTGGCCGGGCTCTCGGTGATCCTGCTGCTGGTCTTCGTGGTGCCCCAGTTCACGGTTCTGTTCGAGGACATGGGCGCGGCACTGCCGCTGCCGACCCAGATCGTGGTCGCGGCCGGGGACCTGTTCCGCAACTACTGGTGGGCAATGCTCGTTGTCATTGCCCTGGTGGCGCTGGCGTTGGAACGCTGGCTGCAGAACGAGCAGGTGCGCGACCGGGTCGACCGCAAGCTGCTCGACCTGCCCCTGTTCGGCGACCTGATCTGGAAGATGGAGACCGCCCGCCTCTGTCATACCCTGGCGACGCTGCTGAAGAACGGGCTTCCGCTGCTCAGCGCTTTGACTCTGGCGAAGGAGGTGGTCTCGAACCGGAAAATCTCGGGCCTGCTCGACGAGGCCGGGGAAGACCTCAAGCACGGGCGCGGGCTCGCGGGCCCCCTGGCTCGGCTCGAGGCGCTGCCGGATCTCGCCCTGCAGATGATCCGGGTCGGCGAGGAGTCCGGGAGCCTCGATGCGATGCTCGCGAAGGTGGCGAGTGTCTACGACCGCGAGACCCGTTCCAGCGTCCAGGGCATGCTGACGCTGCTGGAGCCGATCCTGATCATCGGGCTCGGCGTGATCGTCGCCGGAATCATCGTGTCGATCCTGATGGCGATCCTCGGGGCAAACGAGCTGGTGTTCTAGCACGACGCCGATCCGTTCCGCCTCCGGAACCGTCCGGCTCGCGACGCGAACAGGGTACTCGCCGCCTGCGTGAGCCCGACGCCTATTGGCGTTACACTTGGTGAACGTCAGATTTCAAGCAAGGAGTTGTCCCATTGGCTAAGTCCCGGCGCAACCGCACTGCCGGTTTCACTCTCGTCGAGCTGCTGGTCGTGCTCGCGATCCTCGGATTGCTCGCCGGCCTGGTTGGCCCGCAGGTCATGAAATTTCTCGGGAGTTCGAAGACCAAGACGGCGAAGCTCCAGGTCGACAGCCTGTCCGGCACGCTCGACATGTACCGGCTCGAGACGGGCCGCTATCCCACCAACGAGCAGGGGCTGCAGGCCCTGGTGGAAAACCCGGGTGATGTGTCCAACTGGAACGGGCCTTACCTGAAGAAGGATCAGGTGCCCAACGACCCCTGGGGGTTCGAGTATCAGTATCGCTTCCCGGGCGAGCACGGCAGCTTCGACATCTGGTCGCTCGGTGCCGATAACCGCGAGGGCGGCGAGGGCGAGAACGCCGACGTTCACAGCTGGGAGTAAGGGCGTCTCAGTGTCCGGCCGGCGGCTGATGGGCGCGTACCGGCGCCGTGGCTTCACGCTGGTCGAGCTCCTGGTCGTCATGGCCGTGGCGGCTCTGATGATGGCGGCGGTGCCCAGCCTGTTCTCGGCTGCGCTACCGGGCGTCGAGCTGAAGGCCGCGGCGAGGCGGACGATGGCGAGCCTGCGTCTCGCCAGGGAGACCGCCATTCGAACCGGGTCGGACACGGCCCTGGTCGTCGATGTTGAG
Organism: uncultured Gammaproteobacteria bacterium; assembly: GCA_963707135.1. Classification (GTDB taxonomy): domain Bacteria; phylum Pseudomonadota; class Gammaproteobacteria; order Chromatiales; family Chromatiaceae; genus JBGSTR01. Next base: position 26,589 of record CAVPOY010000047.1, on the reverse strand, counting down.
CGGCGCCGCCTTCAGCTGCGCGGGTTCAAGCCGGTGAATCTGCCCAGACGCCTGGAGATCAAGCTGGACGCGGCCAGTCGCGAGATGATCGACGAGGATCGGGGCATGATCCGCTTTTTCCCCGACGGCAGCTCTACCGGCGGGCGTGTCGTACTGGCCCGTGGCGACGCCGGCTACCAAGTTGGGGTGACCTGGCTCACCGGACGCATCCAAATGGCCCCCTGGGAGGCCCGATGAGGGCTCGCCGCCAGCGGGGCTTCTCGTTGCTCGAGGTTCTGGTCGCGTTCGCGATCCTTGCCGTCTCGCTCGGCGTATTGATACAGATCTTTTCGCGCGCATCGGTGACGACCCTGCTTTCGTCCCAGTACAGCCGGGCCGCGACGCTCCTGTCCTCGCGACTCGATGCCGTCGGGTCGGCCATCGAGCTCGTCGAGGGCTCCGTATCCGGAGAGCCCGAGGACGGGTTTGCGTGGCAGATCAACATCGTTCCGATCGAGCTCGGCGACGCCTTTTCCGAGGATCCGCCGGTGACCCCCTACCGCGTCATAGCGACCGCCCTCTGGCAAGATGCCGGCCAGGTCCGCCGGTTGACGCTCACGACGCTGCGCCTGGGCGAGGCCAAGCTCTAGGGCGATGCGGATCTTTTCCAACCCCGGGACCAACTGGATCCCGATTCGAGCACAGGGCCAACGAATCGCTCCGTTGTCAGTAACGGACGTAACGGGAAACGGCGGGGCGCCCCGGCCCGTGCACGGACCACCCCGAAGCCGAATATCCGGAGATCCCGGCTTTACCCTGATCGAGCTGCTGATCGCACTGGCGATCGTCGGCCTGATCACCCTGCTGCTGTTCTCTGGGTTGCGGCTGGGGTCGCGGGCCTGGGAGGGGGTCGAGGCGGCGTCGGACCGGACGGCGGAGATCCGGCTAGCGCGCAATCTGATCGAACGCGCCCTGACCCAGATCCGCGCCGCGAGCGTGACCATCGACGGTGAGTCGGTTCCGGTCTTCGCCGGCGACGCCGAGCGCTTGGAGTTCGTTGCGCCGCTGTCCGAGCACGTGGGCGTGCCCGGGCTCTATATTCTTCGGCTGACGATCGAGGAGTCCCGCGGCCGCCGCGATCTGGTCCTGACCCGCTGGCTGCTGCACCCGGAGGTGCTCGAGGGTCGCGACGACATTCCCCCGTGGGAGCCCCTGGACAAAGACAGCGGCATACTGCTCGGATCGGCGGAGTTGGACAAGGACTCGGCGGCGGGGGCGTTCGGGCGCAACCTGCTGCTCGAGGACGTCGACTTGTTTCAGATCGCCTACTACGGGGCCGTCGAAGGCGAGGACGCCCTGGACTGGTACGACGAGTGGGTCGGACAGCCGGCGCTGCCGCGGCTGCTTCGCATCCGTTTGACCTCGGTCCGGCAAACCTGGCCAGACCTGATCGTGGCGCTGCCCGTGGTCTCAGGTTGAGCGGGTCTCCGGCAAAGAGCCGCGGCATAGCCCTGATGCTGGTGCTGTGGGTCCTGACGCTGCTGACGGTCATCGCGATCGGGCTGACCGCGACCCAGCGAACGGAGACGGCGCTGGCCGACAATCAGATCTCCGCGGCCCGGTTTCGAGCCCTCGCCGATGCGGCCATCGCCTACACGATCCTGATGTACCTGATGCCGCCTCCCGAGCTCGAAAACGAGGACGAGCTTCCCTGGATACCCAACGGCGTGCCGCGGCGGTGGCGCTTCGACGGCCAGGATCTCACGATCGCGGTCTCGAACGAGACCTCCCGGATCGACCTGAACGAGGCGCCCCCCGAGCTGCTTGCCGCCCTACTGGTGGCCCTGGAGGTGCCCGAGGACGAGGCCGCGGCCATTGCCGACGCCATCGTCGACTGGCGGGACGAGGACGACCTGGCGCAGCTGAACGGGGCGGAGGACGGGGATTACGAGGACGAGAACCGAGTCGTGGGCGCCAAGGACGAGCCTTTCTCGGCGATCGAGGAGCTGCAGCAGGTTCTTGGTGTGGACCGGGAGCTGTATTTGCGGCTGGCGCCCGAGCTCACGGTAGACTCGGGCGGCGCGAATCTCGACGAGCAGTTCGCGTCGCCGGCGGTGCTGGCCGCGCTTCAAGGGATCCCGCTGGAGGAGGCCGAACTGCGGGTTGAGGAGCGGGATAGCCCGGTGCTGCCGGGTAGCGAGGGTCCGCGATCGGTCGACCGCGGCGGGCCCCTATATCGCATTCAGGTCAGCGAGGCCGGCGGAAGTCGCCACTCCCGGAGCATGGAAGCGCTGGTGGAGATCCTCTCAGGCCAGCAGCCGCCATATCAGGTCCGCTGGCGGCGTTACGGGCTGCTGTCCCGCCGGCTTCCCCTGGTCGAGCCGGATTCGGTTCCCGCCAGATGACTGGCGCCGGCTCCGAGCCGCGATTTACACTGGGCGCGACCGGCGAGCGCTTTCGCTTCTCTTCGCTTTGATTCGGTGCGTGGCTCGAGCTTGGCCAAGCTGGTGAAGGGGATCACAAAGATACCCTATTGGATTGAAATTCTATTGGTAATACCGCGCGCAAGAGGCTACAAATAGGCATCTTGGGAGACGCCGATCAAATGCCGTGCGGGCATTCGATCAGCTCGTGACTCGAAAACGCGGTTTCCGAGTCGCTCCATTTTCAGCCAATTAGGTGACCGAAAATGGCGGCACGTCCCTGTGCCCCGGGGAAACGCTGAATTACGAAGCGTTTCCCTTGCCGCTCACAGGCCGCGGCGAGCGTTTACGCCCGAAATATAAGCCTATGGCCCTGACCGACAGTTTGACCTCGTTCCGCACCGGCTTCTCCGCGGCCGCGGAACACGCCCTTGAACGACCGATCGAGATTGCCGAACGGTTTGTCGTATGCCTACCGGCTGCCGTTCGCGGGTTTCTAGCCCGGCGTGACCGCCGCCTGATCGTCGAGCCCGACGGACACGTCGCCAACCTTTTTCTGTCGGTAGGCGGTGTCCGCGAGGCCTTGGGTGCGCTCGATGTCGATGATCAGGCCCCGCTGCCGGACGGCGTCGCCGGTGCCGCGAATGAGCCGCCCCATCGCACGGTTCTGATGTTGCCCGCGGCGGATGTCCTTCGTCGGCCGGTATCGTTTCCGGCGCAGGTTCGGGATAACCTGCCCCAGGTGATGCGCTATGAGCTGGACCGGCTCTCGCCATTCCAGGCGGATCAGGTGATCTACGATTTCACGGTCCCGGCCGGACATGCCCGGGGCAGCCGCATCAACCTGGACTTGGCCCTGTGCCGGCGCGACGGGGTCGAAGCCTGGATCCAGCGGCTGCGCGAGGCCGGTTCGCCGGTCGATCAGATCACCTGGGAGGGCGCCTGGCCTAAGGCCAACCTGCTCGCGCCCGAGGATCGGCCCCGACGCCGGACCTCGTGGTTCGATTTCAACAAGCTTCTATGGCTGCTCGCCCTGCTGCTGACGGCCGCCGCGCTGGCGACCCCGCTCTGGCAGAAGGCCAGGATGCTCGAAACGCTCGACAGGGAGCTGACAAAGATCCGCGCTCAGGCCGTCGAGGTGGATGATCTGCGTCAGGAGCTTGAGCGGGCACGCAGTGGCAGCACCGTGGTCCTGCGGCAGAAGTGGGAGCAACCGCGCATGATGGATCTGCTGCTGGAGCTGAGCGAGAGGATTCCGGACGACACCTGGGTGCAGAGCTTTGAGTACCAGGACGGCGAGGTGCAGCTGCGTGGCGAGTCGGGTCAGGCGACGGCCTTGATCGCGCTGCTGGAACAGGCGCCCGGGATCGACGGTGTCTCTTTTCGGTCGCCGGTGACTCAGGTGGCCCGCACGGGTAAGGAGCGGTTCAATGTCGCGTTCACCTACGCGCAGCCGACGACAGAATGAAGGTGCCGCAATCCACCAAGACCCTGTGCGTGGTCGGATGGGCCGTGCTGATCCTGGTGCCCACGATGATCCTCGGCGGCATCGCGATTCCCTGGCTCCAACGGATGCAGGAGCTCGACAGTCAGATCACCGAAAACGAGGACCAGCTCGGCCGGCTTCGCCGCCTGGTGGCGACCCTACCCCGACTGCGCGAAGAGCTTGAGAAGGTAAACAGCAACGAGGACTTCAAGGCCTTCTACTTCGACGCGCCGACGACGGCCCTGGCCGGCGCCGAGCTCCAGCGCAAGGTGCAGGATATAGTCACCGAGGCGAAGGGGCGTCTGATCAGCACACAGTTGCTGCCCGAGAGGAAAGACGAGCACCCGACGCGGGTACTGGTGCGCACCCAGATTCAGGGTTCCACCGAAACCCTGCTGGATGTGCTCTATCAGATCGAGCTCGCCCGGCCGTTCCTGTTCATCGATCAGGTATCGGTGCGCTCCTCGGCGCGTCCCGCCCAACCGGAACGGCAGTATACGTGGCCGCGCGATTCGCCGGCCCAACGTCAACCAGGCCGGTGAGCTCACGGTGCGGCTCGACATCTTCGGGTTTGCGCTGGGGGGCGACGCCGGATGAGGCGGATTCTCGGCGCAGTCGCGGTCGCGCTGACCGGTCTACTGTTTTTGCAGTGGTTCGATTGGCCTCCGCCGCCGTCCCGGGCGGGTCTTGGGGGTGAGACGCAGGCCGCGGCCGATGCGGCGCCTGGTGCCGAGGCAGATCCCCTCGCGAAGCTCGAGCCCACCGATCCGAAGGAGCACTACGCCAGCGTCACTGAGCGGCCACTGTTCCGCCCGGACCGCAAGCCCGAGGACCCGGAGGAGGATGAGCCAGAGCCTGAGTCCGAGCCGACGCAGGCTACCGCACTGGACGGCATCGACCTGAGCGCGGTGATGCTCACCCCGAGCGCCGCCTCGGCTTGGGTGAAAGGACCGAAGGACCCGGAGCTTCGGCGCATCCGCACCGGCGACGACTACGATGGCTGGATGGTCAAGGAGATACTGGCCGACCGCGTCGTGCTTGAACGACAGGGTGAGGAGGATGCGTTAATATTGCGCGACTACGCCAATATGCCGCCCGCCCCGGTGCGACCGACGCCCGTCGCACAGCGCAGACCGCCCGTAACGCAGCGCGCGAGGCCTCCTCAGGGCGAAGAGCAGGAACCACAGGACGGCGAGGAACCTCAAGAGCCGCCACGGCCCCCCGGAATGAGACCCAATGTACGTAGACCGACACCGCAGAGACCGCGTTAGTTCTGGTTGGTTGCTGTGCGTCTGCTCGCTGGCTGCCCTGTTTGTGAGCGCCTGCGAGCGCAGCTACTGGGATCCGACCGTCAAGGTCGGGGACACCCGCGGGCACGTGGTCGACCCGGCACGGGCGGCGGAGCGTGAGGCGGCGAGGGCCCGGGGTATCCAGGCCGCCCAGGGGATCGCCCTCGGCGGCACGGATTCGGACGTGCCCAAGGCCGTCGATTCGGTCAAGCGCGGGACCGGTACGTTCGTGCGCAAGGTCAAGGCCCCGAGCGTCGACACCACGCCCGGCGACGTCACGCTGAACTTCGACGGCACCGACATTCGCGAGGTCGTCAAGGTCGTTCTCGGAGACCTGCTTCAGGTCAATTATGTCCTGCACCCTGCCGTTCAGGGCGTGGCCTCGCTGCAGACTGGCCGGCCGCTGCGCCGCGAGCATCTGATCCCGACCCTGGAGACCCTGCTGCGGATGAACAACGCGGCGATCGTCTATAAGGGCGGGACCTACGAGGTGGTTCCGCTCGCGAACGCGGTTCAGGGCAATCTGGTTCCGCAGCTCGGCGAGTCGACCCGGGCGCTGCCGGAGGGCTATACGGTCCAGGTGGTGCCGCTGCAATACATCGGCGCCGAGGAGATGAACAGCATCCTCCAGCCCCTGGCGCCCGAGGGCAGCATCATCCGGATCGACAATCTCCGAAACCTGGTGGTCATTGCCGGTACCAGCCCGGAAATGGGCAACCTGATGGACACCATTCGCGTGTTCGATGTCGACTGGATGGCCGGACTCTCGGTCGGGTTCTTCGTGCTCGAGTACGCGAAGGCGAACGAGGTGGTCACTCAGCTCGAGAGCCTGCTCACCGACGACACCGGCAATCCGTTCAAGGGCCTGTTCCGGTTCGTTCCGGTCGAGACGGCCAACAGTGTAATGGTCATCTCGCCGCAGGAGAGCTACATCCAGCAGGCGCGCAACTGGATCGAGCGGCTGGACATGGCCGAGGCCACCGGCGACGCGGCCGAGCGGCTCTATGTCTACCGGGTCAAGAACGGCGACGCGGAAAACCTCGCCGATGTGCTCTCCCAGCTGTTCACCGGGGAGTCGACCGGGCGTGACCGATCGATCGGCGGCGTGGCGCCGGGTCTGGGGTCTTCATCGATCGGCTCGCGCGCCGGGGACGACGCGGATCGTGAGTCCGACCTCGGCGGCGGTCAGATGGGCGGGGGGAGCCGGTCGTCCGGGGCTCAGCGCCGCGCCACGTCGCAGCGCGTCGATCTGGGATCGAACGTCAGCATCGTCGCGGACACCATCAACAATTCTCTGTTGGTGAAGGCAAGTCCCCGAGACTACAAGAAGATTCTCGATGCGCTGAAACAGCTCGACGTGGTGCCGCTCCAGGTGCTGGTCGAGGCGACCATCATCGAGATCAGGTTGACCGGAAACCTGGAATACGGCGTCCAGTGGAGCTTTTTCGGCCTCGCCACCAAGGATCACCGCAGCAGGGTCTCCTGGGACGGGACGATCGACGGCGACACCTCCGGGATCGGCACCACCTTCCCCGGATTCAACTGGACCGTCATCGCGCGCCCGGACCAGATTCGGGCCAACCTGAGCGCGCTGGCCGCCCAGAACCTGGTCAATGTGCTCTCGTCCCCGTCCGTGATGGTCATGGACAACCAGACGGCTCAGATCCAGGTCGGACAGCAGGTCCCGGTCGCCACCTCGCAACAGCAGGGTACAACCACGACCGACCGGGTGGTCAATCAGATCGAGTACCGGGACACCGGCGTCATGCTCTCCGTGAAGCCGCGGGTCACGCCGGGGGGCCTGGTCCAGATGGAGATCGAGCAGGAGGTCAGCGACGTCTCACCCGACGCCTCGTCGCTGAACTCTCCGACCTTCAATACCCGCAACATCACCAGCTCGGTGGCCGTGCGCTCCAACCAGGCCGTCGTTCTCGGCGGCCTGATACAGGACAACCGCGCCGACGGCAAGCAGGGCGTGCCGGGCCTCTACGATCTTCCCTACGTTGGCGTGCTGTTCGGTGAGCGGACCAAGGACGCTCGGCGGACCGAGCTCGTCGTCGTGCTGACGCCGAAGGTCATCGCCAGCGACCAGGATATCGAGGCGGTCACGGAGGATTTCCGCGGCAAGGTGCGCGGGCTCGAGTTCAAGTTCTGATCAGTCCACTTACCGGGATCCGCATCCCGGTCCAGGCAACATAGCCTGGGTGGAGGAACGAAACCCGGTGCACTCGAGCCCGGGTTCGGCAAGTCCGCCCGATAGGGAATGCCCGGTTTCGTGCTTCAACCCGGCCTACGGGGCTTCACCCCGGAAGCCCGCGGGATTCCTGCGCGACGCCGCTACTTTACTTCGCCCTCAAGGACAGCCGTCTCGCCCTCGCTGTCGGTCCAGCGGATCGCAATCCGATCCCCCGCTTTGCCGTTCTTGATATCGAACGAGAGATAAGGGTTCGCGGCAATACCCCAGCCCCAATCCAGGGTCAGGACGGTCGCTCCGTTGTGTTCGCAAACCACCTCGCGGATGTAAAGACGCGGCAACAGCTCGCCGGTGGCGGGGTGCTTGCGGCTTCCGGTTTCCATGGGGTGCCGCATCAGTGCCTTGACTCTGACCAGACCGCCCATGAGTCGGGCGCGAATCTTTCCGCTTTCTTCGTTCGCCATGGTCACACGCTCCGATTGGTGCTTGTCAGTGGGAGGGCCGGGCGCTCAGCCGCCGCAGCCCCCTGCGGTGACCTTGACGGGCCGCTTGGCGCGGTACAGCTTGCCGTCGGCCTCGACGATGGCGATCAGGTTGCCGGAGTCACCCAGCTTGACCCGTACCGAGAGCCTGGACTCGACCTCGGGCGTGAAGTGCGCGCGGGCGAGCAGAGGATAAGGGTTGCTGTCCGAGATCAGCGTTACCGAGCTCGTGGCCGGGAGCCCAATCTCCACGTCCACGGGTACATTGCGACCGTTTTCGGCGATGTCCGGCGCCTCGATGGTCACTCGGTCGCTGTCCTCGACCGGGCGCTCGCCGAACAGCAGCCTCTCGACGTCGGGGATCTTCTCAGCGTTGAAGGCGTCCGCCGGCCACTGGGCCAACACGCGTCTCGGCACCAGTCCCGCCGCGAGCATCAGCGCGAGCTGAGTGGTCGTGACGGCCGCGTGAAGGAGTGGTTCTGCGCTTCATGGGTTGACTCCGGTCTCGGTGCCCGCGTTGATCAGGGAGATTGATCGGTACTGGAACTGTCGCACCGGCTAAGGGGTGCGGTGAATTCCAGGTTCCCCCGGGTCCTGTCGCGGCCTGTTTCCGCTCTCCGGTTAGAATTCCCAGTACATGGCGTTCTTGTCGAGCTTGTAGCTCCAGGGCAATCCGGCGTTCTTCCAACCGTTGACGACGCGCTCGCCCTTGCGCGGTCCGTCCTTAGCCTTGTCGCCCTCGAAGCCGTCGGTAATCGTGTAGACCCGGCTGTAGCCGGCGATGCCGAGAATGTTGGCGGCCTTGGCCGTGCGGTTCCCCGAGCGGCAGATGAGAAAGATGGGGCTTTCCTTGGTCAGGCCTCGTTCGCTGACGATTGCTCCGACGCGCTTTACGAACTCGCCGTTCGGTCGCAGCTGGAAGTTGTCCTTGTCGTCATCCCACTCGTCGAAGGACCCCGCGGTCATGTACGGGATGTTGGCGTCCGCGACGGTCGGCATGCCCAAAAAGGCTACCTCGGCGCGTGTCCGTACGTCGATGAGCAGAGCCGTGTCGCCCAACTCCTGGAGCTGTTCGTAGGCCTGAGTTGAGTTCACATAGAGCCCCTGAGGTGTCCGCTTTTTCTCGGGCGGAACGCCATCAACCCCGAGCCAGTCGGCGATCTCACGGAGATCCCCGGCGTCCGGCACCGGATAACAGCCCTCGACCGGCGCGTCGCCGATGCAGAACTGGTCATGCATCAGATGCGTCTTGTCGGACTTGAGGGCGCCGCCAAAGATGGCGGTCGCGTTCTCGTAGAGATATTCGGCGGGCTTGCCTCTCAGCACCGGCACGTATTTCGACGTTGGGTGGACACCGTCGGCCCCGTGACAATTCGTACATCCATGCTTCTCGAACAACAGCTTCCCCGTTTCCGAATCATCCCTCGCGCCGGCTACAACGGGAAAGCAGATGACAAGGACAGACAAGGTTCCGGCGACGTACGCGAATTTTCTCCAACCCTTCCGCGTCAGATTCAATCTAGTGTCTTCCGAGAAACACTCGAATAGGCGGGCCAGGTGGCTGCGGCGTGCGATGGGCCTGATCAAGATATCCTCCGGGCAGGGTGATCCGGTTTACACGGCCAGCGACGTGGGGCTTCCGTTGGCCTAGCACCCGTCGTCTTGCATCCAGTCGGCTCCCGTTTCCGGGTTCTTGCGCACGTCCCCCCGCTCGTCCGTTTTCTTGACGCGAATGAACATCATGCTATCCACGCGATCGAATTCTTCGGTCATCGCGCGAGCCACATCGCTGTCCTTCAGCCCGTCATAGATGTAAACGTCGCCCGACGCTTCGCCCCGCAGCTCGGCGGGGGTTGGCTCGAACAGTCTTCTTAGCTCGATCTCGCGGACGTCCAAGCCATACGAAGCAGTGCTTGTGCAGAGAATCACGCCAATCAACCATCCCCTCATCTCGCGTCCTCCCGATATTCGGATACGAGCGACATCGCTATCGATCTGTGTGTAGGAAATCCTAGCACATAGGACGCAATGTGTTTGTAGGAAGTATCCGATAATTCTTTCAGAGTTTATCGGTCCGATCCATAAACCAGGGACTGCCATCGATGCTTCAGCGAGTAAACCGAAAACGACTTATAGAATAATGCGATAAAAGGACTGAGCCGGAAATTCCGAATCATGCGGCCGGTGACGCGCGAGGCTGACGCAATCCGGTGATGACTGGCAACTCGCGCGTAATGACTTCTGAAAAACACGCTCGGTATTCATGGAAATGAGTGCGGTTCCGGAACGAAGCGCGTGGGAGGAAGCGCAAAAACACTGGAGCATCCAAAAAAAAGCGGCCCGGAGGCCGCTGGTCATTCGAGTTGTCCGGGCGGTCCCGCTTCAGCGCGGAAGATCGGAGCTGCCCATCAGCCACTCGTCCACGGCGCGGGCGCATTGGCGGCCTTCGCGTATCGCCCAGACCACGAGTGACTGTCCCCGGCGCATGTCCCCGGCGCTGAATACGCCCTGCACCGAGGTGTGATAGGCGGCCGCGCCCTCGGTCGATGCCTTGACGTTGCCGCGGGCGTCGAGCTCGAGCCCGATTTCCCCCTGGGCCAGCTCCGCGATCATGCCCTCTTGGACCGGGTGGACGAACCCCATCGCCAGCAGTACCAGGTCCGCCTTTATCTCGCCCTCGCTGCCCGGGACCTCGGACATTTGCCAGCGGCCCTCGGCGTCGCGGTCCCAACGGACCAGGCAGTAGCGCACCGCGCGCACCCGGCCCTGGCGGTCGCCGACGAATTCCTTGGTCAGCACGTTCCACAGGCGCTCGCAACCTTCCTCCTGGGAGCTCGAGGTGCGCAGCCTGTTCGGCCAGTCCGGCCAGGTCAGCCCCTTGTCTTCCTTCAGCGGGGGCTTGTCGAGGATCTCGATCTGCGTGACGGCCCATGCCCCGTGCCGGTTTGACGTGCCGATGCAGTCCGACCCTGTATCGCCGCCCCCAATCACCAGCACGTCACGGCCCTGGGCGCTGATGAAGTCATTCTCCGGGACAAACGAGCCCTGAACCCGCTTGCTGTTGCGGGTCAGAAAGTCCATCGCGAAGTGGATGCCGTCCAGCTCGCGGCCGGGGAGCGCCAAGTCCCGTGGTTTCTCGGAGCCACCCGCGAGCACGATGGCGTCGTAATCGGCCCGTAGCCGCGCGGCCGGAATGTCCACGCCGACGTGCGCGTGGGTGTGAAACTCGACGCCCTCGGTGCGCATCTGCGCCATGCGCCGGTCGATCAGGGACTTCGATAGCTTGAAGTCCGGAATCCCGTAGCGCAGCAGGCCGCCGATGCGGTCGTGTTTCTCGAATATAGCCACCTGATGACCGGCCCGCGCCAATTGCTGCGCGCAGGCGAGTCCGGCCGGCCCGGATCCGACCACGGCCACCCGCTTGCCGGTGCGCCGTTCCGGCACCTGGGGCTTGATCCAGCCCTCGGCCCAGGCCCGGTCGACGATCGCGCACTCGATTGTCTTGATGGCGACCGGCGTGTCGTCGATGTTGAGCGTGCAGGCGGTCTCGCAGGGCGCGGGGCAGATGCGTCCTGTGAACTCGGGGAAATTATTGGTGGAGTGCAGCACCTCGATGGCGGATCGCCAGTCGGATCGGTACACGAGGTCGTTCCAGTCCGGGATGATATTGTTGACCGGGCAGCCCTGGTGACAGAAGGGGATGCCGCAGTCCATGCAGCGCGCCCCCTGCTCGCGGACCTCTTGCTCGGCCAGCGGAATCACGAACTCTTTGTAGTGGACGACCCGATCCGCGGCCGGCTCGTAGCGCCGGTCGCGGCGGTCGAATTCCATGAACCCGGTAGGCTTACCCATGTTCCGTGATCCCCTTCAACTGCTTGTTGGGCTGCGGCGGACGGCTCTGGTTGGCCTGCATCTCCTGCAGGGCTCGCCGGTAATCGACCGGCATGACCTTGACGAACCGGGGCAGATGGCCGGCCCAGTCGTCGAGTATGCGCCGGGCCACGTCCGAGTTGGTGTAGTGGAGGTGCTTTTCGATCAGCTGCCTGAGACGCGTGGCGTCGTGCCGCGTCATGTCGTAGCTGACGTCGACCATCCCGTGGGTCTCCATATCCCCGCCCTGATGGTCGAGCGCCTCCAGGGCGTCGTCTTCATCGAGAATCGGTTCCAGCTCGACCATGGCGAGGTTGCAGCGGTCCTCGAAGGAGCCGTCCCCGTTCAGGACATAGGCGATGCCGCCGGACATCCCCGCCGCGAAGTTGCGGCCCGTGGGCCCGAGCACGACGGTGATCCCGCCGGTCATGTACTCGCAGCCGTGGTCGCCCACCCCCTCGACCACGGCCGTGGCCCCGGAGTTTCTGACGCAGAATCGTTCGCCCGCCACGCCGCGGAAGAAACACTCGCCGCTGATCGCCCCGTAGAGCACGGTGTTGCCGACGATGATGTTGTCCTCGGCGCGCTCGATGGCCGAGTCCGCCGGTGGGTAGATGATCAGGCGGCCGCCCGAGAGCCCCTTGCCCACATAGTCGTTCGCCTCGCCCTCCAGCTCGATGGTCACCCCGTGCGCCACCCAGGCGCCGAACGACTGGCCGCCGGTGCCGCGTGCCCGGATGTGTATGGTGTCGTCCGGTAGACCGGTGAATCCGTACCGCTCGGCGACCCGTCCGGAGAGCATGGTGCCGAAGGTGCGGTTGTAGTTCTTGATCGCGACCTCGATCTTGACCGGCTCGCCGCGGGCCAGCGCGGGCTCGGCCTGGCTTATCAGCTCGTGGTCCAGGGCCCTTTCGAGGCCGTGGTCCTGGGTCTCCCGGTTGAACAGGGCGACCTCCGGGCCGACCTTGGGCTTGGCGAGCAAGCGGCTGTAGTCGAGTCCCCGGGCCTTCCAGTGGTCCACCGCCCGGCGCATCTCGATCCGGTCGGACTGGCCGATCATCTCTCTCACGGTGCGGAATCCGAGCCGCGCCATGAGCCGGCGCATCTCCTCGGCGACGAAGAAGAAGTAGTTGACGACGTTCTCGGGCTTGCCGGTGAAGCGCCGGCGAAGCTCCGGATCCTGTGTGGCCACGCCCACCGGGCAGGTATTCAGATGGCACTTGCGCATCATGATGCAGCCCGCGGCGATCAGCGGCGCGGTGGCGAAACCAAACTCGTCGGCTCCCAGCAGCGCGCCGATCACGACGTCGCGGCCGGTGCGCATGCCGCCGTCGACCTGGACCGCAATGCGCCCGCGCAGCCGGTTCAGCACCAGGGTCTGGTGGGTCTCTGCGAGGCCGATCTCCCACGGGGATCCGGCGTGCTTGATGGACGTGAGCGGAGAGGCGCCGGTGCCGCCGTCGTAGCCGGCGATGGTCACATGGTCCGCGTGTGCCTTTGAGACGCCGGCCGCGACCGTGCCCACGCCGACCTCGGAAACCAGCTTGACGGAGATGCGCGCCCGCGGGTTGGCGTTCTTCAGGTCGTGGATGAGCTGGGCCAGGTCCTCGATCGAGTAGATGTCGTGGTGAGGCGGTGGCGAGATCAGACCAACGCCGGGCGTCGAATGACGCACCCGGGCGATCTGGGCGTTCACCTTGTGGCCCGGCAGCTGGCCGCCCTCCCCCGGCTTCGCGCCCTGGGCGATCTTGATCTGGATGTCGTCGGCGTTGACCAGGTACTCGATCGTGACCCCGAAGCGGCCCGATGCGACCTGCTTGATCGCCGAGCGCTCGGGGTTCATTGAGCCGTCCGGCAGTGGGTTGAAGCGCTCCGGCTCCTCGCCGCCCTCCCCGGTGTTGGACTTTCCGCCGATCCGGTTCATGGCCTTGGCCAGCGTCGAGTGCGCCTCGTACGAAATGCTGCCGAAGGACATGGCACCGGTGGCGAATCGCTTGACGATCTCGCTCGCCGGCTCGACCTCGTCCAGCGGGATCGGCTCGTCCGCCCACCGGAAGTCCATCAGGCCCCGGAAGGTCAGCAGGCGCTCGCTCTGCTCGTTGATGATTCGCGAGAACTGGTCATAGTTGTCCCAGCTGTTCGAGCGGACCGCGTGCTGGAGCCGGGCGATGGTGTCCGGGGTCCAGGCATGGTCCTCGCCGCGCAGGCGGAAGGCGTAATCCCCTCCGGCGTCCAGGTGCCGGCGGTAGATCTGCTCGGTGCCGTAGCCCTGGCGGTGCCAGCGCACGGCCTCCTCGGCCACCTCGGCGAGTCCGATCCCCTCGACCATGCTCTGGGTGCCGGTGAAATAGCGGGTCACGAATCCGCTGTTCAGGCCCACCGCATCGAAGATCTGGGCCCCGCAGTAAGACTGGAAGGTCGAGATGCCCATCTTGGACATCACCTTCAGGAGCCCCTTGCCGACCGCCTTGATGTAGCGCTTCTGCGCCTCGTCGAAGGTCGGTTGGTCCGGCAGGATATCCAGCATGGACTGGATGGAGTCGAAAGCCAGGTAGGGGTTGATCGCCTCGGCGCCGTAGCCGGCCAGGACCGCGAAGTGGTGCACCTCCAGCGCGGCGCCGGTCTCCACCACGAGGCCCGAGCTGGTGCGCATCCCGCGGCGGATCAGATGATGGTGGACCGCCGAGGTGGCCAGCAGCGAGGGGATCGGGATATGGTCGCGGTTGGTGTTGCGGTCCGAGAGGATCAGGATGTTGTAGCCGTCCAGTACCGCCTGCTCGGCCTCCTGGCAAAGCCGGTCGAGTGCCGGCCCCATGCCGGCGGCGCCCTCGCCGGACGGGTAGACCATGTCCAGCGTGCGGGTCCTGAAGGCGCCGCCCGAGTTGTCCTCGATATGGCGGACCCGTTCCAGATCCTGATTGGTCAGCACCGGCTGGCTGACCTCGAGCCGCCAGTGCTTGGCAACCTCGGTCAGTCCGAGCAGGTTGGGTCGTGGTCCGATCAGCGAGACCAGGGACATGACCAGCTCCTCGCGGATCGGGTCGATCGGCGGGTTGGTCACCTGGGCGAAATTCTGCTTGAAGTAGGTCGACAGGTGCTTCGGCCGGCGCGACAGCACCGACGGCGGATTGTCGGCGCCCATCGAGCCCACCGCCTCCTGGCCCGTCACGACCATCGGCGTGAGCAGGAACTTGATGTCCTCCTGCGTATAGCCGAAGGCCTGCTGGGCGTCCAGCAGGGTGTCGTCGTCGGGGGCCATCGGCGCCACGCTGGTCGGCAGCTCGTCGAGGTGGATCTGGGTACGGTCGAGCCACTCGCGGTAGGGCTGGGCCCCCGCCAGCTCGGCCTTGATCTCGGTGTCGTCGATGATGCGGCCCTGCTCCAGATCGATCAGGAACATCTTCCCGGGTTGAAGCCGCCACTTCTTGACGATCCGCTCCTCGGCGATGTCCAGCACGCCCATCTCGGACGCCATGATCACCATGTCGTCGTTGGTGACCAGGTAGCGGGCGGGCCGCAGGCCGTTGCGGTCAAGGGTCGCGCCGATCTGGCGGCCGTCGGTGAAGGCCACGGCCGCGGGCCCGTCCCAGGGCTCCATCAGTGCCGCGTGGTACTCGTAGAAGGCCCGCCGCAAGGGGTCCATCTGCTTGTTGCCGGACCAGGCCTCCGGAATCAGCAACATCATCGCGTGGGCCAGCGAGTAGCCGCCCATGACCAGCAGCTCGAGCGCGTTGTCGAAGCAGGCCGAGTCCGACTGGCCCTCGGGGATCAGCGGCCAGATGCTGTCCAGGTCCTCGCCGAGCACCTCGGAGCGCATCGTATGCCGACGGGCGGCCATCCAGTTGACGTTTCCCCGCAGGGTGTTGATCTCGCCGTTGTGGCAGATCATCCGGAAGGGCTGCGCCAGGTCCCAGGTCGGGAAGGTGTTGGTCGAGAATCGCTGGTGAACCAGCGCCAGCGCGGAGGCGAAGCGCTCGTCCTGGAGGTCCGGGTAGTAGGTCCCGACCTGATCGGCCAGCAGCATGCCCTTGTAGTTGATGGTCCGCGAGGACAGGGAGGCCACGTAGAAGTCGGTCTTCTCGATGCCCGCGGCCCGGATCTCGTTGTCCATGAGCTTGCGGATCACGAACAGCTTCCGCTCGAAGCTCTGCTGGTCCGGGCAGTTGCCGCCGCGGGCGACGAAGACCTGCCGCGCCACCGGCTCGGTGGGGATCACGCTCTCGCCGAGAACGGAATTGTCCACCGGCACGTCGCGCCAGCCGAGCACGGTCTGGCCGCCCTCCTCCAGTCGGCGCTCCACGGTGGCCTGGACTCGGGCGCGGTCGTCCGCGTCCTTGGGCGTGAAGACCATGCCCACGCCGTAGGCGCCGGCGGCTGGCAGCTCGAATCCGACGACGGCACGGAAGAAAGCGTCCGGGATCTGAACCAGGATGCCGGCGCCGTCACCGGCCTTCGGGTCGGCGCCGACCGCGCCCCGGTGGGTCAGGCGCTTCAGCAGCTGGAGACCCTGCTGGATGATCGCGTGGCTCTTCTGGTTCTTGATATGGCAGACGAAGCCGACGCCACAGGCGTCGCGCTCGTTGGCCGGATTGTAGAGACCCTGTGCGGGCGGAAGGGCACGAAGGCTCATTGCTGACCTCGCAGGTACCTAGACAGTGTGCGATTGTGATGGGCGCTGCCGGTCGCATCCACCCCTTGACCATCGGGTAATCAGGGGAGCCGAGTCGCGTGGAAACGGTCGTCGACGGGCCCGGGGCCGTTGGTTCTGGTGGGCGTCGAGCGAGGCGGCAGCCCTAAACGGGGCGCCGGTCACGCTCGATGGGCATTGCGGAGCGCGCCATCATAAACGCGGAGCAGCATGTGTGCCAGGGTGGAGCACCGTCAAACGCGGAAAAAATCCTCCGAATCCCTGCATCCGAGGTCGGTCGCGTGCATGGGCGGCACCAATTCGGGGCTCCCTGCCCCACTGCGGATCAGCCGCCCTCAAGGGTGGCCAGCAGCAGATCAGGGTCGAAGTCGCCGCTGACGACGGCCGCGCCGAGACCCTTCAGCAGCACCAGGCGCAACCGCCCCTCGAGGACCTTCTTGTCGACCGCCATCAGCTCGAGGAATCGTGAGGCCGTGAGATCCGCCGGAGGCCGGGTCGGGAGGCCCGCGGCGGCCACGATCGCCCGCACGCGCCGCACGTCGGGCTCGGACAACCAGCCGAGCCTCGCGGACAGGTCCGCGGCCATGCACATGCCGGCCCCGACGGCCTCGCCGTGGAGCCAGCTGCCGTACCCCGCGCCGGTTTCGATGGCGTGCCCGAAGGTGTGTCCCAGGTTCAGTAGTGCCCGCTGCCCGGCCTCGAGCTCATCCTCGGCCACAATCTCGGCCTTGTTCTCGCACGAGCGCCGGATCGCGTAGGCGAGCGCCTCCGGGTCGCGCCGGAGCAGGTCCGGAAGCCGCGACTCGATCCAGCCGAGAAACGCGGCGTCGCGGATCAGGCCGTACTTGATCACCTCGGCAAGGCCGGCCGAGAGCTCGCGGTCCGGCAGGGTGTCGAGTGTCGCCGTGTCGGCGATGACGGCCCTGGGCTGGTGAAAGGCCCCGATCATGTTTTTCCCGGCGGGATGATTGACGCCTGTCTTGCCGCCGACCGAGGAATCCACCTGGGCGAGCAGCGTGGTCGGTACCTGAATGAAGGCGACGCCGCGCTGATAGGAGGCCGCGGCGAACCCGGCCATGTCCCCGATGACGCCGCCACCGAGGGCGATCAACGTGCAGTCCCGGCCGAACCGGGCCTCGAGCAGAGCGTCGAATATGCGGTTCCAGACGTCGAGGGTCTTGTACCGCTCGCCGTCGGGCAGGATCACCGGGCGGGCGTCATACCCGGTCAGCGCCGCCAGCGTCCGGTCCAGGTACAGCGGCGCCACGGTCTCATTGGTGACCACCATGACCTGGCGGCCACGGATATGGTCGCGATAGAGGGCCGGGTCCGCCAGCAGACCCGCGCCTATGTAGATCGGGTAGCTGCGCGGCCCGAGTGCGACCGTCAGGGTGGAGGTCAACACGCGCGCTCCCGGTTCAGATTTCTTCGGACTCGAGCCGGCGCCGGATCTCCTTGACGACGGAGGAGGTCCCGCGCTTCTCGGTTGAGACCACCATATCGGCGACCTGGCGGTACAGCGGGTCGCGTTCGGCCATGATCTCGCGCAGCCGCTCCAGCGGGTCCTCGGTCTGCAGCAACGGGCGGTTGCGGTCGCGGGACGTGCGCGAGTATTGCTGCTCGGGGGTGCAGTGGAGATAGATCACGACGCCGCGGGCGGCCAGGTCCTGCCGATTCTCGGGCCGGAGCACGACGCCGCCGCCGGTCGCCAGCACGATTCGCTCGCCGGCGACCAGCTCCTCAATCACCTGGCGCTCCCGGTTGCGGAAGCCCTCTTCGCCCTCGTACTCGAAGATCGTGGGTATATCCACGCCGGTACGGCGTTGGATCTCCTGGTCACTGTCCTTGAAGGTATAGGACAGCGCCTCGGCGAGTTGCCGGCCGACGGTGCTCTTGCCGGCCCCCATGGGTCCGACAAGGAAAATGTTCTGAGCGCGCATCATAGCCGCGAAAGATATGCCAGATCCCGTCGGCGCGGCAAGGGCGCGCCCGTCGCGCCATTGCTTGCCCGGGGTGCCGGTCGACTTATCGACGCGCCAGATCGCCCTTCAGAATCTTGGGCGTGACAAAGATCAGGAGCTCGGAATTGTTGTCCTGCCGCAGTTCCTGCTTGAAAAGGCGGCCCACCACCGGGATGTCTCCGAGCCAGGGCACCTGCTCCTTCTGGTAGGTCTTCTCGCGCTCGTAGACGCCGCCGAGCACGACCGTCTCGCCATTGTCCACGAGGACCGATGTCTCCACGGAACGGGTGTCCACGGGCGGCACGCCGAGCACGGACTGGGTGAAGTCCGGGGCGTCCTTGTTGACCTTGAGGTCCATGATGATGCGGTCGTCCGGGGTGATCTGCGGCGTCACGTCGAGCTGCAGGACGGCTTCCTTGAAGGCCACCGTGGTGCGTCCGGATGCCGAGGACTCCTGGAAGGGTATCTCCTGGCCGACCTTGATCGTCGCCTTGTGCGAGTCGGAGGTGATGACCCGCGGGCTGGAGACGATCTCGCCCCGGCCCTCGCGCTGCATCGCCGAGAGCTCGAGCTGGAGCAGGTAGGAGCCGACCTTGCCGATCAGGAAATTGACCGCGCCCGAAGGCGTTGGCGCCGGCAGGTTTACCAGCAGTGCCTCCGAGCCTGAGCCGGACGGGTTGTCGATGCCGGTGTTGAACGGAAGGCCGGAATAGGTCGGTTGAGGGTTCGGCGCCGGCTTGCCATTCGCCGGGTCCCACTCGTTCATGAAGGGTCCCTTGTTGATGTCGTAGCTTCCCGGCAGATGGCCGGGCCGCCCGCCGGCGACCATCAGCTCGTTGCCGCCGGTAGCCCCCATCGACGTGGACAACCCGAAGCGCACGCCCAGGTCGCGGGCGAAGTCGTTGTTCGCGATCACGATCCGCGACTCGATCATGACCTGCCGCACGGGGATGTCCAGGCGGTTGACGATGCGCCGGATGTCCTCCAGCTTCGAGCTCGTGTCCTGGACCAGGAGGGTGTTGGTGCGGGTGTCGACGGTAATGTTCCCGCGCTCCGAGAGCATGTTGTTCTCGGCCGACTTGAGCAGGGCCGCCAGCTCACCGGCCTTCGCGTAGTTGATCTGGACGAACTCCGAGCGCAGGGGCTCCAGGTCCTCGAGCTTCTGCTGCGATTGCAGGATCAGTTCCTCCTGGGCCGCGATCTCCTGGGTCGGGGCGACCATGATCACGTTGCCCGCCTCGCGCTTGGACAGGCCCTTGGTCTTCAGGATGATGTCCAGGGCCTGGTCCCAGGGGACGTTTTTCAGCCGCAACGTGATGTTGCCGCGCACCGTGTCGCTGGCGACCAGGTTCAGGCCCGTGAAATCGGCCAGCAGCTGCAGGACCGCGCGCACCTCGATGTCCTGGAAGTTGAGCGACAGCCGGTCGCCGCCGTAACCTGGCGCATCGGCACGCCGTACCGGCGGCCTCTCGGCGCGCGACACGGGCTTGAACTCCAGTGTGAACAGCTCGTCGGTCTGATAGGCCAGGTACTCGAATTCTCGCCCGGTTCGGATGTCGACCTCCACGTTGTTTCCCTTGGGCCTGGACTCGACCGAAACGACCGGCGTTGCAAAGTCGCCGACGTCGAGCCGGCGGAACAGGCGCTGGGGTAGCGAGGTATCGTACAGATCCACCAGCACGCGGTTGTCCTCCTCGCGCACGGCGACGCGGGTATTCGCGCTGGGCAGCGTGATCAGCACGCGCCCCTCGCCGCTGTCGCCGCGGCGGAAGTCGATTTCCTCCACCGCGGGTCCGGACGCGGCGGCTCGCGCCGGCGCGGGCGTCGGGCTCGACGGCGCGACCGGTGGGGCCCCGGCCGCCGGGGCCTGCGGGTTGATCCTGATCGCGACCCGGTTGCCGCTGGTCGATACATCGTAGGGCACGGAGTCATTCAGGTTGACCACCACCCGCGTGCGGTCGCTGGCCTCGACCGCGACCAGGCTGTGTACCGCGCCGATTCCGACCGGGATCGCCTTGCGGTCGAGCCCGCTGGTTACGCCCGGAAAGTCGAGGGCGATCCTGGACGGTGACTCGGTCGCGAAGGTCTCGGGCGGGGCGACCTCGCCGGACAGGCTCAGCTGAATCTCGACCTGATCGCCCGGGAGCGCCGAGAACTGGATGTCCTGCAGCTCGACCGCCTCGGCCAGCCCCGCCAGGGCGATCGCCGGGAGCCAGGCGAGTCGCGCCAGGGCCCCGCCTCTGCCCCGGATGGGACCTGTGCGGCCGGTGGCGGCGGTAGCCTCTAGGGTCGAGCGGTTCATCGGGCTCTTCAACGGGCTGGTCATGGCAGCGTGCCCCTGCGCGATTTACTGGGTCAGCGCGAGTGTCGCCGGGCGTTCGCGCCAATCGCCCGGCGCCTCGGAGACGATCTCGGTCAGCTGGATGGCCTCATCGCTGATGTGGGTGATCTGGCCGTTGTTCGTGCCCAGGTAGTTCCCGACACGAACACGGTGGAGGATCCCGTCCTGGGTTCGGACGAGCGCCCATTTGGTCTGGTTCTGATCGAGGGTGCCGACCATGCGCAGCGTATCGAGCGAATAGCCTTCCAGCTCCTCCTTGCGCCGCAGCGGGTCGGGTGCCAGGTGGCCGGTCTGCACGGCCGCCACGTCCTCGGGCCGGGTGTCCAGCACGAAGGGATCGCGCCGGTCCCCCGGGTTGTAGATGAAGGTGTTGATCTGTTTGATCTCGGGCAGCGGCTCGATGGGCCCCGGGTCGCGAAGCTTGACCTTGCGCGCGTACTCCTCCAGATCGCTCAGATCGCCGCCGCCGCAGCCGACCAGCAGCAGCGGGACCAACAGACCCCCTACGCGGAACGGCCTCATTTGGCACCTTCCTCGTCGAGATACCGATAGGTCTTCACGGTGGCCTGGAGCGAAAGCTTGGTGCCGGGTGTGCCGCTCTCCCCGGCGGTGTTCGAGATCTTGACGTCGTGGATGGTGACGATCCGGGGCAGCGCGGCCAGGCCGCTGATGAAGGTACCGAATTCGTGGTACTCGCCGGTGACGCGCACGCGGATGGGCAGCTCGGCGTAGAAGTCCTTCAGCAGCTCGCCCTCGGGCTGGAACAGCTCGAACTCGAGCCCGGCGGCCAATCCGGTCTGGGAGACGTCCACCAGTAACGCGGCCACCTCGGTCTTGTCGGGTAGCTGGCGCAGCATGGCGCCGAACGACTCCTTCATCTCCTCGAGCTGGTCGCGGTACGCTTCCAGGTTCGCGGCCTTTTTCTGCTTGGCCTCGAACGAGGAGCGCAGCTCGAGCTCCTGCGCGGCGGCCTGATCCAGGCGGGCGAGCTGATGCTGGGTGTCCAGATAGTAGGCAGCGGCGGCCAGGCCGATGCAGGCGATGAGGATCAGGGCCGCCTTGACCGGCATCGGCCATTCGCCGACGTTGTTGAGATCGAGTTCGTTGAGATCGCTGAGTTGCATGGCGTCTCGGGTGCTTCGACGTTGGCGCCGCGGCCGGCCTAAGCGGCGGCGTCCGCGTCTTCGTTCTGGACCGCGGGTTGTACCTGATCGAAAGACAGGCGGAAATGGCTCATTCCAGTGCCCGTCTTGTCCTTGTTCTCGATGAGCAGCAGACGGGGATTACCGATCCAGCGCGACCCCTCGACATTGCGCATAAAGGCTGAAACCCGCGCGTTGGACTGTGCCCTGCCCTCCAGCACCACCGCGCGTCCGGTCTGCTCGAGCTTGGTGAGATAGACGCCTTCGGGAATCGCGAACACCAGCTCGTCGAACAGGCGCACGACCTCCGGGCGGCTCTCCTGGAGCTGCTGGATGATGTTCATGCGCGCCAGGAGGCTAGCCTTGGTCTCCTCAAGCTTTCGTATCTCCTTGATCTGGAGATCGAGCTTGCTGATCTCGCCCTGCAGGAACTCGTTTCTGCCCTGCTGGCCCGAAATCCAGGTCTCGATCAGCAGATGCACCAAGAGCGCCAGCACCAGCGTGAGCGCCGCGGCAATCGCGCCGGCCACGGCGAACTCCACGCGCCGGCGTTTGCGCTCGGCCTCGCGCCACTGCAGCAGGTTTATTCGCGCCATCAGTCGAATCCCCGCAGGGCCAGCCCGACCGCGATCATCATTCCCGGGGCCTCGCGCATCAGCTCCTGGGATTTGACCCTGGAAGACAGGGTCATGTGAGTGAACGGGTTCGCGATTGCCGTCGGAAGCCCAAGCCGCTCCTCGACCAGATCATCGATCCGACGGATGCTCGCCACGCCGCCGGCCAGGATCACCTGATCCACGCGGTTGAAGGTGGTGCCGGAATAGAAGAACTGCAGGGCGCGGCCGATCTGCTGGGCCAAGGCCTCCTTGAACGGCCCGAGCACGTCGGAGTCGTAGTTTTCGGCCACGTCACCGTCGAGGATCTTCTGGGTCGCCTGCTCTCGGGGAAAGCCGTAGCGGCGTTGGACCTCGTCGACGAGCTGCTGGCCGCCGAAGTTCTGTTCCCGGGTGTAGACGATCTGGCCCTCGTGGAGGACGTGCAGAGTCGTCGTGGTCGCGCCCACGTCGGCCACGGCGACCGTCTGCTCGCTGTGCTCGGCGTTGTGTCCGGCGAGCAGCAAGGTGCAGGCGTTCTCCATCGCGTAAGCCTCGACGTCGACGACGGCGGCCGTCAGGCCGGCAATCTCGAGCGCGCTGACGCGATCGTCCACGTTCTCCCGGCGCGAGGCCGCCAGCAGCACGTCGACCATGTCCGGGCTCGACTGGGACGGACCCAGAACATCGAAATCGATGTTGACCTCCTCGAGCGGATACGGGATGTACTGGTCGGCCTCGAGCTGGATCTGGTTCTCCATCTCCGAGTCGCTCAGGGCTCCGGACATGGAAATGACCTTGGTGATGACGGCCGAGCCCGACACCGCGACGGCGGCCCGCTTGGCCTTGGTCCCGGTGCGGGAAAGGGCCCTTCGGATGCTCTGCCCGACCGCGTCGACGTCGGCGATCTTCTTTTCGACGACGGCGTTGGCGGGCAGGGGCTCGAGCGCGAAACCCTCCACCCGGTAGAGCGCGGCGCTCGACCCCGCGCTCTGGGACAGCTCGATCAGCTTGACGGCCGTCGAGCTGATGTCTATGCCCAACAGGGCGGTCTTTTTGCGGCCGAGTCCGAACATGCGCGTCTTCTAAGTGACCAAATCAGTCGCAAAGGAATTGATCCAACTTCTAAGATAACCCCGGTAACAACTCAATAACTAGTCTTTTCCGGGGGCTTGCCGCATCCGATCGGTGCAGCTTGTCACATTATAGCGACGCGCTATTCGCCAACGGCGTGCTAGGTCGCAGTTTGCGATCATATCCGGGGCTGTCGTGCGGAATTGGTTGCCGGTGCGCGGGTCGCCTGCTGCGCGGGCCGATCCCGCGTGATAACTTCTGCCCGCGCTCGGGACGAAAGGGGCCCCGTCGTATGACCAGCCGCTGGCTGACCAATCCCTGGAGGGCGGCCCGAGCTATTGTGGAGGTGCGGGATGGGGGGACGAGACCGACCCAGCGTGGTGCGCCAGCGTATGGCCTACGAGGCCGCACGCATCATGGTGGAGCAGGGGCTATCCGATTTCGAACGCGCCCGGCGAAAGGCCGCTCAGCGCACCGGCGTCGTCGACCGACGAAGCTGGCCCTCGAACGAGGCGATCCAGGAGGCGCTGATGGCGCAGAGTCGCCTGTTTGGCGGCGAGGCGCGCGAGCGCAAATTGACGCATCTGCGCGGCGAGGCACTCAAGGCGATGCGGGCCTTCGCGTCCTTCTCTCCACGGCTCATCGGGTCGGTGCTCACCGGGTCTGGGCAGGAGCAGTTGGGGATTCAGCTGTTTCTGTTCGCGGAAAATCCGGAGGACGTGGTCTTTGCGCTGCTCGATCAGCAGATTCCCTGGCATGAGCGGGAGCGCGCATTCAGGTTCTCGGGTGGAGCGCGGCGCAACTACCCGATAATCCTTTTCATGGCGGGCGATGTCCCCTTCGAGCTGATCGTCCTGCCCGTGCAGGCGCTGCGCAACCCGCCGCTGGATCCGGTCACCGAACGTCCCGAGCGGGGGGCCGATATCGCCGAGGTGGAACGACTGCTCGCGGATGGCGACCGCGCTCCCAACGGGCTCGCCCCGATCCCCTTTCCCGGCTAACCAGGGAAGCGCTGGTCTATTGCGCTTCCGGTCCGGGCCAAGGATGGCCCGGTAGTTTCAGTGGATGTAACCCAGTGAAAGTGGAGCGCGCCGGGAGTCGCGCCTCGCGGCGCGTGACCTGATCAACTGCCAGGGTGGCATTTGATCAGCATCTCCCTGAAGGCAACGGCTGCCCGGCCGCGCGGGCGGTCAGCGCTGAGAGATCGGCAGGTAGTCTCTCTGAGTCTTCCCGTGGTAGATCTGCCGCGGCCGCCCGATGCGGTTGCCGGGGTCCGAGATCATCTCCATCCAGTGGGCTATCCAGCCGACGGTCCGCGCGATCGCGAACATGACCGTGAACATGTTGCGCGGTATGCCCAAGGCCCGATAGATGATGCCGGAGTAGAAGTCCACGTTCGGGTACAGCTTGCGCTCGACGAAATAGTCGTCGCTCAGCGCGATTTCCTCGAGCTTCATCGCCAGATCGAAGAGGGGGTTGTCGTGGTCCGCGAGCTCCTCGAGCACCTGGTGGCAGACCTCGCGGATGATCTTCGCCCGCGGGTCGTAGTTCTTGTAGACGCGGTGTCCGAAGCCCATCAGTCGGAACGGATCGTCCTTGTCCTTGGCCTTCTCGATAAAGGCCGGAACATTCTTGACGTCGCCGATCTGGACCAGCATGTCGAGCACCGCCTCGTTGGCGCCGCCGTGGGCTGGACCCCAGAGCGAGGCGATGCCGGCAGCAATGCAGGCGAAGGGGTTTGCCCCCGAGCTGCCCGCGAGGCGCACGGTCGAGGTGCTCGCATTCTGCTCGTGGTCCGCGTGCAGGATGAACAGCAGGTTCAGCGCCTTTTCGGCGATCAGCACCGGCTTGTAGTCCTCGCACGGGGTCGCGAACATCATGTGCATGAAGTTTGCGCAGTAACGCAGGTCGTTTCGCGGGTACATGATGGGCTCGCCGACCGTGTGCTTGTAGGCGGCGGCCGCGATGGTCGGTATCTTGGCGATCAGACGGTGTGCCGAGATTTCCCGGTGGTGCGCGTCGTGGATGTCGAGCGAGTCATGGTAGAAGGCCGACAGTGAGCCGACCACGCCGCACAGCATCGCCATCGGGTGGGCGTCGTAGTGGAATCCGTTGAAGAAGGCCGTCAGCTTCTCGTTGAGCATGGTGTGGCGGTTGATGATGGTCTCGAATGTCGCCAGCTCGTGCTCGTTCGGCAGGTCCTCGTGCAGCAGCAGGTAGGCGACCTCGAGGAAGCTCGCCTTGGTCGCCAGCTGCTCGATGGGGTAGCCACGATACATCAGGATCCCCTGTTCGCCGTCGATGTAGGTGATCGCGCTGTGGCAGCTCGCGGTGGACATGAACCCGGGGTCGTAGGTGAAGATCCCCGTCTCCTTGTACAGGGACGAGATATCGGCGGCCGACGGGCCGATGCTCCCGCTGAGCAGCGGGGCCTCGTAGCGATTGCCCGAGACATTGTTGATGATGGTGACGGTTTCTTTCGCCATGTGCTCGCTCCCAGCCTTGGTATGGATGGAGTGATTTCTGGCCCGGGCGCGCCGGGGCCAGTCGGTTCGTCGGCGAGTAAGACACCCGCCGAGTCTAAAAAGCGCGGATGGGCCGCGGTATCGACCGCAGAAGCGGCAAGAAGCGCGCCAGCGCTACATTCTCAGGCGCGGAACGGCCGTGAAGCGGGGACGGATACTGGCAGTCGGCAGAGGTGGCGATTCCGCAAGGCCTACCCCGAGGACGCCGCGCGGCGCGGGGCGCTGTTGGGCAGCGGCGCTGGCGGGCGGGCTCGCCGGCGCGAGCCCCGCGGGGTGGACGCGGCGTCAGCGCGCGTACTTGCGGCGGAACTTGTCGACGCGTCCGGCCGTATCGACGATCTTCTGCTTACCGGTGTAGAACGGGTGGCACGCGGAGCAGACCTCGATATGCACGTCCTTGCTCAGCGTGGACCGGGTCGTGAACTCGTTGCCGCAGCTGCAAACCACCTTGACGTCGCCGTAATGGGGATGGATTCCTTCTTTCATCGGGGCCCTGCCTGCCCGTCACGGGCTCGTAGAAATCGTTTTGGACCGCGAACGGTAGCATCACGGCCGTCCCTTGGCAATGGGGCTGAGCCCGCA
>CAVPOY010000046.1:0-17742 GCA_963707135.1 uncultured Gammaproteobacteria bacterium | reverse complement strand
CATGGCCCGCGCGCGGCACCGTGTCGCGCGTCGGCCGGACTGACTGGCGTGGAAGTGTCACCGGGTCGCGGCATTGACGCAAGCAGCCCACGGTCGACGGACAACCCGCCAGATTTGGCCTGGCCATTGGTTTCGATCATATCTACCCGCCGCGATTGTTGCAGTCCGCTCCTGTTGTCTCCAACAATATTTCGTCACGAATTTCTAACATTCACCCACCTCGCCACCGGCTATCCTCGTCACATTGCGGCACCCTGCGAGAAAGGGCGAGAAGGACCGTAATCGACTCAACCCCAGAGTGGGAGCCACCACGAGTCTGACCACCGTCGCTCACGGCGGGGCTCGATCCAGACGCCTGTTGCGACTGGCCGCTTCCAAGTGCGTCGGGTGACTCCTGCCGGCCAGATGCGGTCAGTGGCACCCTCGGACTGGAGGACCGCAGCCGAACGCTAAGGGTTGCGGCGAGAGACACCCAAAGCTCGGAGCATAAGGGACAGATTTGTTAAAATTTCGCCGTGGATCAGCCGCCGAGAAATGCGACGGCTACCGCGGCGGGCCGTGCCGGATCGCCGAGTGTGTGCGGATAGCCGCGCGCACCGCTTGCAGACGCGCGGGATCGATCCGGTTTCGTCGTTCACCACCGGCGCAGAGCCCACCCCGAAACCCCAGATAGTCGGGTGCAACGGGCAGCAGCGCCGGCAGGTCCTCCAGCCGCAGTGCTCCGGCCAGGCCGGTAAGCAGCCCGAGTGAGCGGGCATGATCGACAAAGGCGTGCAGGTCGGCGAGGCTGGCGTGCGCCGTCAACCGGCCGCGCGACTTGTCCGCCGTGTCCAGCATGACCCCGGCGAAGCCGGCGTCGGCGAAGGCGGCGAGGTCGTTCAGGGGAGGGGATCGGTCGGCGAACAGGACCGCGATCGTCGGCTGTCCGTGCGCGACGGGCGCGATCGCGCTCAGGCACGCGTCGAGGTAGGCCGGAGTGAAAAAGCCGACCTTGACGTATTCGACTCCGGTCGCCGCGGTCGAGCGCACCGCGTCGGCGATCAGGGACGGGTCCGGCGGCAGATCGCCGATGGTGGCGCTAACCGGCCGCCGCCTGGCGACCCGCTCGACGATCGAGCGGATGTCGGCGAGCGGAAGCGCCCCCAGGGCACCTCGGCTCGGGTCCTTCAGGTCGATGATGTCGGCGCCCCCGGCGATGGCGGTCTCGGCTTCCTCAGCGTTGGTGACGCTGGCGAGCAGGCGCGTCGTCATGTCGTCTCCAGGCGCCGGCGATGCTCGGTGACGCGCGCCATCAGCCAGTCCCATGCCTCCTGCTCGCGGGGGCCGGCGGTCTTGTCGATGGCGATTCGCAGATATTCGATCTCCCGCTCGATCTTCTCGATGGGCAGCCGGTCAAGGCGGCTGGTCAGGATCGCGAGCTCCAGCACGGCCGCCTGGGCCCGGTTGAAGCCCTGGAAGGGCCGATGGGTGGCCTCGAGCACGGGCCGGCAGATCAGGCGCGGTCGCAGTTCATCGTCCTCGACCTCGGTTAGCTCGACCTCGGCGTGGGCCAGGGGGTCGGCGAGTCGCGGTGCGTCGACCCGGTTAGCGTCCAGGACGGGCCAGTCGTAGCGTCCGGTCAGGCAACCGGCGAAGACCCGCACGTCGTCCGTGTAATTGACGACCGCGCAGCCGCGAGCGAGCAGGTTCTCGAGCGTCGTCGAGGGCCGAAAGGGCGCGATGACGAACAGCTCCCCGCGGCGCTGGATGCCCATCGGCGCGATCTGGGGGCTCCCGGACGGGTTGCGGGTGGTGACGATGACTTCCTGGATCACGTGCGTTTCCGTCCGTGCTTGAGCGTGGTGCCCGGTGTCTGATATTCGCCGGCGTCGGCTGACGGCTCGGGGTACCAGGCACCCCCATTCGCAGGGGTTGGTCCTGGACGTAGCGCTTGCCGAGCTGTCGCGCGATCTGGGCGCGCGCCAGCTCGACCCCGAGGTAGAAGGCGTGGCCGCCGTCCTGCTCGACCCCCAGGTGGGGGAAGAAATCGAACGGGTCCTCGTGCGTCAGCAGTCCGTCGCGGTTGAAGACGTGGATCCCCTCGCTGCTGACCTGGATTCGGAAGTTGGGGTCGCGAACCGCGCCGGCCAGCTCCCGGATCTCGTCGATGGCGTAAGGGAACGGCTTCATCTCATGGAGCCCGGTGAGGCCGCCGTCGATCTGCTTGGGCAGGCTTCCCTGTTCGCGCGCCCAATGCATGATGCGCCGCGCACGGTCGACCTCGCGGACCACCGTGCGGCAGTGGGGACTGACCTGGGTCGTGAGGATGTTGCCGATGCGCAGCTCCGAGATCAGGCCCATCAGCAGGGCGTTGATGCCGGTGGTGTCGGCCTCGGTGAGCTCGGTGAGGTTGCCGATGCCCATCATGATCTCGGCCGACGGATGGGCCTGTCGCAGCCGATGATAGCGGGCCAGCGAGTCGGCGAATCCGAAATGGATCGGGTCCAGGACCGGGTCGGCGATGAAGCGCCGGCCGCGCGCCGACATCCCGTCCATCGCGCGCTCCAGTGACTCCAGGTCGCCGGGCCGCGCGGGCACCAGCACGGGGACGGCGTCGGTCTCATCCGCAATCCACAGGCTGTCCTCGTGGAGGCTGAGCAGGTAGTCGGCGCCGGCGCGGGCCCCGGCGAGCAGCTCCCCGGGCTGCATCGAGTCCAGGCTGACCCCATGCCCGGCCGCCTTCAGCGCGCGGACGCCCTCTGCCAGGTGCGGGAAAGGCGTCTCCGGCAGGCAGCCGAGGTCGATGACGTCGGCGCCGTCGGAGCGCAGCCCGGCGGCGCAAGCGAGGATCGCTTCCACCGTCAGATTCGGGGCGTCGACGATCTCGGCGAAGATCCGCACGTCGTAGGTGCTCAGGTCCGGTGGTCGCCCCTCACGGCCGAAAAAGCGGGGCAGGTCCTTGAGCTCGTCGGGCCCGCGCTCGACCGGTATCCCGAAATGCTCGCTCAACGCCGCCATGTCCCCGCGGGCGCGCCCCGGTACCAGGATGCGGTCCGCCCCCGCCGTATCGGTCAACCGCCGTCGGATCATGTCGGCGGTCATCAGGGCCGCGACCTTGACTCCGAGCTGATGCACCTGCCAGGTGAACTCCGCCGGCGCCATCGCCTCCAGCACCCGCGTCAGCGCGCGCTCTGCAAGCTGACCGGTCAGGAACAGGATGTGCTCGCTCACTCGCCGGCCTGCTCGAGCGCGGCCAGCAGCTCGTCGAAGCGCTTGACCACCGTGGTGTGCTCGAAGCTGCCGAGTCGGTCCACGTTCTCCAGGTCGATGCGTCTCGGGTAGACCATGACCCGCCCGCCCGGCGCTTCGGTCTCCATCGCCGGCTCGGTGTCGCAGGCGAAGACGATGCTCGGGACCCGGCACTTGCCGGCCTGGGCGTAGATGTTGGTGACCAGGGTGTCCGAGATCCCCCAGACCATCTTGGCGACGGTGTTCGAGGTGGCGGGCGCGACGATCAGACGCCGGTACCGTCCGCGGTAGAAAAGCCCCACCGGCGGTGCGCTGGCGGTCGTGTCGCGGTAGCAGACGATGCGTTCCCGCAGGCGGCGCGGGTCGTGGCCGTACATGGCCAGCACCTCGGAGGCGGCCCGGCTCAGGAAGAGGTCCACGTCCGGCCGCTGCCCGATCAGGTCCAGGCATTCGCGAAGATAGTGCCCGGAACCGGTCAGTGCCCAGGCCAACCTCGGGCTACCGGGGTCTCTCACGCGTCGTCGTGCCCGTTCGCCGCGGGCGTCAGGGCAGCGGAAATCTCGCTCTTGCCGCGCGGGGTATGGGTGCCCCGCCATCTTCGGTCACGCGAGCGAATGAAAATGGAGCGGTTCGGAAAGCGCATTTTCGAATCGCGCGCCGACCGAATGCCAGGATGGCGATCGGTCAGCGCCGTCTAACGAGAGGGGTTGATGCCGTAGCGCTTCATGCGCCTATAGAGGGTGTTGCGGCTGAGCCCCAGACTCTTCGCGACCCGGCTCACGTTCCAATGCATCTCCTCGAGCACGCGCAGCAGCGCGTCGCGCTCGGCAAAGTCGAGCGCGTTGAATTCCGCCTCGCTGGCGGTCGCGGACTCGGTCTCGCCGGCGGTACTCTTGAGCTCAAGCGGCAAGTCCTGGAGCCGGATCCGGTTGCCTTCGCAAAGCGCGGTAGCGGCCCTGAGCACATTGCGCAGCTGCCGCAGATTGCCGGGCCACGAGTATTCGACGACCCGGGCCAGGGCGTCCGGGTCCCAGCCGATCTCGGCCGCTCCCGCCTCTTCTTGGGCCACCTTCAGCACCAACTCTCGCCGGTCGGCGCGCTCCCGCAGCGGCGGGATCACCAACGAGATGCCATGGATTCGGTAGAACAGGTCCTCGCGGAACCGGCCCTCGGCGATCAGGGCCCGAATGTCGCGGTGGGTGGCGCTGACCAGCCGAATGGAAACCGGGATGGGCTTCTCGCCGCCGAGCGGGACCACGGTTCGCTCTTCCAGCACGCGCAGCAGGCGGGCCTGGAGGTGCAGTGGCATATCGCCGATCTCGTCCAGAAACAGCGTCCCGCCGTCGGCCTGGACGACCTTGCCGCGATTTCCGTCCCGGCTGGCGCCGGTGAATGCCCCGGGCTTGTAGCCGAACAGCTCGCTCTCGATCAGTGTTTCGGGCAGGGATGCGCAGTTGACCGCCACGAACGGCTTGTCCCGCCTCGAGCTCGCCTGGTGCATCGCCTTGGCGACCACCTCCTTGCCGGCACCGGTTTCACCGAACAGCATCAGCGGCAGGTCGCGCTCGATCACTTTGCGGATGGTCTCCACGTTCCGCTTCATCCGCGGGTCGCCGAAATGAATCGCCTCCAGGGCGTCCCGCGGCACCCCGCGGACGCTGTCTGCCGGATACAGCGGGGTGGCATTCTTGAGCACCGGCGCCGGGCTGGGACACTCGGTGTTCTCGGGGGGCTGCACCGTGGCGTAGAAACGCCGCTCCGAGCTCGTCTCGCGGATCGGAAAGGCGTTGTAGCTCTGGGCGTGTGCCCGCTTGACGAGCATTGGCAGGGAGATGGTGAACAGCTCGTGGATCAGGCTGCCGACGAACTGCCGCGACGAGTCCAGCCCGATCTGGAAGATGGCGCTGCGGTTCGCGGCCAGAATGCGCCCGTCCGGCGTGAAGGCGATCAGGCCTTCGCCCAGCGTGCTGATGAACTCGGCGCGGCTGTGGAACCGGAATACGTAGGCCTCTTTCATGGCGCAGAAGAAGACCCGGTTCTCGATAACCTGGGCCGACATGTTCAGCAGCACCATGGTGTGCTGCTGGGCCAACTGGGCCTCGCTCGATGCGTCGAGAATCGCCAGCACGTCGCCGTGGGGATCGAAGATCGGGGCCGCGGCGCAGGTCAGGCTGGAGTTGCTGGTGAAGTAATGGGCGCTCTTGTGGATGACCAGCGGCTTCCGCTCGATGACGCAGGTACCCATGCCGTTGGTCCCCTGGACCGCCTCGCTCCAGACGGCGCCGGTTCGGATACCCACATCGGCCGCCGTGTGGGTGAAGCCGGGATCGCCGATATAGTTCATCAGGACCCCCTCGCGGTCCGTCAGTATGATGGCGTGGCCCGAGCCGGCCAGTTGCTGGTAGAGGTTCGTCATCTCCGGCCGGGCGATTTCCAGCAGGTGACCGACGCCCTCCTGGCGATCGCGGAGGTCGGATCTCGGGATGATCAGGGGGTCGGGCGCGTGCGCCGGGTCGAGGCCGTACTGGTCCCGGCAGCGTCGCCAGGACGTGAACGTCAGGTCGTCCACCTTGGCGCGGGCGACCGGGTTGCCGCCGAGCACCGCGCGGACGAATTCCTCGTGGTTCTCGACGCCGCGACCCATCAGGGCGTTGGGCACAGGTTTCTCCTCCTTCAGCGGCCGGGCCCTCGATCGGGGCCTTGTTTCTCCCGTGACTACATGGGGCCGGGAGAGTTCGTCTTAATAGATGCTCGCGGGTACAAAACGAGTGGATGCCCCGCAAGCCCTTTGAGCATACTTCAATTCTTCAGAGCGTGCGGCTGGGAATTTTGCGTTGTTCGGATCCACCATCGTGCCAGCGGGTTCCGGCCCTTTGATCATGGGCATACTCAACCTGACGCCGGACAGTTTCTCCGACGGCGGCCGTTACGACGAGCCGGCGATTGCCCTCGAGCGCGGGCTCGAAATGGTTCGCCAGGGGGCCGACCTCCTTGACGTGGGAGGCGAATCCACGCGCCCCGGTGCCCGGCGCGTCAGCGCCGCGATTCAGAAGGAGCGGGTCCTGGGGGTCATCGGTGAGCTCTGCCGGCGAGTGCCCCCCGGCGTGGTGATAAGCGTCGACACGACCTCAAGCGAGGTGGCGGCGGCGGCGATAGCGGTCGGGGCGACGCTGATCAACGACGTTTCGGCCGGTCGCGACGATCCGGATATCCTGCCGCTCGCCGCGGATTCGGGGGTCGGTCTCGTGCTGATGCATAGGCAGGGCACTCCCGAGACCATGCAGCAGGATCCGCGCTACCGCGATGTGGTCGGCGAGGTCGAGGCGTTTCTGGTCGAGCGGGCGGCGGTGGCCAGGGCGGCTGGTGTGCCGACGGACAAGCTTGTTCTCGACCCCGGGATCGGGTTTGGAAAGACGAGGGCGCACAATCTGCTTCTGCTCAGGGCGCTTCCGCACCTCTGCGCGCTGGGTTATCCCGTCCTGCTCGGGGTCAGCCGCAAGCGCTTCATGGGGTCGATCTGCGAGGTGGCCGACCCCGTGGAGCTGATGCCGGCGACCTGCGCCTGTACCGCGCTCGGAGTCGAGGCGGGCGTATCGGTCTTCCGGGTGCACGACGTTGCGGAGAACCGACAGGCGGCCGATGTCGCCTGGGCGATCAAACGGGCCGCGTCCTAGCGCAAGACACCGATTTTTCGCACTTTCGCGCCGCGTGCTGATCAAATGCCAAGTGGGCGTTCGTCCCCGTCTTCCCAGCGGTCGGATACTTCACGGCGCCGCTCAGGCGGCAGACCGATGTGGCGCGACGCACAAAGACTGTCCGTCGGTGTAACGCCGGCGACACAGCGAGCCGACACCGGAGCGGGCCGATCGGGGTTCGTCAATGAGTCCTGGACAGTGGCGCGGAACGTGCTCATGCGTCGCGTAGGTGCTAACTGTGAGGCACGGCAGCGATCGTGTTGATGTGTCCTACCCGTTGGCCGGCTCATGCGGGTGCCGACGTTGGAGCTGCCGAGGTCACGGGCGACGGGCAGGCCGACGACGCCGAACGGGCGGCGTGGCTCATGAGGTCGACCGGCCGGCGGAGCAGGCTACTGGGTTTCTGTCTCTCCGCCCTGATCCATGCCGGAACCGGGGCCGGTTTACTGTGGTTTTTGGACCATAGGGCGGCGGAGGACGGTGGCGAGGAGCACCTCGTGGCGGTGACTCTCACCATGTTCGAGCTCACCGGAGAGATCGGTCAGCCGCCGGAGCCGGTGATCGAGCCGGCGTCGGAACCGACAGCCGAGCCGGAACCGGCGCGCGAACCGGAGCCCATTAAGGAGCCCGCGCCCGAACCCGAACCCGTGCGGGAACCCGAGCCAGATCCTGAACCCCGAAACCAACCCCAACTTCAATCCCAACCCGACGCCAAGCCGGAGCCCGAACCCAGGCCCAAGGCGAAACCCGAACCCAAACCCGAACCAAAACCCAAGTCCGAACAAAGCCCGAGACCCGAGCCAAAGAAGAAGCCAACCCAGGCCCCGGCCCTCAAATCGGTCGCGAAGCCAAAGCCCGCAGGCGACGCGCCCGCGGCTCGCTCGGGGAGTCCGGGGGCATCGTCGTCGGCCAAGGCAGCGAAGCCCGTTGCCGGCTCGAAGGCCCTGGAGGCGCGTTATCTGAGCGAGCTGAGGAGCGCTATCGCCCGGAATCGACGGTATCCGGAGCGGGCCAGACGCCGTGGCGAGACGGGCACCGCGGTGGTCTATTTTGTCATCGAGCGCAATGGCAGAATCGGTGGGGCGCGCGTGGACAAGGGCTCGGGGTCGAGCGCGCTGGATAAGGCGGCCGTCGAGTCGGTGCAAAGGCTGGGAAAATTCAAGCCGTTTCCGGAGGGGATCGGACGGGGCCGCTGGGCCTTGAGGGTACCGATCCAGTTCTCGCTGGAATGAGCTTGTCCGTTCGGGCGACCGAGGCGATAGACGGGGCCGTGGGCGACGAGCACCCGGTCGCAACTGCCTGCCGATAACGAAAGAATGAGGAGGAGGAAAGGCGATGCCAATTCGCGGCATAGATCGTTGGCCCCGGCGTCTCGGTGTGGCCTGCGTGCCAGTCCTGTGGCTGGGCGTGCCGGTTACGGTCCCCGCGGAGGAATCGGACAGTCTGGATACCATCGATGTGGTCGCCCCCACGCCGGTTCACGGCGTGGGTCTTCCGAAGGACAAGATTCCGTACCCGGTCCAGGGTGCCACCGCGTCCGAGATCGCCGATTCCATCAGCGCGGACCTGCCCCAGTTCATGAACGAGCGATCTGGGCAGCGTCTCCATCAATGACGCCCAGAACAACCCGCTCCAGCCGGACCTTCAGTACCGGGGCTTCACGGCCTCGCCGCTGCTGGGTCTGCCCCAGGGCCTGTCGGTCTACCAGAACGGGGCGCGGATGAACGACGCCTTCGGGGATGCGGTCAACTGGGACCTGGTTTCCCAATCCGCGATCCAAAACCTGAATCTGATGGGCGGGTCAAACCCGATCTTCGGCCTCAACACCCTCGGCGGCGCCCTATCGCTGCAGATGAAAAACGGTTTTACGAACCCCGGCTACTTCGGCCCAGGTTCTCGGGGGCTCCTTTGGCCGCTTGCAGGCGTTCGGCGAGGCGGGTTGGAACAACGGCACCTTCGGCGCGTACCTCAACCTGGACTATTTCGACGAGGACGGCTGGCGTGACCACTCGCCTTCGACGGCGACCAACCTGTTCAGCTCGTTCGGCTGGCGCGGCGACAACGCGTCCCTGGATCTGGATCTGGCGTACGGGAGCACGGACCTGACGGGGAACGGCCCGGTACCCCGCCAGCTCCTGGACGAGGATCGCAATGCCGTCTTCACCTTCCCGGACAATACGGACAACGAGCAGTACTTCGTGAACCTGAACGGCGAGCACTGGCTCAACGACGACACGCTGGTCTCAGGAAACGTCTTCTACCGGGACATCCAGACCGACTCCTTCAACGGCGACGCCGGGGAGTTTCAGGAATGCCGGGAAGCGGAGAACGAGGGGTACCTATGCGAGGAAGGGCGAGGCGGCGAAGAGGGCGGCGACGGGGAGCAACCCTTGCTGGATCTGGCCGGCAACCCGATTCCCGGGGAGGATGCGAACGGCGATGAGTACGACGCCATCAACAACCTCTCCGGCCGCGACCAGGAGACCTATGGCGCCAACCTGCAGGCGACCTTCCTGCAGGACATCCTCGGGCGCGAGAATCAGCTGATCCTCGGTGCGAGCTATTTCCGGGGAGACGTCGATTTCGACGCCAATCTGGAGATTGCCCGGCTGCTGTCGAACCGAGGGACCCTCGGCTCCGGGATCTTCGCGGCGGATGGCCTGACCCGGTTGAAGGCCAGCACCCGCAGCTATTCGTTCTTTTTTCTCAATACCTTGGCGATCGCGGAAGACCTGGATCTCACCCTCTCGGGCCGTTACAACGACACCGACGTGACGAACAGCGATCAGACGGGTGCCCAGCCGCAGCTCAACGGTAGCCATGGCTACGCCCGCTTCAACCCGGCGATCGGCCTCACCTACCGGTACGGGGAGCGCGCGAACTTCTATACCAGCTACAGCGAGTCCTCGCGCGCGCCCACGCCGGTCGAGCTGGCCTGTTCGGACCCCGAGAACGAGTGCCGCCTGCCGAACGCCTTCCTGGCCGACCCGCCCCTGGAGCAGGTCGTCGCCAAGACCTTCGAGCTTGGTGTTCGCGGCCGCGTGACCCTGTTCGGTAGCGCGAGCTATCACCTGGGGCTGTTCAACACCGTCAACCAGGACGACATCATCTTCCAGGCCGGCGGCGCCACCGGCAACCGGGGGTTCTTCGACAACATCGGCGACACGCGACGGCGCGGCGTCGAGCTGGGGCTGGACGGCGAGCTGGAGCGGGTGAGCTGGTTCCTGAACTACACCTACCTCGACGCCACCTTCCGCAACGGCTTCTACTCCAACAGCCCGAACCACCCGGACGCCAACGAGGACGGCAACATCCTGGTCAGCCCGGGGGACCGGATCCCGGGCATCCCGCTCAACAACCTGAAGGCCGGCCTGGACGTTGCGATCACGCCCAGTCTCAGCGCCGGGTTCAGCCTCATCTATGCCTCCGGCCAGTTCTATCGGGGCGACGAGTCAAACCAGCTGGGTGAGCTCCCCGGCTACGGGATCGTCAACCTGCGCGGCGAGTACCGCTGGAACGATCAGGTAGCCATCGTCGCCCGGGTCAACAACCTGTTCGACCAGGAGTACTCGACCTTCGGACTGGTGGGCGATGCCACCGAGGTCCTGGGCGAGGACTACGACGACCCCCGATTCGAGGGCCCCGGAGCACCCCTGGGGGGCTGGATCGGGGTCAGGGTGAGCCTCTGACGGCCCGGCCCGGCCGATCGTCCCGGTCCATGCCATCATGTCCCGCGGCAGAGGATCCGCGTCGCGGTGCGTCGCTTCACAGGCCCCGGACCAGGGTAAGCATCCGCTCTCGCAGGTCCTTGTCCGGCATTCGCCCTTGCCCCGCGCCGAGATTGTCGCGCATGTGCTCCGGTTTTCCGGTACCCGGTATCGCGCAGGTGACCGCGGGATGCGAGAGGACGTACTTGAGCAAGACCTGGGCCCAGCTGGTGCAGTCGATCTCGGAGGCCCAGCCTGGCAACGGCTGGTTACGGACCTGTCGAAACAGGCTGCCGCCGCCGAAAGGGCGGTTGATGATCACGGCGACGCCCTTGTCAGCGGCCAGCGGGAGCAGGCGCTCGGCGGCCTCCGGCTCGCCGAGCGAGTAATTGATCTGCAGGAAATCCAGCGGCTCGCGGTCGAGCACGGCCGCCACGTCGGCGTGCGCGCCCTCGTCGTAGTGGGTGATACCGATATAGCGGATGCGTCCTTGCGCCTTCCAGGTGCGCAGCGTATCCAGCTGGGTCCGCCAATCGACGAGGTTGTGGACCTGCATCAGGTCCATGCGCTCGGCGCGCAGCCGCGTGAAGGATTGGTCCATCTGCTGGATTCCCTCGTCGCGGCCACGGGTCCAGACCTTGGTGGCGAGAAACAGACGCTCGCGCACGCCGAGCCCCGCGGCGAGATCCCCGACGACGGACTCCGCGCGGCCATACATCGGCGAGGTGTCGACCATGGCGTTGCCGACCTCGGCGAGCAGGGCGAGCACGCCTCGCGGTCCCGCGCGATCGGCCGGCGAGTCGCCGACGTCGAAGACCCGGGAGGTGCCCAGCCCGATCACCGGGATCGGCTCGCCGGTCGACGGAATCGCCCGGCGTTCGGGAGCCGGGCGCTCGGGGGTGTCGAGCCCGAGGGCGGCTGCGGCGTGAACGGCCGCCAATGCCGCGCTGCCGGCGAGCAGTCGGCGCCGGGCCGGGTTGGCGAGCGGGGCCGGACGTTCGGGTTCGGTTCGGTTCATGGCGGGTCTCCGGGCGCGGTCGGCTGATCGCGCTTGGTTGTCGAATGGGTCGTCGCTTCCCCCCGGTGCTCGGCAACGCGTCCCAGCCGCAGTCCGAGCAGGGCCCACACGGCGGCGAGCGGGACGGCGATCGCGGCGATGGCCGGAAGTCCCAGCCCGAGCCCTTTGAGGCCGGCGTAGACCCAGCTAGCCATGGCGTCGCCGGCCCGAAACACCAGGGTATCGATGAAATTTTTCGCCTTATAGCGGGCGCCGCGCTCCACGGTGGTGAACAGCACCTCGCGCGCCGGCCGGGTGACGGCGTAGGTGCCGGCCCGGTGAACGATCTGGACCGCGATCAGCACCGCGAGCTGGGGCAGGGCGGCGAGCAGCAGCAGACCGATCACCAGCAGCGCCGGGACCGCCGCCAGGGTACGGCCGAGCCCGATGCGTCGCATCAAGGCGCCGGCGACGAACAGCTGGACGAAGACCGTGACCAGGTTCACCGCGAGGTCGATTCCGGCGAACAGCGCGGTCCGCTCCGCGGAGGAGGGGATGTTCTCGGAGACGATCTGCGCCTGCTGGAAGTAGAGGAAGGTCGCGATGGTCGCGAACAACCAGACGAAGACGCCGACCTGGCGCAGGAACGGGTCCCGCAACGTGTCCAGCAGCCCGTCCCAACGGCCGCCCCCGAGCGGCGCCCCGGAGCCGCCGTGCTGGCCGGCGCTTCGCGCCAGCAGGACCGAGAGCACCGTCGCACCGGTCAAGAGCGCGGCGGCCACCGGCAGCAGCGGCTCGGGCCCTAGCCGTTGAGCGAGGGCGGCGGCCAGGGCGGGTCCGGCGATGGCGCCGAGGCTGCCGCCGGCGGCAATCCGCCCAAACAGCCGTTTGCCCTGCTCGCGGTCGAAGATGTCCGCCATGAAGCTCCAGAACACAGAGACCACGAACAGGTTGTAGACGCTGACGAAGACATAGAACACCGGGCCGGCGAGCGCGGCGGCCTCGCCGGTGAGCAGCGCGTGGAACAGCAGCAGGCAGAGCGCGAACACCAGATAGACGCCCGGAAT
The DNA here is from genome assembly GCA_963707135.1 of uncultured Gammaproteobacteria bacterium. Classification (GTDB taxonomy): domain Bacteria; phylum Pseudomonadota; class Gammaproteobacteria; order Chromatiales; family Chromatiaceae; genus JBGSTR01. Next base: position 5,048 of record CAVPOY010000046.1, on the reverse strand, counting down.
CAGGCGGCCGCGCCGGAGCCGTGCGCTGGCAGTCCCAAACAGTGGGACCGCGGCGAGCATCACCAGGAAGGTGGCCGTGAACAGCCAGTGGAGCTGGTCGACCCCGAATCGCACGGCCATCTCGTCGCGGACGGGTCGCAGCAGGTAATAGCTCGCGAGCAGCAGAAAGAAATAGGCCCCCGCCAGCAGGGTCAGCCAGCGTTCGTCGCGGCGCCCCGCCGGCGGATCCGCCATTTCGGCGGCGGGCCCGATGGGGTCCCGATCGCCGCTCATTCGGCCGCGGACGCCTGCCCCGCTGGGCAACACATCAGCCGGTAACTGGCTACCGCGCCGAGCCCACACAGGCCCATGCCGAGCAGCAGCGGGCGCGCGGTGCCGTCGTGGGCCAGGCTCGCCAGCGAGCCGATGATGGCCGCGAGGCCGAAACGGGCCGCTCCGGAGAAGGCGGACGCGGTGCCCGCCATGCGCGGAAAGAAGGCCATGAACCCGGCCATCGCATTGCCGAGCACCAGCCCGGCCATGCCGATGTAGAGCGCGGCCCCGGTCGCGATCGCCCACAGCGGCGGGTCGAGGACGAGCAGCAGACCGAGCAGCAGCCAGGCGGCGAAAAACTGGACCCCGAGCCCGATTCGCAGCAGCCGCTCGGCTCCCACGCGCCGCGCGTAGCGGGCATTGATCAGCGAGAACAGCATCGCCAGCGCCACGTTGGCGCCGAACAGGACGCCGAACCAGGGCGCGGAGATGCCGTGCAGCTCGATGTAGACGTACGGTGACGTCACGATGAACAGCAGCATTCCGCTGAAGCTGATGGCGCCGGTCAGCAGATAGCCGAGGCCCGCGCGATGGCGCGTCAGCAGCAGATAGTTCCTCAGTATCCGGCCGATCTCGAAGGTGTGGCGCCGTTCGATCGTTAGAGTTTCCGGGATCAGCGCGAAAAACAGGGCCGTGGCCGCGAGCGCGATCAGGAACAGGGCGAGAAATACCCATCGCCAGCTGCCGTGGCCGACGATCAGTCCGCCGGCCGTCGGGGCCAGAAGCGGGGCGAGGGCCATGACCAGCATCACCAGGCCCATGACCCGGGCGTAGTCGTCTTTCTCGTAGAGATCTCTGACCAGAGCGGGGATGGAGACGGCGACGGCGGCCCCACCCAGGGCCTGAAAGGCGCGGGCGGCGAGCAGGGCGCCCATGCCCGGAGCCAGGACGCAGGCCAGATTCGCGAGCAGGAACACGGCCAACCCGCCGCCGATGGTGGCGCGTCGCCCGAGCACGTCCGAAAGGGGCCCGAGCAGGAGCTGGGCGAGGGCGAACACCCCGAGGTAGACGGTTACGCTGAGCTGGGCGACCTCGATCGACGAGCCCAGGTCACGGGCGATGGCCGGTATGCCGGGCAGATACATGTCGATCGCGAACGGCGTCAGCCCGGAGAGCAGTCCGAGGGCGATCAACAGGGGCGGGCGGATCTGCATTGGTCCTCTGTCGCGGAGCCGGCCCCCAGGCTGGAGCGCCGGCCCTCGCGGGCGGGCCGGACGCGTTTCTTCGGTGCCGCGGGCGCCGATTCTGGAATGGCGGTCAGATGGCGGGCAGCGCGAGCGGCGAGCGCTTGTGCGGGTTGGCCCGGTAGAGTGCCGCGACGTTTCCGATCCGGGTGACCAGAGACGCACCGCTGCGGTCGACGATCGACTCGACGATCTGATCCCGGATCGCTCGGTCACCGCTGGCGATCTTGACCTTCAGCAGCTCGTGGTGCGCCAGGGCCGCGTCGATCTCGGCGAGCACGGGCTCGGTGAGTCCCTGCTGGCCGACGGTAACCACCGGTTTCAGGTGGTGGGCGCGCGCCTTGAGCCAGCGCTTCTGTTTCTCGGTAATCGCCATGGGCGGCAGGCCCGCACCCGCGCTCATGCCGAGAGCCGCGCCAGCTCGGTGAGGCCGCCGCTGTTCTTGGCCTCGACCTTGCCGTAGAGATCGTACAGGGCGGCCTGCAGGGCCTCCTCGATCACCGGGTGATAGAAGGGCATCCGCAACAGGTCGCCGACCGTGAGTCCCTGCTCGATGCACCAGCAGATCAGGTGCGCGAGGTTCTCGCCCTTCGGCCCGATCATCTCGCTGCCGAGTATGCGGCCCGTGACCCGATCGCCGTAGACCCTGAGCACCCCCTTGTTCTTGCCCATGATCAGGGCGCGGCCGACCGGCGCGAAGCGGATCTCGCCGACCGCCGTGGTGCCCTGGTCGAGCTCGGACCAGCGTGCGCCCACCGCGCAGATGTTCGGGTCGCAGAAATTGATAAACAGGGGCGTCTTGCGCCGGAAGGCCACCGCCTCCCCGTGGGCGGCGTTGTAACCGGCGATCTTTCCCTCGTCGCCGGCCTCGTGCAGGATCGGACGATCGCCGGTCACGTCGCCCGCGATGTAGACGGGCAGGTCGGCGACCTGCATGCTGTTCGGGTTGAACGACGGCAGGCCGCGGGAATCGAGCGGGACACCCAGGTTCTCGAGGCCGAGCCCGTCGACATTGGGCACGCGCCCGATGCTGCAGAGCACCTTGTCGACGACGACGCTGTTCTCGCCGGCCGTGACCCGCAGACGCCCGCCATCCTCGCCGATCTCGGCGGCTTGGCCGAGAAACATTGGCAGCTCCCGCCCGATGATCTCCACGGCGCACTTGGCGACCTCCGGGTCCTGAGCGCCGGCGACGGCCGTTATCTGATCGAATCCGGTGACCTCGACGCCCAGGCGGGCCAGGCTCTGCCCCAGCTCCAGGCCGATGGTCCCCAAACCGATGACGGCCATCGAGCCCGGGAGGTCCTCGAGCTCGAAGATGTCGTCGGTGGTCAGGACACGATCGCCGAACTGCCTCCAGGGCGATGGAATGACCGGCCGGGAGCCGGTGGCGATGACGACGGCGCCGGCGCGGATGCGCTGGCCGGCCACCTCGATCAGCGTCGGCTCGAGGAAACGGGCGTAGTCCTGGATGAACAGGTCCGGGGGCATGTCGTCGGTGCTGTTGCCGAGCACGCGGTCGACGAAGGTATCGCGCAGGTCCTGGACGTGTCCCAGGGCCTCCGGGACGTCCAGCGTCATCGCCTCGTGACCGTCGACCCCGTATTTTCCAAGATGAGTGCGGCGATGGTAGTCCTCGGCCACCTGGATCATGGCCTTCGAGGGCATGCAGCCGACCCGCGCGCAGGTCGTCCCGGGCTCGCCGCCATTGACCAGCACGAAGCTCTTGCCGGCGCGGCGCACCTGGCCCATGGCGTTGAGTCCGGCGGTGCCGGAGCCGATGATTGCGACGTCGACGTTGCGTACTTCCACGAGGTTCTCCCAGAAATCTCAGGTTTGGCGCGCATCGCGCGCAAAACTGACATTCTAGCTCGTAAGCGGTGCAGAGACCGACCGCGCGGCGTCACCCGGGATGCGGGGGCGCCTGTCCGCTGTTCACCTCATCGAATCAGGTGAGGAACCCTCCCGAGGGTCGCCCTGTCATCAGGTTAGGGCCAGCGCCTCCGCGGCAGAGGGTTGCCGATGAACGATCCGAGCGGATTCCTGCGCTACCCGCGCGTCGAGCCCGGCAAGGAGCGCGCGCGACGGCAGACACGACACTGGCACGAGTACGAGCAGGTCATGCCGCCGGGCCAGGCCGGCCGGCAGTCGGCACGCTGCATGGATTGCGGCACGCCCTGGTGCCACGGCTACTGCCCGGTGCACAACCTGATCCCGGATTTCAACGAGCTCGTGGGCGAGGACCGCTGGCGGGCCGCCTGGGAAGGGCTCGAGTCCACCAACAACTTCCCCGAATTCACCGGTCGCCTCTGACCGGCCCCGTGCGAGCATGCCTGCACTCTGCGTCTGTCGGGTACGCCGGTAAACACCCGGGCCATCGAGCTGGCCATCGCCGAGTGCGTGTGGGCGCACGGCTGGGTGCAGCCCCAGCCTCCTCGGGCTCGGCGCTTCGAGCGCGTGGCGGTCGTCGGCTCGGGGCCGTCTGGTCTCGCCTGTGCGCAACAGCTCGTCCGGGTAGGCTATCGCGTGACGGTGTACGAAAGCTCCGACGCGATCGGCGGGCTGCTGCGTTACGGGATTCCCGACTTTCGGTTGGAGAAGCGAGCGCTCGACAGGCGGCTCGAACAATTGCGTACCGAGGGCGTGCGTTTTCGGCCGAGCAAGCGCGTGGGCACGGACCCGGACGTTGAACGCCTGCGGCGGTCGGTCCACGCGCTGGTCCTGGCCTGCGGGTCTGCCGAGCCCCGCGATTTGCAGGTGCCGGGCCGGGAGCTCGGAGGCATCCACTTCGCGCTCGGGTATCTGACCCAACAGAACCGTCGCAACGCGGGCCAGTCCATCGAGCCGGCGGCGCGAATCGAGGCGCGGGATCGCGACGTCGTAGTGATCGGCGGCGGCGAAACCGGGTCCGACTGCGTCGGGACCGCCATTCGGCAGGGCGCGCGCAGCGTCACGCAGGTCCAGTATCACGCCCGGCCGCCCGAGCACGCCGATGTGCTTCACCATTGGCCGAGGCCGGTTCCCGAGCGCTCAACCAGCGATCACGACTCCGAGGGTGGCATCCGGATCTGGGGCTGGGATACGGTCGGTTTCGAAGGCCGCTCCGGCCGGGTCAGCTTCGTCGCGATGCAGCGGCTGCGTTGGTTTCCGAAGGCTGATGGCTGATGGCGGCGAGAGCCGGTGGACGGGCCGGTGCGCCGCCTGCCGGCGCAGCTGGCGCTGCTCGCGACCGGATATCGGCACCCGGTGCACGACGACCTGTTGACCGGGCTCGGGGGCTCGCGCTCGACGCGCGCGGCAATGTCGCCGCCGACGAGCGCGACTGGCGTACCAGCCGGGAGGGCGTGTTCGCGTGCGGCGACGCCCGCCGGGGCCAGTCGCTCGTGGTATGGGCGATTCGCGAGGGGCGGCAGTGCGCCCGGGCGGTCGACCTGCACCTTTCGGGGTCCACCGATCTGCCGGAGGTCTGACGGGCGACCCGGCTGTCCCCGCATCGTAGGTCGGGGCGCGTTCCCGCGCGCCCAACCGATACACGGGTGAGCGGCCGGGGGA
>CAVPOY010000045.1:0-34427 GCA_963707135.1 uncultured Gammaproteobacteria bacterium | reverse complement strand
TCCGGACGAAGTCTGCCACGGATTCCGTAGCAAAGCTGCCACCCTTTCCACGGCAAGCCTGCCGCTGATTCCACGCCAAGGCTGCCACCGATTCCGGTGAAGTCTGCCACCCCTCGCAGAGGGGATCTGGAGCGATTCTGACGCGGGATAACTCAACCGTATCCTGGCCCGTTTTCTCCCCGCTTGAGGAAGGGTCAGATGCCGGCAGTGAGGTTATCCATGCGTAAAGTCAAAGAAGTCCTGAGGTTGAAGTTCGAGGGCGGTCAGACGAACCGCCGCATTGCCCGCAGTTGTCAGATCAGCAGACCGACGGTGTCGGACTACCTGCTGCGGTTCGCGGAAGCGGGGCTGCAGTGGCCTGCTGCCGCTGCTCTGGACGATGCCACGTTGGAGCAAAAGCTCTTTGCGCCGGTGGCGGTGGCGCCGACCGCGGGGCGAGCGGTTCCGGACTGGAGCCAGGTCCATCGCGAACTGCGCCGCAAGGGCGTGACGCTCACGCTGTTGTGGCACGAGTACAAGGCTGCCCACCCCGAGGGTTTCCAGTACAGCTGGTTCTGCGACCAGTACCGTGCCTGGACGCGCAAGCTCGACGTGGTGATGCGCCAGGAGCACCGCGGCGGCGAGAAGCTGTTCGTCGACTATGCCGGACAGACTGCCGAGGTCGTGGATCAGCGCACCGGGGAGATCCGCCAGGCCCAGATCTTCGTCGCCGTTCTGGGGGCCTCCAGCTACACCTACGCCGAGGCCACCTGGACCCAGCAGCTCCCCGACTGGATCGGCTCGCACGTGCGTGCCTTTGAGTTCCTGGGCGGGGTCAGCGAGCTGCTGGTTCCGGACAACCTGCGTAGCGGCGTCTCCAAGGCCCACCGCTACGAGCCGGACCTCAATCCCACCTATGCCGATCTGGCCAGCCACTATGGGGTGGCGGTCCTGCCGGCGCGGGTGCGAAAGCCGCGTGACAAGGCCAAGGCGGAGGCCGGCGTGCTGCTGGTCGAACGCTGGATCCTGGCGGTGCTGCGCCACCGCACCTGCTTCTCGCTCGCGGAGTTGAATCGGGAAATCGCCCGCCTTCTTGAGCGGCTCAATACCCGTCCCTTCAAGAAGCTGCCAGGCAGCCGTCGGGAGCTGTTCGAGCAGCTCGACCGCCCGGCACTGCGCCCCTTGCCCGCGCAGCCCTACGAGTTCGCCGAGTGGAAAAAGGTGCGGGTCAACATCGACTACCACGTCGAGGTCGAGGGCCACTACTACTCGGTGCCCTATCAGTGGGTCAAGAAGAGCCTGGAGACCCGTTACAGCGAACGCACCGTGGAGTGCTTCCACAAAGGACAACGGGTCGCCAGCCATCCGCGCTCTCACCTCAAGGGCCGCCACACCACGTTGCCCGAGCACATGCCTACCTCCCATCGCGGCTACGCCGAGTGGACCCCGCAACGGCTCATCCGCTGGGCCGAGAGGACCGGACCGGCCACCGCCTCGATGGTGCAAACCATCCTCGAGCGCCGTGCTCATCCCCAGCAGGGCTTCCGCTCCTGTCTCGGGATCATGCGTCTGGGCAAGAGCTTCGGGGAGCAACGCCTGGAGGCGGCCTGCCGGCGGGCGCTCACCCTCGGCGCCTGCAGCTACAAGAGCATCGAGTCCATCCTGCGCCAGGGACTCGACCGCAAGGCTTTCCCCGAACAGCAGGATCTGGAGCTGGGCATCGCCCACGAGAACATCCGCGGTTCCGACTACTACCACTGAACACCAACCACAGGAGACATCCCATGTTGCACCACCCCACCCTGGAGAAACTGCAGACCCTGCGTCTGGCCGGAATGTACAAGGCCCTGACCGAGCAGATGACCATACCCGAGAGCGAGACTCTCAGCTTCGAGGAGCGTCTCGGTCTGCTCGCCGACCGGGAAATGACCGAACGTCAGGATCGGCGTCTGAAAACCCGCCTGCGCCAAGCCAGGCTCAAGCACCATGCCTGCGTCGAGGACCTCGACTACCGTGCACCCCGTGGGCTCGACAAGGCCCTGATGCTGCAGCTGGCCACTTGCCGCTGGGTCCACGATGGGCTCAATCTGATCATCAACGGCCCCACCGGCGTGGGCAAGACGTGGATTGCCTGTGCCCTGGCCCAGAAGGCCTGTCGGGAAGGCTACACAGCACTGTATCTGCGCCTACCTCGGTTGTTCGAGGACCTGGGTCTGGCCCATGGTGACGGGCGCTTCACCAAGCTCATGGCCGGCTTTGCCAAGACCGATCTGATCATCCTCGACGATTGGGGCTTGGCCAAATTCACCGCCGAGCAGCGTCGCGACATGCTCGAGCTGCTCGATGACCGACATGGGAGCCGATCCACGGTCGTGACCTCGCAGGTACCCGTCGATCACTGGCATGAGGTCATCGGCGACCACACCCTGGCCGATGCCATCCTCGACCGCCTCGTACACAGCGCTTATCGGATCAACTTGAAAGGAGAGTCCATGCGAAAACGTCACGCGAAATTGACGCCCAAAGCCCCTTCGGCGTAACAATGCAAATTCCCGCGTCGCTTCGCTCCGACAGGCGGCAGCTTTCCCCCGGAATGGGTGGCAGGCTTCGCGTGGATTAGGTGGCAGCTTTCACACCGGAATCGGTGGCAGATTTCAGCGGAATCCGCACACAATGCTCCGCTGTTCACGTTGCGGCTCTCGCGAGACCTCACTCCGCATCGTCTACACCGGCGCCGGCGGCTTCCACTACACCGCCTCGCCTCCCCCGCCCTGACCCCTCAGAAGCTCTCCTGCCACCCTCCATCGTCGTACGAATCCATCTCGTCCTCAAGGCGCTCGTAAAGCGCGTCGAGTTCGTCCTCGAGTGCCTTGTCCTCCGAATGATTCGCTTCGGCCGCGATGTAGCCAAGCAACTCGTCGAGATCGTCCATCGTGTACTTGACGACGAGGTGCGCGCCTGAGACCGGTGCCAGCCGCAACCGTTCGGTGAGGTTTGGCCCGGCGAATGTGTGCTCCAGAACAAGATCCCGTTCCCGTGTCGTGAGGAGTACCGAAACCTCCGATCCCTGCTCGATTTTCTTGCGTGCCATATTCGCCCCTACTGCACCCTCCGACTCCCCCAGCCGAGCCGGTGGCTCCTTAACTGCCACAAGAGTTCCGCCCTACCCTCACACACCCGCACGAGGGCCCCGTCGACCGACTCGAGATCCTCTGTACCGGATGCCCACGCCGCACCGAAGCCGGCGAGCCACGCGCGCTGCGCTTCCATGTCACTCCGGGGCGGCAGCAGCTCCTGGCGGTGCTCGTCGTCTCGGTAGGCATCCATCCCAACGTCGAACCAGTCGCCGATCCTCGCCATGCCCCCGGCTCAGTGCATCCGTGGCGTTTCGAGGGCGACCCGCACGTTATTAAGCCCGTTCTCGGCAAGCTCATCCTCGTAGTGCGCGGTGATCTCAAAGAGCTTCGTCGCCCACTCCTCCTCACTGAGCGACCCCTCCGCACTGAGCATTCCCTCCGCGGCGAGATCCCTACGGGCGAGCCTGCTTGCAAGCTCCGACCAGAACATCTGCTCGTCGTACTCGTTGATGAATCGCGTGTGAGGGGCGTCCTCCTCATACGCCGCGGTCTCGAAGTACTCGTCGTCCTGCGGCGAATACTCGAACTCCTCATCCATTCCCATCTCCTCATGGTGGGACAGCACTTTCTTGCGTAACGCCGTGTACGGCTTCTTCTCTTCGTGCTCTTCCACGTCGTGCCCATGGATCACCAGATCCGCAACGAGGAGCATCTCGACGAGCGCCTGGTATTCCTTCTTCGTGAAATTGATCTTCATAGCTTGCTGCCCCACTAGTGGTCCAGAGTGGAAGTTCTGATGCCGTTTCTGAGGTAAATGCTGCATGATGCTGAACAGGTTAATTTTCGTCTGCTTGCACCTGTTCGCCATGGCCCGCTGTGCTGCCACCCCCATCAGCCTGTCCACGAAAGACCGTCACCGTCTCGAAGCCATTGTGCGGCAACATCATGCGCCACAGAGCTTGGTGTTGCGTGCCCGCGTCATCCTGCTGGCCGCCGCCGGTGTCGGCGTACGCGAAACGGCTCGGGAGTTGGGTATCGGGCGCAAGACCGTGCAGCGTTGGCGCAAACGCTGGCTCGCCAGCGCGGAACAGCCGTTCGCCAAGCGCTTGTGCGATGCGCCGCGCCCGGGTACTCCGCCAACGTTCATGCCGGAGCAAATCTGCCAGATCATCGCCCTGGCCTGCGAGCCGCCGAGCGAGAGCGGTCGGCCTTTCACCCATTGGACCCATGCCACGCTGGCCATGGCAGCAAGCGAGGAAGGCATCGTTGAGAGCATCTCGGGCCACTCCGTCGGGCGCTTCCTGCGTGAGGTGAGGCTTAAGCCCCACCGCACCCGTGGCTGGATCAACACACCGCGCGACACCGACTTCGCCGCCAAGTGTGGCGATATCTGCCAGACTTATCAGCTCGCCCCCGAGCGTGCAGCCGCCGGAATCGCCACACGCAGCATCGATGAAATGACCGGCGTACAAGCACTTGAACGCGCTGCCCCGACGCAGCCGATGCGTCCTGGCCGGCCCGAGCGCACCGAGTTCGAGTACGTCCGCCACGGCACCACCACCCTCATCGCCGATTTCGATGTAGCCACTGGCACGGTCGGTTACCGCCTCGGCCACACCCGTACCGAGGCGGACTTCGCGCACTACCTCGCCACGCTGCTTGCCACCCGCTCGCCCGAAACCCACTGGCATCTCGTGATGGACAACCTCAATATCCATTGCTCCGAAGCGGTCGTGCGCTTGATCGCCGAGACCATCGGCTTCGACGGCGACCTCGGCGTCAAAGGTCAGTGCGGCATCCTCCAATCGATGGCGACGCGTGAGAAATTTCTGCGCGACCCCAGCCACCGCATCGTTTTTCACTTCACGCCCAAGCATGCCTCTTGGCTCAATCAGATCGAGATGTGGTTCTCGATCCTCGCGCGGAAGGTCATCAGCCGCGGCAATTTCACGTCCGTGCAGGACCTTAATGCGAAGATCGTCCGCTTCATCGATTTCTTCAACAAGACTATGGCCAAGCCCTTCCGCTGGACCTATGAAGGCAAACCTTTGGCGGCTTAGGTACCCGAACGGTGTCAGGATTTCTACAGCGGTGCACTAGCGGCCCCCAAGAAAGGGTTAGGATACCCGCCCCAAATCCTCGACCCCATCCGATACCCTCTCTGAGCGTTCACGCCCTGCGTTCCTAACTCGTGCGCGATCACACAGCGAGGCCCTGGCGCGACCCTACAATGCACTCATACTGAACAAGGAACGGGCCGCACATGCCACGGCGTCGACAAAGCACACTTGAGGATCTGCTCGACCTTGCGGCGCTGCTTCCATGGTGGGTCGCGATCATCCTCGCGGCGGCAAGCTATCTCGCGCTCCACCGCATCGCCGAAGCCCCGATTTTGACGCCGCCCGACCCTCGTGAGATGGCCGGGCTGATGACCGGATCGTTTTTTCGCGGCTTAGCGACCGCCGGCCAATACATCCTGCCCATGATCTTCTTCTTTGGCGCCGTCGTATCCGCGGTGAAGACCGCTCGGAATCGCCGCCTCCTCGCCGACGCCAAGCGAACCGCCGACGATTCCGACCTTCTGAATCTCTCCTGGCAAAACTTCGAGCGCTTGGTCGGACAGGCCTTCCGAGAACGCTGCTTTGCGGTCACCGAGACCAATGCCGGCCCGGACGGGGGTGTCGATCTGGAGTTACGGAAGGACGGCGAGCTGCACCTCGTGCAGTGCAAGCGCTGGCGCGCCCGCAAGGTCGGGGTCGAGATCGTTCGCGAACTCTACGGGGTCATGTCGGCCCGAGGCGCCGTGGGCGGCTATGTCGTCTCATCCGGAGAATTCAGCGACGAGGCCAAGTGCTTCGCCGCCGGCCGCAACATCGACCTCTGGGACGGCCTGAAGCTCAAGGCGGTCATTCGCGGGGTGCAAGACCGTCGCCTTTCGCCCTCCTCTCCCTCTCACGTTTCGGCCGAGCCAAACCGGCGCACGCCAGCCGTGGCGGAGGTTGTTGCGCCTGCCTGCCCTACGTGCGGCGCTACAATGGTCAAGCGCGTAGCGAAACGCGGCGGCAAGAGCGGACAACCGTTCTGGGGTTGCCCACGTTACCCGGACTGCCGCGGCACGCGCCCGATGCCTCTCGCCTCATAGCCGAGCGACTCCGCGCGGCCTATGACGGCGTGACCCGCAGCCGGCGCAAGACCGCAACGAGGTGCGCCATCCCCCGCTGCCCGCCATGGAAGTGCGAAGCACGAGGCGGGTAGTCCCCGGTAGGCGTAGGCGCGGGCGTGCGGCCGGAGTGGCGAAGGGACCGAAGGACCCGCAGCCAGCGCAGGTCGTATGCAAGCGCATCCGATACGCCGTCGAGCCATATATGGCGCTGTCGTGCCCGGCGGACCAACGGGGAGTCGGGCACGGCCGCACCCGCAGGGCGAATCCGGGCACAAAGGCTGTCGCCGAGCGCAGTCATTTTGGCGACTTGGACGTCCCAAAATGTATCACGAGCACGGCGACACTCCGGTCCTCACGGCGTAGCCAGGTCCTCACCACTTCGGTCGTCTCGGTCATCTCTCGTCTCCGGTTGCTGCGCCGCCACGGCGCGACTTGTAGAAGTTAATCACGAACGAAAGCGTCTCGTAAGCCTCTGCTTTACCGTCAATATTTGTTTACAGAGGGGTCAGAGTCCTTTGTCCATCAAGACCTTGCGGGCAAAAAAAAGGCGCAGCCTTTCGGATACGCCATATTCATCGTAAAACACGATGATAGGCCTAGGTCACCCGAAGACCCGGTCAGCGATCTCCAGCAGATCATCCGCAGACGCGTGGACGTAGCGGGCGGACGCCGCGAGGGTCTTGTGCCCCATGGCGCGCATGATCATCGGTTGCGTGACGCCGGCTCGCGCCATGGCGTAGCCGGCGCTATGCCATAGCCAATGTGGCGTCGCCTGGGGCATCCCCGCTTCCTCGACTGCCCGCCGCCATAGCCTCCTGGGGTTGTAGGGGCGCCCCTGGGAGCCGCCGAAGACCAGGGCATGGGGAAACTTACCGGGCAGCGCCCGGAGCGCCTCCGCGGTCTTCTCAGGCATGGCGCAGACGATGGGAGACCCATTCTTGGTCCTGGCTACGCTGATCACCCGTCGGTCCAGGTCCACGTCCTGCCAGCGCAAGGCGAGGGCATTGCCGATCCGCAACCCAGTGGTAGCCAGGACCTGGATCAGGGCCGGAAGCTTCGCCCATCGGCGGTCGACCAGCCGGGCAACGGCGATCAGTCGCTGGACCTCATCGGGCTTGAGGTAGCGCTCGGGGTCGGGATGCTCGGGTGCCCGCTCGATGCCCTTGGTGGGCGGGATGTACGCCCGGGGGATCAGGCGGAGCCGGCGAGCGTAGGTGTACAGGCTGCCCAGCTGGGCGACGTAGCGGTTGACGGTCGAGCCCTTGAGGGGCTGACCCGATGGCACGGTGCCGCGGGAACTGGGCTTGAGGCGCCCCCGCTCGGCCAGGTTGACCAAGGACTGGTCAACCGCGTCGGCGGTGATCTCGGTCAGCTCGAGGGACCCGAGCTGGTCCGCCCAAAAGGCAAGGCGCGAAAGTGTCGCCGCGTCCCACTCACGGGACGCAACGTAGCCCTCGATGAGGGTCGACAGGGTCGGCATGGTCTCTCTCCTGCTGCAAAACGATCAGAACCTTGACTGATCGCCGTGGCGGCGCAGAACTGGAGACAGACCAATAATTTGGAGCGGGAAACGAGACTCGAACTCGCGACCCCAACCTTGGCAAGGTTGTGCTCTACCAACTGAGCTATTCCCGCGCAGACCCGCCATTGTACGAACCGGCCCGTTACTGTCAACCCTGGCGCGAGGCCCCTTGGGCTACGCTCCGCTTGCCGGACTCGTCGGTTGCACCCGGTTCGCCCGAGAGGCTTGGCCAGGCGACCCGCAGATACAGCATCATGGACCACAGGGTCAGCAGCGCCGCCAGGTAAAGCAGCGCCAAGCCCAGATCGTACAGCCAGGGCCCGAACACCGTATCCCGAAGAATCAGGAGTACGATGGACACCATCTGAGCCGTGGTCTTGAATTTGCCGGTCATGGACACGGCGACCTTCGATCGGCTGCCGAGCTCCGCCATCCACTCGCGCAACGCGGAGACAGTGATCTCCCGGCCGATGATGACGGCGGCGGGCAACGCCAGCAGCGTCCGAGGGTCCGCCTGCACCAGCAGGACCAGGGCGACGGCGACCATCAGCTTGTCCGCGACCGGATCGAGAAACGCCCCGAGTGGCGAGGTCTGACCCCAGCGTCGCGCCAGGTAGCCGTCCAGCCAATCGGTGATGGCGGCCACGGTGAACACCACCGCGGCCGCGTAGGGGGCCCAGCGGGCCTCGACATAGAACACCGCGACGAATACCGGGATCAGGAAGATCCGCAATAGCGTCAGCAGGTTCGGGGTATTCCACATGCGCTCAGTTTCCTGCCGAATCCCGATGAAGGGCCTCGTATATCTGCCGCGCCAGCTCGCGGCTGATACCGTCTACGAGGGCGATGTCTTCGATGCCCGCCCTTTCCAGCCCACGCAGCCCGCCGAACTTCGTCAGTAGTTGCTGGCGCCGTTTGGGGCCGACCCCACTGATTTCCTGCAGGGCGGACGCGGTACGGGCCTTCGCCCGCCGTTGACGATGGCCGGTTATCGCGAATCGGTGGGCCTCGTCGCGGATCTGCTCGATCAGATGCATGGCGGGAGAATGGCCGCTCAGTGTAACGGGGGCCTGATGGCTCAACAACCAGAGCTGCTCGGTTCCGGGGCGGCGGTCGGGACCCTTGGCAACGCCCACCAGCGTCATGCCCCCGATCCCAAGCTCCTGGAGCGCCTCGTCCGCCGCCGCGAGCTGACCGCGTCCGCCGTCGATGAACAGGATATCTGGGGTCGGATACTCGCCCTGCTTCACCCGCTTGTAACGCCGGGCTAGAACCTGGCGCATCGCCGCGTAGTCGTCGCCCGGAGTGATACCTTCGATGTTGAATCGGCGGTAGTCGGACTTGCGCGGGCCGTCGCCGTCGAAGACCACGCAGGAGGCAACGGTGCGCTCGCCGCCGGTATGACTGATGTCGAAGCATTCCATCCGGCCCGGTAGCTCACCGAGATCGAGTGCGGTCCGCAGGGCCTCGAGCCGGCGCGCGTACCCGGCCTTGCTCCCCAGACGCGAGCTCAGTGCCACGCGCGCGTTTCCTCGTGCCGCCTCGAGCCAGCGGGCACGCTCGGCGCGCACGCTGGACTTGATGCGGACCCGCCGCTGCGCCCGCTCTCCGAGGGCGCGCTCCAGCAACGCGCGATCCTCCGGCTCCGCGCTGACGATCACCTCCGGCGGGATCGACTTATCGACGTAGAACTGGGCGAGGAACCCGGCGAGCAGCGCCGGCTCCTCGGTGTCTGCCGGGGCCTTCGGGAAGAAGGTCTTGTTCCCCAGGTTCCGCCCGGCCCGGATGAAGAATACCTGCGCGCAGCAGACGCCCCCTTCCTGGGCGCAGGCGACGATGTCGAGATCGCCGCCCTCCCCGCTCACGTACTGACGTTCACGTATCCGGCGCAGGGTCGCGATCTGGTCGCGCAGGGCGGCCGCGCGCTCGAACTCCAGGTCCGCGGCCGCCCGCTCCATCGCCGCCGCCAGCTCGTCGATGACCTCGTCGGTGCGTCCCTCGAGGAACTTGATGGTGTGCTGGACCTCTTCGGCGTAGGCCGGCTCGCCGACGAGGCCCACGCAGGGTCCGCCGCAGCGCTTGATCTGATACTGCAGGCACGGACGCGAGCGGCTGCGGTAAAAGCTGTCCTCGCACTGACGCACCGGAAAGACCTTCTGCAGCAGCTGCAGGGTCTCGCGCACCGCCCAGGCGCTCGGATAGGGTCCGAAGTAGCGCCCCGGACCCTTGCGCGAGCCCCGATAGAAGGCGAGGCGCGGGAAGGGATCCTGGGTCGACAGGTAGATGTAGGGATAGCTCTTGTCGTCCCGCAGCACCACGTTGAAGCGCGGGTGCAGGGACTTGATCAGATTGCTTTCCAGCAGCAGGGCCTCGCCCTCGGTGCGGGTCACCGTCACCTCGATGTCGGCGACCTGGCTGACCATCAGCTGGAGCCGGCCATTGAGCGAGCGGCTGAAGTAGCTCGCGACCCGCCGCTTCAGGTTCTTCGCCTTGCCGACGTAGAGCACGGTGCCGCCGGCGTCGATCATCCGGTAGACCCCAGGAACAGGCGGGATCTGGCCGAGCAGCGCCCGGGGATCAGGGGCGGTCATCGCCTTGCGCGAGCCGGGCCGATGCCCGCTCGAAAACCTGCTGGAACATGGCCTCGGTCAGACGGCGCGTCTGGGTGTTGTACCGGCTGCAGTGGTAGGAGTCGATCAGCGTCCGCCGTCCGGGTAGCACGTGCTCGGCGCCGTGGGCGAAGGGCCGCGAGGACTGGGGGAGGGCCAGCGCCCGGAGCACCGCCCCATGGGCCACTCGCCCCAGCGCGACCAGGACCGATCCAGGCGTCAGGCTCTCGATCTCCGCCGCGAGGAAGCCGTTGCAACCGCGGACCTCATCGGTCGTCGGCTTGTTCGCCGGCGGCAGACATTTCACGGCATTCGTGATCCGGCAGTCGCGTAGCGTTAGGCCGTCGTCGCGCGAGCGCGATTCCGGACGATCGCTGAAGCCGAATCCGTGCAGGGTTCGGTAGAGCAGAATGCCGGCGAAGTCCCCGGTGAACGGTCGGCCGGTGGCGTTGGCGCCGTGCATCCCCGGGGCCAGACCGACGACCAGCAGGCGGGCGCTCGGATCGCCGAACGGGGCAACCGGGGCGGCGTGATAAGCGGGGTGATCGCGGCGCACCGCCGCCAGGTGAGCGGTCAGACGGGAACAGCGGCGACAAAGTGGATCGAACGAGGGTTGCATGGACGACTTCGCGATTCGCGGCCTGTGGATTCCGTCCGGGCTCATCCGGGCAGCGCGTGCGGCCGGCGCGGGCCGACCGGACGCCGTCAGGCCTTGTCCCGGATAACGCCGTGACGGTACGCGAGGCGCGTGAGATCCACGTCGGTGCGCACGCCGAGCTTGTCGTAGATCCGCTGGCGGTAGGTGCTGACCGTCTTGGGGCTCAACGACAGGGTTTCGGAGATGTCCTGGGTGCGCTGGCCGTCGAGGATCATCATGGCGACCTGCATCTCCCGCGACGAGAGCTCCTTGAAGGGGTTGCCGCCGCCGCCCTCCCAATCCGCCAGCATATGCGCCTGGGCGATGCGCGAGTCCACATACCGGCGTCCGCTCGCCACCGCCCTCAGCGCCTTGACCATCTCGTCCGCCGGGCAGCCCTTGGTCAGGTAGCCCATACCGCCGGCCTCGCGCAGCTGGGCCGGAAACGGGTCCTCATCGAGCATGGTCAGCGCGATCACCCGGGTGTCGGGAGCCGCCCGACCGATCCGGCGCGTCGCCTCGATGCCGCCCATCCCGCCGGGCATGCTGAGATCCATCAGCACGATGTCCGGGGAGAGCTTCTTCGCGAGCCTCAGTGCGTCCTCGCCGCTGGCCGCCTCCCCGACCACCTCGATAAGGTCCTGCTCCTCGAGTATGCGGCGAATACCGGTACGAACCAGTTCGTGGTCGTCGACGATAAGTACTCTGATCATAGAGGTCTCGCGGCGGTGATCGAAAACCCGGCGTGGCTCGGGCGTCATTCTAAACGGAACCTGTCGGAAGAATCCTACGTCGGCGCCGACCGGCCCCGCCCACTCGGCTCTGCGCCGACGCCAGACGCGGATTATTGGTCATCCTGGCCAGAAGCCGCTCGCCATCCAGGAACCGCCGGAAGCGCCGAACGGATCAGCGCTTCCAAAGCGCGCTAAGCAGGCCCGTCGATCGTCTGCACATTGCGGGCCGAGGCCTCGCAGAACCTTTCGGGCAGGGACATGACGGACACCCGCCTGCTGGCGCGGGTTATCCCGGTGTAGAGCAACTCCCGGGTGACGACCCGGCTCTCGCCCTCGGGCAGGACGAGCACCACATGGTCGAACTCGGAACCCTGGCTCTTGTGCACCGTCATCGCGTAGACGGTCTCGTGGGGCGGGAGCCTCGCTGGAAGGATCCGGCGCATTCCGTCAGCCGTTTCGAACCAAACCCGCGGCGCACCGCCGGCCTCGGGGTCGCGCAGGATCAACCCGACATCCCCGTTGTAGAGGCGTTGGATGTGGTCATTGACCCGGATCATCACCGGACGCCCCGCGTAGAGCGGGCCGTCCGGGCGGATGAGGCCGGCCGCCTCGAGCTCTTCCGCGATCAGGGTATTGACCGCGCCGACGCCATAGACGCCCTCGCGAACGGCGCACAGGACCCGCATCCGGGCCAGGGCGCTCAATGCCGCTCGCGGATCGGGCGCCGCCGTCACCTCGCCGAACGCGGGCACCAGGGTGTTTCGGATATAGGCGCGCAGGCACTCGGGGCTCTGCTCCAACAGCTCCACCTCGGGGCAAGCCGGGTCCCGCAGGATGGCGACGCCGTCCTCCCCCCTCCCGGCGTTCACCGCCTCCGACAGCGCCCGAATCCCGCCTTGGGCATCGAATCTCCAGGTCTTCGTCAGCTCGACCACATGATCGGCCAACCCGCCCGAAACCGTCGCGGGATCGGCTTTGCCCGCCGGCGGCGCACAATCGAGCGCGTTCAGCACGTCCCGCGTCTCCGCGCCGAACGCGAGCGGCCGACCCCGGCCGCAGATGTCGCCCATCACCATCCCGGCCTCCACGGAGGCGAGCTGATTCCGGTCGCCCAGCAGGATCAGCCGCGCGTGCGGCGGCAGGGCCTCCAGCGCGCGGGCCATCAAGGGCAGGTCCACCATCGACGCCTCGTCGATCACGAGCACATCCAGATGCAGCGGATCCTCCGGACCATGACGCGGATTTGCGCGGCCGGGCCGGAACCCCAGCAGCCGGTGCAACGTCAGCGCCTCCTCCGGGATCCCCGCGCGAACGGCAGGCGCGACGTCCAGGGTCTGCTTCTGCTTCGCGATCGACTCGGTCAGGCGGGCGGCGGCCTTGCCGGTGGGTGCGGCCAGCGCGACGCGCGGCAAGCCATCTCCGGCCTGCTCCACCAACAGGGCCAGGATCGAGGTAACGGTGAAGGTCTTGCCGGTCCCGGGCCCGCCGGAGATCACGCACAGGGGCCTGAGAACCGCCAGCGCCGCCGCTACCCGCTGCCAGTCGGTCTCCCTGGTCCCGGCCGCGAGCGGGAACAAGCGGTCCAGGCCCGCCCGTAGAAGGCCCCGATCGACGTCCTGCTGCCAAACGCCAACCCGGCCAAGCAGGTGTCCGGCGAGGCGTTGCTCGAAGTGCCAGTATCTGGCGAGGTAGAGCCGGCGCTCGTCGTCCAGGACCAGGGGCGCCCGTTCGCCGGGTCGGGCCACGATCCCGGAGCTCAACAGCGCATCGGCCCATGCCCGCGAATCCGGGGGCGGGATCGAATCCCCGACGGATGGCTCGCGGAACAGCGGCAGCTCCGCGCAGGTATCGAGCGGCAGGCAGACGTCGCCCTGCCCCACCCGATGGCTGACCAGGGCCGCGGCCAACAGCAGATAGGGATCCGCCGTCGGGGACAGCGCCAGCATTCGTCGGGCGAACTGGACGTCCACGGGGCGCAGCAGGTCGGCGGAGACCGCCCGGTTGAGCCAAGCGAGCATCAGACCGCCCCCATGCCACCGGCGAAAAGGGCGTCCAGCGTCTCGATCAGCGCCAACTCCGGCCGGTCGGCCCAGACACCGTGGGCGGGCCCAGTCTCGGGTCGCATGCCCCGCAGGAAGAGATAAAAGACCCCGCCGAAATGCTGCTCGTAGTCGTAGCCGGCCAGGCGCCGGCCGAGGAACCGGTGCAGCGCCACCGTGTAGAGCAGGTACTGCAAGTCGTAGCGATGCCGCTGGATCGCCTCGGCCATCGATTCCCTGCCGTAGTCGCGCAATCTGCGCCCGAGGCGGTTGGACTTGTAGTCGACGATATAGAAACGCCCCCGATGGCGGAACACGAGGTCCACGAAGCCCCGCATCAGACCCCGCGTCTCGGCGAACGTCAGGCCCCTGGCCGCGTCGGCGTAACGCGGGTGCTCGCCCAGGGCCCCGGCGAGAAGCCCCGGCGCGAGTGCTCCGATCGGAAAGAGAAACTCCAGCTCACTGAGACGCTGGCCCCGCTCGACGTCGCGCAGGCGGATCGTCCCCTCGGCATCGAGCGACGTATCCAGGACTCGGGTCACGAGGCTGGCGATGGTCTGTAGCTGGCCGGTGTCGGCGTCGCCCGAAATGCCCCTGACAGGTCCGTGACTGAGCAGCAGATCGGCGATGTGCCGCTCCAACGTCGGGCCCTCGGCCGTCGGGAAGTCGATGGTCTCGAGCAGGCGATGCAGGAAGTCTCCGACCTGGGTGCCGGCCGCCAGCTCGAACACCGGGTCGGTTTCCGGCTTGTCGTCGACCGGCTCCGGCATCAGCAGCGGAAGCGCGGCGACCCCGGCGCGATCGTGGTCGGGGCGCTCCGCGTCACCGCCGGCGACGAGGCTCGAATAACTGGATACCCGCCAGCGCGGACCGGATTCGAGCACGACATCGAACGGCAAGGACCTGAAGCCCGTGCGATCGATCTCCTCGCCACGCCAGACCAGGCGCCGCGGCCCCGTTATGTCCGCGATGTCGATGCACCCGGGAGCGGCGGCCTGAAGCGCTTCCAGGTCCGCGCGGATCGCGTCTTCATCGAGACCCCGCATCCGGCTCCGGGGTGCCCGCGGTGTGGAGGCGGCATCCTGATGCAGCAGATACGCGAGTGCCGAGCCCTCCGCCGCGTTGACCTTGCCCCAGCACAGCACGCAGAGCTTGGCGGCCCGGGTCACGGCCACGTAAAAGACCCGCACCCGTTCGGCGAGCGCCTCGACCTGGGTGAGGCCGCGGTTGAGGTCGACCTGATCCGACCCGAGGTCGATGCAGGCGGAGAGGTCCTCGCGGTCGTGAAACAGCGCCGGGTCCGTCTTGCTGCCCTGGTAACTGCTCCACGGAAAGGGCACGAACACGATCGGGTATTCCAGGCCCTTGCTCTTGTGCATGGTGACGACCTTGACCAGTCCCTCGTCGCTTTCGAGGCGAAGCTGTCGGGCATCGTCCTGCACGCGGCGCGCATCGCCCGTTGCTTCCGCCGCGCGTTGATCCTCGAGCCAGGCAAGGAGGCTCACCATGCCCACCCGCTCGGCGGAGGCCGCCTGCAGCAGCTCCCCGAGCTGAAGCAGATTGGTCAGTCGACGTTCGCCGTCGGGACGGGCCAGCAGACGTTCAGGGATGGATTCGCCGTCCAGCAGTGTCTGGAATCCGGCCATGAAGCCGCGCTCCAGCCAGCCGTCCCGATAGGACTGGAGACGCGCCAGCAGGTTCTCCCATTCGGCCTCGTCGGCGGCGAGGGCCTCCAGGGCCGCGGCGTCGAGGCCCAACAGACCGGTACCCAGGGCCGCGCGCACCAGCGGCTCGTCATGCAGCCGCGCCAACGCCGAGAGCACGATCGCCAGCTCCTCGGCGTCCTCGCTGGACAGCACCGAGTCCTGGCTCAGGACGACGCTTGCGACCCGGCGGCGGCGCAGGGCCTGCTGGACCTTTTCCCCCTCGAAGCGCGAGCGCACCAGCAGGGCGATATCGCCCGGCTTCAGCGGCTCCGCGCCGATCGCGACCCGGCCCTCGCCGGCGAGGTTCAGGAGCTCCGCGACGCGCTCCGCGCAGTAGGTCGCCGCCTCGTCGCGGGCCGCATCGGCGCCGATGAAGCCCTTGGGGCTCTTGAGCTCATTCGCGGGCGTCACCCGCAGCATACGGATCTGGAACGGAGTCGGCTCGGTCCCGTCGATGAGCAGCGGCTCTTCGTCGGCCCCTGGGCTCGGCTCGATGGGCTCGTAGCCGATTTCGGGCTCGAAGACGAAGGGCGCGGAGGGGCGACCGAAGAGGCTGTTCAGCGCGCGTATGAGCCGACTGCCGGAGCGCCAGTTGACCTTCAGCGTGTAGCGGGCGGGCTCGGGCGTTGCGGCCTTGGCGCCCATGTAAGTGAAGACGTCGGCCCCGCGGAAGGCATAGATCGCCTGCTTGGGGTCGCCGCAGAAGACCAGTGCCCGATCGTCGCCGCCCGCGAAGACTCGCCGGAAGATGCGGTACTGCTGCGGGTCGGTATCCTGGAACTCGTCGATCATTGCCACCGCGAACCGCCTGCGGATCGACTCGGCTAGGGCATCGCCGCCCTCCCCCTGCAGCGCCTGATCCAGCCGGCGCAGCAGGTCGTCGAAGTACAGCACCCGCTCCTCCCGCTTGGTGCGCTCCAGTGCATCGCGCATAAAACGGCGGGCCTCCGTGAGCAGCAGGGCCTCGCGCGGGCCCCTCCACCGGGCGTAGAGCTCCGCGAATTCGCCGCAAAGATCGAAAAATCGGGCGCTCGGCGGTGCACAGCCCTTATTGGTGGCGCTTTCGAGCTTTGCCGCCGTAAGAAGCTCGAATTTCTCCGGCAGGTCGGGCGGCAGACCCTGCCGCATCGACAACCGCCTCGACCCCGGCGATGGCCCGGTCGATACCGTCGGGCCTATAGATGCCCCGGTTCAACGCGCCGGAGGTCCGGAGCAGCGCCGCGATCTGGCCACCGTTGTTCCGCCATTCGGCGCGGATCTCAACGATCAGCTCGCGCAGACGATCCCGAATCAGGCTTACCCCGTCCGGCTCGATCTCGGGCAGAACGCGAAGATCGTCCATCGCCAGCGTGGGTCCGAGACACGCGAGCAGGGCGCTCCGGGCCGTCCCATCGGGCCTGGATCCAGGCCGCCTCGTCCAGCGGCGCGGCCGCCACGCGGCGGCGCCAGAAGTCGGACGCGGCCCTGTGCCGCATCAGGGTCTCGTCGGTGACGAATTCGGCCTCGAACGGCGCGCCGGAATCGAAGGCATTGTCCTGCAGCATCCGTTGGCAGAAGCCGTGGATGGTGAAGATTGCCGCCTCGTCCATACGCGCCAACTGATCGTTCAGGGTGGCAACCGCGGCCCCAGGATCCTGGATACGTCCGAGGAGCCCCGCCATCACCGGGTCCTTTTCCCGCAACCCCTGCCGGTCGGTTCGCGAAAGCCAGTCCAGTGCCAGGACCAGGCGCTCGCGCACGCGCCCTCGAAGCTCCTCGGTGGCCGCCTCGGTGAAGGTCACCACCAGGATCCGGTCGACGTCGAGCCCGCGCTCGAGCAACAGGCGCAGGTAGAGGGTCGTGATGCTGTAGGTCTTGCCGGTGCCCGCGCTGGCCTCGATCAGCACCAGTCCGTCGAGGGGGCTTGTCAGTGGATCCAGCGGGGTCACGAGGACTCCTCCCCGGGCTTCTTGCTCTCGCCGTGTCTGTCCAGTGGGGCCAGCACCCGGGTGGCGCAGAGCATGAATTCTTTGCCGATGGGATCCCGGCCTCGCCACGCCATACGAACCGCGGGGTCCTCGCCGTCGCCCCGTTGAAACCGGTTCCCGCTCCAGGCCTCGTGAAACCGCGGCCCGAGCTCACCGCTCTGAAACCATGCCCAGGAGCTCTGGGGGAAGAACGGGACAGGCTCCCTGAGCCCCTGCCAACGGAGCGCGAGCAGATCCTCGATGACCGACAGCGGCTCCTGGACCGGCCGGAACACCAGGGTTGCATCCTCGCCGACAAAGACGGTGCGCCGCCGCACCGTATCGGGAGCGAGCGCGCACAGCAGCAGGTGCCGGATCCAGGCCGTCAACCGGTCTTTGCACTTGATCCCCGCCGGTCTCGACAGCACCAGACCGGTATCCGCGAGACCGTCCAAACGGCCCTGGAGCCGGAACGCCCCAATCCGCAGGTCGATCTCCGCCGGTTCAATGGGCAGGCCTTCGTACCGCGCGCGCCGCGTCAGGATACCGTCTATGACCCCGCTCTGAGCGCCGACGACGATCTCGCCGATGGCGCCATGGGGCAGCACCCCCGCCGCTCGAAGCCGTTTCAGACTGTCCTCGGGCGTCCTGCCCGCCGCCCGCTCGGCAATCAGGGCATCGCGCAGCCAGTAGCGTTGAAGGCGATCGACGCTGAAGGGCTCATCGTCCTCGATCAGCAGCCCGCCGCGGGGCAGGCGAATGCCGAGGCGATGGCGCAGAAAGTACCCGGCCGGGTCGCGGAAAAAGGCGATGAGATCGCTCACATCGAGGGTGCAGAGGGCCTCGTCGGCCTCGTCCAGCGACGCCGGCACGAACGGGGCGACCTCCGCGGCAGGCACGACCCGCGCCGCCCTCAGCCAGCGGGCGGCATGGGTCGCCAGGCGCGGGTCGGCCCCGTCGAAATAACGGCGGCTGAAGGGTTGCAGCGGGTGGTGCACGACCAGGTGATCGGGGAGGTTCTGGCCCGAGTCCAGACGGTATGACTTGGCAATGTAATCAAGCAGCTCGTCGACAACCACCGATCGAACGCGCTCACTGTTGTCGCGGACATCGTTGGACACCCAGCTGATGTGCAGGACATCACGCGCGGACAGCAGGGCCTCGAGAAACAGGTAGCGGTCGTCGCGGCGCCGCGAGCGGTCGCCGCGCCGCGGCGCCTGCGCGATCAGGTCGAAGGACGTCGGCCGCTGCGAACGGGGAAAGTCGCTTCCGTTCATGCCGATCAGGCACAGGACCCGAAACGGGATGCTGCGCATCGGCACCATGTTGCAGAAGGTCACGCGACCGGAAAGGAAGTGTCGCAACCCGGTGCTCTCCCCGAGCGAGCGCTGCACCCAGTCGGCGATCAGGTCCAGCGACAAGGGGTCTTCGAGCGCCGCGCCCTCGCATTGCCGGAGAAATGCGTCCAGGCTCGAATGCAACGCGGCCAGTCCCTCCGACTCGTCCTCGTCCGGCGCAAAGAAGTCCGAGACCAGGCCGTTGATCGCCTTCAGCCAGGCGGCCGGCGGGCGAGGCTCGGCGAGCCGCTGGCGCCAACTGCCCAGCGTCTCGACGAGCGCCTGCAGCGCCCCGAGATACTCGACCTCGGCGCCCTCGATATCCCCGTAGGGCAGGATGCCCGCGTAGAGATCCTGGTCCCCGGTGGCCGGCATCGCGTAGCCGAGAAACAGCCTATCGAGACCGAGCTCCCAGGTGTTCTCGCGCACCGGCGGCAGATCGAGCCCCGAGCGGTCGCCCTCGTCCAGGCCCCAGCGGATACCGCTTTCCTGGACCCAGACGGCGATCCGCTCCAGGCCCTCGTCGTCGATCCCGAATCGGCGCCGCAGCGCGGGGACCTGCAGCAGCGAGAGCACCGTCGTCGCCTCGAAGCGGCCGCGCGGAAGGCGCAGCAGGAGCTCGATGGCCGAGAGCATCGGCAGCTCGGCGCCGGCGCCCCGGTCCGCGATGGCCCAGGGAATGCGTTGTGCGGTCGGGACCGTGCCGAAGACGGCTTCCACATAGGGCGCATAGGCACCGATATCCGGGGCCATGACGATAATGTCCCTCGGCTCGAGCCCCGGCAGCTTCACAAACAGCCCCAGCAGCCTGTCGTGAAGCGCCTGAATCTCTCGCTGGCGGCCGTGGACACCGTGGACCTGTATCGAGAAATCCTCGCCGGAAACGGGCTGCCGCTGTTCCGGGTTCTCACGGCGCGGGTCGACGAGGTCGAGGATGTCCGACTGCAGCCGGTGCAGCAGACACCCGCGGCCGGGATCGTCGAACGCGTCCGTGTCGGTGCCGCCCAGTTCCAGGAGCTGGTCCAGGAAGATCTGACCCGCGTGCCCGAAGGCGGCGAGCAACGGGTTGCCGACGTCGAGCAGGCCCGTCGGGTCCGGCAGCGACGCTCGCCGAGCGGCGGCGCGACGCTTCGCCTGCCGTCTGTCATCCTCCAGGTCCGCCCAGTACTCGCGGCAAGGGTTGAGGTAATACAGGCATACGTCGGTCTGCTTCGCCAACGCGCCCAGCATCTGGATCTGGACCGGCGCCAGCCCGCTCAGGCCGAACAGGCTCACGCGCTCGGGCACGGGTCCCTTGGGCGGCTCGCCGGCATCGATGGCGCGATTGAATTCCTCGAGCAGTCGCGCGCGGTGCGCGCAGCCGGCCTCCACCGACAGTGCGCGCCACAAGATGGGCTGCCAACCCGCCGCTTCGGCGCCCGCCTCCCAGGCCAGACAGACATCCTGCCGATAGATGAGGTACTGATCGAACAGGTCCGCGATGCGCCGGGAGAGCTGCAGACGGCGCAGGTCCGAGGGGTCCGCGTCCAGATAGCGGACCAGCGGCGCGAATTCCGCGGCGGACAACAACCCCGGCAGCAACCGGAAGATGCGCCAGGCGAGCACGTCCTTTTGGTAGGCGGTCTGCGCGGGGGCGTCGGGGAGCCAGGCGACCAGCATGCGCCAGAAGAAGGCCGCCGGCAGCGGAAACTCCAGGTTCGCCGCGATCCCCGAGCGATTCGCGATCTCTTGACCCACCCACCGAGCCATGCCTGGATTGGGAACCAGGATGCATTCCGGCGCGAAGGGATCCTCAAGGGCGCCCGCGACCGCCGCGGTCAAATGCTCCGCGAGGATTTCCAGCCGGTTGCTATGGGTTACGTAAAGCATCGATTTTGCAAATGAAACGGAAGTCGTGCGTACTCGGCCGCCCTGAGCGGCATCGGCCGCATCCGGTTGGCGGGGCGCATCGACTCACCAGAACAAACAGGGAATCAGATCGAACATAAACGGACCGGCGCGGCAGTTTCGGGGAAGCCATTCCAGCGCCACCGGCACCGAGATCATACCCCCGGATTGGTCCAGGAGCGGCTGCCGGCACGCTCGCCGAGCTGACGCGCTGGCGGGCTGCCCGCGGACATGCAGATGGCGATCGTTCTGGATGGCCTGCTCGCCCGGGTGCCGGTGATCGGCGAGGCGCGGCCGTTCCTCGCGGCCTCGCGGTGCTCGATCCGCACGCCTACCTGGCAATGGCCGGCGGGCACGGCTTGTCGCCGGATACGGGAGGCGGCCAGCACCGATCCCCGCCTGGAGCAGATCGTCAGGGAACATATCAATCAAAGGCTGACCGGGTTTCCCGGTTATGCGAAGATTCGGCGCGTCGCGATAGCGCCCAGACCCTGGTCCGTGGAATACGATCTGATGACGCCGACGATGAAGCTGAAACGCGAGCGGATCCTCGAGCAGTACGCTGCCGAGTTCGCGCGGCTCTGCCGGGTACGCGCATGATCGACCCCGAGGCCCCGGAGGCCGGCCCGCTCGAGGAATGGCACCTGGCGATCCGCGTGGTCGCCATGCCGGCCGATACCAATGCCTACGGGGATATCTTCGGCGGCTGGCTGATGTCGCAGGCGGACGTGGCCGGCAGCACCATCGCGATCCAGGCCGCGCAGGGCCGGGTGGCGACGGTCGCCATCAAGGAGTTCCGGTTCGTCGCGCCGGTGCTGGTCGGCGACCTGGTCGAGCTCTACGCCCGCCTGGCAACAATCGGCACCACGTCCATCAGTACCGAGGTCCAGGCCTGGGCCCAAGGGGAACCGGACCCCAAGAGCCGGCGCAAGGTGGCCAACGCACTGCTGACCTATGTGGCCGTGGATGAGCGCGGCAGACCGCGCCGCATCGGCCAACCCCAGCGCCGGCTCGCCTGAGATCCCCGGCAGCCGGGCCAACGACGGAGCGCGGGGGGCACCGGCGCGCCCGTTACTACCACAGCCTCAGGGATCGACACGCCAGCGGGCCGGAGCCCCGCCAGAGGAGAGGAAAATCATGTTTGAAGCAACGAAGGTCGGGCGCTCGGTCAACAAGGAGGACTTCAAAGAGGAACAGGAAGAGCTGCGCACCCATCTGCTGTCGGTTCAGCGGGAGCTCGCGCTGACGGATATCCCGGTGATCGTGATCGTCGCGGGGGTCTCGGCCGCCGGCAAGGGCGAGGTGGTGAACCGCCTCAACGAGTGGCTCGACACCCGCGGCCTGCAGAACTTCGCCTATTGGGACGAGACCGACGAGGAGCGCGAGCGGCCCCGTTACTGGCGCTTTTGGCGTTCCATGCCGCGGCGTGGAGAGATCTCCATCCTCTTTGGGGGCTGGTACCTGACCCCGATCGAGCACCGCTACCAGGAGCTCTGCACCGACTCGGAGCTGGACGCCGAGCTCAATCGCATCGTCGAATTCGAGCGCATGTTGAGCCAGGACGGCGCCGTGATCGTCAAGTTCTGGTTCCACATGTCCGAGCAGGACCAGAAGGCGCGGCTCAAGGAGCTCTCCCGCGACGACCACAGCCGCTGGAAGATGGTGCCATCCAAATCCAAGTTCTCCGAGCAGTACCAGGCCTTCGAGCGCATCGCGGAGCGGATCATACTGCACACGGACCGCGGCATCGCCCCCTGGTACCTGGTAGAGGCTCAGGACCGGCGCTACCGGGATCTGACCGTGGGCAAGACCCTGCTGCACGCGATCCGAACGCGCTTGAGCGAGCCACCGCCCGAAGAGCACAACACCGCCGCCGCCAGCGCGGAGCTCCCGAGCAGTCCGAGCGCCCAGATTACGCTTTTGGACCAGCTCGACATGACGCTCGCCCTGCCCCGGGACGAGTACAAGCGAGAAATCAAGGCGCTGCAGGCCGAGATCAACGAGCTGGCCTGGACGGCCTACAATCAGAACCGGTCAATGGTACTGGTGTTCGAAGGCGTGGACGCCGGCGGCAAGGGCGGCGCGATCCGCCGCATCACCAGCTCCATCGACGCGCGGCTCTTCCGCTCGATCCCGGTCGCCGCGCCCACCGACGAGGAGAAGGCCCACCATTACCTCTGGCGCTTCTGGCGGCACATCCCGCGGGCGGGCTACATCACCATCTACGACCGCTCCTGGTACGGCCGGGTGTTGGTCGAGCGGGTCGAGGGCTTCGCCAGCGACACCGAGTGGCGGCGCGCCTACTCCGAGATCAACCGCTTCGAGGAGCAGCTCGTGGACAGCGGCGTGATCCTGCTCAAGTTCTGGCTGCATATCACCCAGGACGAGCAGTTGGCACGCTTTAAGGCCCGCGAGGATGTCCCCTACAAGCGCTACAAGATCACCGACGAGGACTGGCGCAACCGCGAGAAGTGGCCGCTGTACAAGTCCGCCGTCAACGAGATGGCGGTGCGCACCAGCACCAAGCACGCGCCCTGGACCCTGGTCGAGGGCAACGACAAGCCTTACGCCCGCGTCAAGGTGCTGCGGACCGTCTGCGAAACAGTCAAGGACGCCCTGAAGCAGCAGCGGGGCCATACCGGCGGCTACTTGCCCTGCGGGGAAAGGCTCCCGGACGCGAACCAGGTGTCCCCGAACGGCAAGTTGAGCAAGAAAGAGGAAAAGGCGAGAGAAAAAGCGAACGCGTGAGTGGCTTCGCTGGTTCGGGCGGGCGGCGCCGCGGCCCCGGATAGCCGCCCCGCCAACGGAGATGCCGATCAGTTGCCATCCTGGCACTGGATCAGCTCGCGCTCCGAGGGGCGCGACTCCCGGAGCGTTCCATTTTCGATGGCTGACATCCATTGAAAATGCCGGGCCATCATGGCCCGGACCGGAAGCGCAATAGATCGGCGGTTCCTTAGATCAGATCCACGGGGCTGCGCACCGGCACCACCCCCGGCCGGTTCAGCACGTGCGTGTAGATCATGGTGGTGGACACGTCCGCGTGGCCGAGCAGCTCCTGGACGGTGCGGATGTCGTAGCCCGCCTCCAGCAGATGGGTGGCGAAAGAGTGGCGCAGGGCATGGCTGTTGACCCGCTTGGGGATCGCCGCCTTCTGCGCCGCCGCCTTGATCGCCCGCTGCAATGTGGACTCGTGCACGTGATGGCGGCGAACCAATCCACTCTTCGGGTCCATCGACAGAGTCGCGCTCGGAAAAACGAACTGCCAGACCCACTCCCTTGGGGCGTTCGGTGCCTTGCGTGCCAGGGCGTCCGGCAGCTGCACATCCCCTACCCCGGCCTGGACGTCATCGTCGTGAAGGCGGCGGACGTGCTCCAGGTGCGTCTTCAGCGGGGCCCCCAGCCGCTCCGGCAAGGGAACGACCCGATCTTTCCCGCCTTTACCGTTGCGCACGACGACCAGCCGATTGCCGAAGTCGACATCGCCGACGCGCAGCCGGATGCATTCCATCAGACGTATTCCGGTGCCGTACATCAGCTGCGCCATCAGGGCGCTGGTGCCGGCGAGCTGCCCCAAAAGCGCGCGCACCTCCTCCCGGGTCAGCACCACCGGTACCCGCGGCGGACGCCGGGCGCGCCCGAAACGCATCTCCCCGAGCGGCCGCTCCAGGACCTCGCGAAAGAGAAAGACCAGGGCGTTCAAGGCCTGATTCTGGGTACTCGCAGACACCGAGCGCTCGGTTGCCAGATGGGCGAGGAACCGCTCGACGTCCGCCTGGACCAGCTGCGACTCCTGCTTACCGGCGTTGAACAGCAGAAAGCGATGCGCCCAATCCACGTAACTCTGCTCGGTGCGGATCGAATAGTGCCGGGCACGAAGGGTCCGCGCCAGCGACTTCAGCACCGGATACTGCTCGCTGGACGCGGGCGTACCTCGGCTGCGCCTCCACCGCGTCATCCGGCGACAATCCGGCGGCCACCGTCGGATGAACGCTGTCCAGCGCCCTGCCCGCCTCCTTCCAGAAATCCCAGTCGATCTCGGTCGCCGCGCGGCATTGCGCCAAATCAACCAGCAGGAGTTGCAGCGCTTCGACCGTTTGGCGATATTGCCACTCGTTCAACCGCTGCTCGCGGGCGAAGCGAGGGAAGAAGGTCGTGATCTGCTCCACTGAGACCGCTCCCAACCGCGTCGGCCTCACCGCATCGATGAAGGCCTCGGCCCGCAGCACGTACCAACCGCGCTGCTTCAGCGGTACACGATTTCTCTCCAGCACAGAGAGGTATCGGTCCCACCCCGACGGGTGCTGCGCCTCGCGTCGGGGGGAATCGGGGGATGTTCGAGAGCTTCCGGGGCGCGAGGGAGGCGGCATGACAGCAATGCGCGAATATGGCGCTAGACTGCGAACAGTCTAGCACCCGAATCTCCGGCTGCAGACTATTTCACTGTAGGCAAAAGCAGATTAAATCTTTTGTCATGGGACAGGACATTACCACGCCACAAGACGCGCATGGTTCAGGCCGGCGCTTCCGCATCGCTTTGTCCTTTTCGGGCGACGAGCGATCTTACGTAGAAGAAGTCGCCGATCAACTCGCGATTCATTTTGGGAAAACGGCGGTTTTCTACGATCAATACTTCCGCCCCGAGTTAGCCCGAGTTAATCTGGACATTTATCTCCAGAGCAACGGTGTCCGGTCTTCCTCATAGGTAAGCCATCAACAGTGGCCGCAGCTCGCGCTCATAGAGCGCTGGCGAGGCCGGTTTGAGAAAACAGTGTTTGAAGAACCGCAGCACCTGGCGGCTGACCTTGGCGGTGTAGCGAAACAGGGGGACGGTCCAAGCGGGGCGATCGGTCCCGTCGGGCTGGTCCGGCTGCTGGGCTTCGCGGCGGGCCTGTCGGCGCAGCGCTTTGGTGTCGGTGAGCCCGTCCCCACCGAGGGTGGTGGCGAGCATCATCGCCACCAGGATGCCGGTCACGATGGCGAGGCGCACTTGGTTGTCGATGGCCACGGGGCTCTTGCCCCAGGCCTTGGCCTGGCTGAAGTCGTTCTTCCAGGTGTCGAAGCACTTCTCCTCCTCCCAGCGGCGGGAGTAGAGGAAGGCGATGACCCCGGGCTGCAAATCGAACGCGTTGGTGAGGAACTCCACCACATGGCCGCGGCGGGTGCGGTAGGTGATCAGGCGCCAGGGCTGCGAAGAACTGGAGAGCATGACGCGCAGATCGCGCAGGACGCCCGCGTTGACGGGGGCGGCAGCGACCTCGAGAGCCTCGGTGGAGTCGATGCGCAGGTTCGCCTTCATGCGGGTGATGATGGTGATGGCGAGCGTCGCCTTCTTGGCATCCCAGAAGCGGGCATCGATGAAGGCGCGATCGACCAGGAACAGGGTCTGGCGCGCCCGGGTGAGGGCCTGCGGGGAGCGGTCGTAATCGCGCAGAATCGCCGTCTCGTGGCGACTGCGCGTCTCCACCTGGACCGCTTCGGGGACGCCCAGGCGCAGGTTGTAGAAGCTGAGCAGCGCATGGCCCTTGGGATTGTCCTCTCCACCCTCCTTGGGTGTACGGCGGCGAAAATGCGCGCTCTCGCCCTGGTAGGTGCCATCGATGGCCCGCACCGGGCGCGTGCCCAGGCCGGGGATGTCGGCCAAGCGATCGGGCAGCACGGCGGCGGCGTCCGCCACCAGGACCGGCAGCGTCTCCTTGAGCACCGCCAAGCGTGCCTGCGAGCCCAGCGCATCCGACCAGGTGGAGCGGGCGAGAGGCGGCTGCGCAGACAACACCGGATCCAAGTGCAGCAACGCCTGCACCTGCTCGCGCAGGCTGCCCATGCCCTGGAGATGGCGCAGCACCCCCAGCGCGATGAAGTCCCCCATGCTGAGCGTCCGCCCCAGCCCTTGGGCACTGCGCACCCGCGCGAGCACCCGCTCCACGGGGGAGAGCAGCTCGGCGAACACGGTCTTGTCGGTGAGGCGATGCATCAGGCTCACGAGTCGGTCGAGGATCATTGGGGTCATTCCTTGTGGTGGTTTTGCAACACACCAGCGCGACCCCATTGAAGGCCTCTTGTCAAGTCTTTTTTGCTGCAATCTCAAGCTACTTCATGGCCCCTGGGAGGCTGCCCGTGCTCCTCTGTGAGTAATGGCGAAACGAGCAAACAAACCCTGAGGCGACGACTGTGACCCTATGAGCCGCTCAGGCAGCGGCAGTTTGTGGCCACCCAGGCTTGGTCAACCGGACACCGTTGCTCCAGAGAATATACCAAGAGGACTCGGATCTGGTCACTTTGTTTTTTAGCGAGTCATACAATGAAAAGATGGGCTTGGAGTGGCGCGCAATTCGCAATCTATTACAAATCGCCCAGATCACATCATTCCAATCAGGATGTCGTCATCGGATTTTCCCGAAGGACTCT
This sequence comes from uncultured Gammaproteobacteria bacterium, assembly GCA_963707135.1. Lineage (GTDB taxonomy): Bacteria > Pseudomonadota > Gammaproteobacteria > Chromatiales > Chromatiaceae > JBGSTR01. The sequence continues at coordinate 7,383 of CAVPOY010000045.1, read as the reverse complement.
TTCCCGTTGATGGATATCTACCGGCAGACCGACTGAAGCCGAGTGAGATCGCCGGCGATATCATACGAGATCCAGAACTTAATATTTTGTTCGAGACTTTTCGCCAAATTGATTCAACGGCTCCATGGGTACGGAGGTACTGGTTTCGGAGATTTACTTCGGTTCCATGGGTATCGGGAATCTTTATGCATTCGACCGCTGTTGAAAACTACATTCTTCCAAAGTTATGTGTCGACAGTAATAGCTTAGAAAATGTTATATTAATGAATTCCGCTCTTTCGGATGGATTAGGTAATCTCTATATCAACACAAGCGAAGGGGGCGGTAGACATGCGGGCGGCGGTTCGACCATATCTGATGAAGGAGCAATTTGTGCGGCAATAAATATCGATCGCCTTAACATTGAAGACTTGGTGTTAATTCAGTTGGATGTTGAGGGGCATGTAACTGATCGCATTAACGGGTGCTCAACAAACCATTCAAAAAAGCAGACCGGTAATAGCCGTAGAAGACAACAATAACAATTGTGCAGATCTTCTTTGAAACATCAAATATGAGAAAGCAGGCCATATACCAGGCTTAACTATTTGGGCGCCAAGTAAAAACAATAGATACAAAGAAAAGGCGTTTCATTAGGAGGCGGTAAACGAAGCACTACTGTCGTTGATCAGGATCGCCCAAACGTCAACTGGCCTAACAAAAGACTCAAGCGGACGCTCGTAAACTCGCTCCGCTTAGCCAAGTCGTTGGGCGGCACGATTCGAGAAGGATCATATGTCCTTTTTCAGATGAGAAATCCAACTGCTGTTCGTGACACCACCTGAACGTGGCGACAGCCAAAAGTGAGGAACAATGCCATATCACCAGTTATTAGATTCACTGCCCATCCTCGGTGTCTTCGTAACGTTCACGATCGTTGGGCTTATCACGTCCGAGGGCGGTTACCACCTTGGGCACTGGTGGCAAAACCACACGCCTGACGAGAAGGAGGGTCCCACGGCTATGATCGTGGGCGCGCTCCTCGCCCTAATGGGTTTTCTCCTCGCGATTACGATGGGGATGGCATCTGATCGCTTCGACACGCGCCGCGGGCTCGTGCTGACCGAGGCGAACTCGGTGGGCACCACGTATCTCCGGGCCGGCTATCTGCCAGAGCCGGCCTCGAGCGAGATCCGGGATCTGCTCCGCGAGTATGTCCCCCTACGCATCGTCGAGACCAACGATCTGGCAGACCTCCGGGTGAGAATGGCCCGATCGGTCGAGCTCCATGCGCAGCTCTGGTCGATCACCGAGGAATTGGCCCGCACTATGCCCGAATCGGACGTTCTGGCCCTTTTTATCGAGTCACTGAACGAAACGATGGATTTGCACGAGACGCGCGTCACGGTTGGCATCTACGGACGCGTGCCCGCGACAGTCCTCCTTCTACTCCTCTTCGGTTCGATGCTGACGCTGGGTATGGTGGGCTACAACGCGGGCCTGTCCCTACGGCGCAGTCCCCTTTCCGCTCTCGTGCTGGTCCTCGTCCTTGGTGCGGTCATCACCCTCGTGGTCGATCTCGACCGACCCCAGGACGGATTCCTCAAGGTGAACCAGCAGCCGCTCATCGACCTTAAGGAGCAGATCGGCGCACCGCTTACAGCGAATCCACCTGATTAGCTTGGGGGGAAAAGGGATCAGTACCCTTTGCAGTGAGAGCCGATGAAACTATGCCTAGCCTTCGGCAAAAGAGCGAGCGCGCGCCACGGGCGTTGACCTGGTTTGCGGACTCATCGGTGGCGCGCGCCGCCTTGGCCTGAACGTTAGGCAAAAACCCTATCCACTTCGCATGGGCAAGACAGAGAAGATTCTCGCACAGGTTCTCCTGAGGAACATCGGACACAAATATTGCGTTCAAAGACATCTGCTCCATTCTCATTAGCCTCGGATTTCGCGAACGTGTTCGCGGAGATCACTTCATCTACACCAAATAAGGCATAGAAGAGATCCTGAACCTCCAGCCTATCGGCGCGAAAGCAAAAGCATATCAAGTGAAACAGGTTCGCGCAGTTATCCTCAAACACAAACTTTGACAAAGACCATGCAACACAAATACGAGATCGTCATCTACTGGAGTCCGGAAGATAGCGCCTACCTTGCGGAGGTGCCGGAGCTGCCCGGCTGCATGGCTGACGGCTCCAGTTACCAAGACGCCCTCAAAAATGCAGAAGTCATCATCCAAGAGTGGATCGAAACGGCGCTGGATCTCGGGTGTCCCATTCCAGAGGCACGCGGCAAACTTATGTATGCCTACTCGGGTCGCCAGGGGTTTTGCTCCCCCGGCTCCCACAGCACCCCGCATGCGGGTCCGCACGGGGCGCGTCCTCCGGATGTGAAAGGACCACCGTAGAATGGCGAGCTTCAACGCTGGCTACGTGGCGAATCGCCAAGACCGTTTCACCCGCTCGGGCGCAGTACGGCCGTTGAAACACGTACGGCTCACTCGTTGCCGAAGGTTCGGGACTTCACCCTGTCCCACCCATTACGGTGGGCATTTTGCTACTATGCCGTCTGCTGACTTCTGTCCCATCATGCCAAGCGTTGCCGCAAGGCGCGCTGTCCGGATCGCGGTAGGGTCCGGTGGTGATTCCAGCGCTTTCGGGCTGGCCCTCAGCTCGACTCCCATAGACGCACGGACCGCAAGTGGGACAGATCTCCCCGGATAAGGACAGGAACCTTCAGTGCACAACCGCCGCATTTACCCTAATCCCCTGCACCTGATGGGCTTCGTCACCTTGTGCTGACTCGCCCGGGGACTGAGCCTTCTATGCGGTTTCTGTCCGTCGGCTCGCACCTTTGCGCTCGGGCTTCCTCCAGACAGCCCCTCGCGGAGCTGCCCTTGCCGTCGTCTAGTAGTTACAGTCCACTTCGTGGACACTGGCACTCCTACAGGGGACTTTCACCCCATAAGTTCACGCCCGTGCCGGGCGTACACAAGCGGTTGCAGCGGACGGCGCTGGCGCGCCGCCGCTGAACCGGAGCGTTGAGCGACCAAGAATCATGCATCAATCCATCTGAAGGATAAACATGAAGTTTGAGTGGAACACGGATAAGGCCCGAAGAAATCTACAAAAACACGACGTTTACTTTTCGGAAGCTCTCAGCGTGTTCAAAGATGCACTATCCTTAACCTATCCGGATACCGATCACTCGGCTGAAGAGGACCAATTCCTCATCATAGGATTGTCCGCGTCCGGAAATGTATTGGTGATCTCACATACGTTCCGCAACGATGTCGTTCGGATCATTAGCGCTCGCAAGGCGACGAAAAAAGAACGGTCTTTCTATGAAAACGAAGCACGACATTGAGACCAATGACGAAATGCGCGAAGAATATGATTTCGCCCGCATGAAAGATGGAGTTCGGGGAAAATACGCGAAAGCGTTTAATCACACAGCAACCACAATTCTTCTAGATTCCGACGTTGCTGAAATATTTCCGGATTCTCAGTCTGTCAATGAAGCGTTACGTACATTGGCGCGAGCCTTACGCAAAGGCGACGATAACACCCAACAATAGAATAAAGCCGACCCAAAGAGCGCGCGCCGAGCTCGGCGCAAATTTTGGTGCTAATTGTAGCGCGCTTTTCGGGCCGGCCTATTCATGACGTTGGGCCTCAACAGCATGTAGCTCAGGATGCTTTCCTTCCTAGCCTCTCGCGCCAGTTACCGTATATCTTTGCGCGATCTACAGAATTCCAATGCATTCTGCATAGGACGTTCTCATGAGTGTTCTTAAATCAAAAATGTTTTGGCTTGGCTTATTTCTCCTTGCGCTTGGAACACTGTTTGGCGCTATCGAGAAAACGTTTTATCAATATATTGATGAGAACGGCTTTCTTCACGAAAGTTGGTTCTTGCCCATTGGAGTTCTATGCTTGCTGCTTGGTGGAAGCATTACTGCTTTCGCAATCATTGCACCTGGCTGGTCTTTTCTGAAGAAAAGAGGCGAAATGCGAAGTAACGAAAAGAGGGGCCCGGCTCAATTATGAATCGAAGGAGAAAAACAAAGGAGAACAGGGAGGACAGTGTCACCATTTAGCTGACCCCGGTCAATGGCACGACCTAATTCGTCACGCCCTGGCGCGCTTGCGTTGGTCAGGAAGTGCCGAGTTGTCACCGTCAACGCGCCCGCGGTTCTCATTGCGCGGGTGCAGATTCGCTCCGATCCGCACCAGTCACCCTTCTGGATCTAGGCGATGGGGCTCCTCCGCTGGGGAGTAGACACCCGGCCCCTGGCTCAGCTGAGCCCCAGAAAATCGTCGGTGCCCCACCAAGGTCCAAGTGGAACGCGGAGGCGGGGATGGGGCGGGAGCGCGGACCCTCAATCGTCCAGACGCTCCTGCCCCATCCCCGCCGGGCCGTGGAATCACAGATCGCTGGCTCGGCGCCGTAGCGGCGTCGTCCAACCCTGCATTGGCTCGATGGCAGAGGCGTCTCGGTCACACGCGTTGCTCCCCAACGTTTGGCGGGGGATGCGCCGGTCGCCAATCAGATCTGGAGGCTTGTCGCCAACCCCTTTACCTGGCTTGCCGACGCATCGCCCGATTCAGGCGAAGGCACGCTCGACGTCGAAGTCGCTGCCCTCGCGCAGCATGTGGTAACAGGCCCGTGCCAGCTTGTGCGCCACCGTCTTGATGGCCACCACCCCATTGGTCTTGGCCCGCTTGCGCTGGTAGTAGCGCTTGATCCTGGGGTTGTAGCGCACCGCGAAGTTGGCCGCCTCCAGGTAGGCCCAGGCCAGATACTTGTTGCCGCTCTTGGTGTTGCCGCGCCCCTTGCGCTTGCCGTTGGAGAGCCGCTCGCTGCCGACACAGCGGCTGTAGGAGGCATAGTTGCCAACGCGGGCAAAGCGCTCGATGGGACCGGTCTCCAGCAGGATGGTCAACCCGAGCACCTGACCAATCCCGCTGGTGGTGAGCAGATGCCGATACGCGGGCTGGCAGCGCACCTGGGCGCAGGCCTCGCGCTCCAAGAGATCGATTGCCGCCTCTTGACCACGCATGGCCAACAGGGTGCTCTGCACCGCCAGCGCCAGGTTTGCATCGGGCAGCAACGCATTGACCTTCTCAGGCGTCAAGCGCTTGATCTCATTGCCGCTCAGAGCGTGCCCGCGGTTGCGTGAGAGCAGGTTCTGCACCGCCAGAACGTTGGCGGTATGCTGCTGGACCAGGCGGCTGCGCCGACGCAGCAGATCGCGCACCGCGCGCTCCTCCCTGGGATAGATGTAGCCCTCCGGCAGCAACCCCAGGCGCAGGAGCTTGGCCAGCCAGGCGGCGTCAGAGTCATCGTCGCTGTACTTCAGCCCCGAGTACTGCACGATCGCCGCCGTGTTGGCCAGGTGCAGCCGATAGCCCGCTTCCATCAACGCATCGACCAGCCAGTACCAGTTGTAGGTCGACTCCACCACCAGGCCCTCGATCTCCTGGCGGTATGGCGCCAACGCCCTTACCACCGCCTGCGCGTCGTTCGCCAACCGATGGCGATACACCACCCGGTCGTCCTCGTCCAAAAGGGCCACGACACTGTTGTTGGAATGCAGGTCGATTCCGCCGTACAGTTTCATCGTCGACTCCTCCCGCCGGGTCTCCGGCTCAAGTTCTTGATGACACTTGAACTATAAGCCCTCGGGCGGGGTCGGCTAGATGATCATCAGGTCTCTCCTTTTTCATCTCTGGAGCTAGACTCCCAGGCATGGTGCGGCCGCTCCGTCTCGAATTCGCGGGGGCGCTGTACCACGTCATCGCGCGCGGTGACTGGCGCGAGGACATCTACCGCGCTAACGGCGACCGGCGGCAGTTTCTCGATGTCCTTGGCGAGGTGTGGGAGCGTTTCAACTGGACGGTACATGCCTACTGCCTGATGACGAACCATTACCACCTGCTCGTCGAGACGCCGGATGCCAATCTCGCCAGGGGCATGCGCCAGCTCAACGGAGTATGCATGCAGCGGTTCAAACGACGGACGCACGAAAGGTGTATGTGATGCAGATGCGAATCGGATATGAGCTGGTCTACGAGTGTCCGCAACCGACACCGATGATCCTGATGTTGAACGTCCATTTCAGCCGCGTCTCCGATCTCGTCATTCCGGACCACATCATCACCAGCCCACCTGTTCCGATTACCGCCTACCGCGACGGCTTCGGCAACTGGTGCAGCCGTACCGTCGCGCCGCCCGGTGTGATCCGAATCTCTTCCGACGCACTGATCAACGACACCGGACTTCCCGACCCCACCCATCCAAATGCTTCGCAACACGCCGTCGAGGACCTGCCGGGAGAGACGCTCCTGTATCTGCTCGGCAGCCGCTACTGCGAAACCGATCGGCTTTCGGAAACCGCCTGGAAGCTCTTCGGACATACGCCGCCAGGATGGCCTCGAGTCCAGGCGATCTGCGATTTCGTACACGGGCATATCGTCTTCGGCTACCAGCACGCCCGGTCGACCAAGACCGCGCTAGAGGCGTTCAACGAGCGCAACGGCGTATGCAGAGACTACACTCACCTCGCGGTCGCCTTTTGCCGCTGCATGAATATTCCCGCGCGCTATTGCACGGGTTATTTGGGGGACATCGGGATCCCTGTCTCGCCGGACCCAATGGACTTCTCTGCCTGGTTCGAGGCGTACCTCGATGGCCACTGGCATACATTCGACCCGCGCAACAACATTCCGCGGATCGGAAGGGTGTTGATCGCCCAAGGCCGGGACGCGGCCGACGTGCCGATCAGCAACGCGTTCGGTCCGAACCTGCTCAAGGGCTTCAGGGTATGGACGGATGAAGTAGGCGTACAGTTGGGCGGCTGATGTGTAAACCCGCATGCGACCCAACTGGGACCGGTCCCCAATGATGGCTTGGGATACTCACGAAGCGAAATCGACGTTACTGGCGCCCGATGAGTCCCCCGCTGTCCAGACCATCAACGCCGGCGGGCGCGGCAGCGCCGTGCTGGTCTGCGATCACGCTTCGAATCGGATCCCGCGACGGCTCGGTACTCTCGGCCTCGAGACGGCCCGGCTGGACGATCATATCGGCTGGGACCCGGGTGCAGCCCAGGTGGCGAGCGGCCTTTCGGCGCATCTTGATGCACCGTTGGTGTTGAGCGGTTATTCGCGTCTGGTCATCGACTGCAATCGACCGCTCAACAACCCGCAATCCATTGCCGAGCAGAGTGCCGGGGTGCCGGTGCCCGGCAACCGCCGCCTGTCGCCGGAGGAAAGAGAAAGCCGTATCGGTGAGCTTTTCCGGCCTTACCACGATGCCATTGACCGGCTGCTCGACGATCGTTCCAACCGTCCGAGTCTGCTACTCAGCATTCACAGCTTCACACCGGCCCTGAACGGC
>CAVPOY010000044.1:0-335231 GCA_963707135.1 uncultured Gammaproteobacteria bacterium | reverse complement strand
GACCCGAATGGCACTGCATTACGAGTCAGCGCTCACTGAAACAATAGGTTAGGGGCTTGTATGGCGGGTGCCATCAGCGCTGCTTCTTCGGGTGACCATGCTCGCGCACTTCCTGCTGGGCAGCCTTTCGTGACTGCATCAAGCGGGAGAAGGGCTTTGGTCTTCGCTTCACGGCGCGCGGCTCGATACGCCCTGGTCGCAGCCCGACGCGCGGTCCGGCGATGAGCACCAGCAGGGCATGGATGCAGGCGCCGTCGTCGGTGTCAGCCCCGCGCTGCTGCCAGGCCAGCCAGATCTGCACGCTGTGCTTGAAGCTGAGCTGGCGTGGGATCTGGTCGGCGAGCAGCGCGGACTGGGCCATCAGCAGGCGGATCAGGTTGTAGGCGAGCAGGTAGACCCACAACTCCTTGCGGGCCATCTCGGGCGTCTTGCAGCGCAGATGCTCCATGCCGAGCGTCGTCTTGATGTTGCGGATATCCAGCTCCACGTTCCAGCGCCGGCGCAGCAGCGCTGCCACCTCGCGTTTGGAGGTCTCCTTGGGGTCGAGGAAGGTGGTGACCAGGATCTTGCCGCCGGCCTTGAGTTCGCGCACCTTCAGCGTCGTGCCGGGACCTGATCGTACTCCCACTGGCTCATCCACTCGGGCTTCTTCGGGCTTGGTCAGGGTGATCAGGTGATCGCACGCACCCAGCTTCTCGCCGAGGGCGAAGTCGGTGCTGCGCCGACGCGCGCCAAACTGCTCGAAAACCCCGTCGACCCCGCCACGCATCAGCTCGCAGAGCAGGAAATAGGTCGGGTAGAAGGCGTCAGCGACCAGGATGTCCCCCGACTCCAGGGAGTCGAGCATCTCGCGAAACAGCGATTGCTCGTCGCTGCCCTTGCCCGCGCACGGCCCCATGGCGGCGTCGATCAGCGCCCCGGTGCTCAGGCACAGCAGCACCACCAGGCGCAGCACGGGAAAGCCCAGTCCCTTCTTCTGACTCGCAGGCTGCGGGTATTCGGTCTGATTTTCCTCGGTGTCGGCCAGCGTGATGGTGGTGCCGTCGACCAGGCGTACTGCGCCGTCCACGCCACAGCCACCACCGTGGGGCCTCTCCAGCCACCACGGCGCCAGTCTCGCGCGCCAGAGTCGAGACCATCGACAACGGCAGCCGGCCGCGCGCCTTGCAGTAGGCCCCGGTGTCGGTGCTGCCCGGCTCCAGGCCGGCCAACACCCGCTTGACCAGGTAGTCGTTGAGCGCCTGCTGGCAGCTGCCGTCCGCCGACAGCGCCTGAGCGAGGAACATCGACAGCGCCTGTGTCGGCGGGAACTTGCGCTCGCGGTGCTCGGGCAGGCGAGCCTCAACCCGATCGAGCAACCGCGGACCGGTCAGCAGGTTGAAGAACGCGAAGGCGTCGGCGTTGCTCGGCGTGGGGGCTGACGCGCGCGTGTTGCCCGCTGCTCGGGCGGCGTTTACAGGATTCACGGGCTGGCTCCCTGGCTGGTGGCTTCGGTGTTGCAACCTCCAGCCTACCACCCGGAGGGTCAGCCCCTCATTTTTCCCCTCCATAATCAGTCGCATGCGCTTAATTCAGTGCCATTCGACCCTGATGCCTTTTCGCGCTTTGGCATACAATGAACGTAGAGCGAAGATACGTATACGTCTGGCTGCTGGTCGCCAATGTATTGCTTTTTGTTGCCTTTCTGCCTTTGACCCTCATTCCGTTCGGTTACGCCTTCGGGGGAGGACCAGAGGCAGCCGGGATGCTATTTTTTTATCTGCTGCTATACTTTAGCCCTTTATTTTTAATTGGCGCTTCGGTCAGCGTCTACGGATTACTTGCCGGGCCGGCATCGCTACGCATTAGGATCGCAGTTTGGTACCTCTGCCTGGCGTTTCCCCACATTTTGTTTCAATTTACGGACATTGGCGACAATTATACGATCGGTGCCTTGATATTGCTCTTTTCTCTCAGCCTCGCCGGCGCCCTAGCGTTTTCTTGGGCAGGCGGTGTCAGTTCCCGGTCGTCCACGCCCGCTCCATTCCAAGGCCCCCGGTGATCGAAATCAGGGTCTTCTACCGGGCTGACGTTTCTTTATTTCACTTAGGATCGAGGCAGAAACAAGTAATACGCGCGGGAAATGGGGACCGGGAAATGGTGGGGGAAATGGGGGCGGACAACGATTTCTACCTAAGCGATAGCGACTGAAGTTTCCTACTTTCTACTCCATTAGCATATAAGCAACGACGAATAGATAATGTTTATTAGTCATTGCTTATCTCGGTCGATTGGGTGGTGCGAGGGTGTCCCGATTGGAATAGAGAGCGGGCTATTGCAGCCTGGTAAACAGCGACTTAATGATGAATGCGGACTCGATTCGGCGTATAATCAAAGGTGCTTAAGCCATTGATTAAAAATCCAAACGAGCCCGCATTCGATGTCAAGCTTACCCGCTCCGGCGCGCCAATTCCAATCCCTGTTTCCAGCGACGGACAACGGCCAGGAACGGGGGCGTTGGTTCCTCCTGACCCTACAGGCGATCCTGGTTTCGATCACCGCCTCGCGTACCTCAAACCTGTTGCGTGCGATCGAGACCTTGTTCGGCGTGGGCATCGCCCAGTCGCGCTACTACACCTTCATGGCCTCGGTGAAGCTGCCCTGGGCGCGGTTGTGGGAGTTGCTGTGGCGGGCGATCCCCGCCGCGCTCACCGTCGGGCGTTTGCTGCTGGCCTTGGACGATTCGATCAACGCCAAGACCGGGCGCAAGGTGTTCGCCTGTCAGCGCAGCTTCGACCACGCGGCCAAGATCAATCAGAGCCCCTACCCGTGGGCACAGACGATCGTGACGGTGGGTCTGCTCAAGCGCATCCACGGGCGCTGGAGCTGCGTGCCGCTGGCCTTCGCCTTTTAGCTGCGCCGTCAGACCCTGAGCGGGCCCGGCATCCGGGTGCGCGGGCGGGCGCTGGTGTTTCAGACCAAGTTCGCCCAGGCGGTCGCGTTGATCGCGCGCTTGGCCACGGTCTTTGCGCAGGTGCCGATCCTGGTGGTCACCGACAGTTGGTTCGGCAACAACGGGTTGCTCAAGCCCCTGCGCGCCCTGGTGGGACCACGGGCCCAGTTGCTCTCGCGCCTGCGCAGTAACGCCGTGCGGTTTGATCTCGCGCCCGCGCAAGTACGGGGCGCGCTTGGGCTCGGTCGCCCAATTGGCCGCGGCGCTGCGCGCGGAGGCTCGCCCCTTGACCCTGCACCTCTACGGCGGGATGCGCGAGGTGGTGGCCGCCGAGCGCCTGGTGATGCTCAAGACCCTGCGCTGTCAGGTCCGGGTGGTGTGGGTGTTCCGGCGCACCCAGTGGATCGCCCTGGTCACCACCGACCTGACCCTGTCGGTGGCGCAGATCATCGAATACTACGGCGCCCGCTGGAAGATCGAAGCCGGTTTCCGCGAGATCAAGCAGGAGATCGGCAGCGCCCAGACCCAGACGCGCAACCCCGATGCGGTCACCAATCATCTGAATTTCTGCATGGCCGCTACCGCCCTGACCTGGATCTACGGGGCGCGCCTGGACAAGGCTCCGCCGCGGCGCTACGCCACGGCCAAGCGCACCGAATATGCCTTCGCGGATCTGCGCCGCGCCCTGGCCAAGGACTTCCCGAGAACGGGTTTCGGTTGTGATTGCGCTGCCGGCCAGAAACCGACGCGAAATCCCCTGAGTGCCGCTGTTATGCGGCTGGTGGCGTGAGGAAAACGGGAAACTTCAGTTGAAAACTTTTGTGAGTATTCCAGGAACGGTAAACTTGGTTGCGGTTCCCTCGTCATAAACCAGATTTCGTTTGGGTTGAGCGAGAGCATTCCAGTGGCTCACCCGCGGTGCAAGCGCCTGGATTGCTTGGTAGAGTCGTGCACCGAGGCGTGTACCGCCAACTTTTCGCTGCCTCTGCCGCACGAATGGACGGATCCGGACAAAGATGTCCGAGAACGCCCGTGAACTGCGGGCGCCGAGCGGTTCAGAGAAGAGCACGTAGCGGGTCGCAGACGATGGGTGCCGCCCGGTACGGTGGGGAGGCCGAAGAAGTAAGGGCCTAGACGACCCGACTGGACGGAAACCATTGCTCTGGCACCACACCAACGCCGCGCGTAGCAAGTCGAGTTTCCATCATGGGGCTAAACTTAGTAGGCGGGACCAGGGAGGTACATTGGCCGGGCCAAGCAATCTGGGACGTTGATCGTCGAGCCGCGGCCGTTATCCGGACTCCCCGCGATGAAACCGACCCGTAGTTGGAGGTCAATGATGAAACCCGTCTTCACAGATCAGGAACTGCTGGACATCGCGTTTTGCAGATCCGAGGCCGAGGACCTTGGCGGGGGGGCGCCGTCGGACTTCGACCCTTGCCGCTTTGCCAAGGCGCGGGTCCGCGTCGCTGTCCAGAAGTCGGGCGGCGGCTCGCTGCGCTGCGCGACCGCGCTCAGGGCGCTGGCCGAGTGCCTGGATGCCCACTATGTCCACGGCCGGCATCATGCGCGCGGCGTGCAAGCATCGGCCTGGCTTCCGCTTCGGCCGGGCGAGCGGGTCCGCTAGCCGGCCAGGCACGCGCGCATTCGCCGCGCTTCCCGTGCGGGGCACGGATGCCCCGCCATTGTCAGAGGCGTAAGTGTCTTAAAATACGCGGGCTCGGAAACCGCGTTTTCGAGTCGCGAGCCAAGGAACGGTTTTTCAGCAATCTGGTCATTTTCTGCCATCCGTACGGTGCGTTGAGGTACGAACCGCACCCTGTTACGGATTTCACGGTCAGTCGATTATTGAGTCGTCGCCAAGGCGCCGGGCCCACTCTTTCGCTAGCCGCAAGGCCCGGGCCGGCACGTGGCCATCAATCGGCGAATACGCCGGCCGTCAACGACGGCCCGTCAGGCGCTCCTCGGCCTCGCGGTATTTCGCCGCGGTCCGCTCGATGATCTCCGTCGGCAGATTCGGGGCCGGCGGGCGCTTGTCCCAGTTCAGGGTCTCCAGGTAGTCGCGGACGAACTGCTTGTCGAAGCTCGGCGGGCTGGTCCCGGGCTGGTACTGATCGGCGGGCCAGAAGCGGGATGAGTCAGGGGTCAGGACCTCGTCGATCAGGTGCAGCCGGCCATCCGGATCCAGGCCGAACTCGAACTTGGTGTCGGCGATGATGATGCCCCGCTCGCGGGCGTACTCCGCGCATTGGCGATAGATGGCCAGGCTGACCTCGCGCACCTGCTCGGCCAGATCCCGGCCGAGCAAATCGACGGTGTAGTCAAAGTCCACGTTCTCGTCGTGCGTGCCGGCCTTGGCCTTGGTCGAGGGCGTGTAGATGGGTTCCGGCAGCCGGTCCGCCTGGCGCAGCCCGTCGGGGAGGCGGATGCCGCAGACGGCGCCGTCGCGCTGATAGTCCTTCCATCCGGAGCCGATCAGGTAGCCGCGCACGATCGCCTCCACCGGCAAGGGCTTCATGCGCCGGACGACGATCGCGCGGTCTCCGAGCCGGGCAAGCTCGGCCGGGTCGGCGATCAGGTCCGAGACCGGGATGCCGGCGAGATGGTTCGGCACCAGATTGGAGGTGCGCCCGAACCAGAAGGTCGAAACCCGCGTCAGGACCTCGCCCTTGCCTGGGATGGGCTGGGGCAGGACCACGTCGAAGGCCGAGAGCCGATCGGTGGCGACCAGCAGCAGGTGATCGGCGCCGATTTGGTACAGGTCGCGGACCTTGCCGCGCCCGATTAGCGGCAGGTCGGTGATGTTCGATTCGTAAAGCGCGGGCATGTTGGTTGATCCGTTGACGGCAAGGCTGACAGTATATCGGGTCGGGTCCCGGAAACGGGCCTAATCGAGCACGCGGGTAGTCCAGATGAGCGCGATTCCAACCACCGCGAATCCTTTCCTCGCCGCCTTCCGCGGCAGTTTTACCTCGGCGCTGCGCTGGCACCAGCTCGATGAGCTCTGGGAGCGGGTGCGGGAACGCGCGGACGCGGGCTGGTATCTCTATGCGGTCGGCGAGGAGCCGCCCCGGGAGCCCTCCGGCCCGGCCCAGGTCGAGACCTTCGTCGCCGAGATCGACCGCCTGCTGCGTGCCGAGCATCGCGAAGACTACTGCGGAATCGTCTATGCGGACGACCCACGGTCACCGACGTTCGTGAAGATCTACGACCCCCACAACCTCGGGGTCTCTTGCGGGTTCAGCGACAATCCACCTCTGCCGGGCTGGGTGATGAGCCTGCTGCCGCCGAGCGATCTGATGCAGACCCGGCCGCCGCCGGGGAACCGCCGCAACTGGTGGCGGCGTCTGTTCGGCGGATGAGCGGGTCTTTGCGGAGGTCGGGGCGAGTTCTTTCAACTTTTGGGGTAACCGGGTATGACCAAGACGACCATCCGAACCGACAAGGCGCCGCGCGCGATCGGCACTTACTCACAGGCGGTTCGCGCCGGGAGCACCGTCTATCTGTCCGGGCAGATTCCGCTGGTGCCCGAGACCATGACCTTGGTCGAGGGTGGCATGGAGGCGCAGATCGGGCAGGTCTTCGAGAATCTGTTGGCCGTGGCGCGCGCGGCCGGCGGGGACCTGTCCGACGTCGTGAAGCTCAATGTTTTCCTGACCGACCTCAACGACTTTGCGCTGGTCAACCAGGTGATGTCGGGCTACTTCGACGAGCCGTACCCGGCCCGCGCGGCGATCGGGGTTGCCGCGCTGCCGAAAGGGGCCGCCGTCGAGATGGACGCGGTGATGGTGCTCGGAGACTGACGGCGTAGCCGCCTACGGGGACGAACGCCGGCCGCGCCTCGAGGCCCCCGTCTTCGACGTGCTGCGCAGTCGTTAGCGTTGAAAAATTGAAGCGTTGGATTGCGTTCTTCAAAAAACTTCTTACTATTGCCAATGACCATGCAATCTCAACGGGGGGAGAGTTTCATGCGTTACGCGGCAACCGTTGCCATCATCCTGTCCCTTTCCGCGGCCACCGGCTGCGGATCCAGCGCATCGAAAGACGGCGTCGCGGCCACTCGGCCGGGAAAACCGACGCCGGCCCTGTCGGCCCGGGCGGATCTCAACGCACGCGGCCGGCAAATGGCGATCGACAGCGTGGGTTACCGAACATCCGCACCGGCCGCGATTCCGGCGGTCGCCGGTCGCGTCGGTGGCGATTTCGCCGGTTATCCTGCGGTCGACAGCTTTATCCGGCGCATGGAGCAGCGGCACGGGTTCGACCCCGACGCGCTCGCCGGCGTCCTGTCGCGCGCCCAGCGCGAGCAGTGGATCATCGACCAGATGGACCGGCCCATGCGTAAGAGCACGAGCACCGGTCCCACCGGGGCCTGGTCCCGCTACCGGGCGAAGTTCCTGACGCCGGACAACATCTCCAAGGGGGTGCGTTTCTGGCAACGCTACGAGCCCGTTCTGCAACGGGCGGCGGGGCGCTACGGCGTGCCGCCGGAGCACATCGTCGGGATCCTGGGCGTCGAGACCCGCTGGGGCGGCTACATGGGCAAGACCCGCATCATCGATGCGCTGGCGACCCTGGCCTTCGCCTATCCGCGTCGCGCCGATTACTTCAGCGGCGAGCTCGAGTCCTTCCTGGTCATGGCGCGAGACGAGGGATTCGACCCGTTCAAGCCCGTTGGATCATTCGCCGGCGCCATGGGGCTGGGCCAGTTCATGCCCTCGAGCTTCCACAACTACGCGGTCGACTTCAGCGGCGACGGCCACCGGGACCTCTGGAACCCGGTGGACGCCATCGGCAGTGTCGCCAACTATTTCAAGGGGCACGGCTGGCGACCCGGCGAGCCGGTTGCGGTAAGGGCGCAAGTGACAGGGCCCTCCGCCGGGCTGATGAAGACCGGGTTCGACACGAGCTACTCGCTGGGGTCGCTCGCCGATCGCGGCGTAACCCCGGCCGGGTCCCTCGGCGGGTCCGGGACCGCGAGCCTGCTCAAGCTCGATGCCGGGGACCGTTACGAGTACTGGCTCGGGCTCAACAACTTCTACGTGATCACGCGCTACAACCACAGCACCTATTACGCGATGGCGGTCTACCAGCTCGGGCAGGCCGTGAAGGCGCAAAAGGGCGGCCCGGGTAGTACCCGGATCAGTCAGCTTCCGGTTCCCGGCGTGGAGGCAACCTTGTAGGCCTCGGGGGGTCACTCCCCGCTGACGGTGACCGAGATCTGCCGGCGGTGGGGGTGTGTGCGGTGCTCGTAGAGGTAGACGCCCTGCCAGGTGCCCAGCGCGCAGGCCCCGTCGCGAACCGGGAGCGTCAGGTCCATGTTGGTCAGGATCGCCCGGACGTGCGCCGGCATGTCGTCCGGGCCCTCGTCGTCGTGGCGGAACAGGCGGTCCCCGTCCGGGACCAGGCGACCCAGGAAGGCCTCGAGGTCGCGGCGCACCGTGGGGTCCGCGTTCTCGCACAGCACCAGGGAGGCGCTGGTGTGATGGACGAAGACGTGGCAGAGCCCGAGCCGGACCCCCGATGCCCGGACATGCCGCTGCACGTCGGCGGTGAGGTCGTAGGTGCCGCGGCCGCTGGTCGCGACCTGAAGGGTTTGCTGGAGGATCATCGGCGCTACCTCGGTTGCCGGGAGGGCGGGTCCGGCGCCCGTTGATTTCTCGCATTAGACCAGACGCCGGAGCATTGGCACAGACAGCCCACAGCGCGCCGGGAATACCGGGCCAGGTCCCCGTCGAGCGGCTGAAGCGGGTTGGGCCGAAGGTCGCCGAGCGCCTGCACCGGCTTGGGATCCGCACCGCGCAGGACCTGCTCTTCCATCTACCGTCTCGCTATCAGGATCGTACCCGTCTGGTGCCGATCGTCGAGCTGCGGCCCGGCAACGAGGCCCTGGTCGAGGGGATCGTCGAGAGCGCCGGGATCGCTGTCGGCCGCAGGCGCTCGCTGAAGGTCTGGCTCTCCGACGGTCGGCTGGACGGACTGCTGTTGCGCTTCTTTCACTTCTCTCCGCAGCAGACCGCCGCCCTGAAGCCCGGCGCCAGGCTGCGCTGCTACGGCGAGGTGCGCCAGGGTCCGGCGTCCATGGAGATGATTCACCCCGAGTATCGCTTCATCGGCGCCGACGAGAGCGCGGACATCGAGCCGCGACTGACACCCGTTTACCCGACCACCGAGGGGCTCCAGCAGTCCTCCTGGCGTGGCCTCACCGATCAGGCATTGGATCTGCTGGAGCTCCAGGCCCCCGCCGAGCTGCTGCCCCACGAGGCGTTGGCCAGTATGGCGCTGCCGGGACTCGCCGAGGCGCTGGCCTATCTGCACCGCCCGCCGCTCGAGACGGACCTGCAGGATCTGATCGAGCGGCGTCACCCGGCCTTTGTGCGTCTGGCATTCGAGGAGCTCGTGGCCCACCAGGTGAGCCTGCGGCGCCTGCGCGAGGCCCAGCGGAGTATCGGGGCGCCGGCGCTCGACGGTGACGGGGCGCTGCGGCAGCGGCTGCGCGCCGCGCTGCCCTTCGAGCTCACCGCGGCGCAGGAACGGGTCGCCGCCGAGATCGCCGCCGATCTGGCGCAGGACCGGCCGATGCAGCGCCTGCTGCAGGGCGACGTCGGCTCGGGAAAGACCGTTGTGGCCGCGCTGGCCGCCCTCCAGGCGGTCGAGGCCGGCTGCCAGATGGCGCTGATGGCGCCGACGGAGCTGCTCTCCGAGCAGCACGCGCGCAGCCTGAGCGGCTGGCTTGCGCCCCTGGGTATCGAGCCGCTGTGGCTCGCCGGGCGGCACAAGGGACGGGAGCGAGCGGCGCTCCTCGCGGACATCGCCTCCGGGCGGGCGAAGGTGGCCGTGGGCACCCACGCCCTTTTCCAGGACGATGTCCGCTTCGACGACCTCGGGCTCGTGATTATCGACGAGCAGCACCGATTCGGCGTCCACCAACGGATGAAGCTGCGCGAAAAGGGCGGGCGCGACGGCGGCGCGCCGCACCAGCTGATCATGACCGCCACGCCGATTCCGCGCTCGCTGGCGATGACCCTGTACGCGGACCTGGACCTCTCGGTCATCGACGAGCTGCCGCCCGGTCGGACACCGATCACGACCATCGTCGTGCCGGACGGGCGCCGTGACGCGGTGATCGGGCGGGTCCGGGAGGCCTGCGGCGGGGGCCGTCAGGCCTACTGGGTCTGCACCCTGATCGAGGAATCCGAGGCCCTGCAATGCCAGGCCGCCGAGGACACGGCGCGACAGCTCGCGGAGAGCCTGCCGGACGTGCGCGTCGGCCTGGTGCACGGGCGCATGCGGTCCGCGGAACGGGATTCCGTGATGGCGCGGTTCGCGTGCGGCGCGCTCGATCTGCTGGTGGCCACCACGGTGATCGAGGTCGGCGTGGACGTGCCCAACGCGAGCCTGATGATTATCGAGAACCCGGAACGTCTCGGTCTCGCGCAGTTGCACCAGCTGCGCGGCCGCGTCGGGCGGGGCGCCGTGGAGAGCCACTGCGTGCTGCTCTACCACGCCCCGCTGTCAACGGCGGCCCGGGAGAGGCTCGGCCTGATCCGAGGGACGACCAGCGGCTTCGAGATTGCCGAGCGCGACCTTGCGATGCGTGGAGCCGGCGAGGTCCTGGGGACGCGCCAGACCGGAATGGTCCAGTTTCGCGTGGCCGACCCGGTCCGGGACCAGCACCTCACCCCGGCGGCGCAGCGTGCGGCGGACCTGATCCTGCACAGGCACCCGCGGTTGGTGGAGCCGCTGATCGCCCGCTGGCTGGGCGAGCGCGAGGACTACGGGCGGGTCTGATCCTCCCGATCCGGCCGGGCCTTCTCTACCCGGCGACGCGGGTGTGCGATAATCGCGGCCCTTTCGCGGCTACTCCGACTCAACCCTGCGTCTATCCCACGTGCTTCGATCGCGATGAGCTTCCCCGAGGTAAAGATCGGCACCCGGCGCGACCCGTCCTGGCGCGAGCGCGTTCAGGCCTACCTGACGCTGGTTCGGCTGAATCGCCCGATCGGTATCTTTCTGCTGATGTGGCCGGCGCTCTGGGCCCTGTGGCTTGCCGGGGATGGCAACCCGCCCTGGCCCGTCGTGCTGGTCTTCATCGCCGGGGTGGTGCTGATGCGTTCGGCGGGTTGCGCCATCAACGATTTCGCGGACCGGGGATTGGACGGGCATGTCGCGCGTACGAGTCGGCGGCCGCTGGCGACGGGCGAGGTCGCGCCCGCGGAGGCGGTCGGGTTATTCGTCGTGCTCAGCCTGATGGCATTCGGGCTGGTTTTGCTGCTGAACTGGCAGACGATCGCGCTGTCTCTAGTCGCGCTGGTGCTGACCGTGATCTATCCCTTCATGAAGCGCTACACCCATGTGCCACAACTCTTCCTGGGCGCCGCCTTCGGTTGGGCGATACCGATGGCCTTCACGGCCGTGACGGGCGCGGTCCCCGGTTATGCCTGGATACTGTTCGCCGCGACTCTGATCTGGGCGCTGATCTACGACACCCAGTATGCGATGGTGGACCGGGAGGACGATCTGAAGATCGGCATCAAGTCGACGGCGATCCTGTTCGGCGATCGGGACCGGCTCGCGATTGGACTGCTCCAGGTCCTGATGCTGGGGCTGCTGGCCTGGATCGGTCTGCTGGCGGGGCGCGGCGTCTGGTATTTCGGCGGGCTCGCCGTGGCCGCGATGCTTTCCCTCTACCAGTTGGCCCTGATCCGCGGCCGGGAGCCGGCGGCCTGCTTTCAGGCCTTCCTGAACAACAATTTCCTGGGTATGGCGGTTTTCGCGGGCCTTGTGCTCGACTATTCGGTCGGCGCCGGGTCCAGGGCTTTTTAAGTTATTGGTCTACGAGGAGCTTTCGATGTTCGTCAAGACGGTATTCGGGGCCCTGTGCGGCCTGTTTTTCGCGGCTCAGACCTGGGCCATCGAAGAGGGTATCGATTACACGGTGCTCGACCAGGCGCAGGCGACCGAGACCGGCGACAAGGTCGAGGTGCTGGAGATCTTCTGGTACGGCTGCCCCCACTGCTGGCACCTGGAGCCCAGCATCGACGCCTGGATGGCCACCATGCCGGAGGGCGCCGCGTTCCGGCGCATGCCGGCGACCGGTCCGCGCTGGGACCCTCATGCCAGGGCCTATTATGCCGCCGAGGTGATGGGCAAGCTGGACCTGTTTCACCCGGCCCTGTTCAAGGCCATGCACGAGCAGAACCGCAAGATCCTGACCGAGGACGATCTGGTCAAGTTTGCCGGCGAGATCGGACTCGATCCGGACGAGTTCCGCACCGCCTACGAGTCCTTTTTTGTCGAGGCCAAGGTCCGGAAGGCCACCGAGATGAACCGTCGCTACGGGATCGACGGCGTGCCGGCCCTGATCATCAACGGTAAGTACCGTACCAGCCCGTCGCAGACGGGGAGTCGCGACAAGCTGATCGAGGTGCTGAATCTGCTGGTGAACCAGGAGATCGCGGCCCAGGGCGGGACGCCTTGAGCCACCGGCGGTTCATGAGGCGTGATGGATGGGGTCGTCCTCCGGGATGACCCGGGCGTCCGGGTTCGGGAACCGCTCGACGATCCACTTCGGCAGCTTCGCCTGGTTGGCGTGATAGAGCGCGTCGGACTCCACGATGACCAGCACCAGCACGGTGACCATGACCGGCAGGATCCCGGTACCGATAACCAGTGCCCAGACGGCTTCCTTCATCATCCCGCCGTAGCTATAGGCGACCCAGCCGAGTGCGACGGCCGCCACCAGGAGCAGCAGCATCAGGATGAAGATTCGGCTGCGCCGCGCGCAGACCTGCCAGTGGCACATGACATACCAGCTATCGCGTGCCAACGACTGGCGGGCGCGCCACAGGATGTAACCGAGCAGGGCGAAGGATACGACTGGGATCACGGCCATGACCCAGGGAAAGGTTCCGGCCACGCCGCCGGCCGCGATCGCCATCAGGATATGATTGCCGATCAGGTTCGTCAGAAAGATCTCGTGGGGGACGTTGGCCTGCTTGATCTCTCGCTGGCTGACTTCGAAGCGCATGGGGTACGGGCTCCGTCCGGATCCATTAGGGAAGCCTGATAAAGATACAGGATTCCATCCGCCGGATCACGGGCGCCGTGTCTGCCGTGTCGCGGTCCGGTCTGGTGTTTCTCTTAGCGCGCCCTGGAGCAGACAGGGCAGGCGGGGTCCGAGGGCAGGCGCACGCTGCGCCATTCCATCACCGCCGCGTCGAGCAGCAGCAGGCGGCCGTATAGCGGCTCGCCGTAGCCCGTCAGCACCTTGATCGCCTCCGTGGCCTGAACGCTGCCGATGATCCCAACCAACGGCGCTAGGACACCGTTGGCGGCGCAGGTCTCGTCGATGCCGCCGTCGCGCGGATACAGGCATTGGTAGCAAGGTCCGCCGGGCTTGCCGGAGAAGACGATGACCTGGCCCTCGGTGCGGATCGCGGCACCCGAGACCAGGGGGACTCCTGCCGCGAAGCAAGCCGCGTTGACGGCGAACCGGGTGGCAAAGTTGTCGCAGCCGTCCACGACCAGGTCGACGCCGGCGACCAGGTCCGGCAGCGTGTCCTCGGTCAGGCTGCGCTTGACCGGAACCAGGTCCACCTCCGGGTTCAGGGCGGCGAGCGTCAGGCAGGCCGAGTCGGCCTTCGACATGCCGATGCGCTCGCCGGTGTGCAGCAGCTGCCGTTGCAGGTTGGAGAGATCCACCGCGTCGAAGTCCGCCAGCACCAGCCGCCCGACCCCGGCGGCGGCCAGGTACATGGCGACCGGGGAACCGAGGCCGCCGAGTCCGACCACCAGCACGCTCGCCGCGCGCAGGCGCTCCTGTCCCTCGATGCCGAAGGCCGGAAGCATGATCTGCCGGCTGTAGCGCAGGAGCTGATCGTCGTTCATGGTGCGAGAGGCGTCGCGGGCACTGGCGGGCTGCCGTGGCCGTTGCCTTGGGTTACCGGTCAGGGGCGCGCGTAAACGAGTCTGCCGGTCCCGATCAGAGATAGCGGCGCCAGTGCTCCGGGCGCTGGTCCCGGCAACCGTGGTCGATTTGCTGATAGCGCGTGGCGAATACCTTCTTGGTGCAGTCTCCCCGGCCGTGGTGGCAACCGCAGTTCGCCCGCTGGGTCTCCTCGGTGTAGTAGTACAGGGCGCGCCGGACGCGGAACATCAGTCGGTTGTCCAGGTGCAGGCCCATGTCCCGGAGCGACTCCTCGATATCCCTCAAGGTGGTCACCAGAAGGTCGTAGCTGACCTTCAACAGCGTCGGCGTGGCGGCGTCGCTGTCCAGGATCCCGTCTGCCTCCGAGAGGAAGACGGCCGCGGTCCACGCCTGGTTGCGGTCAGGGTGGAGCTCCGCAAACGCGATCTCCCGGTTCTTGATTCGGTCGGCGTCTGAGATGTCCATATCGTATGTATGCTAAGCGAGGATTGAAAATAATCAAGGGAGAAAGCTAAAACCGGACAAGCGGCACGAGGCGGGTCAGCGAAGGCAGAGCGTTACCCGCTCATGGCCGGCCAGGTCCACGAGGGTCTCGATGCCCCGGTATCCGTGCTCCGCCATGAGCTTGCGGACCGCGGTTCCCTGATCGAACCCGTGCTCGACGGCCAGTAGTCCGCCGGCTCGTAGGCACCGGTAGGCTTGGCCGGCGATGCGGCGGATCGCGGCGAGCCCGTCCCGGCCCGGCGTCAGCGCCGAGCGGGGTTCGCGGCTCGGGTCGCCGCGGCGCAGGTGCGGGTCGGACTCGGGGACATAGGGCGGGTTGCTGACCACGGCGTCCAGGCTCGCGCCGGCGAACGGCGAGAGCCAGTCCGCCCGCAGGACCAGGACGCGTTCGAGGCCGAGCCTTCGGAAGTTGCCACGCGCCACGGAGAGCGCGCGCTCGGACCGGTCGGTCGCCGCAAGGGTCCAGCCGGGCCGCTCCCGGGCCAGTGCTGCCGCGACGGCCCCGCAGCCGGTGCCGAGATCCGCGACGCGGATCGGTCGGGCTCCGTCCAGTCGCTCAAGGGCCGTCTCCACCAGCCTTTCGGTCTCCGGTCGGGGGATCAGCGTGTCTCCCGTTACCAGCAGATCCAGCGTCCAGAAGGCCTGCTGTCCACGGATGTAGGCAATCGGCTCGCCGGCCAGCCGCCGGGCGAGCAGGGCGTCGAACTCGACGGCGGCGACGGGTTCCAGCGTCCGCTCCGGCCAGGCGAGCAGACGGGTACGCGGCCAACCGGTGGCCTCGGCCAGCAGCAGCTCGGCCTCGAGGCGCGGGGCGCCGTCCGGTAGCCTGGCCAGGGCGGCGGCGGCGGCACTCAGCGTTTCGTCGATCCGGCGAGTCCTCTCGGAACGTCCGCCGGTCGGCGCCATCAAGCGCTCATCATCGCCGCCAGCTGCTCGGTCTGGTACTCCTGCAGCAGGGGGTCGATGACCTGATCGAGCTGCCCCGCCACGATCTCGTCGAGCTTGTAGAGCGTCAGATTGATCCGGTGGTCGGTGAGCCGGTTCTGCGGGAAGTTGTAGGTGCGAATGCGCTCGGAACGGTCGCCGCTGCCGACCTGGAGCCGGCGAGATTCGGATTGCTCCGAGGTCTGGCTCTCCCGCGCCCGGGACAGCAGCCTCGCCTGCAGCAGCGAGAGGGCACGCGCCTTGTTCTTGTGCTGGGAGCGCTCGTCCTGGCATTCGACGACGATCCCCGAGGGCAGGTGGGTGATGCGCACGGCCGAATCGGTCTTGTTGACGTGCTGGCCGCCGGCCCCGGAGGCACGGTAGGTGTCGATGCGCAGGTCGTTTCCGCCGATCTCGATCTCATCGATGGACTCGGCCTCGGGCAGCACCGCGACCGTGCAGGCGGAGGTGTGCACCCGGCCCTGGGATTCGGTCTCCGGCACCCGCTGGACGCGGTGGGCGCCCGGCTCGAACTTGAGACGGGAGAATACGCCGCTCCCGGCGATCCGCACCACGACCTCCTTGTAGCCGCCATGCTCGCCAGGGCTTTCGCTGACCGGCTCGACTCGCCAGCCCTGCAGCTCGGCATAGCGCAGGTACATCCGCAGCAGGTCGCCGGCGAACAGGGCCGCCTCGGCCCCGCCGGTCCCGGCTCGCACCTCGAGGAAGACGTTACGCTGGTCGTTCGGGTCGGGCGGCAGCAGCAGACGGTGCAGCTCGGGCTCCAGGGACTCGCGCCGTTCGCTCGCCTCGGCCAGCTCCTCGCGCGCCAGCTCGGCCATCTCCCGGTCGCCGAGTAGCTCCTCCGCCGCGGCCATCGCGGCCTCGGTTCCCAGATAGCGCTCGAAGCAGTCAATCAACGGCTGGAGCTGGGCGTACTCCCGGCTGAGGTCCCGGAAACGGTTCTGGTCGGCCTGGGTCTCCGGGTCGGCGAGCAACGCCGTGACCTCGCTGAAGCGCTCGGCGATGCGCTCCAGCTTGCTGCGAATGGAAGGGTTCATCGCTGGTCGGCGGTACGCGCCGCATCGAGCTTAAAGAGCTCGTTCGCCGCGTCCAGGATCTCGGCGTCGCCATCCCGCGCGGCCTGCCTGAGCCGGGTGCTGGGCGCGTGAAGGAGCTTGTTGGTCAATGTGTGGGCCAGGAAGGAGAGCACCTCAGCGGCGGGCTTGCCCCCTTCGAGCTGGCGCAAGGCCCGGTCGAGCACCTCGTCCCTTAGCTGCTCCGCCCGTTGCCTGTAGCCCTGAATCATGCCGGCCGCATCCAGCGAGCGCAACCAGGCCATGAACTCGTCGGAGTGGAAGGCGATGATCTCCTCGGCCTGTTCGGCGGCGGCCTGACGCGAGCGCATGCCCTCGTCGACGACGCCCTGCAGGTCGTCGATCGTATAGAGATATACGTCGCTCAGCTCGGCGACCTCGGGCTCTATGTCCCTCGGCACGGCGATATCGACCATGAACATGGGCCGATGTTTGCGCACCTTCAGCGCCCGCTCGACGGCGCCCTTGCCGAGCACCGGGAGCGGGCTCGCGGTCGAGGCGATGACGATATCGGCCTCCGGCAGGTGGTTCGCGATCTCGGTCAGCGCGATCGCATAGCCGTCGAACTGGGCGGCCACCTCGTGGGCGCGCTCGACGGTGCGGTTGGCGACCACGATCCGCGCCGACGCCGTTCTGGTGCAGGTGCCGGGCCGCGAGATCGATCGTCTCACCCGCCCCGATCAGCAGCGCGGTCTGCCTCGACAGGTCGCTGAATATCTGACGCGCCAGGCTTACGGCGGCAAAGGCCACCGAGACCGGACTGCTGCCGATCGCGGTGTCGGTACGCACCATCTTGGCCACCGAGAAGGCGTGCTGGAACAGCCGGCACAGCAGTTTTCCGGTCGCCGTGCAGTCGCAAGCTGTCTGGAACGCGCCCTTGACCTGCCCCAGGATCTGCGGCTCCCCGAGGATCATCGAGTCGAGGCCGCTGGCAACGCGTAGCAGGTGCGAGATCGCGTCGCGGTCGGCGTGCGCGTAGAGGAAAGGGCTGACCAGCTCGTGCTCGAGCCCGTGAAATCCGCTGAGCCAGTTGCGGACCCTCTCCTCCGAGCCTTCCTCGACGGCGCAGTAGAGCTCGGTGCGATTGCAGGTGGAGAGCACCACCGCCTCGACGACGCCGTCCTGACCGGTCAGGTCGCGCAACGCGCCCGCGACGATGTCGGGGCCGAAGGTCAGACGTTCGCGCACCTCGACGGGCGCGGTCTTGTGGTTGAGTCCGAGAACCAGGAGCTTCATTTTGATAACGCAGTCAAAGGCCCCGCGAGATTGTCCGGTTTATCGCGCGAGATGCAAGCCGACGGTCTGCCTGATGCTCCGTGCGTCGCGGTGTTGTCGCGCTTCATCGGCGATAAACCGCCGCCGGGGTTGCGTCGATACGGAACCTCTACATATATACTCTCTCTCATGCAGCATCGCCGCCGAGGCGAGACTTATCCGGTGACAGATATGCCGAACCTCAAGTCCAGATCGCTCGCGTTTGCCTGCCTTGCGGCCATGTACTTCGCGAGTCCCTCCGACCCGGCCTTTGCCCGGACCGAGTTACCGGCCTATGCGCCCGATGTCGGCCGCGAAGCGGCGAGCGGTGCTGCCGGGGTCCCGGAGTATGCGGGGAGCGGACTCGACGCCGACCTGATCTACTCGGTGCTGGTCGCCGAGATCGCGGCGCGCCGCGGAGACATGGCCACGGCGTTCACCCATTATTTCAGGGCCGCCGAGCAGGCGCGCGACGCGAAAATGGCCGAGCTCGCGGTGAAGTCCGCCGTCAGCGCAGACCTCTCGGACGAGGCCGAGCGCGGCATCCGCCTCTGGACCGAGCTTTCCCCGGATTCGGTTTCCGTCTTCCAGGTCGCGGCCTTTCTGAGGATCCGGGCGGGCGACCGGGAGGGCGCCCTGGTGCAGCTGTCGCGGGTGGTGGAGCTCGCGGGCAAGGACGGCGGCGCGGGTTATGCCCAGGCGGCCGGGATCATCGCCCGGGCGCCGAGCGCCGAGGAACGGGTTGCCCTGATGACGGCGCTCGTCGATCTAGACCCTGACAGCGCGGATGCTCAGCAGGCGCTCGCCATGGTCGCGGCGAGCGCCGCCCGGCCCGATGTCGCGGTTACCGCCGCGCGGCGAGCGCTGGAGCTCCGTCCAGACTGGAGTGCACCCCGGATCTTCCTGGTGCGATTGCTTATCTCGGAGGGCCGGCGCGGCGAGGCGCGGACGATGCTCGAGGAGTTCATCGCGTCGTCCCCCGAAGACCATGCTCTGGGCATGCTCTACGGCCAGTTCCTCGTCGAGGAGCAGGAATTCACGAGCGCGAGGAGCGAGTTCGAGCGCTTGCTGCGCAACCAGCCCAAGGAGCCCGACGTTCTGTTCGCGGTCGGCATTCTGTCGTTGCAGCTCGACGACATCGGCGCGGCCCGGTCCCATTTCACGCGACTGTTCGAGACCGGTGAGCGCGGCGGCGATGCCTCCTTCTATCTCGGGCAGGTCGAGGAGCGTGCCGAGAACCGCGACGCGGCCATCGGCTGGTACGAGAAGGTGACAGGCGGCAATGCCTCGGATGCGCAGGTCCGAATCGCGGTCCTCCGCGCGAAGGGCGGCGATGTGCGCCGAGCGCGGGAAATGTTGCAGCAGCTGCGCGATCAGTCGCCCGACGATGCGGTGACCCTGTTCCTCGTGGAGGCCGAGATCCTCGACCAGGTGGGACGGCCCGACGAGGCGCTCGCTGTCTACGACGAGGCGGTGCAGTCGTTTCCGGGTGACCCCGACCTGCTCTACAGCCGGGCCCTGTTCGCCGTGAAGCTGGATCGTATCGATCGCGCCGAAGCGGACCTTAGGCAGATACTGATCGGCAATCCCGATCATGCCGATGCCCTGAACGCGCTCGGCTACACGCTCGCGGACCGGACCGACCGCTATCAGGAGGCGGCGCGCCTGATCGAGCGGGCCTACCAGCTCAAGCCCGAGGAGCCCGCCGTTCTGGACAGCATGGGGTGGATCAGTTACCGCCTCGGTGACCACGAGGCGGCGGTCGATTATCTGCGCCGGGCGCTTGCGGCCATGAGCGACGGCGAGATCGCCGCGCACCTAGGCGAGGTGCTCTGGGCCATGGGCCGGCACGACGAGGCCTGGGCGGTCTGGGACGAGGCGCTCAAGTCACACCCTGAGCACAGTTACCTGCTCGACGTCGTCGGCCGGCACCGGGTCACGAGCACCGAAGCGGGCCGGTGACCGACTGCGCGGCCGGCCCCTGGTGGCCGGCGCCGGCGAAGCTGAACCTGATGCTTCGGGTGCTGGGCCGCAGGCCCGACGGCTATCACCGGTTGCAGACGGTCTTCCAGTTCATCGATCGCTGCGACCGGCTTTGGTTCGAGGTTCGCGAAGACGGCAGGATCAGAAGGACCGGCGAGATAGCCGGGGTACCCGAGCCGGATGACCTTACAATTCGCGCGGCGCTGGCGCTCAAGGCGGCAAGCGGGTGCCGGCTCGGGGCCGATATCCGCGTCGAGAAGCGGCTGCCGATGGGCGGGGGTCTGGGTGGCGGCAGCTCCGACGCGGCAACCACCCTGGTCGCGCTCGATCGTCTGTGGGGCACCGGGCTCGGGACGGAGGCCCTGGCCGCGATCGGCCTTACGCTCGGGGCCGACGTCCCGGTGTTCGTGCGCGGCCGTGCGGCCTGGGGGGAGGGGGTCGGAGATCGGCTCAGCCCGGTCGATCTCGTTGAACCGCTGTACCTGGTTCTGGTTCCCGCGTGCCAAGTGCCCACGGCGGCGGTCTTTGCCCACCCTGAGTTGACACGGAATTCGGATCCAACGACACTAGCCGACTTCGTTCGAGGCGATGCGCGCAACGACTGCATGGCCGTCGTTCGGCGGGAGTATCCGCCGGTGGCCGATGCCCTCGACTGGCTCGATGCTCACGGCGGCGGCCGATTGACGGGAACAGGTGCCTGCGTGTTCACGGCGTACGACCGTCAGGACCAGGCGACAAGCGCATGGCGGCAGGCCCCCCGGTCCACCACGGCCTTCGTCGCCCGGGGGCTCAACCGCTCACCGCTGCTCGACCGGCTGGCGCGGGCTGACGACTGAGCCCGACGGGGACGCCCCGCGGCCGATGTCGGCGCGCAGCGGCCGAGGCATTATTCTTGGGGCGTCGCCAAGCGGTAAGGCACCGGGTTTTGATCCCGGCATTCCCAGGTTCGAATCCTGGCGCCCCAGCCATACCCCAGCGAAGAGCCCGTGCCGATAGGAACAGCGCCGTGCCTGCCAGTCACATGATGGTGTTTTCCGGGAACGCCAACCTGGAGCTCTCGGCCGAGATCGCCTCCCATCTGAGCGTGCGTCTCGGCAAGGCCGTCGTTGGCCAATTCAGCGACGGCGAGGTGATGGCCGAGATCCAGGACAACGTCCGAGGGCGGGACGTGTTCGTGGTCCAGCCCACCGGGGCGCCGACCAACGACAATCTGATGGAGCTGCTGGTCATGATGGACGCCCTGCGGTGGGCGTCGGCCAAGCGCATTACGGCGGTGATCCCCTACTTCGGCTATGCGAGACAGGACCGCCGGCCGCGCTCGGCGCGCGTCCCCATCACGGCGCGGCTGGTCGCGAAGATGATCGCCCAGGCGGGCGCGGATCGGGTCCTGACCATGGACCTGCACGCCGATCAGATCCAGGGCTTCTTCGACATCCCGGTGGACAATGTCTACGCCTCGCCGATCCTGCTCGGAGACGTGTGGCGGCAGAAGTACCCGGACTTGATGGTGGTCTCGCCGGACGTTGGCGGCGTGGTGCGGGCGCGGGCGCTGGCCAAACGGCTGGACGATGCCGATCTGGCCATCATCGACAAGCGCCGGCCGCGGGCCAACGAGGCCAAGATCATGAACATCATCGGCGACGTGCGGGGGCGTTCCTGCGTGCTAATCGACGACCTCGTCGACACCGCTGGCACCCTTTGTCGCGCGGCGGCGGCGCTCAAGGGTCATGGTGCCCAAAGGGTGGTGGCCTACTGCACCCACCCGGTCCTATCCGGTCCGGCGGTGGAGAACATTTCGGGCTCCCAGCTTGACGAGCTGGTGGTCACCAATACCATACCGTTGCGCCCCGATGCCGCCGCGTGCGGGAAGATTCGCCAGCTCAGCATCGGCGAGCTGCTGGCCGAGACCATGCGCCGGGTGTCGAACGAGGAGTCGGTGAGCTCCCTGTTTGTCGATTGAGCGCGTGCCGCCGGGGCGCTCGGTAGCCGCTTTTTCCGGCGGGGACCGCCCGCCGCTATGAGTCCCGCCTTGGTCTTGGTCGCGAGACCAGGCGGTTTTTTGATGTCCATGCGGAGACTTAAGCATGAGTGTTACGATTGAAATGAAAGCGCACGGCCGCAGCGATGGGGGGAAGGGTGCGAGCCGCCGCCTGCGTCGCCAGGGTCTGGTACCGGGGATCGTCTATGGGGCGGGGATAGACCCGGCCATGATCAGCGTCGCCCACAACGAGCTGGTCCACGAGATGGAGCAGGAGTCTTTCTTCTCCAGCATCCTCTCGCTCAACGTCGATGGCCGCTCCGAGTCCGTCGTCATCAAGGATCTGCAGAGGCACCCCGCCAAGCCGTTCGTCCTGCACGTGGACTTTCAACGGATCAAGGCCGGCGAGAAGATTCACATGACGGTGCCCATCCACTTCCTGCACGAGGACCAGGCGGCGGGCGTGAAGCTCGGGGGCAGTCTGCTGCACGCGCTCACCGAGTTGGACATCGTGTGCCTGCCCCAGAATCTTCCGGCGTCCATTGACATCGACGTGGCCGCGATGAAGATCGGCGACGTGCTGTCGGTGTCGGATCTGGCGCTTCCCTCGGGCGTAGAGCTCGATTCCGGCGTCGACCCCGAGGAGCGTGTGGCGTCCATCGTCAAGATCGAGGCCAAGCCGGAAGTGGAGGAGGGCGAAGAGATCGGTGCCGAGCGGGTGGAGAAGCCGGGAGAGGGCGAAGAGTCCGAGGACTGATATCTCGGCGATCCAGAGTTGCCGGCGTCCGGGGCCGCCTGTCGGAACAGGTAACGGGAGCGGCCCGGTCCTGTCCCCGCGCCGGTGTCTAGCATGTCCGAACGAGCCATCCGCCTCATCGTGGGCCTCGGGAACCCGGGGCCCCAGTACGAGGCAACCCGCCACAACGTCGGCTTCTGGTTCGTCGACGCACTCGCGTCCGGCCACGGCGAGGTCTTCCGCGCCGAGGCCAGGTTCTTTGGCGCGCTGTGTCGGCTGACCGTCGGCGGTGCCGATCTGCGGCTGCTCCGGCCATCGACCTATATGAATCGAAGCGGCCAGTCGGTCGCCGCGGTCAGCCGCTATTTCGACATCCCACCCGAGCAGATGCTGGTCGCCCACGACGAGCTCGATCTGCCGGCCGGCACCTTGCGGCTCAAGCAGGGCGGTGGGCACGCCGGTCACAACGGCCTGCGCGACATCATCGATGCGCTGGGCAGCCGCGACTTCTGGCGTCTGCGTATAGGAATCGATCATCCCGGTGACCGGCACCTGGTCACCAACTATGTCCTTGGGAGGCCGTCCCGCGACGACGCGTCGCTGATCGTCGATCGGCTCCGGGATGCCGAGGGTGCGCTCGGGGATCTGCTTGCGGGACGCTTTCAGCTGGCGATGAACCGGTTGCACGGCGGTCGCTGACCGCTGTCGCGGGGCCGGCCAAAAAAAAAGCCGCCCTGGGGCGGCTTTTTCGTCGGGCTGCGTGCCTAGGATCAGAACAGGTACGCGAAGTTGACGCCGAGCTCGTACTGCTGCATCCGGATCTCCGGGGAGCTCGGGCCGGTGAAGACGCCCGGGCCGGAGACCGAGTTTTCGGGGGCGTACATGCCCCAGAAGGTCAGCTCGTAGTTCGGGCGCATCTTGTAGCTCGCGCCCAGCGTCCAGTGGTCTTGAATGACCGCCGGGGCCAGGGTGTTGAATGCGACCTGCTCGCCCTTGATCGGCTGATTGGCGTGGCTGTAGCCGGCCTGCACGGTCCACTGGTCGTTGATCGCGTACTGGGCGCCCAGCTTGATCACCGTCATGTCGCCCCAGCCAAATCCGGCGCCGTTCGATCCGCCCAGGCAGTAGCTGGAGTCGTAGGTCGCACCTGGCATGCTCGGCTGGCCGAATGCAGCGCCGAGGTCGCAGCGCGTGTTGAGCTGGTTCTTGTTGGCGACCGCATCGACGTCGCTGTACCAGATCTGCTGCACGTCGAGCGCGAAGGCCCACTTGTCGTCCGGCTTGTACGCCAGGCCGATCGCGCCCACCGCGGGGACGTCGAAATCGCCGCCGTCGGCGAACAGGTCCGAATACTTGTCGAACTCTTCCATGTACATCTTGGTGCGGTAGGACAGGCCCAGCGTGAACTGCGGGTTGATGTCCCACAGCGCGCCGACCTGGAAGCCGTACCCCCAGGCCGAGTCGTCACCGTTGTCCGTTAAGTTGTTCGCGGACCTGGCGCTCATGGTCTGGCTCGCGACCATGCTCTGGGTGAAGGTCTGGGTGTAGCCTTGGAAGCCGCCCAGGCCCTTCGCCTCGAAGGTCTGGTAGCCGATCAGGAAGCTCGCGCCGAGCGACAGGTTGTCGGCGACGTCGTAGGCGTAGCCGAGGCTGATGCCGAGCTGCTCCAGGTTGACGCCGGCATTTCCGCCGCCGAGCTGGGTCGTGCCGGGGACCTGCATGCCGAAGCGGGGGTCCATCGGGTTGTTGTAGGACGGCGGGTTCGCGAACGGGAAGTTGCCGGCGAAAGTGCCCAGGTTGTTCAGGGTGTCGCGGCTCCGCCAGTCGGTGTTCATGCCGCCGTTGCCGAACACCGAGACGCCGACCGCGCTCTTGTCGTCGATCTGGTAGCTGAAGCCGAAGTTCGGGATGAAGAAGTCGTTGTTTTCGCTTTCAACGGTCCCGCCCTGCGGAGTGCTCCCGATCGGGAAGGCCAGTCCGGTCCCGGGGGGCGGCTGGGTCGCCCCAGTGTATTCGCGCTTGCGGGCGGAACCAGGCGAGGCCGACCTCGGCGCGGTTCCCGACACGGGTCAGACCGGCCGGGTTGGCAATCATGCTCAGGGAGTCCTGAGGGAGAGAGACCTCGCCGGCGCCGGCCATGCCCTTGGCATGCGGCGAGTAGGCGTGGGACATGTAGCCGTTGGTAGCCTGGGCCGCCTGCATGGCGACGACTGAAGCAAGGCCGAGCGCGACGGTGGAGATTCTGAGGTGCAACATTGAGGTCCTCCTGGTGCGATCGATCAGCGTAGAGCGCCAGATCGGTGTTGGTCGAAATAGACGTTGTAAATTTATGACAAAACGCGGCGAAATGATCGTCTCGTGATTGATTCATGTCAACTAATTCGTGATTAAAAGTTCCTTGGCTTAGGTAAATACGCTTATGTGTCTGAAAAGATACAGTCGTTGGCGCCGGCGGCGGCTCGTCGCGGGCTGTGCAGGCGGCCTTCCAAGTGTGGCGGGAATGCACAGCGGCTGGCGACCGGCTGCGGGGGCGGCCGGCGCGGTACAGAACGCGGATCGACTCCTAGGCAGGCCGGAGCGGATTGCTCAGGTTTGGGAGGCCGGTAGGTGAACCGGGCGCTGGTTCGGCGCCCGGTCCGGCGGTCGTGCAGTGGCGGCGCTACGCGTGCGCCGGGCTAAACGGACCTAGGGGCAGGCGGCGGTGTCGCCGGGAACCTTGCCGGTCAACTGAAGGAAGCTGTCGAACGGCCCGATGACGCCCATGGCCTCGCCCTTCGGTCCCTTGAACTTGAGCTTCATGGTGGCCATCGCGCCCATAGCGCCGCAGCCGAACTTGCCCTCACCCATGCAGGCCCAGTCTTCGTCGGAGGCGTGCATCAGGTAGTCCACGCTCGGGTCTAGCTTGGCGTGCTTGACCGCTCCGCCGTATGCGCAGTGGGCCTTGCCGTCCTTGTCGGTGATCTCCAGCTCGACCTTGGAGCCCTCGCCGCATTTGGTCCGGTACATCTGGATGATCTTGTAGCCGCGCCCGGCGTCGTTGGCGGCCCATTCCTTGCCGCCGAGCTTGTCTGTCAGCTCCGGGGTCTGGTTCCATTTAGCGCAGGCCGCGGCCGCCCAGGCGGCGTCCATGAAGGTGCCGGCGGATGCGACGGAGGTGCAGGCGAACGCGGCCAGCGCGAGCACGATGCGTGGTGTCATGGTGTTGTCCTCTGGTTTGGGGACCGGTTGTCCGGTCATCTGGTTGGGGGTTGACTTGCGGCGCCAATGGTATCCGTGGACCCGCCCGCCGAACAAGGTGCTCTCCGCACCGCATAAGGACGCGTCCCGCGCCCTTGGCTCAAGCGGGCACGACCGGCGCCCGCCCTATGGACATGTAGGTCAGACCAGCGGCCTTGGCCAGGCGGGCGTCGAAGACATTGCGGCCGTCGAATACGACCGGTTCTTTGAGCCGGGCCCTGATCGCCTCGAAGTCGGGGCTGCGGAACTCGCTCCACTCGGTCACGACCGCCAACGCATCCGCGCCGTCCAGTGCCGAGAGGGCGTCGGGGGCGAGCGAGAGGTCGGCCCGATCCCCGTAGATGCGGCGAGTCTCGTCCATCGCGACCGGGTCGAAGGCGTTGACCCTGGCGCCGGCGCGCCAGAGTGCTTCCATCAGGGTCCGGCTCGATGCCTCGCGCATGTCGTCGGTATTCGGCTTGAAGGCGAGGCCCCAGACGGCGATGGTCCGGCCCTTCAGCTCGCCCTCGAAGTAGCGCTCGATTTTGTGGAACAGGACTCCCTTCTGGCTGAGATTCACCGCCTCCACCGACTGCAGCAGCCGCGCCTCGTAACCCAGCGAGCGGGCCGTGCGCTCGAGTGCCCGCACGTCCTTCGGGAAGCAGGAGCCCCCGTAACCGCACCCCGGGTAGATGAACTGGTAGCCGATCCGCGGGTCCGAGCCGATCCCGACGCGCACGCGCTCGATATCCGCTCCAACCGCCTCGGCGATGTTCGAGAGCTCGTTCATGAAGCTGATCTTGGTCGCCAGCATGGCGTTGGCGGCGTATTTGGTCAGCTCCGCGGAGCGCACGTCCATCAGCATCACCCGGTCGTGATTGCGGTTGAACGGCGCGTAGAGCGCGCGCAGCAGCTCGCCGGTGCGCGGGTTGTCGGTGCCGACGATGATGCGGTCCGGGCGCATGAAGTCCTCGATCGCCGCCCCTTCCTTCAGGAACTCGGGGTTCGAGACCACATCGAAGTCGACCTCCGCGCCGCGGGCCGCGAGGCGCTCCCTCACCACCGCGGCGACCCGGTCCGCGGTGCCCACCGGGACCGTGGACTTGTCGACCAGGATTCTATAGGAGTCCATATGCGCGCCGACCGACTCGGCCACCGCGACCACGTGCCTGAGATCGGCCGAGCCGTCCTCGTCCGGCGGTGTCCCCACGGCGATGAACTGGAAGAGCCCGTGCCGGACCCCCGCTTCCGCGTCGGTCGAGAAGGAGAGCCGACCCGCCTCGCGGTTCTTGCCGATCAGCTCCGTCAGACCCGGCTCGAAGATGGGCACGCCTCCACCGTTGAGCAGGGCGATCTTGTCGGGGTCGATGTCGATGCAGAGCACGTTGTTGCCGACCTCGGCCAGGCAGGCGCCAGTGACCAGGCCCACATATCCGCTGCCGTAAATGGTTACGTCCACCAGGGTGCTCCGTTCGGTGACACTGTCTTTGGTACTCCAGGAATGATCAACGAGTCAGCTTCGATTTTTTTGCCCGGAACGCCTTCGGGCCCGTCGATGGAACCCCGCGATGGCCAGCCGCGGCGGCGGACGGCTGCGGCGCGTGGGCGGCAATGGTACCAACAACGCCCCGCCCCGGCTTGCCGGCAGGATCCTGCCGGTGCGGCCTCGGTATCAGGGTTGACGCTCAATTGGCGCGATCCTATACTGCGGCGCTTGTTTCGGAGGGGTTCCCGAGCGGTCAAAGGGATCAGACTGTAAATCTGACGGCTCAGCCTTCGGAGGTTCGAATCCTCCCCCCTCCACCACGTTACGCGGGCCGAGCCGAGTCGTGCCGGCGCCCCGGGCGGGGACCTAACGGATACCCGGTTCGAGGGAGAGCCTTTGAGCCCGCGGGTGTAGTTCAATGGTAGAACCTCAGCCTTCCAAGCTGATGGTGTGGGTTCGATTCCCATCACCCGCTCCAATTTCGCCGGCGCAGGCCCCATCGTAGCCGGTCGCGGCGAGCCGGACGGGGCGGCGTTCTTGCTCCGGTAACCCGGTTGGGTTGGCGGGGCACGCCCGTCGCCGGCGTTTGGGCCGTGGATGGCGGGTCCAGTCCCGTTGCCTGCGGATTCGGGCGTAGGCGGGCCGCTGTCTCGGGTGCGAGCGTTGATTGAATGTTCGCCCATGTAGCTCAGTTGGTAGAGCACACCCTTGGTAAGGGTGAGGTCATCGGTTCGACTCCGATCATGGGCTCCATATCGTGGCCGTCGGCCGAGTGCCGTCGGTGCGTCGGGTCGGTTTGAACAGTGCGGAGAGCGGTTCATGTCCAAGAGCAAATTCGAGCGTAAGAAGCCACACGTAAACGTTGGCACGATTGGTCACGTGGACCACGGCAAGACGACGTTGACGGCGGCGATCACGATGCACCAGGCGAAGAAGTACGGTGGGGAGGCGCGGGCCTTCGACCAGATCGACAACGCCCCGGAAGAGCGCGAGCGCGGGATCACGATTGCCACGGCGCACGTGGAGTACGAGTCGGCGAAGCGTCACTACGCGCACGTGGACTGCCCGGGTCACGCCGACTACGTGAAGAACATGATCACCGGTGCGGCGCAGATGGACGGTGCGATCCTGGTGGTGTCGGCGGCCGACGGACCGATGCCGCAGACGCGCGAGCACATTCTGCTGTCGCGTCAGGTCGGGGTGCCCTACATCGTGGTGTACCTGAACAAGGCGGACATGGTCGACGACGCGGAGCTGCTTGGAGCTGGTGGAGATGGAAGTGCGCGAGCTGCTGGAGAGCTACGAGTTCCCGGGCGACGACACCCCGATCATCACCGGCTCGGCGAAGCTGGCGATGGAGGGCGACGACTCCGAGCTGGGCACGCAGTCGATCGACAAGCTGATGGACGCGCTCGACAGCTACATACCGGAGCCCGAGCGTGCGGTGGACGGGGCGTTCCTGATGCCGATCGAGGACGTGTTCTCGATCTCCGGTCGCGGCACGGTGGTGACCGGTCGGGTGGAGCGCGGTGTGGTCAAGGTGGGAGAAGAGGTCGAGATCGTCGGCATCCACGCCGACCATCAAGACCATCTGCACCGGGGTGGAGATGTTCCGCAAGCTGCTGGATCAGGGCCAGGCGGGGGACAACATCGGCGTGCTGCTGCGCGGCACCAAGCGCGACGACGTCGAGCGCGGGCAGGTGCTGGCCAAGCCCAAGAGCATCACGCCGCACACCCACTTCGAGGCTGAGGTGTACGTGCTGAGCAAGGAAGAAGGCGGGCGACACACCCCGTTCTTCAACGGCTATCGGCCGCAGTTCTACTTCCGCACCACGGACGTGACCGGGGCGTGCGAGCTGCCCGAGGGCATCGAGATGGTGATGCCGGGGGACAACGTTAAGATGATCGTGAAGCTGATCGCGCCGATCGCGATGGAAGAGGGGCTGCGCTTTGCGGTGCGCGAGGGCGGGCGAACCGTCGGCGCCGGCGTGGTCTCGAAGGTTATCGAGTAACGGTCGGGGGCGACGGCGCCGGCCGGGGGACCTTCCCGGCGGGTGCGGCGCGGCTCCAGACCAGTATTTAGGCCAGTAGCTCAATTGGCAGAGCAGCGGTCTCCAAAACCGCAGGTTGGGGGTTCGAGTCCCTCCTGGCCTGCCATACAGAAAATCGCCTGGGCGAACCTGATTCCATGAATTCACGCGCCGAGGCCGGAACCGCCGGTTTGGATACAGCCAAGCTGGCTGGCGGCGGCCCTTTTGCTGGTTGGCGGATTGTTCGCCTTTTATCACTTCGCGGCCTACTCACTGTTGCTGCGAGTGGTCGGGCTGCTTGTCGTTTGCGGTGCGGCCGCGGCGGTCGCGCTGCAGACCGAGCCCGGTCGACGGCTTGTGGCAGTTCGCCGCGGACGCCCGTATGGAAGTCCGCAAGGTCGTCTGGCCGAGCCGCCAGGAGACGCTTCAGACGACGTTGATCGTAATGGTCATGGTGCTGGTGCTGGGGCTGATCCTGTGGCTGTTTGACATGATGTTGACGGGAATTCTTCGGTTCCTGACTGGCCACGGAGGCTGACGATGTCCAAGCGCTGGTATGTGATACATGCCTACTCGGGATTCGAGGGGCAGGTCAAGCGATCGCTTGAGGAACGCATCAAGCGCGCCGGGCTCGAGGATTTGTTCGGTCCAGTCCTGGTGCCGACCGAGGAGGTCGTCGAGATCCGCAACGGTCAGCAGCGCAAGAGCGAGCGCAAGTTCTTCCCCGGCTATGTGCTGGTCAACATGGACCTGACCGACGAGACCTGGCATCTGGTTAAGAGCGTGCCGAAGGTCATGGGTTTCATCGGGGGGACCGGCGACCGGCCAGCCCCGATTCCCGACAAGCAGGCCGATGCCATTCTCCAGCGTGTGCAGGAGGGCGTCGAGAAGCCCAGGCCGAAGGTCCTTTACGAGCCGGGTGAGATCGTGCGGGTCGTGGACGGACCCTTCACCGATTTCAACGGCATCGTCGAGGAGGTCGACTACGACAAGAACCGGGTCAAGGTCTCGGTGCTCGATCTTCGGCCGCTCGACGCCGGTCGATCTCGGATTCGCCCAGGTCGAGAAGGGCTGATGCGGTGTACGTGCCGGCCTAGGCCGGCGGATCGTGCTTATCCAGGTCCCGGAGCGGGACAAATCTTTGGGGAGCCGGGGTCCCTAGCACCCGGCGCTGGTACCCATCAGGAGTGTACTCGTGGCAAAAAAGATCAATGCCTACATTAAGTTGCAGGTGAAGGCGGGGGTGGCAAACCCGAGTCCCCCGGTCGGGCCGGCGTTGGGCCAGCACGGCGTGAACATCATGGAGTTCTGCAAGGCGTTCAACGCCCGGACCCAGGACCTCGAGCAGGGCATGCCGATCCCGGTGGTGATCACCGTCTACTCGGACCGCAGCTTCACGTTCATCACCAAGACGCCGCCCGCCGCGATTCTATTGAAGAAGGCCGTCGGCATCGCGAAGGGCAGCGGTACGCCCAACACCAGCAAGGTCGGGAAGGTGACGCGCGAGCAATTGGAGCAGATCGCGACGACCAAGATGCCCGACCTCACGGCGGCCGACATGGACGCCGCGGTGCGCACCATCGCCGGCAGCGCCCGCGCGATGGGCCTCGACGTGGAGGGTGTCTAACCATGGCCAAGTCATCGAAGAGACTCCGTTCAATCCGTGAGCGCATCGAGCGCGGAAAACTCTATCCGGCCGAGGAGGCCTTCGTGCTGCTGAAGGACCTCTCGAGCGTGAAGTTCACCGAGAGCGTCGACGTGGCGGTCAACCTGGGCGTCGACCCGCGCAAGTCCGACCAGGTGGTGCGCGGGGCCACCGTGCTTCCCCACGGCATCGGCAAGGATGTGCGGGTCGCCGTGTTTGCCCAGGGGGCGAACGCCGACGCCGCTACCGAGGCGGGTGCCGACCGGGTCGGATTCGAGGACCTGGCCGACGACATAAAGGCCGGCAAGCTGGACTTCGACGTGGTCATCGCCTCCCCGGACGCCATGCGCATCGTCGGCCAGCTCGGCAAGATCCTCGGGCCGCGCGGCCTGATGCCGAACCCCAAGGTCGGCACCGTGACCGCGGACGTCGCCGAGGCCGTGCGCAACGCCAAGGCCGGTCAGGTCCGTTACCGCACGGACAAGGCCGGCATCATCCACTGCCCGCTGGGCAAGGTGGATTTCGAGCCGGTCAAGCTGAAGGAGAACCTGCAGGCGCTCCTCAACAACCTGAACAAGGCCAAGCCGACGACCTCGCGCGGTGTCTACATGCGCAAGGTCACGGTGTCCACGACCATGGGACCCGGGCTGACGGTCGATCACCAGGTGCTCACCGCGTAGCGAGGCCTGGCATTACCGGGACCGCCCGAGCGATCGGCAGTCCCGAAAGAATTCGTTGGGCGCGGCACCGTCTCGGGACCGCTTGCCCACGAGCATCTCTTTGGACCCCCGGCGTTCGTCGGGGGTCGTCAAAGACCGCAGGTGTCGCCGCTACCGATACGGACTCGCGTCCGGCGACTTAATGTCTTGTAGCACCTGCGCAGACGGTGTCCCCGAATCGAGCCGAAGGCCGGTGAGGGGCGCGCAAACCGCGTGTTAGGCGTCGCTGGATGCGACGACCGGACAGGCAGCCCGGCTCTGCCGGGTGGACCTTAGTCAGGAGGTGACGAACTTGGCGCTTAACTATGCGCAAAAAGAGACCATCGTCGCCGAAGTCGCGGAAGTCGCAAAGAGCGCCTATTCGGCCGTAGGGGCCGAGTATCGGGGCTTGACCGTCGGGCAAATGACCAAGCTGCGCGTGGAGGCACGCAAGGCCGGGGTCTATGTCCGGGTGGTCAAGAACACCCTGGCCCGGCGCGCGCTGGCGGACACGGACTTTGCGTGCATGCAGGAAGGGCTCAAGGGCCCGTTGATTCTTGCATTCTCGCAACAGGATCCGGGAGCCGTTGCGCGTGTCGCGGAGGCCTTTGCCAAGGAGCACAACAAGTTTCAGGTGCGCCTCGTCGCCTTGGGCGGCAAGCTGCTCGATCCCTCGGAGCTCGGCAATCTCGCGAAGATGCCGACCTACGAGCAGGCGATCAGTCTGTTGATGGCGGTCATGAAGGCTCCGGTGCAGAAGCTCGCGGCGACCATCAACGAGGTGCCGGGCAAGCTTGTCCGTACCCTCGCCGCGATTCGCGACGCCAAAGAGGCCGCGTAATCGGCCCGATTCCGTTCAATAGTTTTCGAATATTCAGGAGAAACCAATGGCCGTTTCGAAAGACGAGATCCTCGAAGCGATTGGTAACATGACCGTCCTCGAGGTGGTCGACCTCATCAGCGCGATGGAAGAAAAGTTCGGCGTCACGGCGGCCGCGGCCGTTGCGGCGGCCCCGGCCGCCGGGGCGGGCGGTGCCGAGGCGGCTCCCGCCGAGGAGCAGACCGAGTTCGATGTGGTGCTCGCCTCGTTCGGCGCCAACAAGGTCAGCGTCATCAAGGTGGTGCGCGCACTCACCGGTCTTGGCCTGAAGGAGGCCAAGGACGCTGTCGAAGGTGCCCCGACCACGCTGAAGGAAGGCGTCTCCAAGGCAGATGCCGAAGAGGCCAAGAAGCAGCTGGAAGAGGCCGGCGCCACTGTCGAAATCAAGTAACGACGCGTTGCGTCGTCACGTCGATCGCGGCGTGTTCAGGCTGGCGGCGAGGAGCCGCCGGCCTTTTGCCGTTGGCCCGCCGGGTCCGGGGCGCGTTGCGCCCGCTGGCTGGTGGCCCTGAACGGCGCTGAGGTCCGGAACCCGTCGATCTCGCGCGCGGCCCCATTCCGCGCTGCAACAGGAAACTCCGCAAGCATCTCGAGGGAAGGCTCCATGCCCTATTCGTTTACCGAAAAGAAGCGCATCCGTAAAGACTTCGGCAAGCGTCCGACCATTCTGGACGTACCTTTCCTGCTGGCCACGCAGATCGACTCCTACCGCGAGTTCCTGCAGGCCGATGTGCCCGCCAAGGAGCGCCGGGACGCGGGGCTGCACGCGGCCTTCAAGACCGTCCTGCCGATCGAGAGCTACTCCGGCAACGCGGTCCTCGAGTATGTCAGCTATCGACTCGGGGAGCCGCCGTTCGACGTGCGCGAGTGCCATCTGCGGGGTGCGACTTACGCGGCGCCGCTGCGGGTGCTGCTGCGTCTGGTGATCTACGACAAGGAGGCCCCGGCGGGCTCGAAGGTCGTCAAGGACATCAAGGAGCAGGAGGTCTACATGGGCGAGCTCCCGCTGATGACCGATACCGGCACCTTCATCATCAATGGCACCGAGCGTGTCATCGTCTCTCAGCTCCACCGCTCGCCGGGCGTGTTCTTCGACCACGACCGGGGCAAGACGCACTCCTCGGGCAAGCTCCTGTTCTCGGCCCGGGTGATCCCCTACCGGGGGTCGTGGCTGGACTTCGAGTTCGACCCCAAGGACAACGTGTTCGTGCGTATCGACCGTCGCCGCAAGCTGCCGGCGACCATTCTGCTGCGCGCGCTGGGCTATGAGGTCGAGGACATACTCGCGCGCTTCTTCGAAACCGACACCTTCCGCTTCGAGGGCGACGCGGTCTCACTGGACCTGGTGCCCGAGCGTCTGCGCGGGGAGACCGTGGGCTTCGACGTCAAGATCGGCGACGAGGTCCTGGTCGAGTCCGGTCGGCGCGTGACCGCGAAGCATATCCGGGAACTCCAGAAGGCCGGCGTCGAGCGTCTGGAGGTGCCGTCCGATTTTCTGGTCGGGCGCGTGCTCGCGAATGCGCAGGTGGACACCGAGACCGGCGAGGTGATCGCGGAGGCAAACGCCGTTATCACTCCCGAGATCCTCGAGGGCCTGGTCTCCAAGGGCGTTACCGAGCTGCGGACCCTGTTCGTCAATGACCTGGACCAGGGACCCTATATCTCGGAGACCCTGCGCATCGACCCCACCACGACCGATCTGGAGGCGCAGGTCGAGATCTACCGGATGATGCGTCCGGGCGAGCCGCCCACCAAGGAGGCGGCCCAGAACCTGTTCCACAACCTCTTCTTCACGCCGGACCGCTACGACCTCTCCGCCGTGGGGCGGATGAAGTTCAATCGGCGCCTTGGTCGGGACTCCGAGGAGGGCCCGGGCGTCATCTACGACGGCCGCTACTTTTCCGGGCGCGGCGACGAGTTCTCCAAGGGACTGGTTCGCCAGCAGGGCGATACGTCCGACGTCATCGACGCCATGAAGGTCCTGGTGGAGCTGCGCAATGGGCGCGGCACCGTCGACGACATCGACCATCTGGGGAATCGGCGTATCCGTTGCGTCGGCGAGATGGCCGAGAACCAGTTCCGCGTCGGTCTGGTGCGGGTCGAGCGCGCCGTCAAGGAGCGCCTGTCGCTCGCCGAGTCCGAGGGCCTGATGCCCCAGGAGCTGATCAACGCCAAGCCGGTATCGGCGGCGATCAAGGAGTTCTTCGGATCCAGCCAGCTGTCCCAGTTCATGGACCAGAACAACCCGCTGTCCGAGGTCACCCACAAGCGCCGCGTCTCGGCGCTCGGCCCGGGCGGACTCGCCCGCGAGCGCGCCGGGTTCGAGGTGCGCGATGTGCACCCGACCCACTATGGCCGCGTCTGCCCCATCGAGACCCCTGAAGGCCCGAACATCGGGCTGATCAACTCGCTGGCCGTGTTCGCCCGGACCAACCGGTACGGATTCCTGGAGACCCCCTACCGCAAGGTGGAGGACGGCCGGGCAACCACCGAGATCCATTACCTCTCGGCCATCGAGGAGGGCAACTTCGTCATTGCGCAGGCCAACGCGACGCTCGATCCGGACGGCCGCCTGACCGACGCCCTGGTGTCCTGCCGTCACGCCAACGAGTTCACGATGAAGGCACCGGAGGAGGTCCAGTACATGGACGTCTCGCCGCGCCAGATCGTCTCGGTGGCCGCGTCGCTGATCCCGTTCCTGGAGCACGACGATGCCAACCGGGCCCTGATGGGCTCGAACATGCAACGGCAGGCGGTTCCCACGCTGCGCGCCGAGAAGCCCCTGGTGGGCACCGGCATGGAGCGCGTCGTCGCCAGGGATTCGGGTGTGTGCGTCGTGGCCCGGCGCGGCGGCGCCATCGAGTCCGTGGACGCGGGACGTATCGTGGTGCGGGTCAACGACGACGAGGCCGAGCCTGGCGTTCCTGGCGTCGACATCTATACGCTGACCAAATACACGCGATCCAATCAGAACACCTGCATCAACCAGCGGCCGCTGGTGAAGCCGGGCGACCTGATCGCGCGTCACGACATACTTGCCGACGGGCCGTCCACCGACATGGGTGAACTGGCCCTGGGGCAGAACCTGCGCGTGGCCTTCATGCCCTGGAACGGCTACAACTTCGAGGATTCCATCCTGATCTCGGAGCGGGTGGTCCAGGAGGACCGGTTCACCAGCATCCATATCGAGGAGTTGACCTGCCTGGCCCGCGACACCAAGCTCGGGCCCGAGGAGATCACCAGCGATATCCCGAACGTCGGCGAGTCCGCTCTCTCCAAGCTCGACGAGTCCGGCATCGTCTATGTCGGCGCCGAGGTCCGAGACGGGGACATCCTGGTCGGCAAGGTCACGCCGAAGGGCGAGACCCAGCTGACTCCCGAGGAGAAGCTGCTGCGTGCCATCTTCGGCGAGAAGGCCTCCGACGTGAAGGACACGTCCCAGCGCCTTCCCTCGGGAATGAGTGGCACGGTCGTCGATGTTCAGGTGTTCACCCGCGACGGCGTCGAGAAGGACAAGCGCGCCCTGCAGATCGAGGAGCAGGAGATCGAGCGCGTGCGCAAGGACTTCGCCGATCAACAGCGCATCATGGAGAACGACACCTTCCAGCGGGTCGAGCGGATGCTGGTCGGCAAGGTTGCCGACGGTGGCCCCGGCGGCCTGAAGGCCGGCGGCAAGGTGACCGCGAGCTATCTGCACGGGCTGATCGAGAAGGGCTCCCGGGATCGCTGGTTCGAGATCCGGATGCGCAGCGAGGAGGCCGCCCTGCAGTTGGAAGCGGTGTCGAACCAGATCCGGCAGCAGCGCGAGGAGTTCCGGGAGCGCTACGAGGCCAAGAAGCGGAAGATCTCCAGCGGCGACGATCTGGCGCCGGGCGTCCTGAAGATGGTCAAGGTCTATGTCGCGGTCAAGCGCCGGGTACAGCCGGGCGACAAGATGGCCGGGCGCCACGGCAACAAGGGCGTTATCTCCAAGGTGGTACCGGTGGAGGATATGCCGTTCTCCGCGGATGGCTCGCCGGTCGACATCGTGCTGAACCCGCTGGGCGTGCCCTCGCGCATGAACGTGGGCCAGGTGCTGGAGACCCATCTCGGCTGGGCGTCCAATGGGCTTGGGGCCAAGATTGAACGGATGCTGCGTACCCAGTCCGCGGTCGCCGACCTGCGCGATTTTCTGGAACGGATCTACAACTCCAGCGGTCGCAAGGAGGATCTGGCGAGCTTCGGCGACGACGAGATCCTAGAACTGGCGCGCAACCTGACACGCGGCGTCCCGCTCGCCACGCCGGTCTTCGACGGTGCGGCCGAGGACGAGATACGCAACATGCTCCAGCTCGCCGAGCGCGACAACATCGAGGAGGGCGTTCCGAGCGGCCAGACGATCCTCTTCGACGGCCGAACCGGCGAGGCCTTCGAGCGCCCGGTTACGGTTGGATACATGTACATGCTGAAGCTCAACCATCTGGTCGACGACAAGATGCATGCCCGCTCGACCGGACCCTACAGTCTTGTGACCCAACAACCCCTCGGCGGCAAGGCCCAGTTCGGTGGCCAGCGTTTCGGCGAGATGGAGGTCTGGGCGCTCGAGGCCTACGGAGCCTCCTACACGCTGCAGGAGATGCTCACGGTCAAGTCCGACGACGTGAACGGCCGCACCAAGATGTACAAGAACATCGTCGACGGCGACCACCGCATGGAGGCGGGCATGCCCGAGTCGTTCAACGTTCTGGTCAAGGAGATCCGCTCGCTCGGTATCAACGTGGAGCTGGAGCAAGATTAAGCGGCACACGGATTTAATCCATCGCTGGAGCAAATCGGCTGGCGACCGGAGAACGCGGTTTACCAAGTGCCCGGGAAGCGCGAGATCAGCGCTTCCTGCGAGGCAGGATGGCGGCCGCCGCCGGGCGGACACGAGCATGGCAGGGCCTCGGTGAAGTCCCTACTCACGGAGACATGAATTGAAAGACCTACTGAAGATCATCAAGCAACAGGGCCAGGCGCTGGAGTTCGACGCGATCAAGATCGGGCTCGCATCGCCCGAGATGATTCGCTCCTGGTCCTATGGCGAGGTCAAGAAGCCGGAGACGATCAACTACCGCACCTTCAAACCGGAGCGCGACGGGCTCTTCTGCGCCAAGATCTTC
Organism: uncultured Gammaproteobacteria bacterium; assembly: GCA_963707135.1. Lineage (GTDB taxonomy): Bacteria > Pseudomonadota > Gammaproteobacteria > Chromatiales > Chromatiaceae > JBGSTR01. Next base: position 297,797 of record CAVPOY010000044.1, on the reverse strand, counting down.
GGCCCGATCAACGACTACGAGTGCGTGTGCGGCAAGTACAAGCGCCTGAAGCACCGGGGCGTAGTGTGCGAGAAGTGCGGCGTGGAGGTCACGCTGGCCAAGGTGCGCCGCGAGCGCATGGGCCATATCGACCTGGCGAGCCCGGTGGCCCACATCTGGTTCCTGAAGTCGCTGCCGTCGCGCATTGGGCTTCTGCTCGATATGACGTTGCGCGACATCGAGCGCATCCTCTACTTCGAGTCCTTCGTCGTCGTCGACCCGGGCCTGGTGCAGAGCCTGGACCGGGGCCAACTGCTGACGGACGAGCAGTACCTGGACGCGCTCGAGGAGAACGGTGACGAGTTCGACGCCCGTATGGGCGCCGAGGCGGTGTACGAGCTGCTGCGCACGATCGACCTCCAGGGCGAGATCCGCCGAATGCGCGAGGAGATCCAGAGCACCAACTCCGAGACCAAGATCAAGAAGCTCAGCAAGCGCCTGAAGCTCATGGAGTCGCTGGTCGAGTCCGGCAACCGGCCGGAGTGGATGATCCTGACCGTGCTCCCGGTGCTTCCGCCGGAGCTGCGGCCCCTGGTCCCGCTCGACGGCGGCCGCTTCGCGACCTCCGACCTCAACGACCTCTACCGCCGGGTGATCAACCGCAACAACCGCCTCAAGCGGCTGCTGGATCTGGTGGCACCGGACATCATCGTGCGCAACGAGAAGCGGATGCTCCAGGAGGCGGTGGACGCGCTGCTCGACAACGGACGCCGCGGCCGGGCCATCACCGGCACCAACAAGCGTCCGCTGAAGTCGCTGGCGGATATGATCAAGGGCAAGCAGGGGCGCTTCCGCCAGAACCTGCTCGGCAAGCGGGTGGACTATTCCGGCCGCTCGGTCATCGTCGTCGGCCCGACGCTCAAGCTCCACCAGTGCGGCCTGCCCAAGCGGATGGCGCTCGAGCTCTTCAAGCCCTTCATCTTCAGCAAGCTGCAGCTGCGCGGCACGGCTGCCACCATCAAGTCGGCGAAGAAGATGGTGGAGCGCGGCACCGCGGAGGTCTGGGATATCCTCGAGGAGGTGATCCGCGAGCACCCGGTAATGCTCAACCGCGCGCCGACGCTGCACCGTCTGGGCATCCAGGCCTTCGAGCCGGTGCTGATCGAGGGTAAGGCGATTCAGCTGCACCCGCTGGTCTGTACCGCCTTCAACGCGGACTTCGACGGCGACCAGATGGCGGTGCACGTGCCCCTCGCGCTCGAGGCACAGCTCGAGGCGCGCGCCCTGATGATGGCGTCGAACAACATCCTTTCCCCGGCCAACGGGGAGCCGATCATCGTCCCTTCCCAGGACGTGGTGCTCGGCCTCTACTACATGACCCGCGAGCGCGCCGCCGCGAAGGGCGAGGGCAGCCGGTTCTCGAATATCGACGAGGCCCGCCGGGCCTACGAGACCGGGGGCGCACACCTGCACGCCCGTTGTAAGGTGCGGATTCGCGAGGTCATCAAGGACGAAGGCGGCCGGCGGCGTGAGGTCACGAGCGTCAAGGATACGACCGTGGGCCGCGCACTGGTCTTCGCCATCGTGCCGGAAGGCCTGCCGTTCGACCTCGTCGACCGGGCCATGGGCAAGAAACAAATCTCCCGGCTCATCAACACCTGCTACCGCCAGCTCGGGCTCAAGGAGACCGTGGTCTTCGCCGACCAGATCATGTACCTCGGGTTCCGGATGGCAACCCGGGCCGGCGTATCGATAGGACTCGAAGACATGGCGGTGCCGGAGGAGAAGGCCGCGATCCTGGCCGACGCCGAACAGGAGGTTAAAGAGATCGAGCAGCAGTACGCCTCGGGCTTGGTGACCAACGGCGAGCGCTACAACAAGGTCGTCGACATCTGGTCCCACACCAACGACCAGGTCGCCAAGGCCATGATGGGCAAGCTCGGTAAGGAGCGCGTGACCGACAGCCAGGGCAACGAGGTCCAGCAGGACTCCTTTAACTCCATCTATATGATGGCCGACTCCGGTGCCCGTGGCTCCGCGGCCCAGATCCGTCAGCTCGCGGGCATGCGCGGCCTGATGGCCAAGCCGGACGGATCCATCATCGAGACGCCCATCACGGCCAACTTCCGCGAGGGGCTGAACGTCATCCAGTACTTCATCTCCACCCACGGCGCTCGCAAGGGCCTGGCCGATACGGCGCTCAAGACCGCGAACTCCGGTTACCTGACCCGGCGCCTGGTGGACGTCGCGCAGGACATGGTGGTTCTCGAGCCGGATTGCGGGACCGAGAAGGGCCTGCTGATGACCCCGATCATCGAGGGCGGCGACGTGGTAGAGCCGCTTCAGGAGCGCATCTTAGGCCGCGTGACCGCGGTGGATGTACTGCGTCCCGGCACCGATGAGGTGGTCTGCGAGGCCGGCACCCTGCTCGACGAGTCCTGGGTCGAGCGCTTCGAGGTCGAAGGCATCGACCAGGTGCGGGTGCGCTCGCCGATCAGCTGTCAGTCACGTATCGGCGTATGCGCCATGTGTTATGGCCGCGATCTGGCCCGCGGTCACCGCGTCAATATGGGTGAGGCGGTCGGCGTCATCGCGGCCCAGTCCATCGGCGAGCCCGGTACGCAGCTGACGATGCGGACCTTCCACATCGGCGGCGCCGCGTCGCGGGCGGCCGCTGTCAACAGCATCGAGATCAAGAACGGCGGATCGGTGCGGCTGCACAACATCAAGACCGTCGAGCACCACTCGGGCAACCTGGTGGCCGTCTCCCGGTCCGGCGAGCTGACCGTCGTCGACGACAAGGGACTGGAAAAGGAGCGCTACAAGGTACCCTATGGGGCGACGGTGCGCGTGAACGACGGCGATACGGTCGAGGGCGGCCAGATTGTCGCCAACTGGGATCCCCACACCCACCCGGTGGTCACGGAGGTGGCCGGCAAGCTCGCGTTCGAGGAATTCATCGAGGGCGTCACCGTCCAGGCCCAGGTCGACGACGTGACCGGGCTGAGGTCTCGCGTGGTCATCGATCCCAAACAGCGACCCGCCTCGGGCAAGGACCTGCGCCCGATGGTCAAGCTGCTCGACGAGTCCGGCGAGGAGCTCAATATTGCCGGGACGGATCTGCCGGCACGCTATTTCCTGCCGGCGGGGGCCATCGTCAGTGTCGAGGACGGAGCCAACGTCGGGGTCGGCGACGTTGTCGCGCGTATTCCGCAGGAGTCGAGCAAGACCCGCGACATCACGGGCGGTCTGCCCCGGGTCGCTGATCTGTTCGAGGCGCGTCGGCCGAAGGAGGCGGCGCTGCTCGCCGAGGCCAGCGGCACCATCGGCTTCGGCAAGGACACGAAGGGCAAGCAGCGGCTGGTCATCACGATGGATGATGGCGAGACCGTGGAGGAGCTGATCCCCAAGTGGCGCCATGTCAACGTGTTCGAGGGCGAGCGCGTCGAGAAGGGCGAGGTGATCGCCGACGGCGAGCTGGCGTCCCAGGACATCCTGCGTCTGAAAGGGGTGACCGCCCTCGCCGAGTATCTGGTCAAGGAGATCCAGGACGTCTACCGGCTCCAGGGCGTACGGATCAACGACAAGCACATCGAGGTCATCGTCCGCCAGATGCTGCGCAAGGTCGAGGTCACGGCCTCCGGCGATACCCGACTGCTGCGCGGCGAGCAGGTCGAATACACGACCCTGGTCGACGAGAACGAGCGGGCCATCGCCGAGGGCAAGCAGCCGGCGCTCTATCAGCCGCTGCTTCTCGGTATAACGAAGGCCTCCCTGGCCACCGACTCGTTCATTTCGGCGGCCTCCTTCCAGGAGACAACACGGGTTCTGACCGAGGCGGCGGTCCGTGGCTCGACCGACCGTCTCACGGGGCTCAAGGAGAACGTGATCGTCGGCCGCCTGATTCCGGCCGGGACGGGCCTCGCCTACCACATCGAGCGTAAGCGTCAGCGCCACGAGGAGGAGATGGCCTCGGGACGCGTCGAGATGGCCACCGAGGAACTGGAGGAGGCGCTGAAGAAGGCGCTGAACACCTCCGAGGCCGGATGAGGGAACGCTGGCCTATGGCGTTTCCCGATCGGGTCAGGAATGGCGAGCCGTTCGAGTGCCAGGATGGCATTTGAGCAGCATCTTCGTAAGGATACGCCGCATTAGCGGCGTATCCCGCGCGGGGCAGGATGCCCCGCGGTATCCAACGGTGCGAATGCGTTGAAGTTGGTGTCTTTATCGAGCCGCGCCTGCTGGCGCTTGGGCTGATCTGATCCCTGACCGGAGCGAATCCGCGTCTCCCGGAACGCCCATCCATGTTGACAGGATTTTTGCCGCTCCCTATACTCCCGCGTCTCAGCTGGCCGGCTTTCTAGCCGGCTTGCCTGTTTCAAACTCTGGTTTCTGGTCTGGGCGTAGTCGCCCGGTCCCCGACTCGAGCGTTCGCATTCGTGCGAATCCGTTGTCCGCTCCCGGGCGGTGCCGCGGTAGACGCACTCGCGCCGCTCGACTGCCGTGATTGAGGCGCTAACGCGCCTATGGAGACTGATTGCATGGCAACGATCAACCAATTGGTGCGCAAGCCCCGCAAGCGCAACGTCGCGAAGAGCAACGTTCCTGCACTCGAGGCCTGCCCGCAGCGGCGCGGTGTCTGCACGCGTGTCTACACCACGACGCCGAAGAAGCCGAACTCGGCCCTGCGCAAGGTCGCCCGTGTGCGCCTGACCAACGGCTTCGAGGTCGCTTCCTACATCGGCGGCGAGGGGCACAATCTGCAGGAGCACTCGGTCGTACTGATCCGCGGCGGACGCGTCAAGGACCTTCCCGGCGTGCGTTACCACACGGTGCGCGGGACGCTCGACACCTCCGGTGTCGATAAGCGCCGCCAGGGTCGCTCCAAGTACGGCGCCAAGCGCCCAAAGACCTGATCAAGCACCGCTGATCAAGCATCAAGCAATTAGGCCGGAGCCGAGAAGACCATGCCCAGAAGACGCGTTGCAGCCCGCCGCCAGATCCTGCCGGATCCCAAGCACGGGAGTGAGCTGCTTACCAAGTTCATCAACATGCTGATGGAGGACGGCAAGAAGTCCGTCGCCGAGCGGATCATCTACATCGCTCTCGACCAGGCCGTGCAGAAGAAGGGCGGCGCGCCCGTGGAGCTGCTCGAACAGGCGATGGAGAACGTGCGCCCGGTCGTCGAGGTCAAGTCCCGTCGCGTCGGCGGTGCGACCTACCAGGTCCCGGTCGAGGTGCGCCCGTCGCGCCGCAACTCGCTGGCGATGCGCTGGCTGATCGATGCCGCGCGAAAGCGTTCGGAGAAGTCCATGGCGCTGCGGCTGGCCGGTGAGCTGATGGATGCCGCCGAGTCGCGGGGCTCGGCCTGCAAGAAGAAGGAAGACACTCATCGCATGGCGGAGGCCAACAAGGCCTTCTCGCACTACCGCTGGTAACGGCGCGCATCGGAATCCCAAAGAGTCAAGGGCGGATATAGTCGTGGCACGCAGCACCCCCATCGAGCGCTATCGCAATCTCGGCATCATGGCGCATATCGACGCCGGCAAGACGACCACGACCGAGCGCGTCCTCTACTACACCGGGGTTTCGCACAAGATCGGCGAGGTGCACGACGGCGCCGCGACCATGGACTGGATGGAGCAGGAGCAGGAACGGGGGATCACCATTACGTCCGCCGCGACCACCTGTTTCTGGAAGGGCATGGACATGGCCCGTCCGGAGCACCGGATCAACATCATCGACACCCCCGGTCACGTGGACTTCACGATTGAGGTCGAGCGCTCGCTGCGCGTTCTCGACGGGGCCTGCGCGGTGTTCTGCGCCGTGGGGGGCGTCGAGCCGCAGTCAGAGACCGTCTGGCGTCAGGCCGACAAGTACCACGTGCCCCGGATCGCGTTCGTCAACAAGATGGACCGCATGGGGGCGAACTTCCTGCGGGTAGTCCAGCAGGTGAAGGACCGCCTGGGCGGCAACGCCGTGCCCATTCAGCTGCCGATCGGTGCCGAGGAAGGCTTCAAGGGCGTCGTCGACCTGGTGAAGATGAAAGCAATCCTCTGGGACGAGGAATCCAAGGGGATGAAGTTCGACCTCGCGGACATCCCCGCCGACATGGCGGAGGAATGTGCCGAGTGGCGGGAGATGCTGATCGAGGCCGCCGCCGAGGGCACCGAGACCCTGATGGAGAAGTATCTAGAGGGCGAGGCGCTGGACGAATCGGAGATCATGGCCGGATTGCGCGCGCGCACGCTGGCCAATGAGATCGTGCCGATGCTGTGCGGCTCGGCCTTCAAGAACAAGGGCGTGCAGGCCATGCTCGACGCGGTCATCGACTACATGCCGTCTCCGCTCGACGTGCCCGCCATTCAGGGGGTGCTCGACGACGCGGCCGAGACCGTCGACACTCGCCCGTCCTCGGACGATGCGCCCTTTGCCGCGCTGGCCTTCAAGATTGCCACCGACCCGTTCGTCGGGACGTTGACCTTTTTCCGGGTCTATTCCGGAGTGCTCAAGTCCGGCGACACCGTCTTTAACCCGATAAAAGGCAAGAAGGAGCGCATCGGCCGTATCCTTCAGATGCACGCGAACGACCGCCAGGAGATCAAAGAGGTCCGCGCGGGCGATATTGCCGCGGCGGTCGGCCTGAAGGACGTGACTACCGGCGACACGCTGTGCGACCTGGGGAAGGTGATCACGCTCGAGCGCATGGAGTTCCCGGAGCCGGTGATCTCGGTCGCCGTGGAGCCCAAGACCAAGGGCGATCAGGAGAAAATGGGCATCGCGCTGTCCAAGCTGGCCCAGGAAGACCCGTCGTTCCGCGTCAAGACCGACGAGGAGTCGGGCCAGACCATCATCTCGGGCATGGGCGAGCTGCACCTGGAGATCATCGTCGACCGCATGCGCCGTGAGTTCAAGGTCGAGGCCAACGTCGGCGCGCCGCAGGTCGCCTACCGAGAGACCATTCGCGCCCGGGTCGAGCATGAGAGCAAGTTCGTCCGTCAGTCCGGCGGCCGCGGCCAGTACGGTCATGTCTATCTGAGGCTGGAGCCCCAGGAGCCCGGTACGGGCTACGAATTCGTCAACGCGATCGTAGGTGGCGTCGTCCCCAAGGAGTACATTCCGGCGGTCGACAAGGGTGTGCAGGACGCGATGACCAGTGGCATCCTCGCCGGCTACCCGATGGTGGACATCAAGGTCACCCTCTACGACGGGTCGTATCACGAGGTCGACTCCAGCGAGATGGCGTTCAAGATCGCGGGCTCCATGGGCCTGAAGGAAGGCGCCGCGAAGGGCAGGCCGGTCCTGCTTGAACCGATCATGCGGGTCGAGGTCGTCACCCCCGAGGACTACATGGGCGACGTCATGGGCGACCTGAACAGCCGCCGCGGCATGGTCCAGGGGATGGAAGACGCCCCGGCCGGAAAGATCATTCGGGCCGAGGTTCCGTTGTCGGCGATGTTCGGTTATGCCACCGACCTGCGGTCCGCGACCCAGGGCCGTGCGACCTACAGCATGGAGTTCTCCAAGTACACCGAGGTTCCCGCCAGCATTGCCGAGGCGGTTTCCAAGAAGCGCTAATCGAGATTGGGGTAGAGCGGGATGTCCAAGAGCAAATTCGAGCGTAAGAAGCCACACGTAAACGTTGGCACGATTGGTCATGTGGACCACGGCAAGACGACGTTAACGGCGGCGATCACGATGAACCAGGCGAAGAAGTATGGTGGGGAGGCGCGCGCCTTCGACCAGATCGACAACGCCCCGGAGGAGCGCGAGCGCGGGATCACGATTGCCACGGCGCACGTGGAGTACGAGTCGGCGAAGCGTCACTACGCGCACGTGGACTGCCCGGGTCACGCCGACTACGTGAAGAACATGATCACCGGCGCGGCGCAGATGGACGGGGCGATCCTGGTGGTGTCGGCGGCCGATGGACCGATGCCGCAGACGCGCGAGCACATTCTGCTGTCGCGCCAGGTCGGGGTGCCCTACATCGTGGTGTACCTGAACAAGGCGGACATGGTCGACGACGCGGAGCTGCTTGAGCTGGTGGAGATGGAAGTGCGCGAGCTCCTGGAGAGCTACGAGTTCCCGGGCGACGACACCCCGATCATCACCGGCTCGGCGAAGCTGGCGATGGAGGGGGATGACTCCGAGCTGGGCACGCAGTCGATCGACAAGCTGATGGACGCGCTCGACAGCTACATACCGGAGCCTGAGCGCGCGGTGGACGGGGCGTTCCTGATGCCGATCGAGGACGTGTTCTCGATCTCCGGACGGGGCACGGTGGTGACCGGTCGGGTGGAGCGCGGTGTGGTCAAGGTGGGAGAAGAGGTCGAGATCGTCGGCATCCACCCGACCATCAAGACCATCTGCACCGGGGTGGAGATGTTCCGCAAGCTGCTGGATCAGGGCCAGGCGGGGGACAACATTGGCGTGCTGCTGCGCGGAACCAAGCGCGACGACGTCGAGCGCGGGCAGGTGCTGGCCAAGCCCAAGAGCATCACGCCGCACACCCACTTCGAGGCTGAGGTGTACGTGCTGAGCAAGGAAGAAGGCGGGCGACACACCCCGTTCTTCAACGGGTATCGGCCGCAGTTCTACTTCCGCACCACGGACGTGACCGGGGCGTGCGAGCTGCCCGAGGGCATCGAGATGGTGATGCCGGGGGACAACGTTCGCATGGTCGTGAAGCTGATCGCGCCGATCGCGATGGAAGAGGGGCTGCGCTTTGCGGTGCGCGAGGGCGGGCGAACCGTCGGCGCCGGCGTGGTCTCGAAGGTTATCGAGTAACGACATGGCTAATCAGAGAATTCGCATTCGGCTGAAGGCGTTCGACCACCGGTTGATCGACCAGTCGGCACGAGAGATCGTCGATACGGCCAAGCGCACGGGCGCCCAGGTGCGCGGCCCGGTTCCGCTTCCGTCGAAGAAGGAGCGGTTTACCATCCTGATCTCGCCGCACGTCAACAAGGACGCGCGCGACCAGTACGAGCTTCGTACCCACAAGCGCCTGATGGACATCGTCGATCCGACCGACAAGACGGTGGACGCGCTGATGAAATTGGATCTGGCCGCCGGCGTCGACGTTCAGATCAGGCTGAGCTGAGGAGCACGCGATGACCATTGGAGTTATTGGGCGCAAGGCCGGCATGACCCGGATCTTTACCGAGGACGGGGCATCGGTCCCGGTCACGGTGATCGAGGTGCAGCCGAACCGCGTCACCCAGGTCAAGTCCGCCGAGACCGACGGTTACCGCGCGGTCCAGGTCACGCAGGGGACGCGCAAGCCGTCCCGCGTCACCAAGCCGATGGCCGGCCACTTCGCTAAAGCCGGCGTCGAGGCCGGCGAGCAGCTGCGCGAGTTCCGCCTGGACGACGGCGAGGGTGTGGAGTTCGAGGCAGGCCAGGAAATCTCCGTCTCGATTTTCGAGCCAGGTCAGAAGGTGGACGTACGGGGTGTAACCAAGGGCCGCGGCTTCGCGGGCGGCATTCGCCGGCATCACTTCCGCGGCCAGGACACTACGCACGGCAACTCGTTGTCGCACCGCGCGCCGGGATCGATCGGTCAGAACCAGACCCCGGGTCGGGTCTGGAAGGGTAAGCGGATGGCCGGCCACCTGGGTGCGGACAACCGCTGCCAGCAGAACCTCGAGGTGATCCGGGTCGATGCGGAACGCAACCTGCTGATCGTTCGCGGCGGCGTACCAGGGCCGGCCGGCGGTCGGCTGGTCGTGCTGCCTTCCGTCAAGCAGAGAAACAAGGGATAAGCCGTTATGGAGCTCGCCATTCGCAACGACACCGGTGGTGCCAGAATCGAGGTCTCCGACGCCATCTTCGGTGTGGAGTTCAAGCCCGGACTGGTCCACCAGGTGGTCACCGCCTATCTCTCCTCGGCCCGCTCCGGCACCAAGGCGCTGAAGGGCAGGTCCGACGTCTCGGGCGGGGGCGCGAAGCCCTATCGCCAGAAGGGCACGGGTCGCGCCCGCGCCGGCACATCGCGGAGCCCGCTGTGGCGGTCCGGTGGCGTGACCTTCGCGGCACGGCCCCGGGACTATACCCAGAAGGTCAATCGCAAGATGTACCGTGGGGCGGTGCGCTCGATACTTTCGGAGCTAGCGCGGCAGGAAAGGCTCGTCGTGGTTTCCGAGCTAAGTGTTTCGGCGCCCAGGACCAAGGAGCTGACGGGGCTGCTGAACGGGCTCGGCGTCTCGGACGTGCTGATCTTGACTGACGGTCTGGACGAGTCGCTGTACCTCGCCGCCCGAAACCTCCGGGGTGTCGACGTGATGTCGGCGCAGGAGGTCGACCCGGTGAGCATGATCGCGTTCGACCATGTGCTCGCGACCGAGGCGGCGATCGAACGACTGCAGGAGCGGCTGGCATGAACAACGAGCGGCTGATGAAGGTGCTGCTTGGCCCCGTGGTCTCCGAGAAGTCCGCGATGGCGACGGAGAAGTCCAATCATTACGCGTTCCGCGTCATGTCCGACGCCAACAAGCGCGAGATCGGCCGCGCCGTCGAGCTGATGTTCAGCGTTGAGGTTGACGGCGTCCAGGTGGTCAACGTGAAGGGCAAGAACAAGCGCTTCGGAAAGCGTCCGGGAAAGCGCCAGGATTGGCGCAAGGCCTATGTCCGCCTCAAGCCCGGCCACGACATCGACTTCGGCGGCGGCGCTTGAGCGCGCGCGGCCTGACCAATCCGGATAGCATGAAATGGCAATCGTAAAGACCAAACCGACGTCCGCCGGGCGCCGCTTCGTCGTCAAGCTGGTCTCCAGGGACCTTCACAAGGGCGCCCCTCATGGGCCTCTGGTCGCGAAGAAGACCCGCAGCGGTGGACGCAACAACCTGGGTCGGATCACAGTCCGGCACAAGGGCGGGGGCCACAAGCAGCGTTACCGCATCCTCGATTTCAAGCGGACCAAGGATGGCGTTCCGGCCCGGGTCGAGCGCCTGGAATACGACCCGAACCGCAGTGCCAACATCGCGCTGCTGATGTATACGGACGGCGAGCGGGCCTACATCATCGCCCCGAAGGGCCTGAAGCCCGGCGATAAGGTGCAGTCGGGCGAGGACGCGCCCATCGGCGCCGGCAATTGCATGCCGTTGCGGAACATCCCGGTGGGCGCCCAGGTGCACTGCATCGAGATGCGCCCCGGCAAGGGCGCCCAGCTCGCCCGCGCCGCGGGCAGCTCCGCCCAGTTGATCGCCCGGGAGGGTCATTTTGCGACCCTGCGCCTGCGCTCCGGTGAGATGCGCCGTATTCATGCCGACTGCCGGGCCGTAATCGGTGAGGTGGGCAACAATGAGAACAGCCTGCGCAAGCTCGGCAAGGCCGGAGCTACCCGCTGGCGCGGCGTGCGGCCGACCGTGCGAGGTGTGGTCATGAACCCTGTAGACCATCCGCACGGTGGCGGCGAAGGCCGGACCTCCGGCGGCCGTCACCCGGTGACGCCCTGGGGCGTGCCGACCAAGGGTCACAAGACGCGCAAGAACAAGCGGACCGACGCCATGATCGTGCGCCGTCGGGGACGCAAGTAGTCCCCTCACTCCGCCCTCTCCCGGCGGGAGGGGGGATAACGAGCGCGGTAGTCGCGTTTATTTCGATTGAGGTTGAGCCAGTGCCACGTTCGATTCGTAAGGGGCCCTTTCTAGATCACCACCTGGTGAAAAAGGTGGAGGAAGCGGTCGCGCAAAACAGCAAGCGGCCGATCAAGACCTGGTCGCGCCGCTCGATGGTTATCCCGGAAATGGTCGGTCTGACCATCGCGGTTCATAACGGCCGCCAGCACGTGCCGGTATTGGTCAACGAAAACATGATCGGCCACAAGCTCGGCGAGTTCGCGCTGACCCGGACCTACCGGGGCCATGCCGCCGACAGAAAGGCGAAGAAGCGATAGACGGGAACTAAAGATGCGAGCCGAAGCAAAACTCAAGGGTGCCCGGATCTCGGCCCAGAAGGCCCGACTGATTGCCGACCAGATCCGAGGTCAGCACGTCGAGCAGGCCCTGAACACGCTGACCTTCAGCACCAGGGTTGGCGCCGGGATCATCAAGAAGGTCCTGGAATCGGCCATTGCGAACGCCGAGCACAACGAGGGCGCCGACATCGACGAGCTGAAGGTGGAGTCGATCCAGGTCAACGAGGGCTCCCGCATGAAGCGGATACGCCCCCGTGCGAAGGGCCGCGCAAACCGGATCGTCAAGCGTACCAGTCATATCAGCCTGACGGTTGCGGAAGCCTGAGGCATCGAGGGGATCAGCATGGGACAGAAAGTCAACCCGAACGGTATTAGGCTCGGCATCGTCAAGGACTGGACGTCGAAGTGGTACGCGGACTCCAAGGATTTTGCGGATCTGCTGAACACGGACCTGTCCGTGCGGACGTTCCTGAAAAAGCAGCTCGCGAACGCCTCCGTCAGTCGTATCCAGATCGATCGCCCGGCTAAGAACGCGCATATCACCATACATACGGCACGGCCCGGCGTGGTGATCGGGAAAAAGGGCGAGGACATCGACAAGCTGCGGGCCAAGGTGTCGGCCATGATGGGTATCCCGGTGCACATCAGCATCGAGGAAATCCGCAAACCCGAGCTGGATGCCCAGCTGGTCGCCGAGGGCATCGCCCAGCAGCTCGAGCGCCGCATCATGTTCCGCCGGGCCATCAAACGCGCCGTCCAGAACACCATGCGCCTGGGGGCGGAGGGCGTAAAGATCGCCGTTGCGGGACGCTTGAACGGGGCCGAGATCGCGCGCAGTGAGTGGGCCCGTGAGGGGCGCGTGCCTCTGCATACGCTACGCGCCGACATCGACTACGGCTTCGCCGAGGCGCGCACCACGTACGGCGTGCTCGGCATCAAGGTCTGGATCTTCAAGGGTGAGGTGTTCCGTGACGACCTCGCCGCGGAACCGGCGCCCAAGGCAGCCGGCAGGAAGGGCTAAGCAATGCTGCAACCGAAACGAACCAAGTTCCGCAAGCAACACAAGGGGCGGAACCGCGGACTCTCCCAGGGGGGCAACCGCGTCAGCTTCGGCGAGTTCGGTCTCAAGGCCACCACCCGCGGGCGCCTGACGGCAAGACAGATCGAGGCCGCCCGCCGCGCGATAAGCCGCAAGGTGCGGCGCGGCGGTAAGCTCTGGATCCGCATTTTCCCGGACAAGCCGATCTCGAAGAAGCCGTTGGAAGTCCGCATGGGCAAGGGCAAGGGCAACGTGGAGTACTGGGTCGCACTGATCCAGCCGGGGCGCGTGCTCTACGAGATCGAGGGCGTGAGCGAGGAGCTGGCGCGTGAGGCGTTCCAGCTGGCCGCGGCCAAGCTACCGGTCCAGACCACGTTTGAGAAACGGACGATTTTGTGATGAAGGCGAGAGAGCTCAGAAACAGCGACGCGGTTGCGTTGCAGAAGCAGCTTGAAGACCTGCTCCGTGAGCAGTTCAACCTTCGTATGCAGCGGGGCTCGGGTCAGTTGACCCGGCCGTCGCAGATGAAGGTCGTGCGTCGGGACATCGCCAGGATCAAGACGGTCATGGCAGAGCTGAAGTCGGGCGGTCAATCATGAGCGAAGAGATTAGAGTGAACCGGACGCTGACCGGGCGCGTCGTCAGCAGCGCGATGGACAAGACCATCACGATCCTCGTGGAGCGCCGGGTGCAGCACCCGTTGTACGGAAAGTTCATGCGCAGATCCACAAGGATCCATGCCCACGACGAGGAGAACTCCTGCGGGCAGGGCGATCTGGTCCGCGTCGAGCAGTGCCGTCCGATCTCGAAGTCCAAGACGTGGCGGCTGCTGGAGATCCTGGAAAAGGCGCGCTGAGTTCGGGGCCTCGGCCGGCCTGCCACCGGGGCGCCGCCGATGCAGGCCTTTTTCAGCAACAGGTTTTTAGGTAGAGAACAATGATCCAGATGCAGACCAATCTCGGTGTCGCCGACAATAGCGGCGCGCGGAGCGTGCAGTGCATCAAGGTGCTCGGCGGGTCGCATCGGCGCTACGCGGGCATCGGCGATGTCATCAAGGTCACCGTAAAGGACGCGATTCCCCGCGGGAAAGTCAAGAAGGGCGACGTCTTCAATGCCGTCGTCGTTCGGACCCGCAAGGGTGTGCGCCGGCCCGACGGCTCGTTGATCCGATTCGACGGCAATGCGGCGGTGCTTCTGAACAATCAGCTTCAGCCAATCGGGACTCGTATCTTTGGGCCCGTGACCCGCGAGCTGCGCGGCGAGCGGTTCATGAAGATCATCTCGCTGGCGCCCGAAGTCCTTTGAGGAGTCGACGGCATGCGTAAGATTCGAAAGGGCGATGACGTGATCGTCATCACCGGCAAGGACAAGGGCAAGCGCGGGACCGTATTGCGTCTGGTGGATGACGAGCATTTGGTCGTCGAGAACGTGAATGTGGTCAAGAAGCATCAGAAGCCGAATCCGCAGCGCGGCATTCCGGGCGGAATCGTCGACAAGGAAATGCCGCTTCAGGTGTCGAACGTCGCCCTCTACAACCCGCAGAAGGGCGGAGCGGACCGAGTCGGCTTCAAGACGCTAGAGGACGGCCGCAAGGTTCGGGTGTTCAAATCGAACGGCGAAGTGGTCGATGCCTGACCCAGGGAACCGAGATGTCCAGATTAAATGACGTTTACCGTGAGCGCATCGTCGGCGAGCTTCAGCAGAAGCTCGGGGCCCGCAGCGTGATGCAGGTGCCGCGTATCTCCAAGATCACCCTGAACATGGGGGTCGGGGAGGCGATTGCGGACAAGAAGGTGATGGACCACGCGGTCTCCGACATGCGTGCCATATCCGGCCAGCAGCCGATCGTGACCAACGCCCGCAAGTCCGTGGCCGCGTTCAAGATCCGCGAGGGGTGGCCAATCGGTTGCAAGGTCACGCTGCGGCGCGAGCGGATGTACGAGTTTCTCGATCGGCTGATCAATATCGCCATCCCTCGTATCCGCGACTTCCGCGGTCTGAGCCCGAAGGCGTTCGACGGCCGGGGCAACTATTCGATCGGCGTGCGGGAGCAGATCATGTTCCCGGAGATCGATTACGACAAGATCGACGCCCTGCGCGGACTCGACATTACGATCACGACGACGGCGCGGACGGATGCAGAGGGGCGCGCGCTGCTTGAGGCCTTCAATTTCCCCTTCCGTACCTGAGGCGAGAACATGGCTAAGACGAGCATGATTGAGCGCGAGCGCAGGCGCGAGCGGGCGGTGTCCAAGTTCGCCGCCAAGCGCGCCGCGCTAAAGGCGATCATCGGTGACCGTGGCGCGAGTCCCGAGCAGATCGATGAGGCCATGCAGAAGCTGCAGAGGCTTCCGCGCGATTCGAGCCCGACCCGCAAGCAGCGCCGTTGCCGCGTCAGCGGCCGGCCCCACGGGGTCTACCGAAAGTTTGGCCTGTCGCGCAACAAGCTGCGCGAGGCGGTGATGCGCGGCGACGTGCCGGGCGTCGTGAAGGCGAGCTGGTAGATGCGCCGATCCGGAGCGAGATCCGGGTACTGGTAGTAGGTAGTAGAACATTCAATGGGTATCGCACCGACAGGGTGGCCTGACCCGAGGAGCAGCAAATGAGTATGTCGGACCCGATTGCGGATATGCTGACACGCATCCGCAATGGCCAGCAGCGCGGCAAGATCACCATCGTGATGCCGTCCTCCAAGCAGAAGGTTGCGATCGCGAATCTGCTGAAGGAGGAGGGCTATATTGCGGATGCCGTGGTCGAGACCAGCGGCGTAAAGGGCGAGTTGTCCCTTAAGCTCAAATATTTCCGGGGCAAACCCGTGATCGAGCTGCTGAAGCGCGTGTCCCGCCCGGGACTGCGCATTTACAGGAGCAAGGACGAGCTTCCGAAGGTTTGGGGCGGCCTCGGCATCGCGATCATTTCCACCTCGAAGGGGTTGATGACCGACCGCGCGGCCCGTCAGGCGGGCCACGGGGGCGAGATCATCGCCTACGTCGCTTAACGGGGGGACGGAACAATGTCACGAATTGCCAAGTCGCCGATCGCTGTGCCCAAGAACGTGACCGTCGAGGTCGCGGGCTCGGCGGTCAAGGTCAAAGGCGCGAAGGGCGCGATGGAGTGGAAGGTCCACCCCACGGTAGCGGTAGAGCTCAATGACGGCGTGATCCATGTCACGACCGCCAAGGGCCAGGACCAGGCCTGGGCCATGGCCGGTACCACGCGTGCCCTGTTGAGCAACATGGTCGTTGGATGCGGGAGAGGCTTCGAGCGCAAGTTGACGCTGGTCGGCGTCGGATACCGCGCCCAGGCCAAGGGCAAGGTGCTGAATCTGTCACTCGGTTTTTCGCACCCGGTCGACTACCCGGTGCCCGACGGCATCAGCATCGAGACCCCGACTCCGACCGAGATTCTGGTCACCGGCGCGGACAAGCAGCAGGTTGGGCAGGTCGCGTCCGAGATCCGGGGGTTCCGTCCGCCGGAGCCATACAAGGGTAAGGGTGTTCGTTACGCCGACGAGCAGGTCCGGCGTAAAGAGACCAAGAAGAAGAAGTAAGGGGCACAAGCAATGGACAAGAAGCAAGCTCGTCTGCGCCGCGCCGCGCGGGCCCGCGCGAAGATCCGTGAGCTTGGCGCTCACAGGCTGTGCGTGTTCCGCTCGCCGCGGCACATCTACGCCCAGGTCATCGCACCCGACGGCGGAACCGTCATCGCGAGCGCGTCGACCGTCGAAAAGGAGCTCCGGCAGTCCATCGACGGCCACACGGGTAACGCTGGTGCGGCCGCCCGGATCGGCAAGGCGATTGCGGAGCGTGCCCTGTCCGCGGGCGTGGACGCGGTGGCGTTCGATCGATCCGGATTCCGTTATCACGGCCGGATGAAGGCGCTCGCCGATGCGGCGCGCGAAAGCGGACTGAAATTCTAGAGGCTGGGTCATGGCGAACTACAATCCGAAACCGGAAGGCGACGACCTTCTGGAAAAGCTCGTGGCGGTCAACCGCGTCGCAAAGGTCGTCAAGGGCGGCCGGCAGTTCGGCTTCGCCGCGCTCACCGTCGTCGGCGACGGCAAAGGCCGCGTGGGCTATGGGCGGGGTAAGGCGCGGGAGGTCCCGGTCGCGATTCAGAAAGCGATGGAGAGCGCCCGTAAGAACATGATCGACGTTCACCTCAACGGCACGACGCTGCAGTATCCGCTGCAGGGCCGCCACGGTGCGGCGAAGGTCTTCATGCAGCCGGCCTCGGAGGGCACCGGCATCATCGCGGGCGGCGCGATGCGCGCTGTCTTCGAGGTGCTCGGGGTGCAGAACGTGCTGTCCAAGTGCATCGGGACCAACAACCCGGTCAACGTGGTGCGGGCGACTGTCGAGGGTCTGGCCGCGATGTCCGACCCGGAGTCCATTGCCGCCAAGCGCGGAAAGACCGTCGACGAGATCCTGGGGTAAGCGATGGCCGACAAGAAGACGATGAAGGTCCGGCTGGTACGCAGTACTCATGGCCGGCTGGAAGGGCACAAGGCCTGCGTACGAGGCCTCGGGTTGCGCCGGATGCATCAGGTGGTCGAGGTCGAGGACACACCGAGTACCCGGGGCATGGTCAACGCCGTGTCCTACATGGTCAAAATCGACGAGGAGTCCTGACATGCGACTCAACGATCTACGCCCCGCCGAGGGCAGCAAGACCTCCGCCAAGCGCGTGGGGCGAGGCATCGGCAGCGGGTTCGGAAAGACCGCGGGGCGTGGCCACAAGGGCCAGAAATCCCGGGCAGGCGGGTTCCATAAGCTCGGCTTCGAGGGCGGGCAAATGCCGCTGCAGCGACGCCTACCGAAGGTGGGCTTTCGCTCGCGCAAGGGGCGCTTCGGTGACGAGGTCCGGTTGACCGAGCTTAAGCGGGTCGACGGCGACCTGATCGACCTGACATCGCTGATGAAGGCCGGGATCATCGGTCATCTGGTCCGAACCGCGAAGATTATCGCCTCCGGCGAGATCGACCGCGCCGTAACGGTGCGGGGCGTCGGTGTCACCAAGGGTGCCCGCGCCGCCATCGAGGCCGCCGGTGGCAAGGTCGAGGACTGACAAGGGACCCGTAGCCGATGGCTAAAAGCGTTGCATCGATGGGGCAGGCCCTGGGCGGAATGGGCCGGCTGACCGAGCTTAGGCAGCGCCTGCTGTTCGTGCTCGGAGCCCTGCTCGTCTACCG
This sequence comes from uncultured Gammaproteobacteria bacterium, assembly GCA_963707135.1. Lineage (GTDB taxonomy): Bacteria > Pseudomonadota > Gammaproteobacteria > Chromatiales > Chromatiaceae > JBGSTR01. The sequence goes on along the minus strand of CAVPOY010000044.1, from coordinate 279,668 downwards.
GATCGGCACCTTCATTCCGGTACCCGGGGTCAACCCGGAGGCCCTGGCGATCCTGTTCGAGCAGAACCAGGGCTCGATCCTGGACATGTTCAACATGTTCTCCGGCGGGGCCCTCGAGCGCGCCAGTCTGTTCGCGCTGGGGATCATGCCCTACATCTCGGCGTCGATCATCGTTCAGCTGATGTCCTCTGTAATTCCGCAGCTCGAGCAGCTGAAGAAAGAGGGCGAGCAGGGGCGCCGCAAGATCACCCAATACACCCGCTACGGGACCGTGGGGCTCGCGACCTTCCAGTCCATCGGTATCTCGGTGGCGTTGCAGAGTCAGACCGCGGGCGGTTCCGCGCTGGTTTCCCATGCCGGCCCGGGGTTCGTCTTTACGGCCGCCGTGTCTCTGGTGACCGGGACCATGTTTCTGATGTGGCTCGGTGAGCAGATCACCGAGCGCGGGATCGGCAACGGTATCTCGCTGATCATCTTCGCCGGTATCGTCGCCGGTCTGCCAAGGGCCGTTGGCGGGACGCTCGAGCTGGTTCGCACCGGGGAAATGAACGCCTTGGCGGTTCTGGCGCTGTTCGCGCTGGTGATCGCCGTGACGGCATTCGTCGTGTTTGTCGAGCGCGGGCAGCGCCGCATCACCGTCAACTACGCGCGCCGGCAACAGGGCCGGCGGATGATGCAGGCCCAGAGCACGCACCTGCCGCTCAAGCTCAACATGGCCGGTGTCATACCGCCGATCTTCGCCTCCAGTATCATCCTGTTTCCGGGAACCCTGGGGCAGTGGTTCGGTCAGTCCGAGAACTTCCGCTGGCTGGCAGACATCACGGCGAAGCTATCGCCCGGCGAACCGATCTACGTGATGCTCTACGCCGCGGCGATTATCTTTTTCTGCTTCTTTTACACCGCGCTGGTCTTCAACGCGAGAGACACAGCCGATAACCTGAAGCGCTCCGGGGCCTTCATCCCGGGCATTCGGCCAGGCGAGCAGACCGCCCGCTACATCGACACGGTGATGACGCGTCTGACGGCCGCCGGGGCGATCTATATCACGGCCGTCTGTCTGCTGCCGGAGTTCCTGATTGTCGGTTACAACGTGCCCTTCTACTTCGGGGGCACGTCGCTTCTGATCGTCGTGGTCGTGGTCATGGACTTCATGGCCCAGATTCAGGCCCACCTGATGTCGCATCAGTATGAGGGCCTGATGAAGAAGGCCAATCTCAGAGCGCCCGGCGGCGGACTGTTGCGATAACCCTGCGGCCCTTCTGTGGCGCGCCTGATTTTCGGAGTGAACCATGAAAGTACGTGCCTCGGTAAAGAGGATCTGCCGCAATTGCAGAATCATTCGACGCAACGGAACCGTGCGCGTCATCTGTAAAGACCCGCGGCACAAGCAGCGCCAAGGGTAAGCGTCGAGTCGTTGACTGACCTGTCTGCTTTGTTATACTGCGCGGTTTACCCGCTGCGCGTTTATTTGGATTGAGGGGTTCGGAAACATGGCCCGTATTGCCGGCGTCAACATCCCTGACAAGAAGCACGCCGTGATTGCGTTGACCGCGATCTACGGCATCGGCCGAGTGCGAGCCGCCCAAATCTGCGACGCGGCCGGAATACCGCCGGCGACGAAGGTCCAGAACCTCACCGAGGAAGAAGTCGACAAGCTTCGCAGTGAGGTCGGCAAGTTCTCGGTCGAGGGCGATCTGCGACGCGAGATCTCGATGAACATCAAGCGTCTGATGGACCTGGGCTGCAACCGCGGAATACGTCACCGTCGGGGGCTGCCGCTGCGCGGCCAGCGCACCCGAACCAACGCGCGCACCCGCAAGGGCCCGCGCAGACCGATCAAGCGTTAACAGATACCCGAGCGCGGCTCAGGGGCTGGAAAGAGGCGAATGGCTAAACCGACTCGTACCAAGAAGAAGGTCAAGAAGCAGGTTGCGGACGGGATCGCACACGTCCACGCATCCTTCAACAACACCATCATCACCATTACCGATCGTCAGGGCAACGCGCTGGCCTGGGCAACCTCCGGCGGCTCCGGGTTCCGCGGCTCGCGCAAGAGCACGCCGTTCGCAGCGCAGGTCGCCGCCGACAAGGCCGGCCAGGCTGTCAAGGAATATGGGCTGCGCAACCTGGACGTGAACGTGAAAGGCCCGGGGCCGGGCCGCGAGTCGGCCGTGCGTGCGCTGAACAACGCCGGATTCAAGATCACCAGCATCACCGACGTGACGCCCATCCCCCACAACGGCTGCCGTCCGCCGAAGAAGCGGCGCGTCTGATAGAGCAACAGGAAGACCCATGGCACGTTACACAGGCCCAAGCTGCAAGCTGGCACGGCGCGAGGGAACGGACCTCTCCCTGAAGAGTCGGGCCCGCTGCGCTCGATACCAAGTGCAATCTGGAGAAGCAGCCGGGGCAGTCCGGCGATCGTCGGCGCCGGCTTTCCGACTATGGCGTGCAGTTGCGTGAGAAGCAGAAGGTCCGCCGGATCTACGGCGTGATGGAGAAGCAGTTCCGCAACTACTACAAGCGGGCGGCCGGCTCAAAGGGTGCCACCGGTGAGAATCTGCTCCAGATGCTGGAGCGCCGTCTGGACAACGTGGTCTACCGGATGGGGTTCGGCGCCACCCGCGCCGAGGCGCGGCAGCTGGTCAGCCACAAGGGCATCCTCGTCAACGGACAGGTGGTCAACATACCGTCGTATGCGGTAAGCGACGAGGACCAGGTCGCCGTTCGCGAAAAGGCCGCCAAGCAGGTGCGGGTTCAGAATGCGCTGGCGCTGGCCGAGCAGTACGGGTTTCCCGACTGGGTCGAGGTCGACACCAAGGGGCTTAAGGGCGTGTTCAAGCGCGTTCCCGATCGCGCCGACCTTCCCGCCGACATCAACGAGTCGCTGATCGTCGAGCTGTACTCCAAGTAAGGGGCCTGGTGAGGGTTACTGAATGAATGAGGCGATTGGCGAGTTCCTGAGACCCCGCATTGTCAAGGTGGAGCCGGTGGAAGGCAGCCCCAATCACGCCCGCGTCTCTCTTGAGCCGCTGGAGAGGGGTTTCGGTCATACCCTGGGCAATGCGTTGCGGCGTATCCTGTTGTCGTCGATGTCCGGCTGCGCCGTCACCGAGGTCGAGATCCAGGATGTCCTGCACGAGTACACCGCCCTCGAGGGCGTACAGGAGGACGTGCTGGAGATCCTGCTGAACCTCAAGCAGCTAGCGATCTCGTTACATGGCAAGGATGAGGCGACCTTCGCGCTCAGCAAGCGGGGGCCGGGCGTGGTGACCGCGGCCGATATCGCCATTGACCATACTGCCGAGATCGCGAATCCGAATTTGGTGATCGCAAGCATTACCACGGACGCCGAGATCAGCATGACGCTGACGGTGCGCCGGGGCCTCGGGTACGAGCCGGCGACCCAGCGCGAGGTCGAAGGGTGCCGAGGATAGACCGATCGGAAGACTTCCGCTGGACGCCTCGTACAGCCCTGTGCGCCGGGTCGCGATCGAGGTCCAGTCCGCCCGCGTGGAGCAGCGCACCGACCTGGATCGGTTGGTGATCGACCTGGAGACCAACGGGACCATCGACCCGAAGGCGGCCATTCAGCGGTCTGCGGCGATTCTGAGGGATCAGCTGTCGAGCTTCGTCGCACTCGAGGGTACGGCGCCCGTGGAGGGTACGACCAAGGACGACGAGCGGCCGCCGACCGTCGACCCGATCCTGCTGCGACCGGTCGACGACCTGGAGCTGACGGTCCGATCGGCGAACTGCCTCAAGGCCGAGAACATTTATCTGATCGGCGATCTCATCCAGCGCACAGAGGTGGAACTGCTGAAGACGCCGAACCTTGGCAAGAAGTCCCTGACCGAGATAAAGGACGTTCTGGCCACGCGCGGCTTGTCGCTCGGGATGCGGCTGGAGAACTGGCCCCCGGAAAACATCGACGAGCTGACCATCAAATAACTATCTGTCGGGATAAGGACCATGCGTCACCGTAAATCCGGAAGACAGCTCAATCGCACCAGCTCGCATCGGGAGGCCATGTTTCGCAACATGACCAACTCGCTGTTCCGTCACGAGCTGATCAAGACCACGGTGCCCAAGGCCAAGGAGCTGCGTCGGGTCGCCGAGCCGCTGATCACGCTGGCCAAGGGCGACTCCGTTCACAAGCGTCGCCTCGCGTTCGCGCGACTGCGCGACAAGGAAGTCGTCGGCAAGCTCTTCGTCGAACTGGGTCCGCGCTACCAGGAGCGCCCCGGCGGTTATCTGCGGATCCTCAAGTGCGGTTTCAGGACCAGCGATGCGGCGCCGATGGCCTATGTAGAGCTGGTGGACCGGCCCCAGCGCGAGGCGGCGGTCGAGGCCGACGAGGATTGAGGTCGACCGCGGTGCCGGCGCATTGCTTCGAAAACCGGGCCGATGCCCGGTTTTTTTTCGTCCGGCCCTTTCCTTCCGGTTTCGACGGGTAAGCGGCGTGACCGGGGCCCGAATCGAGCGCATCGCCCTGATCACCGATTTCGGTCACGGACTCTATGTCGGCCAGGTGCGGGCCCGGCTCGCCGCCCGGCTCCCGGGTGTCGGCCTCGTCGACCTGGTCCATGACCTCGCCCCTTTCCGGCCGGACCTCGCCGCCTATCTGCTCCCGGCACTGGTGCGGGACATGCCCCGGGGAACCCTCTATCTCTGTGTCGTCGACCCGGGGGTCGGGAGCGAACGGGACGCGCTCGCCCTCGAGGCCGACGGCGACTGGTTTATCGGACCGGACAACGGTCTCTTCAGCCGCTTGGCGGAGCGCGCCGGGCGTGCGTCCGCCCACCGCATCGGCTGGCGGCCGGAGGGGATGTCCCCGAGCTTTCACGGTCGGGACTGGTTCGCACCCGCCGCCGCCCGTCTGTGCCTGGGCGAGGACCTGGGACTGCGCGATGTCCCCCCGACCGCGCTGGCGGGAGCCGACTGGCCGGACGATCTCCAGCGCATCGTCTATACGGACCGGTTCGGCAATCTGATAACAGGTGCCCGGGCCGAACGGCTGCCGGGCGATACGGTTCTGCGCGCGGGCGGGCATCGGCTGCGGCGTGCGCGGACGTTCTCGGACGTGGCGCCGGGCCAGGCCTTCTGGTACGAGGACGCCTTCGGGCTGGTCGAGCTTGCGGTCAACCAGGGCCGGGCCGACAGGCTACTGGGTCTGGGCGCGGGCGACCCGGTCGAGATGCCGGTTTTTGTGCCAGTTCCCGAGCGGCCCCGCTGAGCCCTGGATTGATGGCGGTCCCCTGCGAGCCGCGGTAGCGCCGTTTCGGAGCGGCAGCTGCGCCCCCATTTTTCACGGCATGAACGCGGATACTCTGCTGGCCCACAAGCTCCGGAACAATCTCCAAAGCGCCGGGCTGCTCGTAATGCTGTCCCTGATGCTCGGGTACCTGGCCTGGACCCTGGGTGGGGCCCTGTTTGCCTGGAGTGCCCTGTTCGGGGTCTTGCTGCTTTTTTTCGCCAACCCCGCTGCCTCGCCGCGCTGGGTGATGTCGATGTACGGCGGTCGGCAGATCCGCCCGGGTGAGCTGCCGCAGCTCGACGCGGCGGTCGCCGAGCTCGCGCGGCGCGCGGGGCTCGAGTCCGTGCCCCGGCTATTCTATCTGCCGTCGCCGGTCATGAATGCCTTCGCGACCGGGCACAGGGACGATGCCGTCATTGCCCTGTCGGATGCCTTGCTGCGCCGCCTGGACCGGCGCGAGCTAGTCGGCGTATTGAGTCACGAGCTAAGCCACATCGCGAACGGGGACATTCGCGTCATGGGTTTCGCTGACCTGGTCAGCCGCATTACCGGACTCCTCAGTACCATCGGACAGCTCTTGCTGCTGGTCTCGCTGCCAATTCTGCTGCTCGGGGGCGAGGCACCGCCGCTGCTGCCGATGCTGGTGCTTATCGCCGCGCCGACGGTCAGCTCGTTGGTTCAGCTGGCCCTGTCCCGAAACCGGGAGCTCGAGGCGGACCGCAGCGCTGCCGAGCTGTCCGGGGACCCGGAGGGCCTGGCCATGGCGCTGACCAAGCTCGACCGCTACCAGGGCATCTACTGGGAGCAGTTGGTCATGCCCGGGCGACAGATCCCGGACCCCTCGGTACTGCGCACCCACCCGCCCGTGGAGGAACGCGTGCGCCGCCTGATGGAGCTCGCGCCGCACCGGGTGCCAACACGCCCGATTTCCTTGAGGCTACGGGGCGATGGCGGATATTCGGTCGCCGCGGCCGGCCGGCCCGCGCCGGCTCGTCCCCGCTGGCATCTCACCGGTTTGTGGTACTGACCGGATGCCTTAGCGGGTGACGCCGCGTGAACGAATTTGCTTGGCGACCGGGAGGCGCTTAACCAATAATCGGGGTGCGCCCCCGACGCGGCGCAAAGTCAACCACCACACGATCGAGGAAACACGGGAGAAAATCATGGCCAATATCGGCGACCTGCTGGGGACCTTCATGCAAAGCGCCATGTCTCAATCCGGCGGCGACCGGATCGGCAACGCGCTCCAGGATTTGCAGGCCAGCCTCGGAGACAAGATGGGCGGTCAGGGCGGTTCGGGCGGCCTGCTCGGACAGGTTCTGGACATGGCCAAGGGCACCCTGGGGAACGCATCGCAGAACCCGATGCAGGCGGGGGGCATAGGCGCCGTGCTCGGGTCTCTGCTCGGCGGCGGGGGCAGCTCGGTCTCCGGTGCTGTCAAGGGCGGGGCGCTGGCGATGCTCGCCAGCATCGCCTATAAGGCGTTCACCAGCGCCGGGCAGGATCCGGGGAGCGGTCCGGCGGCCGACGAGCGCCCCCGTTTCAGCGGGGGCGAAGTCCCGGTGGGCATGAAGATTCCAGAGACGCCGGCCGAGGAACGCGTGCTGGAGAGCAAGGCGCAGCTCGTGATCAAGGGCATGATCAACATAGCCAAAGCCGACGGCCAAGTCAGCGCCGACGAGGTGCAGCGCATCGTCGGGAAGCTGCAGGAGAACGGCATGGGTGCCGACGCCCAATCCTGGATCATGGACGAGTTGCGTCGGCCGCTGGACCTGGATGCCTTTGCGGCGCAGATTCCGAATCAAGAGGTGGCCGCCGAGGTCTACGCGGCGTCGTTGCTCGCGGTTGAGGTCGATACTCCGCAGGAAAGGCGCTACCTGGAGCAGTTCGCGAGCAAGACCGGCCTACACCCGATGGTGACGCAGTACATCCAGAACACGCTTGGCGTCGCCGTTTGATCTGATCCTATACAAGGGAGTGGGTGTCCGCCGTCAGGGCCGCGAGGTCCCTGTGCGGCGGGCGTGGCCCGCGCGAGGGCTTGCACCGGCGTCCGTCGCGGGCCGGTTGCGGCAACCGGTCTGTCACCCACGCCCTCTAAGGGTCGGGGCGCTCAATGCCCATGCGGCTCCGGCGCGGGTAGCGGCCTGCCTGCGACGATGCTATCCAAGGCGCTGATCGGGTCCTGTTCGCTGGTGGCATATACTCGTATACCTTGCCGCGCCATGCGCTCGATGAATCCCTGCCCCGCGCCTCCGGTAACGATCGCATCGAGACCGAGCCCGAACAGCGGATGGTCCGCGCCATGGTAGGCGTGAAGGGACATCTCCTTCGGCAGGTCCAGTCGATCGATCTCCACCGGCGGCGAGCCGCGGTCAATCTCGAATACCAGGAATCGGCGGGTCTTTCCCGCATGACCCGTGATGGTGCGGAAATTCTGACTGGTCACCGCGATACGCATTGCCTTGAACCTCTCAGGCCGGCAGCGGCTCCCGCACCGGTTCTTGCTCCGGCACCCGATCGCGAATGCCGCTGGCCCAGCGCTCCATCGCCGTGTTTGCGACCGGCATGGGCGCCTCCATGAAGCTGATCACGAACCCTCCATTGGTCTCGGCCACGCCCATGGACCGTGGCCGGACGGCCAATACCTCGGCCTCCGGCAGCGTGAAGCCGAAGCAAAAGACGACATTCTTGGCGGCATGAATACCTTCCCCGATGTGGCCCTCGGGCAGCGATCGCGTATGGGCATAGTGGTCGAACTCGGCGATGAACACGGCGGACCCGTGGTCCTCTATCCGTGCGCGCAGATAGGCGCAGATCTCGTCGACCGATCCCAGGGTGGTCTCCGCGCGTCCGATCTCCAGAACGTAGATCGGGTACTTCCGTTGTAGCAGGGTCTGTTTCATTGGCGCGCGTCCGATTCCAGCCGGTTGCGTCAGATCGCCGGCATACAGATCTTGCGTGCGCTCACCGCACGCACCGTCCGGTAAAGAAGGTAAAGCAACACCAGGGTGACCGAGTTCAAGAGTATCCATCCAATCGCGGCGAACGCCGGTTGCCCCGTCCGCTCGTACATGACCAGGGTCGCGATCGTGATCGCGGCGAGCGGGAACGAGTAGGCCCACCAGGAAAGATAGAATGGAATGCGGAGGAACCGGTTGACCTGTGTCACCAACAGTAGGGTGAGAAACAGGCCACCGTAATAGAGCACTCGCGCGAAGGCGTCCAGCTCACCGGTAAGCTGCAGGTAGGACAGGAAGCCTACCGCCGGTGGGGCGATCAGGATGAAAAAGGTGGGCATCAGCCGCTCGGGCAGTGGGTGGTGGAAGAGCACCCGGTTGAAGATGATGGCAAAAAGAACGATCCAGAACAGCAGCCCGACGCTGAAGAAGAACCAGGACAGCTCCGTGTAGCCGAGCGGCACACCCGCGATTGGCACCAGCACGTTTCCGACCACCGGAATGAACCAGGCCGGGTTGATGTGCTGCACCTCGAAGTGCTGGTGGTGGATCCAGACGCTCAGGACATAGAGCGTCAGCAGCAGGTGCAGGCTGGCCCCGGTGGCCCATAGGGCACCCGCGACCCCGGGTGTCCGGTGCAGGAGCGCAATCCCTAGCAGCACCAGGCTGATGGAGAAGGTCGGAAAGAAGTTGATCTGAATCGGATGGTTCAACTCGTCGACGACCGCGTCCCGGTGCCGAATCAGCTTGTTGCCGTAAACCGCCGAAAGCAGCGCAAATCCGACGGCTGCGAGTGCCAGCAGCGCGTCGGAGAACCCGAGTTCCATGCCGAATACCGTCTCCGCCTTGTCCCAGGCTATAGAAACGCCGGCGAGTCCCATGATCACGGCAAAGAAGGAGATTGGAAAATGCTTGAGTCGCGGATCCTCTGTCTGTTCGCTCATGGGTTGTTCGCCTCAACCTCCTGGTGGTAGCGCGCGCGGGGACAACCGGAGATTAGGCAAACGCCAGTGGTCTGGCATTGAAATCGGTCAACCGGGAAGAGGTGCGGCAGGCCGGCGCTTCGTTCGTCGGGGCGTTGGAACGAACCCGCGCCGCGCGTGATCGGTGAACCTTGGCGCACAGCCGGGAACGTCTGTCCCCCGGGCCGCTGCCAGGCTGGTCTCAGTCGTCGGCGATGCGCTGCAGATTGGGGACGTCGAGCAGGAACCGGCTCGAATCACCTTCGACCACAAGGCCCTGCCGCTTGAATTCGGCGATGGTGCGGCTGGTGGTCTCGGTGGTGATGCCAAGCATCGCGCCCATGTCCTCGCGGCTGAACAGCTGACAGTCGCTAGTCTCGCGGTCCCTGACCAGGCGCAGCAGGAGGCGGGCGACACGCTGGCGCGCGGACCCGGTCGAGAGCTCCGTTAGCCAGGCATCGGCCTCGCTCAGCGCGCGCTGCCAGCGGGTCATCAACTCGCGGTGCAAATGGGGATTGTCCTGCCCGAGTTCGCGGACGACTCGGGAGGGAAAGCGGCACACCTCGCTCGTATCGAGCGCCACGGCATCGTGCTGGTAAGGTCCTCCGACCAGGGTTTCCAAGCCGACGACATCGGTGCTGCGGGCGATGCGGACGATACGCTGGCTGCCATCCGCCAGATACTGGACCAGCTTCAACGACCCGGTTCGAACGGTGAACATGTAGTCGCCGTCGTCGCCGGCGTGATAGAGGGTCGTGCCCTGCCTAAGCAGGAACTGGTCTATGGGGTCGTGGATGCGCTGGAAGTCCTCTTCCCGCAACCCGGCGAACAGGACAGACGCGCGCAGCGAGCAATGCACGCAATCGGCCTCACCCGCCCAGGCCTCCCGCAGTGTGACATTCTTCACCATCGTGTCAGCCCCAATCCTCTGTAATTCATCCCGACCGACCTCATGTTACAAGATTAACCCAATCGGCCGTAAACGCCGCGTAAATACCGAACATGGCGTAGGCTCCCAATCACCGCAACCGGCGGATCGGCGGGGCCGGCGACGCCCCTGGCCTGCCCCCTATCCGATAGCCGACGCATTGACCGAGTTGCCCCAGCGATTGTCTCTTGCCACCGATGAACTCCAGCAGGGTGGCGCCTTCGACGCGCTGCTCGTATGTGACGCGATTGGCGGCATCCTCTACGCGAGCTCACCGGCCCAGCGACTGCTCGGACTCGATCAAAAGCCGGTCGTCGGCCGCCCGCTCGACGAACTGCTCCGTCTGGGAAACGGCGATGCCGTCCGCCCCGGCGGTGAGCAGATCGCGGACATCTGTCGGCGAAACGACGGGGCATCGGTGGTTCTGGACGGTGGCCAGGTTCTTGACGGCCAGGAGGTGCGGCTGCGCTGCGAGGTCGCGGCCGTTGACTCCCGGCTCGCAGTGATCCAGATCCGCGCCGACCGGGACCTCAACGATGCCCGGGTGCTGGCTTACCGAGCCAGCCATGACGCCCTGACCCGGCTTCCGAACCGGGCTAACCTCCAGGAGCGACTCCAATTGCTCCACCTGAACGCCGTATTGGCCGGCACCTCTTACGGTCTTCTGCTGTTGGACCTCGATCATTTCAAGATCATCAACGACCGCTTCGGGCATGCGACCGGCGATGGCGTGCTCGCCAACGTGGGCCAGCGTCTCGCCCGCAAGGTACGCGAGGGGGACACCGTGGGCCGCTGGGGGGGCGAGGAGTTTCTTTTTCTGCTGCCCCGTGTGGGGCGTTCTCAGGCCGAGGAGGTCGCGGAGCGGGTCCGCCGCTGTATCGAGGAGACTCCGGTCGACCACGGGGGGCGCCAGGTGCGGGTCACCTCGAGCATCGGTGTGGCGGCCTACCCCGATGACGGCGACCATCCGGATGCGTTGCTGGCAAAGGCCGACGCCGCGCTCTACGAGGCGAAGCGCGCCGGTCGCAACCGGGTTCGATGTCACACGGTCGGGTCCGCGGGCGTCTTCTCGCTCGCGAATATCGTCGAGCAGGCGTTGCTGACCGGGGAGGTGCTGCCCGCGTACCAGTCCGTGGTGGACCTGCGCACCGGCGAGGTTCGGGGCGAGGAGGCCCTGGCACGGATTCGGCTCGGCGACGGCTCTTTAATGAGCGCCGCGACCTTCATCCCCGCCGCCGAGCAGCTCAACCTTGTTCACCGGGTGGACCACCGGATTATCCATTCCGCGGTGCTCCGCTGTGTGGAGCGCACGCTTCGCAGGGACCCGGTATCGGCCATGTTCGTGAACTTCTCGGCCGACTTCCTGCGCCATCCTGAGCTGGTCGCCGACATCCTGGATACGATCAAACAGAAATGTGCCGTATGCGGGGACCTGGTCGGCCAAGAGAAACCCTTGGTGGTCGAGATCACCGAGCGCCAATTTCTACAAGACGTCACGGAGGCCAAGCAGGTTCTCGCGCCCTTCGTCGAGCTCGGGATTCGCCTCGCCGTCGACGACTTCGGAGCCGGGTATTCTACGCTGCACTACTTCGCCGAGCTCCCGATCCAGTTCCTGAAGATAGAGGGCTCGCTGGTGCGCCGCGTCGGCTCCGAGCCCCGGGTACGTGCGGTGGTTCAGGCCATCCAGTCGATGGCCGCCGACATGGGCGTCATCTCGGTCGCCGAGGGTATCGAGGACGAGAGGACCCTGGACCAGCTGTGCGAGATCGGCATCGACTGGGGCCAGGGCTACCTGTTCTCGCGGCCATCGGTGACCCCTGACGCCCCGGACATCTGATCCCGCCGCTCAACGCGATTCCGGGCTTGTGCGTCGCTGCCCTGCGGTCTAACCTGCCGCCGATGCCCCTCCAGGCGCTCGGACGCCGCCACGGGGTCCTCGATCACAGATCCCGACTCGCATGCCCCTCCTCAGCCTCGATTCCGTTGCAATTTCTTACGGCCTGCCGCCGTTGCTCGAGTCGGTGTCCTTCTCCATTGAGCAGGGCGAGCGCATCTGCCTGATCGGGCGCAACGGGGCCGGAAAATCGACGCTGCTCCGGATCATCGAGGGAACCACGCCGCCTGATGCCGGCGAGGTGCGAGTCGAGCAGGGGGCGAGGATTTCCCGGCTGGCACAGGACATCCCCGAGAGCGGGTCCACGGCCGTCTTCGATCTTGTCGCCGAAGGCCTCGGCGAGCTCGGCGCACTGGTAGGCGAGTACCATCGGTTGTCCCACGAACTTGTAGCCACCACCGGCGAAACCGACCTGGGGCGGTTGGCCCGAGTTCAGCAGCTGCTCGAGGACGGCGGCGGGTGGGAGATCGAGCAGCGCACCCAGCGCGTGATCTCACGACTCGGCCTAGACGCCGGCGCCAGCTTTGCGGAACTCTCAGGCGGTCTGCAGCGGCGCGTCCTGCTGGCGAGGGCCCTGGTCTCGGACCCAGACCTGCTGCTGCTCGACGAGCCGACCAACCATCTGGATATCGACGCCATCGACTGGCTCGAGGCATTCCTGCTCGACTTTCCCGGCTCACTGCTCTTCGTCACCCATGATCGACGATTCCTGCAGCGTGTGGCGACCCGGATTCTGGAGCTCGACCGCGGCCGGGTAACGGACTGGCCGGGCGACTATGCGAATTTCCTCCGCCGCCGCGAGGAGCGCCTCCACGCCGAGGCCCAGGCGAACGCGCACTTCGACCGCCGGCTGGCCGAGGAGGAGGTCTGGATACGCCAGGGGATCAAGGCCCGACGGACCCGCAACGAGGGCCGGGTGCGGGCGCTAAAGGCGATGCGCGACGACCGCCTGCAGCGCATGGAGGCGCAGGGCGCGGCCCGGCTTCGCCTGAGCGAGGCGGAGCGCTCGGGGAAGCTCGTGGTGGAGGCGGAGTCCGTCCTCTACCGGTGGGGCGAGCAGACCGTCGTTCGTGACTTCAGCACCCTGATTTTGCGCGGGGACAAGGTGGGGGTCATCGGGCCGAACGGCGTCGGCAAGAGCACGCTGCTGCGGCTGCTGCTCGGGGATCTCGAGCCACAGGGCGGACGGATACGCCTGGGTACCAACCTGCAGGTCGCCTATTTCGACCAGCTGAGGGCCCAGCTGGACCTGGACCGGAGCGTCCAGGACAACGTCGCCGGGGGAAGCGACAGGGTCGTGGTCGACGGGGCCAGCCGCCATGTGCTGTCGTACCTGAAGGGGTTCCTGTTCACGCCCGATCGGGCCCGTCAGCCGGTAAAGGCCCTGTCCGGGGGCGAGCGCAACCGGCTCTTACTCGCGAAGCTCTTCACCCGCCCGGCGAACCTGCTGGTGCTGGACGAGCCGACCAACGATCTGGACACCGAAACACTCGAGCTGCTGGAGGACCTCCTGGTCGGGTTCCAGGGGACCTTGCTGCTGGTCTCGCACGACCGTGCGTTGTTGGACAACGTGGTCACCTCGACCCTGGTGTTCGAGGGCGACGGGCGGGTTGGGGAATACGTCGGCGGGTACGAGGATTGGCTGCTTCAACGCCCTGTGCCGACCCCGGCTGCCCCGCCGCCGACGCCGGGCCAGGCGACGCCAACACGGGATAGGGTCCCGGCGGAGCATCGCGCGAGCAAGCTCAGTTACAACGAGGGGCGGGAGCTGGCGGCTCTCCCGAACCGGATTGAGGCCTTGGAGCAGGAACAGGCCGATCTGCACGGCCAGATGGCCGATCCCGCGCTCTACCAGGGCGACGGCGCCGCGGTGTCGCGGGCGAAGCGGCGATTGGCTGACCTCGAGGGCGAGCTCGAAGACGCCTACCAGCGCTGGGAGGCTCTGGAGGCGCGCCAAAAGGCCTAACGGCACAGCTTCCGGCGGCCCGGCCGGCCCGGCGCTGGTCAGGCTCCGGCGCTGTCGCGTACCATCGCCGCCTGACTGTTGATAATGCCCATAGGGACCCGGTGATGCGCGTCCCGGGCCACATACCTCGGGGTTCGCCGCGACCGGTCGGAGAGGGCTGTCCTTGAAATTTACCGTCGACGAGTTTCGCGCCTGGAAGCACAAGTGCGTGACCCTGCTGGGCATGTCCGGCGTCGGCAAGACCTACCTTTCCGCGCTGCTTCGACACAGCGACTGGTTCCACTACTCGGGCGACTACCGGATCGGCACCCGGTACCTGGACGAGCACATCCTCGATCTCATCAAGGCCGAGGCTATGCATGAGCCATTCCTGCGCGACTTGTTGCGCCGGGACTGGATCTTCATCCGCAACAACATCAAGGTCGACGACCTGGGCCCGGTGCTCAGTTTCGTCGGCAAGCTCGGCAACCCGGAGCTGGGCGGGCTGCCGCTGGCAGAGTTCAACCGTCGGCAGGCCTTGTACCGCGGGGCCGAGATCAAGGCCATGTGCGATTTGCCGGACTTCGTGCGCAAGGCCCAGCAGATCTACGGCTACGCGAACCTGGTCAATGACGTTGGGGGGAGCCTGTGCGAGCTCGACGAGCCGGGGGTCATCGATCTGCTCGCCAAGCACAGCCTGATTCTCTATATCCGGGTTCCGGAAGCGGACGAGATCAAGCTGATCAAACGCGCTCAGGCGGACCCAAAGCCGCTCTACTACCGGCCCGAGTTTCTGGCCGCGGCGGTCAAGGACTACCTCCAGGTCCGGGGGCTGGAGTATGTTGCCGAGATCGACCCGGACGACTTCACCCGCTGGGTGTTCCCGCGTCTCTTCCATTCCCGCGTGCCCCGGTACGAGGCGATCGCCCGCCCCCACGGCTATACGGTGTCGTCGGAGGAGGTCGCCGGTATTCGAGACGAGCAGGATTTTCTCGGCCTGCTGGAGTCGGCCATTGCGCGGACGGAGTACCTATGAGGGCGACGGTGCAGAATAGGTACCGCGAAGCGCATCGAGAATAAGGTCAAGACATCACGACCCATGCCCATAGTCGCCCACAGTAATCTGCCCACCTTCGAGCGCCTGCGCGCCGAGGGCCAGACCATCCTCGACCCGGATCGGGCCCTGCATCAGGACATCCGGGAGCTGCATATCGGGCTGCTGAACATGATGCCGGATGCGGCCCTGGGCGCGACGGAGCGCCAGTTCTTCCGGCTGGTCGGCCAGAGCAACCAGATCGCGCAGTTCTACGTGCATCCCTTCACCCTCGACGGTCTGGAGCGTTCCGCCGAGGCCCGTTCGCACGTGGAGCGTTACTACGAACCGTTCGAGCGCATCCGCGAGGACGGGCTCGATGGGCTGATAATCACCGGCGCCAACGTTACGGGCCCGGATCTGGCCAACGAGCCCTTCTGGGAGCCCCTGATCGACGTGGTGGATTGGGCCTGCGAAAACGTCAGCTCGACGCTGTGCTCCTGTCTGGCGACCCATGCCGTGCTCCAGTTCCGTTACGGGCAGCGGCGGCAGCCTCTAGGCTACAAGCGCTGGGGTGTCTACCCGCACCGGGTCGTCGAGCCCCGGCACCCGCTGGTGAGCACCGTGAACACCCTGTTCGACGTCCCGCATTCACGCTTCAACGAGGTCACGCGCGACCAGTTCGATCAGGCCGGCCTAAGGGTGCTTGCCCAGAGCGGGCAGGCGGGCGTGCATCTGGCCGTCAGCGCCGATGGGTTCCGGCTGGTGCTGTTCCAGGGTCACCCGGAGTACGACACCATCTCGTTGCTGAAGGAGTACAAGCGCGAGGTGGGGCGCTTCCTGGCAGGCGCCCGCGAAGACTACCCGCCTTTCCCGGAGCATTACTTCAGACTACAGTCGAAGGCCATTCTGGACGAGCACCAAGAGCGCATCCGGGAGGCCCTCGACCAGGGTCGTGAGCCCCCCGAGTTTCCGGAGGCCCAGATCGTCTCGCGGCTGGACAACACCTGGCACGACACGGCCGAAGGCGTGGTCGGCAATTGGATCGGGCTCATCTACCAGATCACCCACAGCCAGCGGAAGCTGCCGTTCATGGATAATATCGACCCCGAGGACCCGCTGGGGCTCGGCTGGGCTTGATTTCGCCGAATTGCTTTAGACCGCTTATCCGGAAAATCGACCGTTCGTCGACTTGACTGGGCGCCTGAATAACGATTTCCCGCCGAGTCCAGGGGCCGACGCCCGTCGTTGAAGGGCGGCCTCGGGGCTGACCTCATCGGGATCTTTGTTGTTTTTTTGTTACATCCAGGCCGTTCGACGCCGTAAACGGCCGCTCGTCGCCGTCCGCACCCCTTTTTCTGCGAAGCCTATCACGGGCATTGATGTTTCGGTGATCCCCCGGTCCGTCGATGACGCGCCGTGGTAACTCGAGCCTGACCCCTGGGCAGCCGAATTGTTGCGTTTCTGTAATCTGTTGCATTTTATTTTTTGTACTACACTTGGTTGCGTAGGGAGCAAATGCGTGGCAATGGGGCAACAAGTAGTGAGAGTGTCCCGTTGCCCGTATCTGCGAAGGGGCGGCGCGGCGGTTGGATAAGGCCGCGGCGGGCGGGGGCAGACGAAACTGAGATGGTCAGACATGTTTGACGAAAGCGAAAACGCGATCCGGTACAAGTGGGATCCGCAGACCTGCACGGGCTTCAAGCTCCGATTCGATGCCGAGGGCGCGGCAAAGGGCGGGCAGTTGTGTTTCCATGTCGAGGACTGGAACTGGCATACGGTTACGACCGAGTGGCCCTGCAAGAGCCTTGACGAGGCGCTCGTGGTCCTGAGCCGGTTCTTCGACTTCGACCGGAACAAGGAGCTTGCGCGGCTTCAGGCCTGGTTGCCGGTGGCTTACGATACGGCGGCTTGACCGCCAACACCTGGATGACGAAAGGGCCGCTTGCGGCCCTTTCGCTTATGGGCTCACGTACCTCCTGGACTCGCGGTAGGCGGTGGACGCGGCATTCGTTCTGCTAATGAGCGAACGAGCGGGTCACTCATTGGCCAGGCAGCATTTCTTGAACTTTTTCCCGCTGCCGCAAGGGCAGAGGTCATTGCGACCGACCTTTTTCGCGGCGACCAGCGTGGCCCCATGGACGCCGGCGTGGTCGGTTCGACCGGTGGTTCTAAGTAGGCGGTTGTAGAGATCGGCAAATCGGCTCGCGACCTGAGCCGGCGGCGTCGCGTCGGCGAGGAAGAAACGCCAGTGCTCCTTCCTCGACAGTGCCTCGTCGAGGCGGCGAAAGGCCTCCGCTTCCTGATGTTGCGCCGCGAGCAGCTCGGCCTGCTGGAGCACGGCCTCGATGGCGTTCGGCTCGAGGCGCAGCGCGCGCTCCACACACAGGAGACCGGCGTGGTCGCGCCCCAGGGACTCGCTGTAGCAGTGGCCTAGCCTCACCCAATCCGCAACGCTGTCCGGCCGCTCGGATACCGCCTCCTTGCAGCGCCTGATGACCGCGCCGACTGGCACTTGCCGTCCCCCGAATGAGGTCTCCGCCCGGGACAGCACCCTGCTCTGTCCCGCAAGCCCCTCGCTGTCGTCCATCACCAGGCGCATCAGCTCGGCCATAACCGCCAGGCGCGCCTCCGATGTCGGCTCCAGATCGGTCCAGCGCCCGCAGGAGGCGCACGTCAGGTCTTCGCCGATCACCGGGCCCGCGCGGGTGTCCTTCGGGTCGATGATGACACTGTGGACATCGTACTGGTTCACGTCGCCGCAGGCGGGGCAGCGCAATGCGAGCGGCAGGGTGTCGCGGAACCAGGTCCCCTGGTCGAACGCCGCGAGGCGCGCCCGGGCGTCGGCGCGCCGCTTGCTCACGCGCTCTCGGACCGCGTCGAGCTCGGAATGGTCCGCGTCGAGAAGGCGCGCGAGCACGTAAAAGGTCTCGTCGATCGGTCCCTGCCTGCGCCGGAGCTGTGGCTCGAGACGTGCCAGTAGGCGTGGGTCCGGGGCACAGGCGGCCAGCTGGAACCAGAATTCAGGGTCCTCGGCCAGCAGTTCGTCCGCGCGCTCGACGGCGAAATCGGCGGCGGGTTCTCCACCGATCGCTTCAATGACGGCAACTCCGTAGATCCGCTGGGTCAGGTCGAGCCGGTCCCAGCTGCCGATCAGGTGCCTCTGGGCGCTCTCCCCGACGCGCATCAGCGCGTCCCGCGCCGCCTCGCACAGGTAGTCGCCGGCGTCCTCATTCATGGCGTCGGCCAGTGGCGCCGCGAAGGACTCCCAGCCCAGCCGCCCCATCGCCTCGGCGACATGGATTGATCCGAAAGTGAGCCGCTCGTGTTCGAGGGCGTCCACCAGCTCGGCGGTTACCGCTTCCCGGTCAAAGTCACGTAACCGCTGAATCAGGGCCTCGGCGTGAGGCAGGTCGGAGAGGTCCGCGCGCAGGAGGCCCACCGATTCCGACAAGTCAAGCTCGCGGGTCTCCAGTGGCTCACGCCGGCACGCCCCGGCGACGGCGCCGATCAGGAAGTCGGCGTAGGTCTCCCAGTGCTCGGCCAGTCCGTGCGCCTGAAGCTCCGTCGTCATGGCCGAGACGACCGCGCGGGCGTCCTCGTCAAGGCGCGTATCCAGCAGAGCGCCGATATCGTTCAGGGTGACGCTTCCAGCACTCCAGCGATCGAGTTCCGCCAGCGGCGTACCTGGCTGAAACAGCGGTGACAGGGTCACGAACCGCTGCTCCGTCGAGTCGGCTCGGATCTCGCCCGCGAGCTGAAAATAGAAGCCGAGCCCGAAGAGACCGATCGTGACGTCATGAAATACACGCTCCAGGTCACGATCGTTCTCCGCGTGCCTGAGGCGATCTCTGATGACCCTGATCGCCACCTCCCGGTCCAGACCCAGGGCGATCGGTATCAGCTCGTCCAGCGCCAGGTTCGCTGAGAGCGGGTCGGTCTGCTTGGACGCCATCAGCCGATCGGCGACCGTCCGGAGAAGAGTCCGTGCATCCGTTTTCGGGAGCAGCGAAAGCGAGCGCAGTAGACCGAGGACCACTTGGACGTCGCGCCCTAAATGCCCCACGACCGCTGAAAAGGACTCGACCGCCAGCGCCGGCCGACAACGCGCAAAGATCGGCGCGGCGTTCTGCGAGAGCCGCCCGCGCCAGGCAGCCCAGCGCTCGCCGATGGCGTCGCCGAGCGCGCTGAACCGCTCGGGGGGTAGCAGATCGAACAGTCGCGCGGTCAGCCCCCGGTCCTCGTTGTCGAGCCAACGCCGCAGCGTGAGGTCGTCGAACCAGGCCTCTTCCATGGTCCGACGGCGCTCGGGATCAATCCGCGCGGCGTTCTGGTATCGGTCGAGCGCCCAGTCCATCAGGATGGGATCCGAGAGCTTGCCTCGGGCGAGTTGGACGATATCGGGCATCGGGGCGGGCGTCGGCGAAAAATCGAGATGCTACCTCATGCGCGGCCGCCGGCGGAGTCTTTCGGCCCGCGGCCGCGACCCTTGGAAACTGCGGAACATGGGCTCGATTTCGCGTCGCGCACCGGCGACGGGGCAGTCCTCGGCAGGCACGAACCCCTGATCGAGACTACCAGCGCCACCGCAGCACCCGCGTCACTGCGCTTCTTTCACCGCCCCGTACCCGTGCCCCGGCAATTGAGTTTGCTCACGCCCCCGTCTATCCTTACCGATTCGCTTTTTCCGCCCCGAGGTCGCCTGATGAGCGGCAAAACACTCTACGACAAGCTCTGGGATGAGCACGTGGTGCGCGTCGATGAGCACGGCACGGCGCTTCTCTATATCGACCGTCAACTGGTACACGAGGTCACGTCGCCGCAGGCATTCGAGGGCTTGCGGCTGGCCGGGCGCAAGCCCTGGCGAATCGACGCCAACCTGGCCGTGCCGGATCACAACGTCCCGACGACCGATCGTCATCTGGGCATCGCGGACCCGGTGTCGCGCCTTCAAGTGGAGACGCTCGAGGCGAACTGCGCCGAGCTCGGGATCACGCTGTTCGACATGGGTGACCGGCGCCAGGGCATCGTCCACGTGGTCGGTCCCGAGCAGGGTTTCACCCAACCCGGCATGACCATCGTCTGCGGCGACAGCCACACCTCGACCCATGGTGCCTTCGGTGCGTTGGCGTTCGGCGTGGGCACCTCCGAGGTCGAGCATGTGCTGGCGACCCAGTGCCTGATCCAAAAGAAATCCAAATCCATGCTAGTCAGCGTGGATGGGCAGGTCGGACCCGGTATCACCGCCAAGGACATCGTCCTCGCCATCATCGGCGAGATCGGCACCGCCGGCGGCACCGGCCATGTCATCGAATTCGGCGGCGACGCCATCCGCGCCCTGTCGATGGAAGGACGGATGACGGTCTGCAACATGACCATAGAGGCCGGCGCCCGCGCGGGCCTGATTGCCGTGGACGAGACCACCATCGACTATCTGCGGGGCCGTCCCTCCGCCCCGGCGGGCGAGCGCTTCGAGCAGGCGGCGGCCTACTGGCGCACCCTGCACAGCGACGAAGGGGCCGGCTTCGACCGGGTGGTGCGGATCGACGCCGCGAGCATTCGCCCCCAGGTGACCTGGGGCACCTCGCCGGAGATGGTGCTGCCGGTGGACGGAAATCTTCCCGATCCCGATGAGATCGCCGACCCGGTCAAGGCCACCGGCATCCGCCACGCGCTGCGCTACATGGGCCTCGAGCCCGGCACGGCGATCACGGATATCCGGCCTGACAAGGTATTTATCGGCTCCTGCACCAACTCGCGCATCGAGGACCTGCGCGCGGCCGCGGCCGTGGTCAAGGGGCGACGCGTCGCCGATGGGATCAAGCTCGCGATGGTGGTGCCCGGATCCGGCCTGATCAAGGAGCAGGCCGAATCCGAGGGTCTGGACCGGATCTTCCGGGACGCCGGGTTCGAGTGGCGTGAGCCGGGGTGCTCGATGTGTCTGGCGATGAACGCCGACCGGCTCGAGTCCGGGGAACGTTGTGCGTCGACGTCGAACCGTAATTTCGAGGGCCGTCAGGGGCAGGGCGGACGCACCCATCTGGTCAGTCCCGAGATGGCCGCCGCCGCCGCGGTTACCGGCCATTTCGTCGACGTGAGAGACTTGTAGATGAAGCCTTTTGAAAACTTCACCGGCGTCGTCCTCCCGCTCGACCGGGCCAACGTCGACACCGACGCGATCATCCCCAAGCAATTCCTCAAGAGCATTCACCGGACCGGTTTCGGCCCGAACCTGTTCGACGAGTGGCGTTACCTGGATCGCGGGGAGCCGGGCGTGGATTCCAGTGGGCGGCCGCTGAACCCGGATTTCATCCTCAATCATCCCCGCTACGAGGGCGCGAACATCCTGCTCGCGCGGCACAACTTTGGCTGCGGCTCATCGCGGGAGCATGCGCCCTGGGCGCTCGCCGACCACGGCTTCCGGGTGCTGATCGCCCCGAGCTTCGCCGAGATCTTCTTTCAGAACGCGATCAAGAACGGCCTGCTTCCGATCGTCCTCGACGAGTCGGTCGTCGATGCGCTGTTTCGCCGTGCCCTCGAGGACGAGGAGCCACTGAGGATACGGGTCGACCTGCACGGGAAGAGGCTGTACCTGGAGGGTGGCGATGCCCTGGTCTTCGAGATCGACCCGTTCCATCATCACTGTCTGGTGCATGGCCTCGATGATATAGGGCTGACCCTCGAGCATGTCGACGACATCCGGAGTTTCGAGGCCCAGCGGCGCACCGCGCGGCCCTGGCTCTTCGACTGACGCCGGCCGCCAAGGCTTTTCCTGATCCATCAGTCGACGAGACGAATAGACGAGTCGAACGACCGCCCAAGCGGTCCCAACCCGTACGCTCGCGCTTCTCGCGGGCGCTGGAGTTAGCTCAATGACAAAAAAGGTTCTGGTTCTGCCGGGGGACGGGATAGGACCCGAGATCGTCACCGAGGCACTGAAGGTCCTGGACGCCCTGAACAACCGGGGCGCGATCGACGTCGAGCTGACGGACGGACTGGTTGGCGGCGCCGCCTATGACGCCGCCGGCGATCCGTTGCCGGAGGAGACGCTAGAGGCGGCCCGGGCCGCCGACGCGGTGCTGCTGGGGGCCGTCGGCGGCCCGAAATGGGAGTCCCTGCACATCTCCAAGCGCCCCGAAAAGGGCCTGCTGGGACTGCGTGCCGGCCTGGGGCTGTTCGCGAACCTGCGCCCGGCGATCCTCTACCCGCAGCTGGCCGGGGCCTCGACGCTGAAGCCCGAGGTGGTCTCTGGTCTGGATCTGATGATAGTCCGCGAGCTGACCGGGGGCATCTATTTCGGGCAGCCGCGGGGCGTCGAGACGCTGCCGTCCGGGGAGCGCCGGGGAATAAATACCCTCGTCTACTCGGAATCTGAAGTAGAGCGCATCTGCCGCGTTGCCTTCGACATCGCGATGAAGCGCGGCAAACGGCTCTGCTCGGTGGACAAGGCGAACGTGCTCGAATGCACCGAGCTTTGGCGCGAGGTCGCGACCCGTGTCGGCGCGGACTACCCGGAGGTCGCCCTGAGCCACATGTACGTCGATAACGCGGCGATGCAACTGGTGCGAGCCCCGAAGCAGTTCGACGTCATGGTCACGACCAACATGTTCGGGGACATCCTGTCCGACTGCGCGGCCATGCTGACGGGCTCCATTGGGATGCTGCCGTCCGCATCGCTTAACGCGGACGGCCAGGGAATGTACGAGCCCATCCACGGCTCGGCGCCGGACATCGCCGGGCGAGGTGTCGCCAATCCGCTGGCGACCATCCTCTCGGTCGCGATGATGTTGCGCTACTCGCTCGGCGCCGCCGCGGCGGCGGAAAGGATCGAGGCCGCCGTGTCCAGGGTACTCGATCAGGGACTGCGCACCGCCGACATCATGTCCGAGGGCATGAGGCAGGTCGGTACCGCCGAGATGGGCGACGCGGTGGTCGCCGCACTCTCCTGAGCATCACGCCCCTGATCGGCCTCGTTCGCGGTTTGTTTATCTTCTAAGAGACTGGGTTTCGGCGAAATGAATCGAATCGGTTTCGTGGGTTGGCGTGGCATGGTGGGCTCGGTCCTGATGGATCGGATGCGCGAGGAGAACGACTTCGCCGCAATCCAGGAGCCGGTGTTCTTCAGCACCTCCCAAATCGGAGCGCGCGGCCCGGACCTGGGCTCGGGCGCGCGGCCGCTCGAGGATGCCGGTTCCCTGGACCGGCTGAGCTCGATGGACGTCATCGTCACCTGCCAGGGCGGCGACTACACCAAGTCGGTCTATCCGAGGCTGCGCGAGCGCGGCTGGAAGGGCTACTGGATCGACGCCGCCTCGGCGCTTCGAATGGACCCGACGGCGACCATCATCCTCGACCCGGTCAACCGCGACCTGATCGACGCGGCGCTCGACGCGGGCAAGCGCGACTTCATCGGTGGCAACTGCACGGTCAGCCTGATGCTGATGGCCATCGGCGGGCTGTTTCGCGAGGGTCTGGTGGAGTGGGTCAGCGCCATGACCTACCAGGCGGCCTCGGGCGCCGGCGCGAAGAATATGCGCGAGCTGCTGGAGCAGATGGGCGCTCTGAACGGGGCGGTCGAGTCGCTGCTCGCGGACCCGGCTTCGGCGATCCTGGACATCGACCGGCGCGTGACCGACAGCATGCGCGCCGCCGACTTTCCGGTGGTCAACTTCGGGGTGCCGCTGGCAGGAAGTCTGATCCCCTGGATCGACACACAGCTCGAGAACGGGCAAAGCCGAGAGGAGTGGAAGGGGCAGGCCGAGACCAACCGGATTCTGGGCCGCGGGGAAGCCCCGGTGCCGGTCGACGGTCTGTGCGTGCGCGTCGGTGCCATGCGCTGCCACAGCCAGGGCCTGACCATCAAGCTGACCCGGGATGCGTCGCTCCCCGAGATCGAGTCGATCATCTCAGGCGCGAACGACTGGGTGCGCGTCATCCCCAACGAACGGGAACGCACGGTGCGCGAGCTCTCCCCGGCCGCGGTTACGGGACGGCTTCATGTCCCGGTGGGCCGGTTGCGGAAAATGAACCTTGGCGAGCGTTATCTGTCGGCCTTCACGGTCGGCGACCAGCTGTTGTGGGGGGCCGCGGAGCCCCTCAGGCGCATGCTCCGCATTCTGCTGGAGCGCTGATCGGGGCCTGTGCAACGGCCAGGGAGGGCCCGCTCCGCGGGCCTACCCGGCGTCTGTAGGGCGGTGTGGCGCCGCGCCTATCCACGAAAACAACGATCTGCGGGCAGGGCGCACATTTCGGACCGGTGCGATTGCGCTATAAGGGGCCTGTAATACCGGTTTCGGGCCAGGGGCCACCCCGGCGAGCGGGCAACGGGCTCCGCGTCGGGCCGGCGCCCGTCCTGACCCGCGGCCTGATCGGCCCCTAGGTGCGTAGGAGGGAGGATGTTTCGCAAGCATGTCTTAGCGTCCGCGATGGCGCTGGCCCTTGCCGGCGGGGATGTGCTCGCCCTCGAACTGGGCGGGATGCGCACCCTCTCGGCGCTGAACCAGCCGTTCGTGGGCGAAATCGACTTGCTCGACGTGAAGCCGGACGAGCTGGATGCCGTGAAGGCCGGGATCGCTTCCCAGGAAGCCTTCAGCGAGGCCGGGTTGGAGCGCTATCAGTACCTGACCAAGCTCCAATTTAGTCCCCAGATCTCCACCCAGGGTCATACCGTGATCCGGGTCACGAGCCGGGAACCGATCCGCGAGCCCTACATCGACTTTCTGGTCGAGGTCGCGTGGCCGAACGGCCAACTCGTCAAGGAGTACACGGTGCTCCTGGACCCGCCGGCAACGACCGGTCGGGCGACCCCGCGCATCGATGCTCCGGTTGCCTCCAGTCTCTCCGCAAGCGCGTCGGGGGAACCTGCCCCGGCATCGGCCGAAAGTCGCGGGCCGGCACCGGCCGCGGGCTACGCGGGCTCATTTCCGATGCAGTTCGGACCGGTTCGATCCGGGACCGGTCTGTGGCGAATCGCCACGAGTCGCACACCGCCCGGCGCGACACCGGCCCAGACCGCGATGGCGCTGTTCCGCAATAACCAGGATGCCTTCATCCGGGGGGATATCAACCGGCTGATCGCGAACAAGAGATTGGTCATTCCAACGGCCGGGGAGCTTTTCGCGCTCGCGCCCGATGCCGCCAAGCAGGAGTACCAAGCCGCGTTGCGGGGAGGCGAGGTTCGCCGCTCGCCGATCACCGATGTGCCCCCGGCCGGTACCGGAGGCGGGGAAGCAGAGTCCCTGCTCCGCATAGCCGGTACCGCCCCGGGCACCCGTGCGCCGGCCGAGCCGGCGTCGACCGGCGAGTCCCGGGATATGGAGCAGGAGCTCCTGCTGGTGCGTGAGGCGAGCGAGAGCACCCGACGGGAGACTGCCGAGCTGCGGGATCGAATCCGCGAGCTGGAGGCCCAGCTGGCCGATATCCAGACGCTGCTGCGGCTGCGTAACGCGGAGCTCGCCCGGCTTCAGGGCGACGTCGCGGTGGCCGGCGCGCCGAGTCTGCCGGGCGGCTTGGAGCAGACAGCGGCTCCGGAACCATCGCCGGACGCGGATCTGGCCGCAGCGTTGCTCGCCGCCGACGCCCTGCGGGATGACGCGCCGGACACCGCGTCGGCGGGGCAGCCTTTGGAGGCTGCCGATACGTCGTCGCTGTCCGAGCCGCCCGCGGGGCCCGAATCAGGCGTCGAAGCCGCGGTTTCGGGCCCCGATGCGCCCGATCTGGTGGCGACGGCCGAGCGGCCCGGCGTCGAGTCGGAGGTCACGGAGCCGGCCGCGGCCGAGGCCCTGGGTGCCGGGGAACCCGGCGAGGATTTATCGAGTGAGGCCGTGCCGGAAGAGACAGGTGTCGAGCCCTTCTGGCGCGCAATGCCGCTCCGGGAGGCGGGGCTGGGCGCGACCGCGGTGCTGGGGCTCGGGCTGCTCTGGTCGGTCTTAAGGCGGCGACGCGCGCGCACGGCGGACCTGGCGGCCAAACCCGCGCCGGAAGCGGAGCCGGCCCGAGAGGGGTCCAAACCCCGAGCGGTCGCCACCGAGGTGCCGGAGGAGAAGGCCCCGGCAGAGCAGGAGAAGCCACCGCGCTCGCCGGCCTCGCGGTCGGACGAGCCCGCCAGGCAAGCGGAAGGCGGGTCTTCCGCGCTCTCTTCGTTCCTCCACGGGGGCCTCGATGGCGACGAATCCGACGTCATCTCCGAGGCGGACATCTATATCGCCTACGGCCGGTATCGCGAGGCCGAGGCGCTGCTGCGCGAGGAGATCAAACATTCGCCCGATCGGTTGGACGTCCGGTTCAAGCTGGCGGAGACCTACGCCGGCGCCGGGAATCGCCAGTCCCTGGCCGTCCTGATGCGGGAGATCAAGGCATCCGGGGGCGATCAGGTGTATCCGGATCAGTGGCGAGACCTCGAGAAGCGCATTGCCGAGGGTTTGCCTGCCGGGTTGTCTGGTGGGTCCGCGGACGGACTCGAGACCTCAAGGCCGAGGGCCGTCGCATCGGCCGACGGACCCGGGGTCATCACGAGCGATCCAGGTGTGGCGGGCCTTGACGCGATGGATTCGTTTGATCTCGATTCCCAGGATTCGCTATCCCTGGAGATGGGTGCCCCCCCACCCCGTGAACCGGGACCGCGCTTGACGGCGGGTCTGCCGCCGGCATTCGATGATGACGAGGCCCCGATCTCTCTGGACGAGGACTCCTACAGCCGGGACCTCGATCTGCCGGAGGATTCGGAAGAGATCGGCTTCGATGATGATCTGACGATTCCGCGCGGCTCGGGTTTCGTCGGTGGCGCGTCCGATCTGGAGCTGACCATCGACGATTTGCGCGCGGCAAGCGACCTGGACCTGGATTCTTTCGCCGCCGCGACCGGCGGCTCGTCCAGGGCCGATCCGGCGCCCGCCGGACGGGACTTGCCCAACCCATCGGCCCCGCGGCCGGCGCTGCGAGCGCTCGACGCGGGTCCGGCCTTCCCCGATGCCGACGCCCCGCTGGAGGGCTTCCTCGGCGCGGACGACGAGGGCGCCTCAAGTGATCTGCTGACGTCCCAGTGGCAGATGGACTCCGGGCTTTGGGACGAGATCGCGACCAAGCTCGACCTTGCCCGCGCCTACCTCGAAATGGAGGACGGCGAGTCGGCCAAGGGCATTCTCGAAGAGGTTGTCACCGAGGGCAGCGACGATCAGCGCGGGGAGGCCGAAGAGTTGCTCCGGCGTCTGGGCTGAGGACAAGTGCGCGAGGCCAATGGCCGTCCTACCGAGCCCGGCGGTCGCGGCAACGCTGACTCCGCGCCAGGGGGCCCCGGCGCTTGAAGCCCGAGCGGATCGCGATGGGGGTCGAGTACGACGGCACCGACTTCCACGGCTGGCAGGCCCAGACCGGTGTGCGAACCGTCCAGTCCTGCATCGAGGCGGCGATCGGGTCCGTCGCCGACCACCCGGTCAGGGTGAGCTGTGCCGGCCGCACCGATGCCGGCGTCCACGCGCTCGAGCAGGTGATCCATTTCGAGACCCGGGCCAACCGTGACGAGCGCGCCTGGGTCCTGGGCACCAACGTCAACCTTCCGCCGGATTGTTCGGTGCGCTGGGCCCGCCCGGTGGACGAGACCTTTCATGCCCGCTTCAGCGCCTTCGCCCGCCACTACCGTTACCGGGTACTCGCGCGGCGTACCCGGTCCGCGCTGGAACGCAGCCGTGCGGTCTGGGTCCATCAGCCGCTGGACCTGGCCCGCATGCGGGAGGCCGGCTCCGCCCTGATTGGCGAGCACGACTTCTCGAGCTTCCGGGCCGTCGCCTGCCAGGCGAAGAGCCCCGTGCGCCATCTGCATTACCTCGAGGTGCGACGAGAGGCCGAGCTGATCGAGCTCTCGGTTGGTGCCAACGGCTTCCTTCACCACATGGTCCGCAACATCGCCGGTGTGCTGATCGCGATTGGACGCGGCGACGCGCCGGTAGGCTGGACCCGCGAGCTGCTGCTGGCGCGGGACCGTACACTGGGCGGGGTTACCGCGCCGCCTCAAGGGCTCTATTTCGTGCGTGCCGACTATCCGGCGGCCTTCGCGTTGCCCCAAGCCGAGGGCGCGGACCCGCTGCGCGGCTT
This sequence comes from uncultured Gammaproteobacteria bacterium, assembly GCA_963707135.1. GTDB lineage: Bacteria > Pseudomonadota > Gammaproteobacteria > Chromatiales > Chromatiaceae > JBGSTR01. The sequence continues at coordinate 251,603 of CAVPOY010000044.1, read as the reverse complement.
GTCCAAGACCTGAGAACCTGTTATCGGTGCCCGCAGCGGCGAGCCGGCATCCTGCCGGCCCGCCAGGGAGGCGTTGGCGTGTCCGGCGCTTCAGCTTGGCATAGGTCGAGGTTCACCGGCGATGCGAACGCGGGTTAAAATCTGCGGTTTGACTCGGGAGGCGGATGTCGATGCCGCGGCTGCCGCGGGGGCCGACGCAATCGGTCTGGTCTTTCACCCCGCGAGTCCCCGCGCCGTCACGCCGGATCTGGCACGCCGCTTGTGCGACCACCTGCCTCCCTTCGTCACCGTCGTCGGGTTGTTCGTGGATGCCCCGCAGGAGGCAGTGAGCAGTGTGCTGGACCGCGTTCCTCTGGAACTGCTTCAGTTCCATGGTGACGAGGATCCGGCGCTGTGCGCGAGCTTTGGGCGGCGTTGGCTCAAGGCGGTGCGGATGCGCCCGGGTCTGGACCTGGACGCGGTAGCGCGGCACTACGCGGGCGCGGCCGGACTCCTCCTGGACGCCTATGATCCGGTCCTCGCGGGCGGCACCGGTCAGCGCTTCGATTGGGGTCGGATCCCTGCGACGCTGGCGCGGCGCATCGTGCTGGCCGGTGGGCTCACGCCCGAGAACGTGGCCGATGCAATCCGGCGCGTACGCCCTTACGGTGTGGATGTCAGCGGCGGCGTCGAGTCGGCCAAAGGCATCAAGGACCGCGCAAAGATATTCCGCTTCATGCAAGGTGTAAAAGATGGCGAGCAATCCCGTTCCAATCAGTGATCGAGCGCCCGGCGAGGCCTACCATCTGCCGGACGCCGGCGGTCACTTCGGCCCCTACGGAGGCATGTTCGTCCCCGAGACCCTGATGCAGCCGCTCGCGGACCTGCGCGCCGCCTACCAGCGCTACTCGGGCGAGCCCGAGTTTCTGGCCGAGCTCGACGCGGACCTGCGCGACTACGTCGGCCGCCCGTCGCCCATCTATCACGCCGAGCGCTGGAGCCGCGAGCTCGGGGGCGCCCAGATTTTCCTGAAGCGCGAGGACCTCAATCACACCGGCGCACACAAGGTCAACAACACCATCGGGCAGGCGCTGCTCGCCCGACGCATGGGCAAGACCCGAATCATCGCCGAGACCGGGGCCGGACAGCATGGGGTCGCGACCGCGACCGTCGCGGCCCGGCTGGGTCTGCAGTGCGTGGTGTACATGGGCGAGGTCGATGTGGCACGGCAGGAAGCCAACGTCTATCGGATGCGTCTGCTCGGCGCCGAGGTGGTCTCGGTCCGATCCGGTTCGCGCACCCTCAAGGATGCCCTGAACGAGGCCATGCGCGACTGGGTGACGAACGTGGACGACACCTTTTACATCATCGGCACGGTGGCCGGCCCGCACCCCTATCCGGCGATGGTTCGGGATTTCCAGGCGGTGATCGGGCGCGAGGCCAGGGCCCAGATGCTGGAGCGCAGTAGGCGGCTGCCCGACGCGCTGGTGGCGTGCGTCGGTGGGGGCTCGAATGCGATCGGCCTGTTCTATCCCTTCATCGATGATCGGGGCGTGGCCATGTACGGGGTCGAGGCCGCCGGTGACGGGCTTGCGACGGGTCGGCACGCCGCGCCCCTGTGCGCCGGCAGGCCGGGTGTCCTGCACGGCAACCGCACCTATCTGATGGAGGACGACGACGGGCAGATCATCGAGACCCACTCGATCTCGGCCGGTCTCGACTACCCGGGCGTCGGGCCCGAGCACGCCTGGCTGAAGGACAGCGGCCGCGCGCGCTACGAGGCGATCGACGACCAGGAGGCGCTGCGTGCCTTCCACACCCTGACCCGCACCGAGGGGATCATTCCGGCGCTGGAGTCGAGCCACGCCCTGGCCTACGTGACCAAACTGGCACCGACCATGCGCCGGGACCAGCTCATCCTGGTGAACCTCTCCGGCCGCGGCGACAAGGACATGCATACCGTTGCGCAGATCGACGGGATGCAGCTGTGAGCCGCATCGCCAACCGCTTCGACAACCTCGCCAGACAGGGCCGCACGGCCCTTGTCCCGTTCGTGACCGCCGGCGACCCGCACCCGGACGTTACCGTGCCGCTGATGCATGCGATGGTGGACGCCGGGGCCGACCTCATCGAGCTCGGCGTGCCCTTCTCGGACCCGATTGCCGACGGACCGGTAATCCAGCGGGCCACCGAGCGCGCCTTGGCCTACGGGGTGTCCCTGACCGGAGTGCTCGCGATGGTGCGTCGTTTCCGCGAGCGGGATGCCGGGACGCCGGTGGTCTTGATGGGGTATCTGAACCCGATCGAGGTGATGGGGTACGAGTGTTTCGCCGCGGCGGCCCAGGATGCGGGCGTCGACGGCGCGCTGGTCGTCGACGTGCCCCCGGAAGAGGGCGGCGATCTGGTGGCGGCGCTCCGGGCCCGCGGGCTCGACCTGGTCTATCTGCTGGCCCCGACCTCCACCGAGACCCGCATCGCCCTGATCGGGGAGGTGGCGTCCGGTTTCGTCTACTATGTCGCGGTGAAGGGCGTCACCGGTGCGGGCCACCTAGACACAGACGCGGCCGCTGAGAAGGTGCGCGCGATCAAGGCCCGTATCCCGCTGCCGGTGGGTGTCGGCTTCGGCATCAAGGATCCGGAAAGCGCGGCACGTGTGGCGGCATTCGCGGATGCGGTGATTGTGGGGAGCGCGATCGTGGGCCGAATCGAGGCGTTGGTCCAGACGCCGGAGCGCATCCCAAGCGAAATCGCCGAGTTCCTGGGCGGACTGCGCACCGCCATAGATCGGGTCGACGGTTAGGCCTTTTCAATGTCTGTGAGACGTGGATAACCAAATGAGTTGGCTCGAAAAATTGATGCCAAGCCGCATTCGCACCGAGGCGAGCCAGAAACGCGCGGTGCCCGAGGGAATCTGGGCCAAGTGCCCGGGTTGCAACGCGATCCTCTACCGTGCCGAGCTCGAGCGTAACCTCGAGGTCTGCCCCAAGTGTAATTACCACAACCGGCTCGGCGCCCGCCGCCGACTGGAGAGTTTCCTCGATCCGGAGCCCAGGGAGGAAATTGGGACGGACATGGAGTCCGTCGATCCGCTCAAGTTCAAGGACCTGAAAAAATACAAGGACCGGCTCAGCCAGGCGCAAAAGCAGTCCGGCGAGAAGGAGGCCATGGTCGTCATGCGCGGCCAGCTCAAAGGCTCGCCGATCGTCGCCGCTGCCTTCGAGTTCGGCTTCATGGGTGGATCCATGGGCTCGGTCGTCGGGGAGCGCTTCGTTCGCGGCGTCGACGCGGCGCTCGAGCTGGACGCGCCGATGGTCTGCTTCTCGGCGAGCGGTGGCGCGCGAATGCAGGAGAGCCTGTTCTCGCTGATGCAGATGGCGAAGACCAGCGCGGCGCTCGCGCGGCTGCGCGAGCAGTCGCTGCCCTTCGTCTCGGTGATGACCGACCCCACCATGGGCGGCGTCTCGGCGAGCCTGGCCATGCTCGGTGACCTCAACATTGCCGAGCCCGGTGCCCTGATCGGCTTCGCCGGCCCCCGGGTCATCGAGCAGACGGTGCGCGAGAAGCTCCCTGAGGGTTTCCAGCGCAGCGAGTTCCTGATGGAGAAGGGGGCGATCGACATGATCCTGGACCGGCGCGACCTGCGCGACCGGATCGCCGATATGCTGGCGATCCTGTCCAGCCGCGCGCGCCACTGACCGCCGATAGCGCGGCCGCCGCCGGACTCGCGCGAGCCGACCGATGCGCTTCGACAACCTGGACGCCTGGCTGGACTGGCAGACCGGGCTCAACCCGCGGCGCATGGAGCTGGGCCTCGACCGGGTCTACCAGGTCTGGTCCCGGCTGGGCCCCGGGTTGCTTCCGTTTCGGGTGATCACCGTCGGGGGGACCAACGGCAAGGGGTCCTGCGCGGCGATGATCGAGGCCATCGCCGAGGCCGCCGGTTACCGCACCGCCTGCTACACCTCACCCCACGTGCAACGTTACAACGAGCGCGTCCGCGTCGGCGCCGAGCCGGTGGGCGACGAGGCCCTGTGCGAGGCCTTCGAGCGGGTCGAGCAGGCGCGGGGAGACACCCCGCTGACCTACTTCGAGTTCGGTACGCTGGCGGCGCTGGACCTGTTCGCGCGGGCGGCGCCCGATCTCGCGATCCTGGAGGTCGGGCTCGGCGGGCGGCTCGATGCGGTCAACCTCATCGACGCCGATGTCTCGGTAGTCACCCGGATAGCGCGCGACCACACCGACTGGCTCGGCGAAGACCTGGAGGCCATCGCCTTCGAGAAGGCCGGCATCTTCCGTGCCCGGCGGCCGGCCGTCATCGGCCAGCCGGACGCGCCGCCCCGGCTGCGCCAGGAGGCCATGAACCGCGGGAGCCGGGTGCTGCAGCTCGGCCGCGAGATCCAGGCCGAGACGGCGGTCGGCGGCTGGACCTGGGTCGGACCCGCCGGCGAGCGCCTGGCGCTGCCGCTTCCGGCGCTCCGCGGCCCCTTCCAGACCCAGAACGCCGCCGCCGCCATCGCTGCGCTCAACTGCCTGCGCGACCGGTTGCCGGTGCCGGTCAACGCGATCCGGGTCGGGCTCCAGCGCGCCCGGCTGCAAGGCCGGTTTCAGGTTGTCCCGGGCGAAGTAACTCTGGTCTTCGATGTGGCCCACAACGGCGACGCGGCCGAGGCGCTGGCCGGGAACCTCCGCGTGCTGGGCTGCCCGGGTCGGCGGCGGGCGGTGCTGGCGGTCCTCAAGGACAAGGAACCGGAGGCGATCGCGACGCCGCTCCTTCCCCTGGTGCGGGACTGGTATCTGACCAGCAGCGATGACCCCAGGGCGATGCCGACCGGCGAGCTTGCGGCCCGCCTCGACCCGGTTCTGGGCGATGCCGCCGTGAGAACGGCGCCGGACGTCCCCTCGGCTATAGCGGCCGCCTGCGCGGCGGCCGAGCCGGGCGACTGCATCCTGGTCTTCGGATCGTTCACCACCGTCGGGGAGGGCCTGCGGCATGCCGGCAGCGGTTGCGCTGCTGCTATACTGTTCCCCCCTGATCCCCGGTAGGCTTTCCGGGGCGAATTTTCACCCGGTGAGGATCATGCGAGAAGGAGCAAAGAGGCGGTTGGCCGGCGCGGTCGTCATTGTCGCGCTGGCGGTGGTCTTTGTGCCCATGCTGTTCGAGAAGGAGTCCCTGGACCCGCTGCCGCCGATACAGGAGACCATTCCCGTGGCGCCAGTCTTCGAGGAGAGCCGTAAGGCGGAGGTCTTCATCGAGCCGTCGGATTCCGGGGTGGGCGCCTTGGGGGACGGCTCGCCAGTCGACAGCGAGCTGCTGGATCTGCCGGTTGGAGACGAGCCGGGGTCCGCGCCCGTGGCCGAGACCGGGCCGACACCGGACGTGCCCGCTCCAGCCAAATCGGTTGCGCGGCCGAGCACGGCCAAGCCCACGCCGCCGCCGGTGACGCCTCAGGCCCCTCCGCCGATGGCGCCGAGCGACGGCATGCCCTCCTGGGTGGTCCAGGTCGCCAGCCTCGGGACGCCCGAGAGCGCCGCCGCGCTGGAAGGAAAACTGCGGGGCAGCGGCTTCTCGGCCTTCGTCGAGAAGGCGCAGGTCAACGGCAAGCTTTACTATCGCGTCCGGGTCGGCCCGGAGATCGACCGCGCCCGCGCCGAGCGAACCGCCGCGCGGCTTCGCGAGCAACACAAGCTCGATACCCTCGTTCAGAGCTACCCCTGACCCGGATGACGACCCTGTCGCCTCGGGCCACGTCGAGCGGGGGAACGAGAAGGTTCCGTCGATGGAACAATTGCGCACAATTTGCCGCGGGCGCGGCCGCTAACGCACGGGAGCCCTCATGAACTGGGTCGATTACGTCATCATCGGCGTCATTCTGCTGTCCGCGCTGGTCGGGTTCGGTCGCGGGTTGATCCGCGAGCTGATTTCGCTGCTGGTCTGGGTGTCGGCGTTGGTGGTCGGCTGGAGGTATCACGGGCAGGTCGCCGAGATGCTGACCCCGCATATCGACCAGCCGACGGTGCGACTCGCGGTTGCCTTCGTCCTGCTCGTCCTTCTGGTCCTGATCCTGGGCGCCGTCGTTGGCTGGCTGCTGACGTCCCTCGTCGACAAGACGGGGCTAACGGGTACCGATCGGGTCCTAGGCCTGGTGTTCGGCGGGGCGCGCGGCGTGGTGCTGGTCGCCATGGTCGTCTTCCTGGCCGCGCTGACGCCGATGCCCGAGGATCCCTGGTGGCAGGAGTCTCAGCTGATCGTTCGCTTCCAGTCGGTAGCGGACTGGGTGCTGAGCCTGGTTCCTGAGGAGGTTCAGACCCAGCTCAAGAAGTTGTAGCGGTAGCAGCCCCGTTCTTTGCGCGGCGGAGGCGGCCTGGGTTAGCTTGCGCATTCTCTATATCGGCGCCGACAGATCGGGCGGTGCCGGAGCGAGGTCCCCATGTGCGGCATTGTCGGAATTGTCGGCAAGAGCCCCGTCAATCAGTCCCTCTACGACGCCCTTCTGGTGCTCCAGCATCGGGGCCAGGACGCGGCCGGAATCGTGACCGGCGAGGGCGAGAAGCTGCATTTGCGTAAGGACAACGGACTGGTCCGGGACGTCTTCCGTACCCGCAACATGATCCAGCTGCGCGGGAACATGGGCGTGGGCCACGTGCGCTACCCGACCGCCGGGGCGTCGAGTTCCGCCGAGGCGCAGCCCTTCTATGTCAACTCCCCGTACGGCATCGTCCTGGCCCACAACGGCAATCTCACCAACGCCGAGGACCTGAAGCGCGACCTCTTCGTCGACGACTTGCGCCACATCAACACCGAATCGGACTCGGAGATCCTGCTCAACGTCTTCGCCCACGAGTTGCAGATCCAGGGCAAGCTGCGCATCGACGAGCAGGACATCTTCCGCGCCGTGGCGGGTGTGCACCGCCGATGCCGGGGCGGCTACGCGGCGGTGGCCATGATCCCCGGGTTCGGCATATTCGGGTTCCGTGATCCGTACGGGATCCGTCCCATCGTCTACGGCCGCCGGGAGACCGAGGACGGGACCGAGTACCTGATCGCCTCCGAGAGCGTGGCCCTGGACACCCTCGGCTTCACCCTCATCGCCGACGTGGCCCCCGGGGAGGCGGTCTTCATCAGCGTCGACGGCCAGCTTTTTACCCGCCAGTGCGCGGCGACGCCGGTGCTGTCGCCCTGTCTGTTCGAGTTCGTCTACTTCGCCCGGCCGGACTCGATCATCGACAACATTTCGGTACACAAGGCCCGCTCGCGGATGGGCAAGCGGCTCGCGTTCAAGATCAAGCGGGAGTGGCCGGCGCACGGCATCGACGTGGTGATTCCAATTCCGGATACCAGCCGAACCGCCGCGCTGCAGCTTGCGAACCAGCTTGGCATCCCTTACGCGGAGGGTTTCATCAAGAACCGCTACATCGGCCGCACTTTCATCATGCCGGGGCAGAAGGTGCGGCAGAAATCCGTGCGCCAGAAGCTGAACGCCATCGACCTGGAGTTCCGCCGGAAGAACGTGCTGCTGGTGGACGATTCGATCGTGCGCGGAACCACGTCCCAGCAGATCATCCAGATGGCGCGGGATGCGGGTGCGAACAGGGTCTACTTCGCCTCGGCGGCGCCCCCGGTGCGCTTCCCGAACGTCTACGGCATCGACATGCCGGCCGCCAGCGAACTGATCGCCTACGGGCGCACGGACGAGGAGGTCGCGGCCCTGCTTGGCGCCGACGGGCTCATATTCCAGGACCTCCCGGACCTGATCCAGGCCGTTCAGAAGAAGGGCAAGAGCCAGGTGGACCGGTTCGAGGCGTCGGTGTTCGACGGCGACTATGTGACCGGTGATGTCACACACGATTATCTGAAGCACCTGGAGGCGGCCCGCAACGATGGCGCCATGGAGAGCCGTGCCCGCCACGGCGAGACCGTCATTGGACTCCACAACTCCTCCTGAGGGACCGCCGGGCGACGAAGGCGCACCGATAGCGTCCTCGTGGTCCGGCTTCGCGACGCGTGCGGTGCGCACCGGCCATCATCGAACCGGCGAGGGCGAGCACTGCGAGCCGATCTTCACCACCTCGAGCTTCGTCTTCGGGAGTGCGGCCGAGGCCGCGGGGCGCTTCGCCGGAGACTTGGCGGGCAATATCTATTCGCGGTTCACGAACCCCACCGTCCGTGCCTTCGAGGAAAGGCTGGCCGCGCTGGAGGGAGCCGAGTGCGGCGTGGCCACCGCATCGGGCATGGCGGCGATCCTCGCCCTCTGCATGGGTCTGTTGAAGTCCGGCGATCACATCCTCTCCTCGCGCAGTATCTTCGGCAGCACGACCGTGCTGTTCAACAAGTACCTGTCGCGCTTCGGCATTGCTACCAGCTATGTCCCGCTCAGTGACCTGCAGGCCTGGGAGGCGGCGATCCGCCCGGACACACGGCTCCTGTTCTGCGAGACGCCGTCCAACCCGCTGACCGAGATGGCGGACCTGCGCGCGCTGGCCGACATTGCCCACCGGAACGGTTGCCTGCTGGCCGTCGACAACTGTTTCTGCACCCCGGCCCTGCAGCGCCCGCTCGAGCTGGGCGCCGACATCGTGGTCCACTCCGCGACCAAGTACCTCGATGGGCAGGGGCGCTGCGTCGGCGGCGCGGTCGTCGGCGACCGCAAGCTGGTGGGCGAGGAGGTGTTCGGCGTGCTGCGCACCGCCGGTCCGACCCTGAGCCCGTTCAATGCCTGGGTGTTTCTGAAGGGCCTGGAGACCCTGGAGCTGCGGATGCTGGCTCATGCCCGGGCCGCCGCCGAGTTGGCCGACTGGCTGCTGGGGCAGCCGGCGGTCGAACGAGTCTACTACCCGGGTCTGCCCGATCACCCTCAGCACCGGCTGATCGGCCACCAGCAGCGCACCGGGGGCGGCATCGTCGCCTTCGATGTCGCCGGCGGCAGGGCCGGCGCGTGGCGGGTCATCGACGCCACCCGGATGCTGTCGATCACGGCAAACCTCGGCGACACCAAGACGACGATTACCCACCCGGCGACCACGACCCACGGCCGACTGACGCCCGAGGAGCGCGCCGCGGCGGGCATCGGGGAGGGTCTGGTCCGGGTCGCCGTCGGGCTGGAGGATGTGGCTGACATCGCGGCCGATCTGTCTCGGGGACTGGCCGGCACGTGAGCGCGGGCGCGGCGGACGACGCCACGGAGGCCCTTCGCCGCAAGTGGGACCAGCGTTACCGCGACGCCGAGGGTCCTTCGGAGCCCGCGCGGGTCCTTCGGGAAAACCTTCACCTGCTGCCCGCACGCGGCCATGCGTTGGACGCCGCCTGCGGTCTGGGCGGCAACGCCCTGGCGCTTGCAGGGCGGGGCCTCGCGGTCAGCGCCTGGGACCTGTCCCCGGTGGCCATCGAGCGGCTCACCGGCTGGGCGGCCGAGGGCGGGCTTCTCCTCGATGCCGCGGTCAGAGATATTTGCCTGGACCCGCCAGCCCCCGAGTCGTTCGACGTCGTTGTCGTGACTCATTTTCTGGACCGCGCGCTGGCCCCGGCGCTCGGCGCCGCGCTGCGTCCCGGCGGCCTGCTCTTCTACCAGACCTTCACCCGGGAGTCCGTCACCGATTGCGGACCCGCGGACCCGGAGTTCCGGCTCGCCCCCAACGAACTGCTGCACCTGTTTCCTGACCTGATCGTCCGGGCCTATCGCGAAGAGGGCTTTACCGGCGATACGACGCTCGGAACCCGCGACGTCGCCATGCTGGTCGGCCAGCGAGGCTGACGTTTGGCCATGTCTTGCCGCGGCCTTCGCGGAGGCCGCCCCCGGTGCCATTGTCGGCCGTCTTGGAAGCGGGTGTCGTGGTCGGCGCCATGATTGCGCGAGGCCTATAGCTCCAGGGATTCCCACATTTTCTGGATGCCAGGAGAATCTTGACTGTTCTGGTGCGGAACAAAACATTCATAGCGTACATTCGGAATGCTTTGCGGATAGAGACGATCGGTGTCCAGGGTTCGATTTACGAGTTGCACGTTGGAGGGTTGGTCGATGAATATTTCCGGTTTAAATCGGCTCAAATGGGCGTTGTCCGCGACGGCGGGTATATCTGCCTCCGTTTTCGTGGTCGCGCTCGAAAGCCAGTATTGACCGCGATTCCTCCCTTTTTGGCCGCCCTGCACGGCCAGTCCGGATCGCGGGGAGAACTACAGAACGGGTCTCGCCGCTCGAATGTCCGGCGCCGCGCGATCTCGATCGGCTGCATTCTGGTCGCGCAACCACTTCGCCCCCCGCAGTACCGCCCAGCCGGTCCGGTCCCTTCGCCGGCACCGATCGAATCCGATCCGTGGCTCATTGCCGCTCCCCCCGAATTCCGATAGCTTAACCGCCGGCCTATTCCAGACGGCTCCGGGGTGGGGGGCGAACCCGGCATGCCAGGCCAAGGCGCCGCGCACCGCAGTGAGACAGTCCATAGCCGGCATCTCGCATCGGCGGCGCGTTTCGGTTGCAGGGTTGGGCAGAGTGGTAGGCGGCGCCGTCGGCGCAGGGAGACTCATGGTCAGAGCACGAGCCAGCGCGCTGATAAGGAGTCCGGCGGACCGGGTCTTCGAGTTCATCGCCGTGGACTTCTTCAGGAATTACAGGCGGTGGTCGCCGGAGGTCGTTTCGCTGCAGCCGCTGTCCGACGGGCCCGTGAGGCTTGGCACGACTGCCAGGCAGGTCCGGGTCGATCGCGGACGGCGGACCGAGTCGACGTTCCGGGTGAGCCAGTTCGAGCGCGGGAAGCGGCTCGAGTTCCAGGGCGTCTCGGACCCTTTCCGCGTCAGCTATCGGCTCGATGACGACGCGGCGTCGACGCGCCTGACGTTTGACTTCGAACTCTCTCGGCTTGGGTTGCTGATGCGGCCGTTCGAGAAGCTGATCCGAACCGTGGCCCAGGAATCGGCCGAACGGGTAGTGGAGAACATCAGGACCCTCGTCGAGGCCGAGCTCACCGAAGGGCTGTCGGATCGGGCTTGAGTCCAGCGGTCGATCGGCTGGCGCCTGGCCGTGACGGTTTATACGCTCGTCGATAGATGGACCCATCCGCTGGAGCCTGATTCCCGGTGGCCGGTCGTCCAGCGAACCCTATGAGCTTAATTCACCCTAACGACACCGCCGGCAGGGTCGGTTCAGAGCCCGAACCGAGGCAATGGCACGCGCTCAGTGCCGGGGATGCCGCCGATGTCCTGGGGGTCGACCCCGAAACCGGGCTGGATGCCGCCGAGGTCGAACGCCGGCTGGCGTCGTTCGGGCCGAACCGTTTGCCCGAGGGGCGGCGCGTGTCTGCCGTCGCCCTATTCCTGCGCCAGTTTCAGAGCCCGCTGATCTACCTCCTGTTCGTCGCGGCGGTGCTCGCCTTTGCGTTGGGTCACCGGGGCGACGCCGGTGTCATCCTGGTCGTCGTGTTCGTCAACGCGCTGATCGGCTGGTTGCAGGAAGGTCGCGCCGCGCGTTCGATGGACGCGTTGCGCCGGCTCTCGGCGCACAGGGTTCGGGTCTTGCGCGATGCCGGGGAGCTGATGATCGATGCCGGGGCACTGGTGCCGGGCGATATTCTGTTGCTGGCGGCCGGCGATGCCGTGGGGGCGGACGCGCGCCTGCTCGAGGTGCGTACGCTGTCGGCGGCCGAGGCGGCGCTGACCGGCGAGTCCCTGCCGGTCAGCAAACAGCTGGACCCGCTGCCGCCCGACACCCTGCTCGCCGACCGCGGCAACATGGTCTATTCAGGCACCCACATCACATCCGGGCGCGGAACGGCGCTGGTGGTCGCCACCGGCGCCGCAACGGAAGTTGGTCAGATCGCACGGCTCACCGAGGCGGCGGAGCCGCCGAAGACACCGCTGGAACTGCGCATCGCCCAGTTCGGGCGCTACCTGGTGACGGCTGCCGTCGCCCTGTTCGTCGCGGTGATGGGCGTCGGCCTGATTCGGGGTATACCCGCGGCGGACATCTTCATGGTGGCCATCAGCCAGATGGTGTCGATGGTCCCGGAAGGGCTGCCGGTCGCCATGACTATCGCGCTGGCGGTTGGTATGCAGCGCATGGCCGCGCGCGGCGCCATCGTGCGCCGGCTCGCCGCGGTCGAGACGCTGGGCTCCACGACGGTCATCTGCTCGGACAAGACGGGCACCCTGACCCGCAACGAGATGACGGCGACGGCCGTATGGCTGCCCGATAAGCGAACGTTCGAGGTCTCCGGCGTCGGGTACTCGCCGGAAGGCGCTGTCACCGCGACATCGGGCGTCGCCACTGGCCAGGACCCCGGGATTTCAGTGCTCCTGGAGGCAGCGGCCCTCTGCAACGACGCTCAGTTGGTCCCGCCGGACTCGGGTGACACCCGCTGGCGTGCGCTGGGGGACCCGACCGAGGCGGCCCTGTTGACGCTCGCGCGCAAGGGGGAGATAGACCTAGCCTCCCTGCAGCGGCTCTGGCCGCGGCGCGCGGAGATCCCGTTCGATGCCGCCGACAAGATGATGGCCACCGAGCATGCGCAAGTCGGGGGCGGGCGTCGCGTGCTGTTGAAGGGGGCCCCCGAGGCCGTCCTCGGGCTCTGTGGCCAGGCTCGGGTGGCGTCGGGCATCGCGGTGCTCGGAGAGGGTGAACGCGAGGCGGTGACCGAGGCGGCCAACGAGCTCGCCGACAGGGCGCTGCGCGTCCTCGCGCTCGCCGAGGTCCCCCGGGGAGGGATCCGCGTCGGGGACGGCTTCGAGCAGTTTCGCGGGCAGGCCGTACTGCTCGGCCTGATCGGTCAGATGGACCCGCCGCGCGACGAGATTGGAGCCGCGGTGACCGCGTGCCGGGGCGCGGGTATCCGGCCGGTGATGGTCACCGGCGATCACAAGGCGACCGGATTGGCCATCGCACGAGCGCTGGGCATGGCCCGCCCGGAGAACCGCGCGGTGGACGGTCGCGAGCTGGAGTCGATCCCGGAGCCGGACCTGCGGGCCGGTCTCGACGACATCGCGGTGTTCGCGCGCGTACATCCCGCTCAGAAGCTTCGAATCGTCGAGGCCTTTCAGTCGCGGGGGGAGGTCGTCGCGATGACCGGCGACGGGGTCAACGACGCCCCGGCGTTGGCTCGCGCCGACGTGGGAGTCGCGATGGGGATCACCGGCACCGAGGTCGCAAAGGGCGCCGCGAACATCGTCATCACCGACGACAACTTCGCGACCATCGTGAATGCGGTCGAGGAGGGCCGGCTCGTCTATCGCAATGTGAAGAAGGTCATCCTCTACCTCTTCTCCACGTCGATGGCCGAGATTACCGTCCTGCTCTCGGCGCTGTTGCTCGGCTACCCCTTGCCCCTCGCCGCGGTGCAGATCCTTTGGATCAACATCGTCACCGAGGGAACCGTGACCGTAAACCTGATCATGGAGCCCCTCGAGGGCGACGAGATGCGGATGCGCCCGGTCCGCTCCGGGGAGCCGCTGCTGAGCCGGGCGCTACTGAAGCGGGTGGCCCTGATGACGCCCGTGATGGCCATGTCGACCTTTCTCTATTTTGCCTGGAGGCTCTCCGAGGGGCTGCCCTATGCGCAGGTGCAGACCGAGACCTTCACCGTGCTCGCCGCCTGCCAGTGGTTCAACGTATTGAACTGCCAGTCCGAGACCCGCTCCGCGCTGAGCCTTGCGCTGCTGCGGAACCGGTGGCTGCTGGGCGGCCTCATCCTCGGCGTGCTGCTGCAGCTGGCCGTGGTCTACACGCCGGTGATGAATCAGCTGTTCCACACGGTTCCCATCCCCGGAGCGGCCCTCGTCCAAATCCTGGCGGCCGCCAGCACGGTGCTCTGGCTCGAGGAGGCACGAAAGCTCTTTTCGCGTCGGCGTCTCGCGACGCGGCGCTGAGGGGTGCGAACAAACCGTCACGACCGGCCCTGAGCCCAAGGGGTCGCGCGGCGAACAACCGGAGATATCAAGCGGAGGGGCGGGCGCCGAACAAGCACGCGACGCCGCGATCGGGGGACGCGACAGTCTTGTTCGCAACCACCGGGGCGTTAGGGCGGGCGCTCAGGCCAACTCAGCCCGGGTCGGGTAGACGCACCGGCGTGACGAACCCCTGCGGCTTGATGGTCAGCACATCACAGCGCACGTGATCGAGCGTACGCTCGGCGGTGTTGCCGATGAACAGGCCCGGTATCCCGACTCTGGCCAGTGTGCCCATCACGATCAGGTCGATCCGTTCGCGACTCGCCACGGCCGGAATTACCTCGCCGGGTACACCTTCCTCAAGATGTACGCATTCCCCTGGGATCGAGTAGCCGGCCAGCAGGCTGTCGAGGCGCTCGCGGCGCAGGGCCGCGACCGCCTTCGCGTAGGCTCGGCTGTCGGCGACCGACGAGAACAGCAGACCGCCGGCCGGCCGGTAGGCATGCACCAGGTGCAGCTCGGCCTCGTCACGAGACGCCTGTGAGACCGCAAGCTCGAGGATGCGCCGATTAAGCTCTGCATTGGTCTCGTCGACCGGGAACAGATCAACCGCGGCGAGCACTCGCCGATAGGTCGTGTGGCCTTTCGATCGGATCATCCAGGTCGGGCACGGGCACTTTCGTATCAGATGGCGGTCGGTCGGATGCAGCAGTGCCCCGGGGCCTGTAACCTGCAGCGCGTCCTTGATGACCAGGTCATGCCCCGAGCGCAGCACCTCCTGGATGATCGTCAGAAAGGGCGTATGGCTCCAGGTTACTGATGTGCGCAGATCGAGATCGCCGCTGGAAAGCGCCTTGAGCTCCTTATCCAGACGCACCCGTTGTCGGTGCTCGATCATGTCCCGAAGCTGGTCGTGGTCAAGGTGCCCGATCAGGGTACGGGTCCCGAGGGGCAGGTCGTCGAGCTGGAGGTGCTCGAGAACGACGAGCACCTGAAGCCGCGCGCGATTCTGCCGGGCCAGGCTGACCGCGCGTACCAGCGCGGCGAACTCCTCGGTCTCCGGGTCCAGGACCAGCAGGATGTTCTTGAATCGTTGCATCGACTTGACGATGGATCCGCGTTTGGGAGTCGGCCTCGCCCTCAGTATAGGCGACGGGCCGGGTCGGTTTGCAGGCCCGGCGCGACATATCCGACGGTGCCCCATGCCGCGGGCCGGACGGTCCACGAGCGACTCCCTTGGAGCTGCCACGAGCCCGGGACGGATACTTCCCCCGGGTGCCGGTTGCACGCGACCGGCGGGCCCCGGCCAGGCCGGCGCGGTGATTGACAGAATTGGCGAGGACCCGGATACTGCCGCTCTCGATTTCGCCTCAGTCTATGCTCCGCCCCCTCACCGCGGGCGGAACAGAGATCGGTCAGAACAGACGCAGATATGAACTGACAGACGAAGTCGGCCCCAGGCGCCCGTAGCTCAGTTGGATAGAGTACCTGGCTACGAACCAGGTGGTCGGGAGTTCGAATCTCTCCGGGCGCGCCATAAAATAAAGGGCTTACGGGTAATTTCCGGTAAGCCCTTTTTCATTGACGCCCGATATTGCCTCATTCATTGCCGCGTTGAGCTTGTGCTTGGAGCGGATTGTCACGGGACCGAAGCAACTCGCTCCTCGTTGCCCCAGTGCTGCGTCGGGACAAATGTTTCGGCGTAGGGCCGGTCAACAGGGACGCTCCAGCCCAGTCCTGCACAAGCATCGACCAGCTACCGCGGGGCGTGGAATTTGTCTGTGCCGATGCAGATGTCCGGTGGGCTCGGGTTCTGGTCCTTGTCCACCGGAAGCGGTCTGTTCGGGAATGAGTGCCCATCAATGATCAGCGCCCGTCCGCGCGCAGCCAACGCTTCCTCGACGAGTTGCTTCAGCTTGGTGTGATGCGGTCGGTGGATGCGCTCAAGGAGCGCCTCCCGCTCCGCCGCGGTCAGCGGATTCCGAAGCTGCCTACCGTCGGTTGTGCGCGTATGGATGACGCCCTGCCCTCTCTTGGCCATCGGCTTTTTCGCGTCTTCCTTGAATCGATCTGGATCCACGACGAAACGGCTGATCGGGAACTGGACAGTCGCAAACTCCGGACCCCGGAGATCGAACATTTCATCCGGGTAGTGATCGGTCAGCCAGTCGAGTTCCACCTCTAGTTCGGGTGATAAAGCAGGAGGCTCGAGCGGAGATCCTCGGGGATTTTGCGCGCGGCATGCGGGATAGGGATGACTCAGGGCACAACAGGTGTACTCTGCCGCGCTCATTCGTCCGGAGCCGGAAATTCGGCAGGATCAACGTCCACGTCAACGCCTCGAAATAGCTCTCCACGAATGCCTTGCGTTGGTCGACGGTGTCGAACTTTCAACCCTCGTGGGTCAGATGCTTGTCCGTCTTTTCGAAGTCGATGTAAAGACTCCAGCTACCGTCTTTTTCCTGAGTCGCCTCAACACACTCCGCCCACTGGCCGGTGTGGAATAACCAGTCTCCCTCACTGACGATGCCGGTTCCTTCTTCGACGTGGCAGTACAGGACTATTTTTCCGATGCTCATGCGCATCCTCCTTGCAGTGGGATTCTGCCGATCGCGTTTTCGAGCGCATCTACGGTCTGTCGATGGCGTGGCTGCAAGTGCCGAGGGACATACGTCAAGGCACCCTTTCCTAGATCGGCCGTGCGCGCCAAGAGGGAACAGGCCACGGCCTCGGCGATGATCGCCTCATTCAGACTTCTGAGGATCAGCCACCGCCTGAAGGGGCGGAGCTCCCACTCCGCGCCTAAGGTGCCTGGCGCATAGGTCACGAACAGTCCATGCGCCGGATCGATCCGCCTGGCGGCGTCCAGCACCCGGGCGATGGGTTACGGAACTTCGCCAAAGCGCCGCGCGGGAGCGGCCCTGGGCAGATTATGGGTTTCGGGATTCATCGGAAATCTCCTGCAGGTGTCGCTTGGTGTGCATGCACGCGAGCTCACGCAGCTCCCTCGCTGATTTCCAGATCATCGTCGCCGCCTCCATCCTGGTGCCCCTGTTCGTGCCAATGTTCTATGCCGTGGTGCAGCGCATCCGCGAGAAGATCAAGGGGACCCCGGCAGCTGAGGCCGCCGAAGCTCAGGCGCGCGGAAGCGGATAGGGCCCCCGGGCTGGAAGGCTTGAAAGATCCGGTGCAAGCGGATGGAGGTCAGGGCTCCGTGGCTCAAACTCCACCTTGTCGTAGACATCCCGCAGTGGCACTTGGCCCTAGATCGACTGGAGAGGGAGAAAGTCATTCGAGCTAGAGGTCTTTCTTGAACGTACTGGCCTCGACTTCGCTGCTGTTCCGCCTGATCGATCAGGCGGACACCATCGAGGACATCCACTTCATTCTGCCTGGTGCCAATTTCAGCGCCACTGTTCCGGCGCGCCGCGTTGGCCGTGGACTCTCGGCGCTGAACGCCGCCGCGTTCGCTCACCGCCGCCAGACCCCGCGCGGGTCAGGATGTGCTTGCCGAACATCACGCTGTTCCAGTCGGCAATCAGCGTCGAACATCCGCTTATTCCCACGCGCACAAACTGCTCCGCTTCCCAACGCTCATCACCAGTGCCAGAACCTCTCGGACGCTTCGCTCTCTTCGCTGGCCTGTTCAAACGGGGCGCTGTGAACTTGGACCATCAGATCTTCCTGAGCCAGCCTACCTGCGCAGCGACGGCGTCGGCCTCGACAGCGCCCGCGAGGGCAGGTTCACGGGGCGCCCGGGCCCGGCAGAGGGCGGCCGGTAGGAGGGCGGTCGGTAGGAGGGCGGTCGCGAGGGGTAGTAGCAACAGCGCCGGGAATAATAGGGATCGTACCAGGATGAACCGTAATAGTAGCTGCTGCCCAGCGACGAGCCGCTGTACCTGTATCCGATCGATACGCAGCTGCCAAGCAGCAGCGCAGTGGCCATGAGCACCACGCGCAGCACGATCATTGCGCATCCCCCATGTCCGGATAAGTGTATTCGACCAGCCCCATGAGGGCACCGCCCGGATCGGCGACGATGGCCATCTTGCCATCGTCGGTCTCGAACAACACCCGCCCGCCGAGCTGCTTCGCGCGCGCAGCCATGGCCGTGGCGTCGGCCACGCGAACGAAGCCAATCCAGGTCGGGCCTTCTTTCGAGCCGGCTGACAGTGCGGTGACCCCCGCGCGCGCGTAGCCCCCGCTGGTGAGGAGCATATCGCCGTATTCGCTGTCATCCGCGCGTTGCGCCTCGACCGGCGCGAGCGACTTGAGAATCGACACCGCAGCGTCCACGTCCCAGACATACAACTGCCACCAGATCCACTGCCCTTCCATCGACTGAACGTCGTCCGGGTCGCCGCTCGACGAGGTTATGGCACCGAGCAGCACGTCGTTGGTCGAGCTGAATATTGCAAAATCACCGCGGTCGGCCACCTTCCGCGCCAGCAGCGTCCGCCCGCCAAGCCGCTCGACCACCTGCTCCGCCCGGCTCGCGTCCGCGACGGATAGATAGTGCACCCAGCGGGCATACGCGTCCGCGCCTTCAACATCCCGGTATGCAAGGCCCGCTACATCGTAGCCGTCGACGCTGAAAATACCGTACGGATCCGGCGGCTCGTTGATCCAACGCAGTTTCCAGCCGAATAGCCGTTCATAGAAATGCCGAGTGGCGTTCACGTCATTGCTGAAGACGTCTGCCCACACAAACTTCCCGGGGTGCAGCTTCATTGTCGCCGGATCCGTCAGAGGCGGCAGGGGCGGCAGAGGCTGCTCCGCGCGGAGTTGCGGCGCCACGACCAGCAGCGCGATGAACAGGAGGCGTGTGATACGCATCAAAGTTGCTCCAAACGGCGGGTGTGGGATTCGATGTGATCGGCGACGAACGACGCGCTGAAAAATTCAGGACTTATCCCTTAGCCAAGCTGACCGCTCGCATTAGAGCACGTCAACTCGCTAAATTGCTTCCTTTGCAGTGCGAGGCCATGGCGGCAAAGCGGGCGTTGACCACCCGTGCCTTGCCCGCCTGGACCTTGTCGACGGCGGTCTTCATGTTGTCGTAGATGCCGCGCCGCGAGATCCCACCCAGTGCCGCGAAGCAGCGGGTGTGGGCATCGAACAGCATCTCATGGCCCTGGCTGGGATAGGCGACCAGCACGAAGGCGCGGCTGGCACACAGCTTCATGTGCGCCACCAGCAACCGCCGCCACACCCCGGCGATGACCAGCCCTTCCTCGCTCCAGTCGAACTGAAAGGCCTCCCCCAGCTCAAACTTCAGCGGCACGAAGGCACGCCCGAGCGCCTTGCCGCCGCGCTTGCGCCAGTGGCGGACAAAGTCGCTCACGCGCGTGTAGCCGCCCCTATACCCCTAGGGCCTTGATCTCGGTGAACAACGTGCGGGCGGTGCGCCGGTCGCGCTTGGGGCGCCTGGCGTCGGCCTCCAGGGCCGCGAGGAGCAGCGCCTCGAAGGCCGCCAGCTTGCCGGGCCGATGCGCGCGCTGATACCTCGGCTCCGTGCCCTCGGGCTTCCTCAGCCAGGCCCTGATGGTGTTGCGCAACAGACTCGTGCGCCGCGAAATCTCCGATAGGGACAGACCGTCCAGAAAGTACATCCTGCGGATCTTGCCAAGCGTGGCCATGGTGATCACCCTCCAGTCTCCTGCTCAGAAATCGAGCAGGTAAGGTTGAACACCCTGGTCAGTTTTGAACCGGGATCTCCCCCAAATGCTGGTCAGTTCTCAACCGGCCTCAACAGCTCTTGCATCTCTCGCGAGGCCCGGGAGCCCCCTTGATTGATTCTCGACCGACCATCCAACCCTCGCTAGGCCACACATCTCAGGCCGCTCTGGACTCGCAGGGTTGCTTGGATTTTCTTATTTGAGGGCCTTCGATCAGCACTTGGATCTGGAGGACACCGGACCGGAGTGCTCTGGAGCCGGAGGCGGCGGAAAGCGGGGCGATTTTCTTCAGCTTCTCTGTTACCTCTTAGGCGGATTGCGGGGCAAGCTCGATGGTGCGCGCAGACGCCACCGTTGCCGGCGCGGTGTCTGGCCATGCGAACCGGGGTCAGGCGCTCAACAATAAAGACGATCACGATGCGGGCTGCTTACCGTCACGGCATGGGCCCGGCCATCGCAGGGCGCTAAGAGCGGTCTCGATACAGGCCGATCTCTGCCACGCAAAAATCGGCAGTGAAGGTGCGGCCGATGGCCACCAATCCGAGGCTGCGCAGGCCCGCGGTATCCAGGGGCGTGCCGATGCGATGGGGCTCGAAGCCGGCGAACGGCAGGCGGATCTCCCCCCATTCGTCACCAGTCCGGAAAGTGCTGCGGTACGATTGCCATGGCAGACGGACGTCCGCCGTCTTGAGATGGAGGTTGTACGACTCACCGTTACCGCGCACCACGAGGCGGATCCCGGTATAGGTGCTGGCATCGAGGTATCCGTCCGGGGCCAAGTCCAGGGCAGCTTGGACGAAGCCGCCATTGTTCTCCAAGCTCACCTCGCCCTGCAGGCACAGGGCGCGCCGCCCATCGATCTCCGCTCGGGTGAGGGCTCCGGCAGAGACTCCCCCCATGACCTCGTCCGTCACCAGACGCCAAGGCGTACCAAGACGGGTTGGCCCGCCCGCAGCCGCGAAATCGTCGATCAGGAGTGTGTCCGCAGCCCAGACGCTCACCGCGAGGGCACCCAGAATGGATGGCAGCCGCTTTGTCGGGAATCGCCGAGAAGACATAGGTTCACACCGGGGCCTTCTGCAAGTGCGGCATGTAGTTGAAACCCGAATTGCCGGTGTAATGGACGCTGCGATCAACCGGGTTCGCGCGCACGCCGGTGCGGTGGACGAGACTGAACTGCTCACCCAGACCGGCGGTCACTTCCACAGGCTTCACGAGCTTACTCCAATGATGGGTGCCCTGCGGCAGCCAGCGCAACACATACTCCGCTCCAACGATGGCGATGACGAGGGACGCCAAGGTGCGGCTGGTAGTCGCCACCACCAGTATACCGCCCGGTCAGACCAACTGGCCGCGGGCAGAGAGGAACTGAACCGCCCTGGGAACTCCGGAGACTGTTTTTCTTGAGTCAGGCCACCTGGGCTGACACGTCCTTTTGGCGATAATACGCCGCTTCAAACTCTGCTGGTGGGATGTTGCCGATCGGTTTGAGCAGCCGGCGGTTTTTGAACCAGTCGACCCATTCCAGCGTGGCGTACTAGACGGCATCGCGGTTGCGCCAAGGGCCGCGACGATGGATCACTTCGCTCTTGTACAGGCCGTTGAGGGTCTCGGCCAGGGCGTTGTCGTAGGAGTCGCCACGGCTGCCGACGGACGATTCGATGCCGGCCTGTGCGAGCGGCTCGGTGTAGCGGATCGACAAGTACTGGCTGCCTCAGGCCTCTAGTCGGCCTGAGACATCAGGGCACTGGCGACGCTGGCCGCGACGCGACGACCGGAGTGCAATGCCCAATGGATCGAGGGAGCGGAGCGGTACTCGCCGCATACCCACAGGTGGTCCGATTGGCGTGGGCTCGTCCCCCCTGGGTATGGCACCGGCGGGGTCTGCGCCGGCAGAGCCTGGGGCAACTGGTAGACGGCGAGCCACTGCCAGCGGCGCACCTCCGCACCGAACCAAACCTCGAGGTCGCGACGCAGCGCGGTTTCCAGGGTATCCGGGCTTTGGTCGGTCCCATGGCAATTGACCGTGATAAGGCTAGTCCCGGAGGGGGCGTAGTGCTCCGAGAGATTGCTCGGGCAGATCACGCTGTTCACGACGCCACGGCCCTCGCCATTCAGGCACAGGTCGGGCCCCGTGAAGGGGGCCCGGTCGGCGGCGAAGTAGAGGCAGGTGGTACCGCGATGGTCAACCTCGATCGGGGCCGTGGTCGGCTGGCCCAGTAACCGTGCAGCCTCCCATCCCTCGGTGGCGATCACCAGGGCACGCGCGCCGAGCCGCTCTCCGGACGCGAGCAGGACCTGGTGGTCCAGCAAGCGCTCCACCCGCGTGCCGGTGCGGATAGACCCCAGCGGCAGGCGGGCGGCGAGTTGGCTCGGGATCTCCTCCATACCGCGGGCGGGTAGCGCTGTGTCCCCAAGGGCGAAGGCGCGGAAGACGAACTCAAAGGCGCGGGAGGAACAGCCCAGCTCGGGCTCGAAGAAGACGCCGCTGAAGAAGGGCTTGAAGAAGCGCTCGATCATGGTGGCCGAGAAACCAAGGTCCCGCAGCCGCTCCAGCGCGCTAGTTTCGGGTCGGGCGTAGAGTTCCTCCAGGGACCCGGCCAGGCAGCGCCGGCGCAGACCGAGTAGGCGTAGCTTGTCGGCCAAAGTCCCGATGGGCGAGGTGATCATCTCCGGCAGCCGAGCGGGCCGGCGCCAGACATCGCTCACCCGGTGCATGCGGCCGTTCCTGTGGACCAAGGCCCCCGGTTCAAAGGGTCGCAGATCAAGCCGCCCATAGTCCAGGAAGCGTCGCGCCTCCGGGTACCAGGTCTGCAGCACCTGAAAGCCCCTGTCGAGCAGGAAACCGTCCCGCCGGTCGGTGCGGATGCGCCCGCCCACGGCGTCCGCCGCCTCCACCACTAGGGTATCGAGCCCGCGGTCTCGAAGGGTCAGCGCGCACGCAAGGCCGGATAGCCCGGCGCCGATCACAATGACGTCGGTGTGCATGCATAGGTCTCCCAGGGTTGCGGAGAACGTCGAGGTCAGGCCAGGGCCTGCCGCAGGACCCGGGCGGCGTGCCGGATGGCGGCGAGGCGCTCGGGGTCCAGGCGCTCCAGGCTGCGCCATTGGAGGGCGGTGCGCGGATGCTTGGCGAAGCGCGCGCGATGCCGGTCGAGGAAGTCCCAATAGAGCGTGGTGAAGGGACAGGCCCGCTCGCCCAGGGCCTGCGTGGGGTCATACCGGCAACCGTCGCAATAGTTGCTCATGCGCCGAATATAGGCACCGCTTGCCGCATAGGGCTTGGAGGCGAGCAGTCCGCCGTCCGCGTACTGGCTCATCCCAAGGGTGTTCGGGGCTTCGACCCACTCCACCGCATCCACGAACATGGCCAGGTACCAGGCGTGCACCTGCCGCGGCTCGACCCCAAGGAGCAGGGCGAACAGGCCGGTGACCATCAGGCGCTGGATGTGGTGCGCGTAACCGTATTCCAGCACCTGGCCGATGGCGGCGCGCAGGCAGGCGTAGTCCGTCTCGCCGGTCCAGTAGAAGGCAGGCAGGGGCTGATGGGCATCCAGGGCGTTGCGCTCCAGGTACTCCGGCCCCTCCAGCCAGTAGACTCCGCGCACATACTCCCGCCAGCCCAGGATCTGGCGCACGAACCCCTCTACGGAAGCCAGCGGGGCCTCGCCTCGTTCCAGCGCCTCGACCGCCGCAGCGATGGGGGCGCGCGGGTCCAGAAGCTTGAGGTTCATCGCGGTCGATAGGCGGGCGTGATACAGGAAGGGCTGGCCGGTCCAAAGGGCATCCTGGTAGGGGCCGAACAGGGCTAGCCGATGGCGGATGAAATCCGCTTGCGCGGCCTGGGCCTGCTCGGCAGTCCACGGGCCAGTCGAAGCGCGCGAGCCCGCCCGGGGCGTCAGGGAACCGCGCCCGGACCAGGCCCATCGCCTCCAGCGTGATAGCGTCCGGTGCGAAGCCGAGCGGCGGCGGCACCAGGCCGGGCCCCTTGCGCCCGAGGGGCTTGCGGTTCTCGGCATCCAGGTTCCAGCGCCCGCCGACCGGCTGATCGCCCGCCATCAGCACGCGCTCGCGCTTGCGTAGGCGACGGTAGAAATGCTCCTGCACCAGCGACTTGCGCTCGGCCGCCCAGGTGTCGAAGTCCGGCGTGGGGCAAATGAAGTGGGCGTCCTCGGAGACCTCCAGGGGCAGCCCCGCGTCGGAGCAGGCCCGTTGCAGCTGCGCGAGGACCCGGTGCTCGCCAGGTTGGGTCACGATGACTCGCGCCGGCTTGAGGACCGCCAAGTCCGCCGTGAGCCCGGCCTCCAGGGTCAGGTCCGCCTCCCGATCCAGGGCCCGATAGCGCACCGAAATACCCTGCGAGCGGAGCTGGTCCCGGAAGTGGCGCATCGCCGACAGGAAGAGCACGGTACGCGCCTTGTGGGAAGGGACATGGGTTGCCTCGCTGGCCGCCTCGCACATCCAGACCTTGTCCCGCGCCGGGTCCAGATCCGCGAGGACGGACGCGGTGCGGTCGAGCTGGTCCCCCAGGACCAGGATCAGGCGGCGGCAGGGCGAAGCAGGCACGGCAGCATGTCCATGGCAGGGTTGGCGAAGGGGACAAACCTGAGGGCCCAGAGCCGTGCCTGCAACCAGGGGATCACGGGGGTCGGTGCGCTGCCCCGGGACAGCCCCTTTCAGTCCGCCGTTGGCGGGTGGCGGCCAGAGCCGTTCCCGCGCCTCGGCGCGCCGGGCGATCTCCCGGGTCAGGCCCTGGAAGATGACCAGGTGGGCGGGCTCCATGGACAGCCAGTACATCAGGCCCCAGACCCCGGCGGGGTGCCAGTAGGCGGTGGCGGTGATACGGGTGCGGCCCCCGGACAGGGGCTCGATCTCGAACTCCAGGACCCCGGCCCCCGGGGCGCGCATGCCGAAGGAGAGGGTCAGGCGGCGCTCCGGCTCCACCCCGATCACCTCCCAGGAGTCGATCGTGTCGCCCACCCGCACGTCGGTCGGATCGCGACGGCCGCGGCTGAGCCCCCGCCCGCCCAGGGCCCAGTCCATCGTCTCGCGCAGGGTCCAGAGGGCGTTGAGGTAGTAGTAGCGGTTGGCCCCGCCGATGGCCGCAACCACTGCCCACACCGCCGCTGGCGTCGCCTGGGCGACGGCACTGCCACCTGCCCGCTTGGCGTAGTAGGCGTAATCGATCCGACCCTTGCGCATATTGAAGGCCCCCTCGGTCCAGCGTGCCTGGACCTGTGCGTTGCGTTCTGCGGCAAAGGCCGCTTCCACGGACTCCCTGAACCCGAGCAACCGCTGGGGCACCAGGCGCCGCAGCGGCTCCGCATCCGCCGTGAAGTCGTGCTTGAGCCCCTCGATCAGGGCACGGGCGACGTTGGTGGGTACCGAGGTGATCAGACGCAGCCAATAGGACGATAGGCGGGGCGTGAGCACCGGCACCGGGACGATCCAGGGCGGACGTCGCCCGGCGGCCTCGGCCAGCACCCGCATCATGGCCGCGTAGGTCAGGGTCTCCGGCCCCGCCGCATCGTAGACGCCGCCGGCGGCCTCGGGCAGGGCCGGGGCCCGAACCAGGTATTCCAGCAGGTTGTCCAGGGCGATGGGCGGCGACTTGGCCCTCACCCAGCGCGGCGTGACCATGACCGGCAGGTGATAGACCAGGTCGCGCATCACCTCGAAGGCGGCGGAGCCCGGGCCGACGATGATCCCGGCGCGGATCTCGGTGACCGGGACCTTGCCGCGGCGCAGCACCTCGCCGGTCTCCCGGCGGGAGACGATGTGCTCTGAATCCGCGTCCTTGGGGACCAGACCGCCCAGGTAGCAGATACGCTCCACGCCGGCCCTGGCCGCCGCGGCGGCGAAGTTGGCCGCGGCCTGCAGGTCCAATTGGCCGAAGTTGCGGCCTGCGCCCATGGAGTGGACCAGATAGTAGGCGATCCCGACGCCGTCCAAGGCGGCAGGCAGGGTCGCGGTGTCCAGGGCGTCCGCCGCCACCACCTCCGCGCCGCGCCAGCCCCGCGCCTCCAGCACCTGGGGCTGGCGAGAGGAGACTCGCACCGGCACCCCCGCCGCCAGGAGCCTGGGGACCAGGTGGGTGCCGATGTAGCCGCTGGCCCCGAAGACGAGGCGGGGGCGGGACTCGGGGCGGCCGGTCATGGTGCGGGGCAATCTCCAAACAGCGCGGCGGCAATGGCGTCGGAGTGTACTGCACCCGTAACGCCCTTCGTGTGCCTGCAGTTGGCGTCTTGTGTGCCGCGCGCCCGGGAATCGCTGCCGCCTCGCGGCCCGCAGCAGTGGCTCGCGGTCATCGCGCGTCGAAGTTCGGCAGGGGGCTCCGAGGGCGTCAGTACAGTGGCCGCCGAGGTGCCAGCGCGGCCCCGATGGCCGGCGTTCGGCGAGCAGGCCGGAGCGGTCCCAGGGCAGCGGCTCCCAGATCTCCGGCGACGGACCGGGGAGCAATCCCCGATCCCGCAGCTCCAGCAAAGTGAGCAGGATAGCTTGGGCCGCACTGCCCTGAAGATGAACCGTGACCGGTGTCGGTTCGGCGTCTAGCGTGCCAGCCTAAGCCCCCGTCGGGCGGTTCCATCGCCTAATCTCTTCCCATCCCTCGGCAGGCATGTACTGGATGCGCTAATCGAGGCACAAGAGGCGTTTTGCTATGCGACATCTGCGCTATCGATGTCGCGGCGAACGAAGGACCGCGAGCGAATGCGTTTCTGCCATGCCGGCAAGCCTAGGCTCTCGGAGCGGTGATCTTTTGAGGACACGTGTACGAGGCATTCTACCGGCTCGACCGCAGCATATTCAGGTTGATGCCCGAGCATCGTCACCGGTACGTTCACAGTAGTTAAGAGAACGCACATGCCGATCTGATCGCGGCCACGCGGCGCGGCGACGGTTTCGTCGTGCTCACCGCCGCTCCGGGTCTCGGCAAGACGACCCTAGTCGACGAGTTGGCGGACGAGCTCGGCGGTGAGGGCTATCCGGTCGGCAAGGTCGCCAGCACACAGGTCGACGCCGACGACCTGCTTAAGCTCGTCGGGTTCGCATTCGGCCTGGAAGCGGACGCTTTCGGCAAGGCCCAACTGTTGAACGGGCTCAAGCGCCTTGTTGGGGGCGAGCGGAGGGGACCCGGACCCGCCTTGTTAATCGTCGACGAGGCGCACCACCTGCCCGCAAGCGCGCTGGAGGAGCTCAAGCTCTTGCGCAATCTAGCTGCCGACGGCGAGCCGATCAGACAGATCCTCCTCTGCGGACAGGAGCGGTTGTGGGAGACGCTGCACCTTCCCGAGTGCGAGCTAATCCGGCAGCTGATCCTAGGAAGCGCATCACTATCGCCATTATCGGCCGGTGAAACGCGCGACTATATCGGGCACGCGCTCCTTTCGACCGGTTGGGCCGGCGACCCCGAGATCGGCGCCGACGCATTGCGGCTTCTTAACGCGCACACCCGGGGCGTACCGCGTCTGATTAACAGAAAGCTCGCCGTTCCTCGATCAGTGAGCGGGGAACGGCCGCGTCGCCAGCGATACGTTGTTCCCCCCTTGGCGCCGCTAATGCGCACGTCTGGGAGGTTGGCGACCCGGTGCTCGCATTACAGCGGCATGGTCCCCCTATCCCTTTAGTCCGTCGAACCGTCGAACCCAATATTTCGACAGAGACGGCCCAAGGCTGGGAGGACGCGGTTATTGATGCGCCGCACATCCGCTTGCCAGCTCTTTTCGTGGAACTTGGCATGCCGCTCAAGATAGGCCGCGCACAGGTCCTGCATGGTTTCGCCCTGGCGCTTCTTCCCGCGCTCCGCAATGGGGTCAACGCCTTTGGTTTCCACCTTCGCCAGCTCTGTCCGAGCGGCGGTGCGGGCTTGGTCGAGGTTCGGGGCGCCAAAGGAGCCGTAGCTCAACAGCCGCTTGCGACCGGCATCCCGTTAGGACTCGACGAACACCTTTTTTCCGCTGGGAAAGATCCGGCAGCCGAATCTCGGAACCTCGTCGTCCCACAGGACGCACCGGGCATTGTCGGTGCCGGTGGTGGATCTCTTTTTTGTTGGAACGTAAAGTGATCTCCACTCGCGTCCCCGCTGCCGGAGATCGCTTGGAGGTGGCTTCGGCGTCAGAACTGCTGTTCCGGACGAGCGAGACATCGTCCAATGGGCCGTCCCGGAAGCTTCAGAACCCAGGACCTCCCCGAACCGTACCCCTAGGGAAAAGCCCAAACCAGATCTGAACTGCTGCTCGGTGTCGGCTTAACGCTCGACCCGCGCCGCGCGGGTCAGCTTCGAGAAGCGGACTCCGCGCAGTCCCCCGAGCTCGAGGCTCAGGCGCTCGATCTCCTGCGGCCTGCCGCGGATGATGATGGTCTCCAGGCAGTTGTGGTGGTCCATGTGCACATGGGTAGTCGCGACCACGTGCACGTACTGGCGGTGCTGGATATCCAGGATGTGCTGGGTTAACTCGCGTTGGTGGTGGTCGTAGACGATAGTGAGCACGCCGGCGACCTCTCGGTCGCCGCGCTCCCAGGTTTCCTCGACCAGCCGCTCCCGGATCAGGTCCCGAACCAGTTCCGACCTGGACGCATAGCCCCGCCCGATCACGCGCCGGTCCAGCTCTTCCAGCAGGGGACGCGGCAGCGAGACGCTGAACCGGATGGTCTCCTCGGGCTTGGGCATCGACATCTCCCGGAAGGCAGGTGGCTGCAGGCATCTGTGACCGAAATCAAGCATACCCTATGCACGCACACTACCGGCCGGACGGGGCGGTCAACGGTGAAAACGAGATCCGGTGCTATCAGGCCGGGCTTTGGGAGATTTTGGACGCTGTTCTTGATCCCGGCGTTTCCGGGTGATGGCGATTGCGGGGATCAACGAGCTCGAGTCGCGGGTCGACTGAATGCGGCGCGGTTCAAGGCCCCGGAAGCGCGGCCGGGCCCGTGGTGTCGGCTTGTACCGCCCGAAGCTCGACGACCGGCGCCTGCCCCTCCTCCGCGGCGAGGCGGTCGTTTTCGTTGAGGACCATGGTCGTCTGAACGCCGCCTACGAGTAGGGCGACGGTGGAAAGCATACCCAGTACGGTCATGTGAGGGCTCCTGAAAAATTAAGATCTGTAGGCGTTCCATCGCGAATGCCCGCAGAATATTAGAAAACCCTTATAAAAGCAATCTACGCGCCGCCGGAGATCTGGACCGACGTGCCGCCCTCTATCGTCGGTGATGTGCGTAAGATTGGATAAGCCTATAAAGGATTCGCCGTTAGCCCACCATGACTCATCACCTTCTGATCGTCGAAGACGATCAGGCCCTGAACCAGATGCTGGCTCTGCACTTCGAAGACGAGGGTTACAGCGTCGAGGGCGTTCACAGCTGCCGAGGCGCGCTCGCCCGACTGGACGCGGGTCGGGTCGATCTGCTGCTGCTCGACCAGCAACTGCCGGACGGTAAAGGGACCGATCTACTCAGAGCGGTGCTCGGGCGCGACCCCGGGCTGCCGGTGATCATGATGACCGGCGAGCACGACCTGGAGCTTGCGATCGACGCTATTAAGCAGGGCGCGGCGGACTTTGTGCACAAGCCGGTCAAGGCCGGTGAGCTGCAGCAAACGATCGAACGGCTGCTGCGCAACCGGATGTTGTCTAAGAGGACCGCGGGTACGAGCGGCGAGGCGGCCCCGAAGCTGCAACGGGACCTGATCGGCAAGAGCCACGCCATGCTCAGGGTTAGCAAGGAGATCGCGCTCTGCGCCCGCAGCTCGGCGACCGTGCTGATCACCGGGGAGTCCGGGACCGGAAAGGAGGTCGCGGCGCGTCTGATACACCAGCATAGCGGACGCGACGGCCCTTTCGTCGCGGTCAACTGCGCGGCCATCGTCGACACCCTGCTCGAGAGCGAGCTGTTCGGCCACGAGAAGGGGGCCTTCACCGGTGCCCAGGCGCGCAAGCTCGGCAAGTTCGAGCTGGCCAGCGCCGGGACCCTGTTCCTTGACGAAGTCGGCGAGCTCGCGGCGCCGCTACAGGCGAAACTTCTGCGCGCGCTGCAGGAACGCTTGTTCGAGCGCGTAGGCGGCGTGGAGCCGATCAAAACCGGCGCGCGGGTGGTGGCGGCGACGAATCGGGACCTGTTGGAAGAGGCCCGCGCCGGCCGTTTTCGCGAGGATCTGGTCTATCGTCTCAACGTGTTCCAGATCCAGATGCCGCCACTTCGCGACCGGCGCGAAGACATACCCTTGCTGATACATGGGCTGCTGGCGCGAATCGCCGAGCGGCTCGACCGACCGCTGCCCCGTGTGACCACGAGTGCGCTGGATCGGCTCTGCGCCTACGAGTGGCCGGGTAACGTCCGGGAGCTCGAGAATCTGCTGACCCAGGCCACGGTTCGCGCCCGCGACGCGCTTATCACACCCGACCTCGTCGAGATGGGCATGCCGGACAGCGAGCCGGCACCCTCGTTGCCGGCCGAGGGAATCCCGGGTTCGGGGACGGCCGCGCTTCGGACCCTGGATCAGGTGGAAGCGGAGCACGTCCAGCGGGTGCTCGACCACACCGGGGGGCACAAGGGTCGGACAAGCGAGATCCTCGGCATCTCTCGTCCCGCGTTGGACCGGAAGATCGCCAAGTACGGGCTGCGCCTGCCGGAGCGCTGACGGGAGATCGCCGTTCACCGGTGGGCTCTCTGCCGGGCGCGGGGCCGTCCGAGAGACCGGGCGGGGACCAGGCCGCGAGGAGACCGTACGTTCAGAAAGCTTGTTACGAACCGTTACAACGTTTCGTGACGTCGGCGTTTCGTAGCGACAAAATATATTTTAAAAACAAAGCGATAAAATCTGGCATGGGGTCTGCTTAAGCAGCCTGGTAAGCCAACTGTCTTACCGGGAGAATGCCATGACCGGCGTAGCCGCCACCGTCGATACCCAGCCGTTCGCGCCGACCTTGGGCCGTGGCGCCGCTCGCTTCGACGAACTTTTCAGACGCTACTCGCGTGAGCTGCACCGATACGCCTACCGGTTGTCGGGCAATGCCCATACCGCGGAGGACTTGGTTCAGGACAGCCTGCTGCGAGCCTGGCGGTCGCTGGACAAGCTACAGGACCCCGGGGCTTTGAAGGGCTTGGCTCTACACCATCGTGCGGCGCGAGAACGCGCGTCGTTTCGAGCGGACCCAGCCGACGGAGAGCGCCGTTCCCACCGACGAGATCGCCGCGAGCGGCAAGACTTACGACACCTCGCCGGAGGCGTTCGTGGTGCGTCGCGCGTTGCAGGACCTGGCGGTCGAATACCGTGAGCCCCTCGTCCTGCAGGTCGTGCACGGGTATTCGCAGCAGGAGATTGCCGACCGGCTCGGATTGACGTCCGCCGGTGTCGGTACGCGGCTGTTTCGCGCCCGGCAGAAGCTGCGCGACGCGATCGGCGAACGGGTGTGACCGACCGCCTTGCGGGCGCTGTGCCGGACCGAGCCGGATTTCGCAAACCCCGCGTCCTGATTGTGGAAGACGACCCCGCCCTGACGCAGATGCTCCGCTGGGAACTCGAGGATCGGGGTATGTGTCTGCTGTTGGCCGGGTCCCTTTCCTCGGCGTTAGCGACCGCGGATTCGGGCCCGTTCGACCTGGCCGTCGTCGACGCCGATCTGCCCGACGGCGACGGTGTGATCCTCGCCGAGGTGCTGGCGAGGGAGCACCCGGAGGCCGTCGTCGCGCTCTGCAGCGGTCGCCACGGACTCTCCGGCGACATGCGGCGGCCACCCGCGGTTCACGCGGTTCTGCCAAAGCCAGTGTCGGTCCGTTGCCTGCTGACGCTTCTGGGCTCCGGCTGATCTGCCCCCCGCCCTGATACGGCGGTTCGACGCCCTCAGACATTCCGCCCCAGGCCCGGACGCTCGGATTCGCCCGGGCGCACCTGACCCCGTCTCATCCCGTTAACGACGCGTTCACGACCGGTGCGGCACTATGTCGCAGTTGCTCATGATGCATGCGGGTTAATCGCAAGTATCCGCTAAATAAATAATTGTCCGGATCGTTCTTGGTCTCTGGCCGACTCGCCAAGGGCTCGGCAGGGTAGTTTGGCCGCAGCGAGTTGTGTATAAACTTCGACGCGGGAGGGCTGGCGCGACGGTCGGAGTACCGACGCGCCAGTCCTCCCCGCCCAAGGATGGGTCACCCGGGCGCAAGCCGACGCCGAGAGCCGCGACGCCTCCCCTGACCCCGTCCAATCTACGGATGCGGACTCTTTTGGAATCCTAGCCGAGAAGGCGAACCGCTTGCGTATCCGCGATTTCTTATCGGCGACCCGGACGATCCAGCCGCGGTTTGTCGATGGGCGATGTTCTGACCAATTTCCGACACCTAGGAGACGCAACCATGAGTGACCATCATGACCACGGACGCCGCGGCGTCCTCAGGCTGCTCGGCGCCCTGGGCGTCGCGGGTATCGCGGGACCAGCGACCGCCGAGCAGGGCGGGATCGGCGCACTGATCCCTGGAAAGGGCTGGGTTTCCGCCAGCGGCGAGGCCTGTCCCGGCGACGGCACCCCGTTGCAGTTCATGCCCCGGACGCCACCGGATGCCGATCCGCTGCACGACGATCTGGCGAAATACCCGAAGTGCCCCTACTGCGGGATGGACCGCACCGAATATCAGCACAGCCGCCACCTGGTGCAGTATGACGACGACCTGGTGGACGGCACCTGCTCCATTCGCTGCCTTGCGGTAAGCCTCTCTCTGAACCTCGACCGCGGACCCAAGGCGCTCTATGCCGCCGACTTCGGTTCGGCCGAAGCGACGAAGCCGCTGATCCCGGTCGACAAGGCCGTCTATCTGATCGGCTCGGATCTCAAGGGCACGATGACGACCAACAGCAAGATGGCGTTCGCCGACGAGACGACGGCTAAGGCGGCTCAGGCCAAGCACGGCGGCTCCACCGGGGGCTTTGATGCCGCCCTGAGTCAGAGCTATCTGGACATGGCCAAGGACACGGTGATGATCCGCCAGCGGCGTGCCGAGCGGCGTAAGAAGATGATGCATAAGAGCTGATCCGATTGGCCGCTGCCCGGGTTCGAATGCCGGGTCCGCCGCGTGCCTGCCACGCGGGTCCCGGCGGGCGCGGCGGCGGTGCCGAGCCGGGATCGGGTGGAAGATCGGCGTATCAGCGCTGGTGCGACACTATGCCGCAGCGGTTGGCCGCGCCGCGCGGATCTTTGCAACACACTGAACAATCATAAAAAATGTGACGAGCGTCACTGTGCTCCGGCGTGGGGTCCAAATTCGGCGGCTGGTTACAGGTGTCGCGCTTCGCTATAAGTGGACCCGACGGTCGCCGCGAAGAAAGTCGCCGGAATCAGAGCGACGCGCTGGCCGCGGATGAGTGGACAAGTCGGTTACCGAGGACGAGAGATGACTAACGAGAGCGAGATTGCACCGAGGGAGGTGCCCACCGGGGCGCTGTTGGTTGGGACAGGGCTGGCGATTGCGTCGCTGATCCTGGTGCCCGCGCTTGCCGTGCGGGTCGGGCTGGATTCGAGCATCGCCGGTGCGCTGCGCATCGCGCTGATGAAGGCGTCTCATCGCTATGGAAGCGGATCGGACGGCTCGGGCGAATCGGGTTCCGTCTCGGTCAGCTGTCATTAGTCGGAATCCCCGCGTCCAGGCGCCGCCGGCGACCCGGTACGTTGCTGATCCTCGAGGCGCGGCTTCTTCGCGGGGCCGTGGCGATCAGGCGCGTTCCAGCTGCCCGTGAAGCTCGGCGGCGGAACCCTGACGCGGGGTGATCGGGTCCTGCTCGCGGTGCTCGCGCTGGTCGTCTGCTTCATCGTTACATTTGTCCACGCCGGCTTGGCCGCGGGTCGCGCCGAACGCGCGGGCCTCGAGAACCGTGAGCTGACGGCCCGCCTCTCGCTGACGGACCTTGCCTTGTTCACCGAGGCACGCTATACACGGAACCTCTCCCAGGCCGACCGGCACGCGGCCTTCCAGGATCACCCCGGGGCCCTCGAGCACTTTCCAACCGGCTCTCTCGTTGCCCCTCCCCGTTATCGAGTCCCCGATGCCGAACAACCCCTGGATCCAGAGGCAGCGTTATCTCGTTGATTTCACGGTCGGGTCCCTGGCCCGGCGCAAGGGCCGCAACCTTGCGCTGCTGGCGGTCTATGCCCTGATCGTGTTCGTACTGGCCTCGGTCCTGCTGTTCAGCCAGGCATTGCGCCACGAGGCCGCGACGCTGCTGTCGGCCGCGCCCGAGGTCACGGTCCAGCGGATGGTGGCCGGGCGTCACGACCTGATTCCCGCCGCCTATCTGGCGCGGCTCGGCGAGGTACGCGGGGTAGCCGAGCGGCGCGGGCGGCTGTGGGGCTACTTCTACGATCCGACCGTGGCTGCCAACTACACGCTGCTGGTGCCGCCGGACAACGAGCCTCCGGCCGGTAGAATCCGGGTGGGGGCGGAGCTCGCACGTACCCGCGGTCTTGCCGTCGGCGATATGCTGTCGCTGCGCAGCCACGAGGGCCGGCCTTACGCGTTCACCGTCGACGACATCCTGAATCCGGAGTCGTCGCTGCTCACGGCGGACCTGATATTGCTGGGCGAGGGCGACTTCCGGGCGTTTTTCGGCATCCAGGCCGATATGTACACGGACCTTGTGCTGACGGTGCGCAACCCCCGCGAGCTGGCGAAGGTCGCCGAGAAGGTGCTGCGCGCGCTCCCCGACACCCGCCCCATCATCCGCGACGAGATCCTGCGCACCTACGCGGCGGTATTCGATTGGCGCGAGGGTATGGCGATGGTGCTGCTCTCGGGGGCAGTCCTGGCGTTCATCATTTTCGCCTGGGACAAGGCATCCGGACTTTCGGCCGAGGAGCGCCGGGAGATCGGGGTCCTCAAGGCCATCGGCTGGGAGACCTCGGACGTGATGGCGATGAAACTGTGGGAGGGCCTGCTGGTCTCGGTGCTGGCGTTCCTGCTCGGGTACCTGGCGGCCTATTGGCACGTGTTCGCCTTCGGCGCGAGCCTGTTCGGACCGGTGCTGAAGGGTTGGTCGGTGCTCTATCCCGATTTCCAGCTGACGCCCAGGGTCGACGCCTTCCAGGTCTTCACGTTGTTCTTCCTGAGCGTCTTCCCCTACGCGCTGGCGACCGTGGTACCGGTGTGGCGGGCGGCCATCGCCGACCCGGACGCGGTGATGCGGCAATGAGCCGCAAAGGTTTCCCCGTGACATCGGACGCACCGCCGAGGACTTTCCCTTGATCGAGCTGGTCGACGTCCGCAAGGCGTTCAATCAGGGCCAACACAACGAGCTGTGGGCGGTGCGCGGTGTGACGCTAAGCTTGGAGGCCAACCGAGCCACCGTGCTTCGGGGTCCGAGCGGCTCGGGCAAGACCACGTTGATGACGCTGATCGGCTGTCTGGCCCGGCCCACGTCGGGACGGGTGCGGCTGCGGGGTCGGGACGTCTCGGGTATGACCGAACGCTTTCTGACCGGACTTAGGCGTCAAACCTTCGGCTTCGTGTTTCAGCAGTTCAACCTGGTGCGGGGCCTCACGGTCGAGGAGAACGTGATGCTGCCGGCCTACCCGTTGGGCGTGCCGCGCCGGGAGCTCCTGCGGCGCGCCCGGTTCCTGCTGGACTCGCTGGATCTGGGCGCCCACGCGGGCGCGCGGGCCGAGTGGCTCTCGGGGGGGCAGGCCCAGCGCGCGGCCATCGCCCGGGCCTTGGTGAATGACCCCGCGGTCATACTGGCCGACGAGCCCACGGCCAACCTGGACACCGAGCTGTCGAAGCGGTTCCTGGAGATCGTCCGTGACCTGAAGGGGCAGGGCAAGACGCTGATCATGACCAGCCACGACCCGCTGGTCTACCAGGCGCCCGAGGTAGACCGGGTCGTCGGGCTGCGTGATGGGCGTCTTGACTAGCCTTGGTCGTCAACCCCGCCATTGTCGCTATGGTGATCGCCGCCCTGGCGGGCAGTCTGCTGCTGGTCTACTCGGCGGGCTTCGGCTGGCACCTGGTCAGGCACTGGGATCTCTCCAGCGGAAGCGAGCTTCAGCTCAACCTGGAACGGCACACCTACCTGATCTCGACCCTGGTGGTCCTGGTCCTGGCGAGCGAGGCCGCATCCCTGCTCTTGTTCGTCTACAACGCCGATCGGATCGCGCCCCTGTTCGTCGGCGCCATGTGCGCGGTGGGCACGTTGAACACCTCCGCTTTCGGTTTCCCGGCCCTGATGGTCAAGATGCTGGTCTTCTTCTCCGCGTCGACCTGGCTCGTGCTGCACCATCTGGACACCCGCGGCTACGACTACCCGCTGACGCGCCTGAAGTACCGGATGCTGCTGCTGATCGCGCCGCTGGTCCTGACCGGGGCGTATCTGCAGATCCGGTTCTTCCTCGCGCTCGACACCGATGTCATCACCTCCTGCTGCGGCAGCCTGTTCGGCGCCAATCGGGAGGCGCTCGCCTCGGAGCTGTCGGCCCTGCCGCCTCTGCAGGCCATGGGCCTGTTCTACGGCGTGCTCGGCGCGACCCTGGCCGTGGGCTTGGCGGCACGGCGCTGGCCGGCGGCGGGCTATGTCTACGGGTTGCTCTCGGCCCTGTCCTTCGCCGTATCCCTGGCCGCCATCGTCTCCTTCGTCTCACTCTATGTCTACGAGCATCCGCACCACCACTGCCCGTTCTGTCTGCTCAAGTCGGAATACGGCTACCAGGGTTACCTGATCTACGGGCCCCTGTTTCTGGCGACGGCTCTGGGTATCGGGAGCGGAGCGGTGCGCTTTTTCGAGCGGGTGCCGAGCCTGACTCGCGTGGTGCCTCCGCTAGCGCGCAGACTGACCAATGTCTCGCTCGGCCTGTTCTTTTTTCTGACCCTTTGGGTGTGTATCCTGACCGCCCGGTCCGCCCTGATCCTGTTGGGCAACGAGGGAGGCTGAGTGATGGCGCCGAGCGGTCTGGCTGCCGGGAACGGTCTGATGGGCGCGGTCCTGGCGTTCGCATCCCTGTTGGGGTTGGCTGGTTGTGGGCCCCAGGCCCCACAGCCGCAGTCCGGGCAAACGGCGCCCGCCTTCCAGGTCGAGCGCCTGGACGGGACCCGCGCGCGCTTTCCCGACGATTATCGCGGTCAGGTCGTCGCCTTGCGTTTCTGGGCCGACTGGTGCCCGTTCTGCAAGGAGGAGATGCGCGCCATCGAGGACGTCTACCAGCGCCAGCGCGATGCGGGCCTGACGGTGCTGGCCATGAACGTGGGACAGTCGGCCGAGGTGGCCGGGCGCTTCACCCGCGGTCTTGGGATCTCCTACGAAGTCGGTCTTGACCCGGACGCCGAGGTGTCTGGCCGCTACGGGGTGGTCGGTCTGCCGCTCACCTATTTCGTCGACCGCCAGGGCCGGGTGCGGAACAAGATCCTCGGCGAGGCCACGGCCGAGGCTTTCGAGGGCCTGGCCGCGCCGCTGCTCCGAGAGCCCGCGCCATGAGCGAGCGCCGATCGGAGGCGGAACCCCAGCCCTGCGACCTCTGCGGTCTGCCGATCGAGGGGGCGCCCTGGGTCCTGGAGACCCTCGCGAGGCAGTACGCCTTCTGTTGCGACGGCTGTCTCGGTATATTCCAGATGCTTCACGACATCGATGCCAACCCCGCCACCGCTCCGGCACCATACCGGGACTGAACGCGGCGGTCATGGCGTCACGACCCCAAAGAAGAGGAACGCTGCGATGGCACACGACCACTCACATCACGCCGCCGGCGCGTCCGGTGGGCACGGACTCGTCCCTCATGTGGCCAGCGGGGCGATGCTGGTAGCCGCCAGCCCCGCCGGACGGGGGGCGCTCGGGCGCCTGTTCACCCATCCGCTGGTGATGTTCGCCCTGGGCGCCACCGCCGGTTACTTCGCCTACAAGTACCGCAACGAGATCGTCGACGCGGCGATGCGCGCCTCGGAGTTGGGGAAGGATTACATGATGAACACCCGCGAGACCCTGGAGGACCTGGTCGAGGAGGCTAAGGACCGCGCCGAGGGAGGGCCGGTTTGAGCCTTGGAGGCCCGAGGGCGTCGTGTTTTGCAGGTGAACCGGTGACCCGATGACGACGAACGGCAGTCTCATGCGACAGGTGGTCCTGCGGCATCGTGCCGAGGGCTATCTGCGCTTCGATCTTCCCCTGGGCCTGTGCGCCGGCGAGGCCGCGGCGGCGATACGGCAGCGTCTCGAGGCGCTGAACGGGGTTTACCGGGTGAGCTTCCACCCGGCCTACGGAAAGCTCGCGGTCCGCTACCATTCGGCCGTCTGCGACACGCGCCGGGTCGCCCTCGCCCTGTCCGAAGGGGTGTCCGTCGTTCAGACGCGGGGCCTGGGGCCGGCGTGCGAGCACTGCGCGGCGCGTGAGGCGGAGCCGGTCCCGCCGACCGGTCTCAAGGCTCGGGTCCTGAATCTGGGACCGGTGCGCTGGGTGCGCGAGAAGGCGCAGGAGGCGCGTCAGACGACGGCGGCGCTGCGGCAGCTCTCGATGGCCCGGTTCAAGAAAGTGCCGGCGGTGTTGGAGGACCCTGGGAGGGCGATCCACGAGTTCATCACCGATATCCTGGTGCTCTATTTGATCAAGATCCATTGGGACCGGATCACCCAACAGTGGCTGAGGGCCCCGATCCGGTTTCGCTACGAATGGCTGGCGGTCTTCTACCTCACCTATCTGATGGTCAGGGCGCGGCGACGGGGACGCTGAGACCATGGATGCGGCGGCGGGGATAGCGACGCCCGGCTCGATCGGCGCTCACTACCGGGTGCTTCACGCCCTGCGCCGGCGTTTGAGGCTTTTCACGCCCGTGGTCCTGAAGGACCGTGAACGAGCCTATTTGCTCGAGATCCTGCTCACCAAGCACCCCGGCGTCTCGCGGGTGCGCGCCGTGCCGGCCATAGGCTCGATCGCGGTCCACTTCGACCCGGCGCGGATCACCGCCGTCTCGCTGCTGGTGCTGCTGGATCGGGTGCTCGGCAACCTGGCCCCGCGGCCGGGGACCCCGCCTGCACGCGCCCTCGAATCGTCCGTGGATACTGCCGATGGGGACTGTACGACCGGGTATTGCCCGTCGGTACCGCGGCGCGTAGCCCACCTGGCCATCGAGGGCATGACCTGCGCGTCCTGTGCGCTGCTGATCGAGATGGACCTGCAGCGCGACCCGCGGGTCTCGGAGGCCTCGGTCAGCTTCGGCTCGGGCGCGGCGATCGTCCGCGGTGGGCTCTCCCAGGACGAGATCGCTTTGCGGGTCGCGCGCCTTGGCTATCGCGCCAGCCCGATGGACAGCCTGACTCAGCGCCAGCTGCTGATCCAGTCCGAGCGCGAGCGGGTGCGGGCGGCGGGCCGGCGAGCGCTGCTCGCCGGTCTGCTGACGGTCCCGGTCATGACCCTGGGGATGGCCATGCACCGCTCCCGGCTGCTGCGGCTGCTGGAGTGGGCCCTGGCGACGCCGGTGGTCTTCTGGGCCGGCTGGCCCTTCTTCGAAAAGGCCTGGCGGCTCGCCCGCCAGCGCGCCTCGAATATGGACACGCTGATCGCGCTGGGCGCCGGCTCCGCCTATGCCTACAGCGTGGCAACCCTCTGGTGGCGCGGCCGCCACGTCTACTTCGAGGCGGCCGCGGGAATCGTCAGCTTCGTCCTACTGGGCCGCTACCTGGAGGAGCGGGCCAAGGGCAAGGCCAGCGAGGCCATCCGCGGCCTGGTGGAGCTCCAGCCCCAGACGGCCGCCCTGATCGACGAGTCAGGCGAGCGGCAGGTCCCGGTGGATTCGCTGCGGGTGGGCGACCTGCTGCTGGTGCGGCCCGGCGACCGTATTCCGACCGACGGGCTGGTCACTGGCGGGGCGTCCGAGGTGGACGAGTCCATGGTCACCGGCGAGAGCCTGCCCGTCGCCAAGGCGGCCGGCGACCGGGTCACCGGGGGGTGCGTGAACGGCTTCGGGCTGCTCCGGGTGCAGGTGACCGCCGTCGGCACCGACACCGTACTCTCCGGGATCGTCCGCATGGTGGACGAGGCCCAGGCCGGCAAGCTGCCGGTCCAGAAGCTGGTCGACCGCGTCTCCGCGGTGTTTGTGCCGGGCGTCATGGCGGTGGCCGGTCTCACCTTCCTCGGCTGGATCGGGCGCGGCGCGCGACTGACCAACGCCCTGTCGAACGCGATTGCCGTCCTGTTGATCGCCTGCCCCTGCTCGCTGGGCCTGGCGACGCCGGCGGCCATCATGGTCTCCACCGGGCGGGCGGCGCGACAAGGCATCTACGTCCGCAACGGCGAGGCCC
This sequence comes from uncultured Gammaproteobacteria bacterium, assembly GCA_963707135.1. Taxonomy (GTDB): domain Bacteria; phylum Pseudomonadota; class Gammaproteobacteria; order Chromatiales; family Chromatiaceae; genus JBGSTR01. The sequence goes on along the minus strand of CAVPOY010000044.1, from coordinate 211,825 downwards.
TGGAGCTGGCGGCACGGCTCGAGGTCGTGGTCTTCGACAAGACCGGGACCCTGACCGAGGGCCGGCCCCGGGTCACGGACCTGGTCAACGTCTCCCGGGAGAGCGACGTCTTTCTGCTTGAGCACGCGCTTGCGGTGGAGTCGGGTTCCGAGCACTTCCTGGGTCGCGCGATCGCGGCCCACGCCCGGGAGCAGGGACTATCGGCGGCCGAGGCGGACGGATTCCAGGCCCACCCCGGTCGGGGAGTTCAGGCGCGGGTTGGCGACCGCAGGGTCCTGCTCGGCAACCGCGACTACCTGGAGGAGCAGGGGGTGCGCACGGGCCGCATCAAGTCCAGGGCCGCTCGCCTCGCCGCCCAGGGCAAGACCCCGGTCTACATGGCCCTGGACGGCAACGCCGCCGCCCTGTTCGGCGTCGCTGACAGGGCGCGACCGGGTGCCCGCGTAGCCGTTGAGCGCCTGCACCGGCTCGGGGTGCGCACGCTGCTGGTGACGGGGGATGTCCAGGCCGCGGCCGACCATGTCGCCGCCGAGGTCGGAATCGCAGAGGTCATCGCCCAGGCCAGGCCCGAGGACAAGCTGGCGGTCATCGAGGGCCTGCGGGCCCAGGGCGCCCGGGTCGGTATGATCGGCGACGGCGTCAACGACGCCCCGGCCCTGGCCGCCGCCGATGTGGGCTTCGCCGTAGGCGGCGGCACCGAGGTGGCGATGGAGGCCGCCCACCTGACCATCGCCAGCGGCGACCTGGAGCGCGTGGCGCAGGCCATCGACCTGTGCCGGCGGACCCTGTCCGTCGTCCACCAGAACCTCGTCTGGGCCTTCGGCTACAACACCCTGGCCATTCCCATCGCCGCCTCGGGTCGCCTGAGCCCGATGGTTGCCTCGGCCGCGATGGCCATGAGCTCGGTCTCGGTGGTGACCAACTCGCTGCGCCTGAACCGGAGCCGATTGTGAGCGGGGGACTCGACTACTCGCTGGCCTTCATGAGCGGAATCCTGGGCAGCGGGCATTGCGTCGGCATGTGCGGCGCCCTGGTCTCCGGCTTCTTCATCAAGGCGTCCGAGAACGGGGCAGGGGCCCTATCCTACGCCGCGTACCACGGGGCGCGCATCGGCGTCTACACGCTGGTGGGAATGATCGCCGCCCTGGCCGGCGTCGCCCTGGTCTCCACCGGGCTGCTCGGCAAAGTGCAGGGCCTGCTGCAGATCGTGGCCGGTGTGCTGGTGATCATGCTGGGGCTGGAGGTCATGGGCGTGCTCCGGACACGGCTCGCGGTCGGCTTCGCCCCGGCGCGCTGGCTGCGGCAGGGCTTCGCGAACGCGGCCCGGGCCGGCAGTGCCCGCGGCGCCGCGCTGGGCGGACTGGTGAACGGGATGATGCCCTGCGCGCTGACGCTGGCGATGGCCGTGAAGGCGACCACGGCGGCGAGCCCGCTCGGTGGCGGACTGCTGATGCTGGTCTTTGGGCTCGGAACCCTGCCCTCGATGCTGTTCGTCTCCCTGATCTTCGGCAAGCTCGGCGCCAAGGTTCGCGGCCAGCTGCTGAAGGCGGCGGCGGTGGTCGTGATCGTCATGGGTGTCAGCACCCTCTACCAGGGCATCAGCTATTTCAATGTCATGCGCAAGCTCGGAAACTGGTAGGGCTACGGGGTCGGCGGTGAAGCCGGCCCGGTCGGTCGCTTGCCGAGCCACTGGTCGTTGAAGCGCAGTCAACCTCAGGAGTACCGACCATGCCCGTCGACAGCGAACCCCGACTCCGGACGCACGGGAGCCGCGCCGAATCGGAACGCCGCGGACGCCGCCCCCATGGTGGAGATGAAGACCCAGCGCACCCTCGCCAAGGCGGGCGTCCTGGTCGCGTTGGGCGTCTTGGTGTGGTCCGGAATGCAGCGTCCGCGGCGCCGTTACATGAAGCTGCACAGCTGGACCGGGATAGCGCTCATCGGCTTGACGCTCTGGCACTGGAGCCTGTATATGCCGCGCCCCGAGAAGCGCGCCCGGCCCGCCCGCTCCACGTCCGACACCGGTCCGCGCCGCGTGCCTTCGGCGCACGCCGCCGGGGAGTGAGCGGTGCCCTTGCGGGGCGGCGTCCGCCCGTGTTGGAGCTGGCGACTCGCGGCGCTGATGCTCGCCGTCGGGTCGCTTCGCGTCCCCGGCCGTTCGGGCATTGGACGTGCCTGGGCCGAAACCCGCGGACGTCTGCCCGGTCTGCGGGATGTTCGTCGTGAAGTATCCGGAATGGGCCGCGACGCTCGTCTATAGGGACGGTGCGGTAGAGCACTTCGACGGCGGAAAGGACCTCTTCAAGTATCTATTCGACCTCGGAAAATACGCGCCCACACGGAGCGCGGCGGACATCGCGGCCATCGCCGTGACCGAGTACTACGGTCTGACGCGCATCGACGCGCGCTCGGCCTGGTTCGTCATCGGCTCCGATGTCCTGGGTCCGATGGGTCATGAGCTGGTACCGCTGGCGAGCGCGGCGGACGCCGAAGAGTTCCTGGCCGATCACCAGGGGACACGGGTGCTGCGCTTCGACGACGTGACACCGCACCTCCTTGAGCGCCTGGACGCCGGCGCGCCCGAGGGCGGCTGAACGGCGGGAATCGAGCGGGTCAGCGCCGTACGGGACGCTTACCCAGTTTCCGCTGCAGCGTGCGCCGATGCATACCCAGCGCGCGCGCGGCGGCCGAGATGTTCCCGTCGCATTCGGCGAGCACCTTCTGGATGTGCTCCCACTCCAGCCGGTTCACCGACAAGGGTTGCTGGGCGACCTCCACCTGCGGATTGCCGCCGTCCTGGTGCAGGGCATCCAGGATCTGCGTCGCGTCGGTCGGTTTCGTCAGGTACTGGATCGCGCCCAGCTTGATCGCCTCCACGGCGGTCGCGATGCTCGCGTAGCCGGTCAGCATCACGATACGCACCTCGGGGTTGATCTCCCGCAGCCGCTCGATCAGTGCCAGCCCCGACGGTCCGGGCATGCGCAGGTCCAGGGTCACGTAGCGGGGGGGGCGCGCCCGGGCCTGGCGTTCGGCATCCGGCACATTGTGCGCGACCTCGACCTCCATGCCGCGACGCTCCAGCGACCGGCGCAGGACTTCGCAGAAAACCGGGTCGTCGTCGACCAGCAGCAGGTGCGATGGGTTCCCCATCAGGGGCCTCCGGCGGCCAACAATGGCGCGAGCGGCAATGTGATTCGGGCACGAACGCCAGAGGGTTGGCGGGGAGTCAGCTCGACCTTGCCGCCGAGTCGCTCCAGCACGGTGCGGGCCAGGAACAGGCCGAGCCCCATGCCGCCCTGCTCAGTCTTGCCGGAGACCAGGGGCTCCCCGATCCGGTCGCGGACGGCCTGCGCGAGCCCCTCGCCGTGGTCGTGAACCTCGATGCAGAGCCGAGCGGGATCCCAGCTGGCGTCGACATCGACGGACTCCGGCGAGGCGTCGGCCGCGTTGTTCAGGATGTTGTGGATCGCCTGGGTCAGGGCGCGGTCGGCGACGATCCGCGGGGGTGGGCTCGAGCCGCTCCACTGGGTATTGACCCGCGCCCCCGGTCGCGCCGCACGCCAGTCGTCCATGACCTCGGTCAGATAATCGTCGATCGCCATCATTCGGCCCGAGTCGGCGCGCATGGCCCCGGCCTCCATCGCCATCCGCGAGAGGATCCCTTTGCAGCGATCGATCTGGGATCGGAGCACCCCGAGCCGATCCGCGAGCTCGGCGTCTCCCCGGTACTCGTCGGCCAGGTCGGCCGAGATCACGGCCATGGTCGACAGGGGTGTGCCGAGCTCGTGCGCGGTTCCGGCTGCCAGGGTGCCGAGTGCCAGCCATTGCTCGTTGCGCAGTGCCTCCTCGCGGGCCTTGGCGAGCGCCCGGTCGTGCTCTCGCAACGTCGTGCCGATGCGTGAGACGAACAGGGCGACCAGCAGCGCGCTCAACAGGAATCCGTACCACATTCCCCAGATGTGAACCTCGAACGCCCCCTCGCTGTGGTGCTCCATCGCGAAAGGCCGATGCAGGAACATCAGCAGCGTGTAACAGGCCGCCGCCGTGGCCGCCACGGACCAGCTCAATGCCGGCCGCAGGGTCGCGGTGGCGACCGTCACCGGGAGCAGAAGCAGGGAGACCAACGGGTTGCTCGAACCGCCGGTCAGGTAGAGTGCTGCGGTCAGGCTGACAAGGTCGATGCCGGTCTCGATCAGGATCGCCCGCTCGCTCACGCCGGAGCGTCGCGGCAGCCGTCGCAGCGCAAACAGGGTGTACAGCAGCAGCGCGCCCCCGAGAACCGCAAGCGGCACGACCGGCAGCACGAAGTGCGGGCCCCGCGACGCGATCGCGTACGCGAGCACCTGGCCCCCGATCGCCACGATGCGCAGATGCAGCAAGTGCCGCAGGTAGGTCGCGTAGAGCGAGCGCAGGGTAGGGGGTAGGTTCATCCTGATTTTGGAAGCCAGAATCGCCAAGACGGGGAGGGCGCGGACAATGGTCACCGAATCCGGACGACAACGGACCGCGCCCGGCCGGTGAGACGCCGCCCCGCTTATCGTCCTTGGAACTTGGCGGGCCGCCGCGACCCGACCCTTAGAGCGCCCGAGACATCGCCTCCACGATTGTCCGCAACACCTTCACCCGCGCGAAATACTTGTCGTTGGCCTCGACCAGGGTCCAGGGGGCGATTGAGGTCGAGGTGCGATCCACCATGTCCGCCACGGCGCCCTCGTAGTCCTCCCAGCGGTCCCGGTTGCGCCAGTCCTCGTCGGTGATCTTGAATCGCTTGTACCCGATCTGCTCGCGCGCCTGGAAACGCCGCAACTGCTCGTCCTTGCTGATTTGCAGCCAAAACTTGCAGAGGATGGCGCCGCTGTCGACCAGCTGTTCCTCGAATTCATTGATCTCGTCGTAGGCCCGCATCCAGTCCGCCTCTCCGGCGAAGCCCTCGACCCGTTCCACCAGAACCCGCCCGTACCAGGTGCGGTCGAAGATCACTAGGCCGCGATCGCCGGGTACGTGCCGCCAGAAGCGCCACAGATAGGGCTGCGCACGCTCTTCCTCAGTCGGCGCCGCAACCGGCACGATCTTGTAGAGTCGCGCGTCCAGCGCCCCGGTCACGCGGCGGATCGCGCCGCCCTTGCCTGCCGCGTCGGAGCCCTCGAAGGCGAGCACCAGCGAGCGCTCGCGAAATTTCTTGCCTACGATTTGGCGGGCGAAGCGGGATTGGTACTTCTTCATCCCGTCCTTGTACGCGTCGCGCTCCAGCGCCTGTGATAGGTCCAGGCCGCGGATCAGCTCGACGTTCTCGCCTTGAGCAGGCACCGGGGCCGCGGTGACCAGGCGCGAGGCCTCCGGCGCGTCCAGCCGGCGGCGCACCGCATCCAGCAGTGCCTGGCCGACCGCCAATGTGCGGTGGCGGTGGTCGTAGCCGTCGACCACGGTCCACGGCGCCTCGCCCGTGCTGGTCTCGCGCAGGACCTTCTCGGCCGTGTCTCGGGCGTCATTGTAGCGCCGCGCCAGCTTCTTGATCGTCTTGGTCAGGCGCCAGCGGGCGTAGAGGTCCTGCTCCCGAGCGGCGAGGCGTTTGCGCTGCTCGCGCTTGGAGATGTGCAGCCAGAACTTGAGGATCAGCACGCCCTCGTTGTGCAGCATGCGCTCGAGGTGGCGGATCTCATGGATCGATCCCTCGAGGTCCGCATCGCTGGCTTCACCGAGGACGCGCGATAGTATCGGCAGCGTGTACCAGGACCCGAAGAAGATGCCGGTCTCGCCCTTCGGCGGCAGGGCGCGCCAAAAGCGATACATGGGCGGGCGCTGGGCCTCCTCATCGGTAGGCAACAGGAAGCCGTGGGTGTGGATGTGGCGGGGATCCATCCACTCGTTGAGCGTCTGCACCGTCTCGCTCTTGCCCGCCCCCTCGACGCCACCGATGATTACCAGGACCGGGAAGTCCTTCTTCGCAAGCAAATCGTACTGGGCGTCCAGCAGGGCCTCCCGAAGCGACGGTACCGCCGCGTCGTAGTCTGCCTTGCTGACCGTCTGACCCAATTCTGCCGATTCGAACATGGGATCCTCCTGTGGTGGCGTCCACCCGCGCTGAAAAACATCGTATCGCGGTGGCACCGTGTGATCCCCCGGCGCGCCCGCGTCAGAAAGTTGTGTATTGTGGCTATCGGCTCGCGGCCGGGATAATCGCGTAGGATCCGAGTGGTAGCGAACCGCTCGGTACTCGGCTGCCCTCGATCGAACGCGGAGCTTACCGTTTCTAGTGACAGAAACAAGGTCTGGCCGGTTAGCGTCTTACTCCAGCCGGCACCGCGAATTCTCGGCCCCATGGTCTGTTCTCCGCCGTCCTCGCCTGCACTCCGAGCGGCCCTCATCCGCGCTATGGCATGGCGAGGGGCTCTGCAGAACTCGGGTCTGAAGAGGCGTAGCCTGAATGTTGGTAAAGGGAGGGCGCAAATCGAGTGAGGGGGCGACCACTGACTGTACTCTGGCGGCTGGCTATCAAGTCAGACATTCCGGAGGCAGGATCTGCCGCACCTCGATGGATGTCCCGAAATAGGAAAGACGGAATGGCGGCGAAGACCTGACTGCTCATCGGCGCGTCCAAGGCGGCGGAGTGTTGGCGCACCACTTCAAGGGGTATCTCTGTTGAACCGGCACATTGAGAATGAGTGACATGAAGCTGAACCAACGAATGTTGTTCCTCGTGGGGGAATGGAGCGGAGCGGAGCGTGTCGATGTTGCCGATCTCTTCGGAAAACGGCTCGCGGGAATGGGGCTGCAAGTCGATTACGTTATCTTCGATGCAGAGTCGACCGGCTTCTGGCGCGAGCGTGATTGGCACGGGGCGCGCGCATTCGTGATAGGCCGTAGCGCGATGACGGGCCTGGCGGGAAAGATCGCGAACAAGCTTATCGAGCTCGCAACCGATCTCCGCACTACCTGGACGGCGCTGACCGGCGATTACGATATCGTTCAGGTTCGAGACAAGTTCGTCGTAGCCGTACTCGGCCTGGTCGCCGCCCGGCTGAGGGGGCGTCGGTTCTGTTACTGGTACTCATACCCTTTTGCGGAGTGCCGTATTCTGGACGGCCAGGAAGGCCGGTCCGCGTATCCGCGGATCAGCATAGCCGCCGGAAAGGTGGCCAAATTACTTGTGTACAAGATAATCATGCCCGGTGCCGATCACGTATTCGTGCAGAGTCAGCAAATGCTCGAGGACGTTGCCGCCGAAGGCGTGCCACGGGCCCGCATGACGCCAGTGCCCATGGCGGTTAGCGAGCAACTTCTAGAAGTGCCCAAGGCCGTGGTGGAGCCGAACACCATCCTCTACCTCGGCACCATGGCCCGAGTAAGGCGATTGGATATCCTGATCAGGGCCTTGGCCATTGTGCGCGATACACATCCGGTCGCGCGACTGATCATGGTAGGTGACGGTCCAGACCCCGCCGACCGGGCATATCTCGAGCAGATCGCCGTGGAGCTTAACCAGACCGATAACGTGGAGTTCACCGGAATGCTACCGATGGCAGAGGCGCAAGCCCGGGCTGGGCGCGCGGCCGTGTGCGTCTCGCCCTTTTACCCGACCCCCATCCTGCAGTCGACCTCGCCCACGAAAATAAGCGAGTACATGGCCTTGGGCCGACCGGTGGTCGCAAACTCACACCCCGAACAGAGCATCATCATCGCCGAGAGCGGAGCCGGTATATGCGTCGAGTGGTCGGAGGCGGAATTCGCGCAGGCCATCGTTACCCTGTTGAACGACCCGGCGGCCGCTGAGCGGATGGGCGAGAAGGGGCGCGACTACGTCAGGCAGCATCGCATCTACCCCGTTATTGCCCCCATCGTCGCTCGCGAGTACCAGAGGCTCGCCGGCTCCGCTAAACCGTCATCCCCGAGCGCCTGAAACGGTCACTTTCTCTTAGCGCTGATCTATTTCTTGTCTCGTCCGGGTCAGGCATGGAACCCGAATTCTCAATGGATATATGCCATTGAAAATGTAGCGCTCAGAGAGTCGGGCCTCCGGGTCGGCGCGAGTTGATCAAGTGCCAGGATGGCATTTGACCAGCTTCTCCTTAGGGCTTGGACGCCCCAACCGCGTGATGGCTAGAGGCAGGCTAAGCAGTTGGCCTCAGTGGCGGAATGCGGCCTGGATGGGGCGCCCGTTGGTCGGCTGAATGGAGCGGGCGTTGGGGCCCACGACCTGAGCGATGCGTCGCAGGTAATTGGCGTCGACTTCCAGCGGCTCCGCCAGCACGTACCAGAGTACGGGCTCGGTGCAGGGCGGTGTGTCCAGCGAGCCCTGGTAGCGGAAATAGCTGCGCTCCCTCGGCAGCAGGAACACCGGGTTGATTCCGACGTGCCGATAGCGCGCCGCTTCTCCCGGCGCGCTAGGCAGGTGCTCGGCTATGCGCGTCAGGATGCTATTCGGCCGCACGCCCGTCCGGAGGGGCACGGCGACGATGACGCGTGTCCCCAGTCGGTCCCGATGCACGAAGTGAATCTCGCCCTGGGCCCTGGCTCCGTTCAGGGCGTGCTCGCCAGGAACGTGGAAGTGGAACTCCTCGAGGTCATACGCCTGACCCTGGACCACAAGCGTGCTCCCGGGCGGAGAGATGATGCGCACGCCGTGGCCGTCGTTGACCGCCTCCAAGGACTGGGAGCGGTACTGGAACATCAGCGGGGTATAGGCGATGCGCTCGGCGGCGCGGATATCGATCGGAGACTGAAGCTCCCCGGTCGCGCACGGTGCAAAGGACGGAGCGAGCTCGCCCCAGTGTTCGGGTCCGGTTGTTCCGGAATAGGACCAGGGCGCGTCCGGCGCCAGGGGATCCCTGTCGCTGGCCTGCGCACTCGCGATGCCGATAAGCGCGGCCAGACATGTGGCCAGTAGGAACGACTGGCGTTCCCCGCCGGCACCGTGCACGCGCGCGTCCGTCGGCGCGGTCATTCTCTTTTTCTGCCGAGACCGGCGATCGGCACGACCTGGGCCACCTGCGGCTCGTCCGCGTAGTGGGGTCGCTCGCCGCCCCGGCCCTGGGCGTCGGCCAGCTCCTTCTCCCGCGCCGAGATCAGCGCGAAGCATTGCCGAACGTCCTGGATCGTGCCCTCGGAAAGCGGGTGCCGCATCCCGGGCGGAGGCGTGACGTCCTTGACGATCGCCGCCAGGGTCTTTCGCATGGCGATCAGGATCTGCTGCTCTTGGGTGAGCTCGGACATTGATGTTCCCGCTTTGTCGTCGCAACGCAATTTACGCAATATAGTGGCAGTAATCTCTCGAATCCAGTACCAGTGCCTTATCAGGCCAACTAGATAGTACCCTTGCTTCCGCTCCTAAAGCGGACCGGTAGCAATCATATCGTTTAGCCTTGCATCAATCTTCCAAGCTTCTTCTGGGATTTCTTGTATCTGTTCTTGGCATTTTCGAGGCTCTTTTCCGCCTCAAAATATTCGTTAACTGCTTCCTCCAACTCCGTTCCGATAAGCCAGGATTGCACTACGCTAACCTGGTCTTTATTAGCGCTTACAACTGCATCGGTTGAGCCACGGATTATAGCGAGTCTGTGTTTGCAATGTATGCCCTGCTCGCCGGCGCGGCAGGTACAGGATACGCTTAACCTGCCTTCGTCCTTATGAAAAGTGACCTGACACGGCTCGATGGCGGAGCCCGCAACTAAGAAACAGATATTCATTTCTGAGCGTTATCCAATAGCATGCAGCCAAAAAAATAGCCGAATAACACGTATCGATCGACGGAATTCTCGGGGTCTAATCGCGAGCAAGATTGGGAATATCCTCTTCACTAATGATCTTCACTCCGAGCTGACGCGCTTTAGCTAGTTTTGACCCTGCGTTTTCGCCAGCGAGCAAAAAGTCTGTGTTACGAGAAACGCTGCCCGTAACTTTCGCGCCAAGTATCTCGAGTTTCGCCGTGATCACCTCCCGAGGCCGACTTAGTGTCCCGGTGACAACAATCGTTTTTCCGGCCAAGGGGTTTTCCTGTAAAGAACTCACGTTGACTGGCGCTGGCCAATGGACCCCCTTGGCGCGCAGCATTGCAACGCTGTCCCTGTTGTGAGGTTCGGCAAAAAAACTGACTATATGCGTTGCAACAGTCGCACGGATGCCGGGCACTAGCGGTACTTTTTTGTTCACCAGTTCCTCCAACGTTGTCCTGGATAAATTCTCGAAAGTCGGGAACCGCTGTATCAAGCTATCGGCAACGCTGAGTGAAAGTGTGCGGCCTAAACGCGGAAGGTGCTGAGCAACGATCCACTCGCGGAGAGACGTGTTCGCTCCTGGGCCGGCTGTAGATTGAAGCAAATCAAGGATCGCTTGCGCGCGCTTCTCCCCGATCCCCGGAATCCCAAGTTGGATCTCGTATTCGTTCTCAGGGGTCGCCATTAATCGATCGAGATCTCGGAAATGCGAGGCCAGATCCCGGGCCGTAGCCTCTCCTACTTCGGGAATGCCCAATGCATAGATGAATCGAGCAAGACTAGTAGATTTGCTTTTCTCAATCGAAGCCAAGAGCTTTCTTGTCGACTTGTCTGCCTTGAGGTCTAGCGCCACGATGTCGTCGTAACTGAGGTCGTACAGATCGGCTGGGTAGCGGACCAGACCCTTGTCGACCAATTGGCCGATCAGTTCATCCCCAAGTCCCTCTATGTCCATGGCTTTGCGGGAAGCGAAGTGCCGGATTGCCTCTTTGCGTTGGGCGGGACAGAACAATCGCCCCTCGCAGCGTGCGATTTTTTCTCCCTCTGTCCTGGTCACTCTCGAACCACAAACGGGACAATTTGGCGGTAGCTCCACGGGGCGAGCGTCCGCGGGTCTGTGATCCAACAATACCCGGACGATTTCGGGAATTACATCGCCGGCTCTTCGTACATATACGGTGTCTCCAATATGGATTTTCTTGCGTTCACACCTCATCCATGTTGTGCAGCGTGGCATTGGAGACGGTCACGCCGCCCACCTGGACCGGCTTGAGCCGCGCCACCGGTGTCACGGCGCCAGTGCGGCCGACCTGGAACTCGACACCCTCTACCACCGTGAGCGCTTCCTGAGGCGGGAACTTTCGGGCGATGGCCCAGCGGGGGTGATGAGCAGTAGAGCCCAGGGACACCTGGCCGGCGAGCTGGTCGAGCTTGAACACCACCCCGTCAATCTCGTAGCCCAGGGTATCGCGCCGCTCGCCCAATTCCTCGAAATACGCCCGGCACCCGTCGAGCCCCCGCACACGGCGCAGCTCCCTCGAGACGGGCACGCCCCAGCCGGCGATGCGCTCGAGCATCGCGAGCTGGCTGTCGCCCGGGTCCTCGGAGACCTCCCCCCAGCCGTAGGCGCAGAAGCTCAGTGGCCGCGCGCCGGTGATCCGGGGGTCGAGCTGGCGCAGGCTGCCGGCGGCCGCGTTCCTGGGGTTGGCGAACGTCTTTTCGCCGGCGCGTCGGGCCTCGGCATTGAGCCGATCGAACCCGGCGCGGGTCATGTAGACCTCGCCGCGGACCTCGAGGACCCGGGGCCAGCCGGTCCCGATCAGCCGCAGCGGGACGCTGTGGATGGTGCGGACGTTGTGGGTGATGTCCTCGCCGGTTGAGCCGTCGCCGCGGGTGGCGGCCTGCGCCAGCACCCCATCCTCGAATCGGATGCTGACGGCAAGTCCGTCGAGCTTGGGCTCGGCGGTGTATAGGATCTCCTCGGTGGTCGCGAGTCCGCTGGTGACGCGGCGGTTGAATTCGGCCAGGTCGCCGTCGGTCATCGCGTTGTCGAGCGACATCATCGGCACCCGGTGGTGGACCTGGGCGAACTCGGGCCGCGGCTCGGCACCGACGCGCTGGGTCGGCGAGTCGGCTGTGATCAGCTCCGGGTGGGCGGCCTCCAGGGCCTTGAGCTCCGCCAGCAGGCGGTCGTACTCGGCGTCCGGGATCTCCGGGTCGTCGAGCACGTAGTAGCGGTAATTGTGGTGCCCGATCTCGGCCCGCAGGACCTCGGCGCGGGCGGACTCAGACTCGCCAGGGGGCCCCGACGCTGGCCCTTGGGCCGGTTCTGACGCCGGTTTTGACTCGGGCACGCTCGACCTCAGTTCTGGCTGATCTTGCCCCAGCGCCGCTCGTTCTCCAGAACCGCGGCGCGCAGCGCCTCCTCCTTCCTGACCGTTAGCGCGCGCCGGGTGTCGTCAAGCACGTCACCGCCGAGCACATTCGCGAGCTTGCGGGCGGTGGCGGTCATCTCGTCGAGGATGGTCAGGTCCTCCGTGTCGCCCTCGAGCTGGGCGAACAGCATCAGCCCGGGCGTCGAGAAGTCTTCCATCTCGTCGAAAGGGAAGGTCCCCGGCTTCACCATGTTGGCCATGCTGAAGTAGACGCGGGTGCCCTCGTCGAACTGGTCCAGGCAGTGGAAGATGTTCATGTCGCCGGGCCGCAGGCCGCAGGTCTCGGCGACGTCCAGGATCGCGGGCCCTTCGAAGTCCTTGTTCCGGGTGACGACGCTCAGCTGAATCAGCAACGGCTTGGGCTCTCCCGAGTCGTCGGCCGTGTCCTCGTCCGAGTCCCAGTCGTCCGCCGTACCGTACTCGGACTCCATCTCAGTCCGCATACCGGCCGAACCCGGTTCCGCGTGCTTATCCAGCTCGCCGAGGTTGGGCTCGCGCTTATCGCGGCCCACGTACCGGGGCTCGTCGTCCTCGTAGTCTTCCTCGTCGTCCTCGTCCCGGTCGCGACTGCGTTCCCAGAGGAAAAGGGCGAGGATCGCGGCCACTCCAACGACGATCAGGATCAGGCGGATGGTATCGGCTTCCATTCGTATCAGGGTTTCAGCGTGGATTCGGTACGCAGGCGAGTATATCAATGCCCGCCGAGCCCTGTCCGGGGAGTTCCAAGTCCGGCCGCCCGGCGTACCGGGGCCCGCGACCGGGCAACTCGACGCCCCGGGGCGTCAGGACACGGCGGCAAGGCGCGCCGCCTCGTCGACGTCGACCGATACCAGACGCGACACACCGGGCTCGTGCATGGTGACACCCAGAAGGTGATCGGCGATTTCCATCGTGACCTTGTTGTGGCTGATGAAGATGAACTGGACCTTATCGGACATGGAGCGTACCAGCTCGCAGTAACGCCCCACGTTGGCGTCATCGAGCGGCGCGTCCACCTCGTCGAGCATGCAGAAGGGGGCCGGGTTCAGCTGGAAGATCGCGAACACCAGCGCGACCGCGGTCAGCGCCTTCTCTCCGCCGGAGAGCAGGTGGATGCTGGAGTTGCGCTTTCCCGGCGGGCGCGCCATGACCGCGACCCCGGTCTCCAACAGGTCCTCGTCGGTGAGCTCCAGATAGGCGTGCCCGCCGCCGAACAGACGCGGGAACAGCTGCTGGAAACCGTGGTTGACCTGGTCATAGGTGTCGCGGAAACGGTTACGGGTTTCGCGATCGATCTTGCGGATCGCCTGCTCTAGTGTCTCCAGCGAGCGGGAGATGTCCAGGTGCTGCTCGTCCAGGTAAGACTTGCGCTGGGACTGCTCCTGGAACTCGTCGATCGCGGCCAGATTGATCGCGCCCAGGCGCTGGATCCGCGCCGCGACGCGGGCCAGCTCGTCCTGCCACGCCGGCTCGCTCGCCGCGGGGTCCATGCGCTCCAGCACGGCGGCGGCGGAGGTGCCGGCCTCGGCGAGCTGCTCCTCCAGGGTCCGGCGGCGCACCAGCCGTTCCTGCCGCTCCAGTCGCAGGGCGTCGAGATTGCGCTGGGTGGACTGGATATCCTGCTCGACACCGTGCCGCGCCTGTTCGAGCTCGCGCACCGCCGCATCGAGCGCCTCCAGCCGGTTTCTGGCCTCGGCCAGCGCATCCTCGACGTCGACCCGCAGCGCAAGCTGCTCATCGAGCCGGGCCCGCTGCTCGGCCAGGGGCTCGACGCCTTCCTCCAGCTCCTCGACCAGCTCGTCCCGCCGATCGCTGAGCAGCTCCTGCTGGCCGCGGGCCCGGGACATGCTCTGGCGGGTCGCATCGCGCGCCGCCCGGTTCGACTCGACCCGGATCCGCAGGGTCTGGTTCTGGTCGCGGCAGCGGCGCTCGCGCTCGCGTCCGGCGGCGACCGCGGCCCGCAGGGACTCGCGCTGGGCGGACATGGCCTCTCGGCGCTCGGCCAGCTCATCGACCTCGGCGAGCAGGGCGTGGAGCCGCTCCCGCGCCTCCCCCATCTCACCGATCCCCTCGTCCACCTGCTCGGCGAGCTCCGCGCGCTCGGCGCCCAGCGCCTGCTGGCGCTCCCGCTGGTGTTCGCGGCGGGCACGCAGTCCGGTCAGCTCCGCGCGCGCGGCGGACAGCTCCCGGTTCAGGGCGGCGAGCCCCTGTCCGGCCGCCTCACGCTCCTGCTCCGCCTGGGCACGCTCCGCGCGCTGGCCTTCCTCGGCGGCGAGGAGGGTTCCCTCGCGCTCCGTTAGCCGCGCGACCTCGGCGTCCAGTGCCTTCAGGGCGTCGGCTCGCTCCAGGACCCCGATCGTCTCCGCCGAGCCCGGCGTCCGCAGCCAGTTGGCCCCGACCAGGACGCCGTCGCGGGTGACCAGGCGCTCGGTGGGGCCGAGCGACGCCCGCCTCGCCAGCGCGTCCGGGACGTCCTCGACGGTCTGAACCGAACCGAACAGGCTTCGCAGGGGCCAGGGCGCCTGGACTCGAGTCGCCAGCGCTTCGGGTGCCAGGGGCTCGGCCGGCTCCGGGGCCCCGGTGTCGAGTAGCGTCAGGCCGGGAACCAGGACGTCGGAGGCGCCCGGATCCGTCAGCCCGGGCGCGCAAACCGCCCCGAGCCCTCCGCCCAGCAGGGTCTCGACCGCCCGTCGCCAACCGGGCTCCACCTGCAGGTGGTCCACGAGGCGGGGGGCACCGGCCAGACCGCGCCGCGCGAGCCAGTCGGCCCGCTCGGCATCGCCGTCGGACAGGGCCGCCCGCTGAAGCTCGGTGAGCGAGGCGCGACGGCCCTTCGCCTGCTGTAGGTCGGTGCGCACCCGGTCGAGCTCGGCGGCCAGCGTACGAAGAGCGGCCTCGTGCCCGTCGACGGCGGCCGCGAGCTGCTGCTGGCTCGCCTCGGCTAGCTCGATCCGCTCTTCGATGCCCGCTTCGCGATCGGCGAGATCGCCGATCCGGGCGTCCGACTCCGAGGTGTCGAGCCGCGACAGATCCTCGTCGATCCGCCGCATCCGCTCCCGGTCCCGCCCCAGGCGTTGCTCCAGATGATTGATCGCCGCGCGCTCGACCTGCGCCTGCTCGGCGGGCCGGGTGGCCGCCTGATTGAAGGCGTCCCATTCGGTCTCCCAGGTCTTGAGCTGGTCCTCGGCGGTGATCACGATCCCGACCGCCTCGCTCAGCGCGCGGTCCGTCTGGGCGAGCCCGGGCTCGTCCTCGGACAGGGCCTGGTCGATCTGGGCCAGGCGGGTCTCGTCCCGTTCCAGGTGGTGCTCGGCCTCGTTGAGCTCCTGGTCCAGCCGCACCAGCTCGGCCTCCCGTCGCCCGCGGGCCTCGTTCGCGAACTGGATGGCCTGCTCGGCGCGTGCGATCTCCGAGCCCACGGCGTAGAAGCGGCCCTGGACCTCGTTGAACGCGTCCGAGGCCCCCGTGTACTCCTCGCGCCGGGCCTCGATATCGGCCTCGAGCCGCCGTTGCCGGGCCACGCCGGCCTCGTAGGTGGTCTCGGTCTCGGCGAGCCGCCGGTCCTGAACGCCGATCTCCTCGTCGAGTGCGCGCCAGCGCAGGGCCTTGAGCTCCAGGTCCAGGCGCCGCTCCTCGGCCTTCAGCTCGGCGTAGCGCGCGGCCGTCGCGGCCTGCCGCTCGAGGTGCAGCAGCTGCTTGCCGACCTCCTCGCGCAGGTCGTCGAGGCGCTCGAGGTTCTCCCGGGTGCTGCGCATCCGGCTCTCCGTCTCCTTGCGCCGTTCCTTGTACTTGGAGATACCCGCGGCCTCCTCCAGGAACAGCCGCAGGTCCTCGGGTCGCGCCTCGATGATGCGCGAGATCATCCCCTGCTCGATGATGGCGTAGGAGCGTGGTCCGAGACCGGTGCCGAGGAAGAGGTCCTGGATGTCGCGGCGCCGGCACCGGCTACCGTTCAGGAAGTAGGCGGACTGGCCGTCCCGGGAGACCTGCCGCTTGACGGAGATCTGGTTGAAACGGGCATACTCGCCGCCCGCACCGCCGTCGCTGTTGTCGAAAAGCAGCTCGATGCTGGCCGTGCCGACCGGCTGACGCCCGGTGCTGCCGTTGAAGATGACATCCGCCATAGACTCGCCGCGCAGCATCTTGGCCGAGCTTTCGCCCATGACCCAGCGCACGGCGTCGATGACGTTGGATTTTCCGCAGCCGTTCGGACCCACGACGCCGACCAAGTTGCTCGGGAACAACACGGTTGTCGGGTCGACGAAGGACTTGAATCCGGCGAGCTTGATCTTTTCGAGCCGCATCGCGGAAACATACCGGAACCCGAATCGGCGGCCAAGCCGGTTCGAGCGCGCGCGAGTCGATCCGGGGCCCAGAACCGCTGCTACACTGACGGGTCGAAAACGCGACCCCGTTCGATCCGGAGCCACAGCCCGCCGAGGAGTGCCCCATGCCCAGCGCGCCGAGCAAGACGCTCGAGACCTTCGCGAACCCGCAACCGGAGCGCGACTACACGATCCGCGTCCGTGTGCCCGAGTTTACCTGCCTGTGCCCGAAGACCGGCCAGCCCGACTTCGCCGAGCTCACGCTGGAGTACGTCCCGGAAGGGCTGTGCGTCGAGCTCAAGTCGCTGAAGACCTATGTCTGGTCCTACCGCGACGAGGGCGCCTTCCACGAGGCGGTCACCAACCGCATCCTGGGCGACTTGGTCGAGGTCACGGCCCCCCGCTTCATGCGCCTCACCGCGGACTTCAACGTGCGTGGCGGCATCTATACCACCGTGGTCGCCGAGCATCGGGCGCCCGGCTGGCAGGCCCCGCCGCGGGTCGATCTGCCGTAGCCGTGAGCGGCCGCCAATGAAGGCGGCGCCCTGCTTCATCGGCGTCGACCTGGGAACGTCCGGGTGCCGAGCCTTGGCGATCGATCGGGCGGAGGACCTCGTCGCCTCGGCCCGCGTTTCGCTGCCCGGACCCGACACGCCGGCGAAGGGCCATGTCGAGCAGGCCCCGGCGCTCTGGTGGGGGGCGGTCCGCGCGGTGTTGACGACGCTGGGCGGCGCTCCCACCGAACTCACGGCGGCCGCGATCTGTGTCGACGCCACCTCCGGGACCCTGCTTCTGGCCCGGCCGGATGGGACCCCTCGCGGCCCGGCGCTGATGTACAACGACGGTCGCGCCGGCGAAGAGGCGTCGAGGATCGCCCAGGTGGCACCGGCCGACAGCCCGGCCCGCGGTCCGACCTCGGGCCTCGCGAAGCTCCTGCACCTTTGCCGTGGCCTGCCGGCCGGTGAGCCGGCCCTCGCGCTGCATCAGGCGGATTGGGTGGCGGGCTGCCTGAGTGGCCGCTTCGGGGTCAGCGACTGGAACAATGCCTTGAAGCTTGGCTACGATGCCGAGCGGCTGTGCTGGCCGCGATGGGTTCATGACCTGTTACCGGCGGGCGTGCGGCTGCCGGACGTGACGGCGCCCGGGACCGTGATCGGGACCCTTGCGCCCGGGGTCGCGGCGGACCTGGGGTTTCCCGCGACCACCCGGGTGGTTGCCGGGACCACCGACAGTACCGCCGCGGCGATCGCCGCCCGGCTCAGCGCGCCCGGCGATGCTGTCACCTGTCTCGGCAGCACGCTGGTGCTCAAGATCCTCTCCGAGCGGCCGATCACCGACGCGAGTCTTGGCGTCTACAGCCAGCGCCTCGGCAACCTCTGGCTCGTCGGCGGGGCATCGAACAGCGGCGGCGCGGTGCTGCGCCAGCACTTCACGGACGCCGAGATCGCGGAGCTATCGGCCGGCATCGACCCGGATCGGCCTTCCGGGCTCGGCTACTATCCGCTACCGCGCAGCGGCGAGCGCTTTCCCGTCAACGATCCGGCGCGCCAGCCACGGCTCGAGCCGCGCCCGGCGGATCGGCGACTGTTCCTGCAGGGACTTCTCGAAGGGATCGCGGCCATCGAGACCGAGGGCTACCGGCGCCTGCGCGAGCTGGGCGCACCCGCCCCGGCTCGCGTCCTGACCGTAGGGGGCGGCTCCGTGAATCCGGTCTGGACCCGGATCCGCCAGCGCATGTTGGGGATCGGCGTGGCAGCGGCAGTGCAGCAGGAGGCCGCGTTCGGCTCTGCGCTTCTGGCACGCGACCTCGGGTGGCTGCCAGGCGTACCGGCACCTCAACAAGCGCCCGTCATGGGAGCACGCGACCCCCGGATCAGGCGGTAATGCGCCGGTAGATGTCCGAGACGCGGTAGGGCAGCTTGGCGACCTTCTCGACCAGGGTCCAGCTCGCGGGCCCGAACATGTGGGGAAGGTAGTCCTGCGCCTGATCGTCGATCGTGATGCAGAAGGGGTGTACCCCGCGGGCGCGGGCCTCGAGCACGGCCTGGCGGGTGTCCTCGATGCCGTAGTCGCCGCGATAGCCGTCCTCGTCGTCGGGCCGACCGTCGGAGAGGGTGATCAGGACGCGGGTGCGCGCCTCGACCTCCAGCAGCTTGGCCGTGAGGTGTCGAATGGTCACGCCCATGCGGGTGTAGTCCTGGGGTCGGATACCGCTGATGCGGTGATGCACGGTCTGATCGTAGGACTCGTCGAAGCCCTTGACCCGGTAGAGCTCGCAGCGCATGTGGGTGTAGCCGGAGAAACCGTAGATCGCATAGCGGTCGCCGAGCAGCTCGAGCGACTCGCACAGGAGCACCAGAGACTCCCGCTGGACCTCGTTGATCCAGCCCTTGGTGGAGCCGCTCATGTCCACCATGAAGAGCACCGCCACGTTGCGCTCCAGCTTCTTACGGCGCTGGAACAGGCGATCGGTCATCTCCAGGCCCTGGGTGTGATCCGCGTAGGCCTCGACCAGGGCGTCGATGTCCGGGTCCTCCCCGTGCGGCTCACGCCTCAGCAGCTTCTCCTCCCCGCGCAGCGCCTCGAAGGTCCGATAGAGGTGCTTCAGAAGCCCCCGGTACTTCGCTCTCGTCTCGACGACGAAGTCGTCCGCCTCGGGGTGGACGACGCGCTCGCGCAGCTGACACCAGCCCTTGCGGTAACCCTGGCGGCCGTAGTCCCACTCGTCGTAGATGAAGGCGCTGTGCACGGCCTCCGGGGCCTGATCCTCGTCCGCGACGCCCTGGCGGCGGTGGTAGAGGCCCTGACCCGCCGCCTCCAGATACTCCGACGGGATATGCCCGAAGTCCTGCACGATCGAGTGCATCAGTTGCAACGTCTCGGGTACAGGCTGGATGGGCTGGTCGCCCAGCACCAGCTGGAAGGCGAAACCGCCGGACCAGTCGTCATCCGGCTCGCTCTCGACACGAAACTCGGGGCGTCTCCCGTGAGCTACCGACAGGTTGCCGCCCTGCTCGTCGGCGATCACGGCCAGCGCCTCGGCGAATTGATCCCGTTCGCGGGCGATGCGTGCCGCGGTCACCTCGGCCACGCGCGCCGGACGCAGCTCGCCCTGGTAACAGAGCGCATCGAGCGGCCGAACGCCGGCCCGTTCCAGCTCGAGGGCCAGGGTCCAGGCGCGGGTCGCATCGGCGTCCGGGGCGCGCATTGCCCGAGCCGGGCCACGCCACGCGTCGGGCAGCTCACCGCGGCCGCCGAGGCGAACCATCTCGCGCCAGAGACCGGGAAGCTCCTCGGCCAGCCGGGCATCGAGACGCAGCCCCTCCAGGACATGAAACAGGGCGAGCCCCCGGCGCGGGTCGGCGAAACGGGCGAGCGGGGTCTCGGCCGGCTCACGCCAGGTACCGAACCAGTTCTGGGCCCACAGGTGGGCGATGATGGCTTTGTAGAGTCGGAAGTTGTCCGCGCGGCTGTCGAAACGGGCGAGCGCCGGGGGCAGGAAGAGCGTCTCGGTATCCGTGTAGGCCGCCTCGCCGGTCTCGAGGCGCAGGCGCCTTCCCGCCAGGCCCACCGTGAAGGCCTCGATCACCTGGGCCAAGTCAACGAAACGAACCCCACTCCGGCGCTCGCGCAGGGTCCGCGCATAGTCGTCGACTTGGGACATGACCCGGATGCAGCCCTGGGTCCCCTTGGCGTCATAGACTTCCAAGAGCTCGCCGACCCAGTCGTGGATGGCCTCGTCCGGCAGGAAGTACAGAATCTCGGGGGATTGGACGCATAGGTGATAGGCCAGCTCGAGGCTGGTGCGGCACACCTGCTCCAGATGCCGGTAGAAGGCCTCGACGCGCACCGCCGGGAACCAGGCCAGGGCGTCGGCCGCGGGACGCACACTGCGCCGCATCGAGAGCACCATGTAGACCAGTGACTCGAGGTGATCGTGGATGGCGTCCGCGGGCAGGGCATCGGGATGGGGTCGTCCCGCTTGGCCGTAGCGCGCCGCCAGCTCCTCATCGCTCTTGCGGGCGGTGCGCACGCGCGCGAGGAATTCCTCCTGGCTGAGCTCCTCGCCAATGGTCTTGTCGTCGCTCATGGGGCTATTTAGCCACAGTCGTCCTCGGGCAGGCCAGGACGCCGGGGCCCCCCAATGACAGCCCGGCCGAGGCCGGGCGCTCTCGCGAACGTGATCTTCAGCCTGTCAGCCGAAGGGCTTCGGCGGCGGCGTCTTGTCCGTGGACGGCGGAAGGATCGGCATCAGGAAGGTTGGCTGCTCGCCGGTCAGGGTCTTCAGGAATGCGACGATCCTGGCGTTCTCTTCCTCGGTGAACTTCTTGCCGAGCTGAAGCCGACCCATGATGTCGACGGCCTCGGTGAGGGTTTGCGCGGCCCCGTCATGGAAGTAAGGGTAGGTCATCTCCACGTTCCGCAGTGTCGGTACCTTGAACTTGAAGCGGTCCGCATCTTTTCCGGTTACGCCGGCCATACCCATCGCCTCGCTCTTGGTGATGTAGGGTTCGACGACGCCCATCTTCTGGAAGGAGTTGCCTCCCACGGCCTCCCCGTTGTGACAGGCGACGCAGCCGCTCGTCTTGAATAATTCATAGCCTTCGCGCTCGAAATCCGAGATGGCGTCCTGATCACCCAGCAGCCATTGATCGAAGCGCGAGTCCGGCGTCACAAGCGTCTTCTCGAACTCTGCGATGGCCTGGGTGACCTTGTCGATGTCGATGCCTTCCTCGCCAAACACCAGCTCAAACTCGGTGACGTATTCCGGGATGGATTCCAGTACGCCGATGGCGAGCGTATGGGAAGCCGCCATCTCGCCCGGGTTGGCGATGGGCCCTCCCGCCTGCTCCTTGAGGTCCGCGGCGCGCCCGTCCCAGAACTGCGCCACGTTCAGACTGGAATTGAGCACCGTCGGCGCGTTGATCGGACCTTCCTGCCAGTTGTGGCCGATAGAGGTTGGGAGATTGTCCGTACCGCCCATGCTCAGGTTGTGGCAGGAGTTGCAGGAGATGAATCCGGACTTCGAAAGGCGAGGGTCGAAATAGAGCTTCTTGCCCAGTTGCACCTGCGCCAGGTTGATGCTCTGTACGGGTCGTATGGGTTGGATCGGCTCGGCCGCGAGCAGGCTGCCGCAGGCTCCAAGGACCGCCATGGCCACCAGGGCCTTGCCGAACTGGGTGTAACGTGTCATGGCTGTTGCTCCGCTCTGGGGAAAAATTGCTACGGGGTCGTGGACCCGACGGCAATATGAACCGCGGGCAACGGAAACGCGTTGATAAATGCCAGCCGGCGCACTCGCCCGAGTTGGGATCAGGGCTCCGAGCTGGGATCAGGGCTCGGTGAATAGGCAGCGCGCGGGCGCCTGGAGGTGCTCGGCAATCCGCTGCTGTGCGAGGTCGCAGAGGCCGCACTGACGACAGGACGTGCCGCCGTAAGGGCCGAGCGGGAGGCTCGCGCCCAGGCGTCGACCAAATTCGGCGCTGAGATCGCGATCACCTCGTCGCTCTAGGAGCATCCGCTCGGCCTCGGCACTGAACCGGCCGATGAATTCCTCCATCTCCCGGCAATGTTCGCGCTGTCCGGTAGCGGCGATCAGACTGTTCAGGCAGTCGACGAACTCGCGATTGCGCCGATCGGCGTCGGCGTCGCCGGTCAGGTAGCGGCTTTTCCAGCGTATAGGACGCATGCGGGAGCCTCGATTCGTGATAGCGGAAGCAGCAAAGGAAACGCGTGCCAAGGTCTGTATCGGAGATGATTGCGGTGACCTCGGGTGGGCGCAAGACCCCCAGTGTCTTCTTGCTCAAGTCGCGGCCGGGGTCCGCCGCGGCCTATTGTGTCCTTCCGGCAAGGCTGCATGATTTCCGAGGGCGGGTCCGGTAGCGTGGGAGCCCCGCGTACTGAGCGACCCCGGGGGCCTAAGCACTCCCCATCGGTGGGGTCGCTGTGGGCGAGCTGGGGGAGTCTGGCGCCTTGGCGTCGGGTACCAGGTAACAACCACCGCGCATGCACGAGCGGCGCGGCGGCGGTGGCCGGGGTCTTGGCGTGGCGGCGGGGATTTGGCCTCGGACCGCGTCGATCAGTCGATCCGGCCTCAATTGGGCGCGGGGTCGGTGGGCTCGCAGGCGAGGCGCGCCAGGGTGTCCACCGCGGCCTGGAGGGTCGCGTGGTCGTCCTGCGACAGCGCGCCGCGCGTGCGCTCGCACGATGGCATGGAGCTGCTCGATCGGGACCTGCACCCGGCGGGTGGGTTTTTTCTTGCGCCGGCTCATGCCGCCACCCCCAGGCGGCGGCGGAAGTCCGCGTGCAGCGGTAATCCCAGCACCTGCTTGCACGAGCGGTTGGGGCGATGCGTCCGGTCGTCCTTGCCCCGTCCGGTGGTCAGACCCATGACCCGCCAGTTGGCGGTGCGGTAGCAGGTCCCGGCGAAGCGCGCGGGATCGACGAAGGTCTCCAGATAGTGCACCGGATGGCGGTAGAGCGCGTCCCAATCCGCGGCGATGCGCCGTGCCTCCGCCCCGAGCAGATGCGAGGCCAGGTGCGTGACCCGCACCCAGGGCAGGATCAGGAAGCGGGTGTTATACGCGAGCTCATGGACATGCGCCCGGCGCACCGGCGGCGACCAGCCGATGAAGCGGTCACGGGGGCCCAGGTGACGGGGGGCGGAGGTGAAGCCCAGGCAAGCGAGCGGGCGGCCCTGGCTGAAGGCCAGGTACTTCACCTGCCCGCCCACCCCGTGGGCGGGACCCAGGTAGTGATACTGGGTGATCAGCTGGTCGTAGAGTCCCTCCTGGGGGGTACGGCGCACCGCCATCAGCTCCAGGGGTTGCAGCGCCCGTAAGGGGCACGCCAACGGATCGGTGTCCACCGCCACCGGGGCCGGGCGGTGACGCTGCGCCCGCGGTAGGTGAGGATGACGGGGCTCATGGGCCCCGTTCTACCGGGACCCGCGCTGGAACGTAAGCCCCCCTCAGGCCACCGCCCGCCACAGCGGCGCCCCGGCGCTGTCCCGGCTGCCCCGTCGGCCAGTGCCGGAAGCGCCCCTGGGAGAGGCGCTTGTGACACAGCCAGAAGCCCTGCCCGTCATAGGCCAGGAGCTTGATCGCCGTACCCCGGCGGTTGCGGAAGACAAAGACGGTGCCGCCGAAGGGGTCGTCGCCCAACGCCTGGCGCACGCGCCGCGCCAGGCCATCGATGCCACAGCGGAAGTCCGCCGGGGCCACCGCGACCTCACTGGCGAGCGGGCGGGTCCATTCGATGCGCAAGGACCGCGCGTGGGTGTCGGTGAGCGCCAGGACGCAACCCCATCCCGCTGGGGGCAGCTCCAGGGTCAGGTCGAGGAACCCCGGGGGCGGCGGGGCGGTGGCCTCGGATTTTAGCGCCAGCCGGCGCTTCAACCGCACGTAGTCCAGCCGTAAGGCCCGAGCGACCTGGGCGACCCCATGGCGACCGGCCAGCTCCACCGCCCGCGACCAGAGGACTTCGGGAATGCGCCCACCCAGCGGCCGGGTGGCGCGCCAGCGGGTCAAGGCACTGGCGGCTTCCGCCAGCTCCGGCTAAAGAGCGGCTGCGGGGGGTGACTGCGCCATCGTGGGACCTCCGGGAAACCAGGAACGGGGCTCCCACGGTAGCGGGGCAGGGGCGAGGTTTCATGCAGCCTTGCCGGAAGGGCACGCCGTAGATCCCGGCGCGACCAAGTCCTTGGATCTGAGCACCCGGCGCGCGATACTCGGACCCGCTTCCCCAAGAGCAGTCCCATAAGTTCCATGTCCGCTGAGCTTCAGTCCGTCATCCGATGTCCAGAGTGCGGCGCCCAGTACTGCGAAGCCATGCCGTTAGATTACTGCCAGTACTACTGGGACTGTCCAAGCTGCGGTACCCTGATTAAGCCGAAACCCGGGGATTGTTGCGTCTACTGCTCGTACGGAACCGTCCCATGCCCGCCGGCGCAGTCGCGGGGTCGCTTGTCCTGCTGCGCCAGCGGCGATGTCTGATCCGAGGTCGAAAGGGCGGGGGGTGCGTCTGTGCTTCATGCGCTGACGCTGATACTGGTGTGCCAGCTGATCGGGGAGGTCTCGGCCCAGGCCTCCGGACTCCCGATTCCCGGGCCCGTGATCGGAATGCTGCTGCTTTTTGGCTGGCTGGTGCTGCGCGGCGGGGTGCCAGAAGATGTGGGCCGCACGGCAGATGTTCTGCTCGGACACCTCTCGCTGCTGTTCGTGCCGGCGGGTGTCGGCGTTATGGTCCACTGGCACCGGCTCCAGGGCCAGGGTCTGGCGATCGCCGCGGCAATCCTGCTGGGTACCCTGCTCACGCTGGCAGTCACCGCGTTGACTGTGGCGCTGGTGCAGCGGCTCACCGCCGGCCGGGGAGAGAACCGTGAATGACCTTCCGCTGGCCGAGATTTGGGTCTACCTTGCCGCGTCGCCGCTGCTGTGGCTGACCGTGACCTTGATAGGCTTCCTGGCCGCAACCTGGCTCTATCGGCTCGGTGGCGAGAGCCCGCTGCTGAACCCCGTCGCAATCTCGGTATTGCTGCTGATCGGGCTCCTGGTTCTTACCGGTACGCCCTACCAGACCTATTTCGACGGCGCCCAGTTTGTTCACTTCCTGCTCGGGCCGGCGACCGTCTCCTTGGCGATTCCGCTCTACCGCCAGAGGGCGCGCCTGCGGGCTCTGGCGCTGCCGATCGGGGCGGCCCTGCTGGTGGGTGTGCCCACGGCGAGCCTGAGCGCGATCGGGATCGGGGCCCTGTTCGGCGCTACACGGGAGACCCTGGTGTCCCTGGCTCCAAAGTCCGTCACGGCACCGGTGGCCATGGGCATCTCGGAGCAGCTCGGCGGTCTGCCGTCCCTGACGGCGGTGCTGGTAGTGAGCACCGGCATCGTCGGCGCGGCCTTCGGGACCGGGCTGTTTCGGCTGTTGCGGCTTCGCGACGATGCCGTCAAAGGATTCGCGATGGGCGTCACCTCCCACGGCATCGGAACCGCCAGGGCCTTTCAGGTCAGCCCCGAGATGGGCGCCTTCTCGGGCCTGGCGATGGCCCTCACCGCCCTGGCGACCGCCGTGCTGTTGCCCCCGCTTTTGCGCTGGATCGGGCTGGTGGGATAGGGGAGAGTTGATCAAGTGCCAGGATGGCATTTGGTCCCTATCTCCATAGCACGATGTGTCGGCACGGACTTCCAGCGTCATCCGGCCTCGCCGATCGCCAGGGCCGACCCCTCAATCGCCGACGCCGCGCAGCCAGGATTCCGAACAGGGTTCGGTTCTGGCGCAGGTCCACAGCAGTCGATCGACCAGCGAGCGCAGCTCGAAGCGGCGGTTGACGCGATACTGCGCCTCGGCGAGGTAACGAGCCGCGTACTCTCTTGAAGTCAAAATGATGGTAGGTCCCTCGGATCGGTGTTTTGAGGTTGGCGATGAAGGTGTTGACCCATTCGAAGACCTCCAAGTCACTGGATTGGCGCGGGTTGACGATGATGGCGCCGTGCGCGGCCACGACCGCCCCGGCGGCGGAGAAGCTCGCCAGGCCGTCGGTGACCAGGTGAACGGCTTCGTGCAACGCGGTGCGCGCCCAGCACGCCAGCGTCGATCCTTTGAGATCGGCGATCGGGTCGAACCGCACATGCAGCGGATGCCCCGCGTCGTTGAGCTCAACGGCGGCCATGAACGGCACTTTGTTCTCCGATCCTCGCCCCGGCTTGCCGGCATGCACACCGCCGAGGTAGGCGTCGTCGGCCACAACGACCCCCGTGAGCAGACGACGCGATTCGCGCTCGGCCATGGCCTCCAAGAGTTTGTGCTTGACCCGCCAGGCGGTGCGGTAACACACGCCCAGGTAGCGCTTGAGCGCGAGCGCGGAGATGTTGCTCTTGTTCTGGGTGACCAGGTAGATGGCCTGGAACCACTTGCTCAGGGGCAGCTTGGAGGCGTGAAACAGGGTGCCGGAGCGCACCGTCGTCTGCGCTCGACAGTGCGGCGCACTGCCAGTACTGGCGCCCGTCGGCCACAAACGTCGAGTGCGCCGACTCGCCGCACTCCGGGCAGAGGAATCCCGAGGGCCAGCGCGCCCGCTCCAGGGCCGTCTCGCACTGCGTCTCGGTTCCGAATCGCTCCATGAGCTCGCTCAATGGCATACCAGGCTGAAACTGAATCTTGTTCTGGGGCATCGCCGGATCCTCACTCGGGGGTCTCACGAGGATTGTGCTCCCGGCGCAGGCTCAGGTCGCGAGCCCGCCAGCTGAGCTACAGCGCTAATCGGCTTGAAGAATGTCAAATAGGAAATGAATGCGAGTGCACGGACCAAGGCGCCGGTGCCGCGTCAGGTTCCGATCAAGCGGCGCACCAGCGGTATCGTCGGCGGGCGTTTCTCCCGCAGGCTCAGGCGGTCGATCCGGGCGATCAGGTCCAGCAGCGACGAGGGGTCGCGGGCGTGGTAGGTCATGATGTAACGGACCACGTCCGCACCCAGGGCCATGCCGCGGCGCGCGGAGGCGCGCACGATCAGTTTCGAGCAGTCGGTATCGGTCAGAGGTTTCAGGCGGTACCGGGGGCCCCATTGAAGGCGCGAGCGCAGGTCCGGCAACGAGAGGTTCATGTCTTCCGGTGAGGCGTTCGCGGCCGTCAGCAGCAACCGGCCCTGCTCCCGGATGCGATTGAACAGATCGAACAGGGCCTGCTCCCAGGTCGCGTCGGCCGCGACGGCCTGTAGGTCGTCGAGGGCGACCAGATCCAGCCGCTCGAGGTCCTCGAGCGCGCTCGGGTTCAGACCGTCGACAGCGAGCGGAACAAAGTGCGCCCGGCGACCCTGGCCGGTCGCCTCAAGGCAGGCGGCCTGTAGCAGATGGGTCTTGCCGGTGCCCGGCAGGCCGAACAGGTACAAGTAGCGCTCGCCGCTGCCCGAGGCCATCGCCGCGACGGCCGCCTTGGCCTCGGCGTTGTCCCCGGGGAGATACTCCTCCAGGGTGGCCTCAGGCCGGAATTCAAGCGGCAGGTGGAGCTGTTCCGTCGGGGCGGACACGGGGCCGGCGGATCCGGGGTCAGTCCGCGCGACGCGAGAGCCGGACGGCGGTCTCGGCCAGTCGCTTCCCCAGCGCGTAACAGAGCCGTTTCTCCTCGTCGGTGACCGGGATGTTGCTCTCCGGGCCCGCCAGATGTGACGGGCCGTAGGGCGTGCCCCCACTGCGGGTATGGAGCAGGTCCGGCTCGGAGTAGGGCAGCCCGAGCAGCAGCATGCCGTGGTGAAACAGCGGCAGCATCATGCTCAGCAGCGTGGTCTCCTGGCCGCCGTGCAGGCTGGAGGTGGACGTGAAGACGCCGGCCGGCTTGCCGGCCAGCGCGGCGTTGAGCCAGAGCGCGCTGGTACCGTCCAGGAAATACTTCAGCGACGCGGCCATGTTGCCGAAGCGGGTCGGGCTTCCCAGCGCGACACCGGCGCAGTGGCGCAGATCGTCCGGCTCGGCATAGGGGGCGCCCGTCGCGGGGATGCCGTCCTCGACCGCTTCGCAGACGGCCGATACCGCGGGGACCGTGCGCAGCCGCGCCTCGATCCCGGGGACCGAATCCACGCCCCGGCCAACATGCCGCGCCATCTCGGCGGTGGCACCGTAGCGGCTGTAGTAAAGAACCAGGATGTAGCTCATCGCCGCGCGCCTATCATAGTAGCTCCAGCACCCGCTCCGGGGGGCGCCCCAGTACCGCACGTCCGCCCTCGACCACGATAGGTCGCTCGATCAGCCGCGGGTTCTGCACCATGGCCGCGATCAGCTGCTCTCGCGAAAGGGACGGGTCGTCGAGGCCCAACTCCTGGTACTCGCTCTCCTTTGTTCGCATGAGATCGCGCGGTTCCATCCCTAGCATCCGGAGCAGCGAAGACAGGGTCTCGGCATCCGGCGGTGTCTCCAGATATCTGACGACCTCCGGTGCCACGTCTCGTTCCACGAGCAGGCGCAATGCCTCGCGGGACTTGCTGCAACGCGGGTTGTGATAGATGGTGATGCCCATGATAAGTCCTCCGGTAAGGCCGCCGATTCTAACAGTCGCGTGCCCCTTCGCGCGGCGGTCGTGTTTCAGCGACCATTGCCGCGACCGCGATTCGCGTTGTATCGGCGCGGCGAAGCGGTGAGAATTCCGGGGCGGCCACCGTGTCCGGCCACTTGACCACGATAGCGAGTCCGATGAGGTTGATTCGATGCACTGGGTTTTCCGCAGACTGAGGTCTGTTTCGGCTGGTCTTGCGGTGATTGCCTTCCTGGTGACGGGCACGGCGCTGCGGGCGGAGGTCCGGGATCCCGGCGAGTACTTCTTCGACCAGACCTTCGGGGACTTCTCCGAAGAGCTCGCGAGAGCCAAGGAGGAGGGTAAGCAGGGCGTGCTGCTGATGTTCGAGATGGACGAGTGCCCCTTCTGCCATCGGATGAAGACCACGGTCTTGAACCAGTCCGAGCTGCAGGATTATTTCAAGGCGAATTTCCTGATCTTTCCGGTCGACATCGAGGGTGACATCGAAATCACCGACTTCGCCGGAAACCCGATGCCGCAGAAAGATTTCGCGCTCAAGGAGCACCGGGTGAGGGCGACGCCGGTGTTTGCGTTCTTCGACCTCGAAGGGAACCTGGTCGCCCGGTACACGGGGGCCACGCGGGATGCCGCGGAGTTCATGTGGCTCGGCGAGTATGTCGTCGAAGGGCGCTACAAGGAGACGACATTCCCGAAGTACAAGCGCGAGCGTCAGGCCGCCCTGGGGCAATAACACCGGTATGGGTTTCGAACCGGAATTCGGACGGGATCGCCCACGGCGGACAGGTCCGACAATGCTGTTTAGTTTGCGATGAGGACGTAGGCCGCGCGCCTGCGCCCCAAGGAGCCGAGGATGGATGACCAGCACACCGAGAACCGCGTCTGTTTCCGATGCCTGGTCGGCGGGCGGGTTCAAGGCGTTTTCTTTCGCGCCTCGGCCCGGGAGCAGGCCATGCGGTTGGGTGTGACGGGGTATGCCCGGAATCTGCCGGACGGACGGGTCGAGGTCCTCGCCTGCGGCGATGTGGCCGCCGTCGCGCAGATGCGCGCCTGGCTTGCCAGCGGCCCGCCGATGGCGGAGGTCAGCGGCGTTGCCTGCGAGCCGCTCGATTTTCACCCGCACAGCGGATTCAACCTGGACTGAGGCCGGTACGCTGCGGCTGCCCGACCTGATCGACGGGCGCATCCTGCGCCGCTACAAGCGATTCCTCGCCGACGTTGAGCTGGATGACGGGCGCATGGTCGTTGCCCATGTGCCCAACACCGGCACCATGGCGACCTGCTGGGTCCCGGGCGCGACAGTCCAGCTCAGCGCCTCGGCCAACCCGCGCCGCAAGCTCGCCTGGACGCTGGAGCGCGTCGACATGGGCGCCGGTTGGGTCGGTGTCAACACGGCAAGGCCCAACCACGTGATCGCCGAAGGGATTACCTTTGGGCGCATCCCGGTTCTCGCTGGCTACCGGGAGCTTCGCCAGGAGGTACTCTTCGAACCGGGAGGTCTGCCGAGGGGGCGGATTGACATTGGGCTCTACGGCGGCGACGCGCCGGACGCGCTGGTCGAAGTGAAGAACGTGACCCTGCTCGACGGCGACCTTTTGCTGTTCCCGGACGCGCCCACGGAGCGCGGCCGGAAGCACCTGGATCTGCTGCTCGCGGCGGTCGAGCTTGGCCGACGGGGTGTGATTCTGTTCGCCGCGAATCGACCGGAGGGTCGTGGCGTGGCCCCGGCGGACGGCCTGGACCCGGCCTACGCGCGACGCCTAAGGGAGGTCGCGGCCCGCGGCGTCGAGGTCGTTGCGGTTCGCCTGAATCACGGACCGGGATGGATCGAGGCGGGCGAGTCGGTGCCCGTGCTGCTCGATCAATAACCGTCGGAAGTGATCTCGATGGCCTCGGGGTAGTCGGATAGGCGGATGATGCGGGTCTCTACACGGCCGTCGGGGAACAGCAGCAGCTCGCGGTATCCGGGCGGACTGGGGTCCAGCGCGAAGTCCCGGCTCCCTGGAAGGAACTGGATACAGGTGGACGGGGCTCCAAGCGCCCGGGCGCCCGCGCGCTGACACTCGAACTCCTGGTGGATATGCCCGAAGACGACCGCCTGGACCCCGGGATGCCGATCGCATACGGCGAGCAGGTCGGCGCCGTTTCGCACGTCCATGGTGTCCATCCAGACGCTCTCGACGGGGAGCGGGTGTTGGTGCAGGAAGAGGATACTTGGGGCCGTTTCGTGAGCGAGCCGATGCTCCAGTGCGTCAAGCTGGTGGCCGGCGATCCATCCGCCGTCCTCGCCGGGGCTGGTCGAATCGACGAAGATCAGCTTCCAGGTGCCGAGCCGCTGAACGGAGAGGTCGGCGACGTTCAGGGGGCCGAGACATTCCTTCATCCGGTCCCTTTGATCGTGGTTGCCCGGGATACAGAAGCAGGGCAGGCCGGTGGCCTCGAGGGCCCGTCGCAGATAGCGGTAACCCCTCGTGGACCCGTCATGAACGAGATCCCCCGTCATGACCAGCGCGTCCACCGGCGCGGAGCGCTTGATCGCAAGGGCGAGCACGGCCTCGAAGCTGCGGCGCGTTGTAAGCCCCAGCAACTTGCCCGCCGGATCGGCAAACAGGTGCGAATCGGTCAGCTGGATGACGCGAAGCGGCACATCCGAAGCCGCATCCGTTTCCCCGCGGCCTCCCCGTTTGCTCGTAGGCTCAGTCTTCTTGGGCGCTGACATGTCCGCTTTTCGTCGCACGGTGTTCCGAGTTTAGCCCGACAATCCATTGCCCTAGCGTTCTAGCAACATCGTGGTTTCACAACAAGGGATCAGTTCTCAGGCCGCGATGCATTTCAAGCGGCGGAGGCTGTAACTGTGACGCTCAACGAGCTTCGCTACGTGGTCGCGGTCGCGCGCGAGCGCCATTTCGGGCACGCCGCGGAGGCCTGTTTCGTCAGCCAGCCGACATTGAGCGTCGCTGTGCGCAAGCTCGAGGACGAGCTTGGCGTCACCCTGTTCGAGCGCGGACCCGGCGAGGTGACGGTGACCGCGGTCGGTCGCGAGGTCATCGAGCAGGCCCAACGGGTCCTGGAAGAGGCCGAGGGTGTCCGCCGCGTGGCGCGGCACGGGCAGAACCCCCTGGCCGGGCCTCTGCGCCTGGGCGCGATCTACACCGTCGGACCCTATCTGCTCCCTCATCTGATCCCGCTCGCGATGGAGTGGGCACCGGACATGCCGCTCGTGATCGAGGAGAGCTTCACCACAGTACTCGCGGAGCGCCTGAAGCGCGGCGACCTGGAACTGATCATCATCTCACTGCCCTTCGATGAGGCCGGGGTGCTTATCCGGCCTCTCTACGACGAGGAATTCGTGGTGCTCATGCCGGTCAGCCATCCGTGGCAGACGCGTGCCAGCATCGACATCGCCGACCTTGGCGAGGCGAGCGTGCTGCTGCTCGGCCCGGGCATTGCTTTCGCGACCAGGTCCTCGACGCCTGTCCGCGGTGCCGGCAGCCCGCGGTCTCTAGTAGCACCTTCCAGCGCAATCTGGAAGGCGGCTCGCTGGAGGCCATTCGGCTCATGGTCGCGAGCGGCGTCGGGGTCACCCTGCTGCCATGCACGGCGAGCGGCGACCACCGCTACATCGCGAGAAACGTCCTGTGCGCGCGACCTTTTTCCGGCGAAGCTCCGAAACGTCGGATCGCGCTCGCCTGGCGCAAGTCGTTTCCGCGCCGTCAGGCGGCCAATGTCATCGCCGAGGCGGTCCGCCGCGCCGACCTGGGATGTGTCGTCTACCCGGACGACGACCGATAAACTTGAGCTATCGGTGTCATTGGAACAAACAATTTCGTACGCGACTCCGGGACGCTTATCTTTAGCGACGCGATTTGAGCACCGTTTAACGCCAAGAAACCGAGGAGAAGATCATGGAACTCAAAGGCAGCAAAACCGAGCAGAGCCTTAAAGACGCATTCGCCGGCGAGTCACAGGCCAACCGTCGTTATCTCTACTTCGCCTCGAAGGCCGACGTGGAAGGCTATAACGATGTGGCGGCCGTGTTCCGCTCCACCGCCGAGGGTGAGACCGGTCATGCCCATGGCCATCTGGAATACCTGGAGGCTGTCGGGGACCCGGCCACCGGTCTGCCGATTGGCGGAACCGGCGACAACCTAAAGGCGTCGATCGCCGGCGAGACCCACGAGTACACCGACATGTACCCGGGCATGGCCAGGACCGCCCGGGACGAGGGCTTCGAGGAGATCGCCGACTGGTTCGAGACCCTGGCCAAGGCGGAGCGTTCCCACGCCAACCGCTTCCAGAGGGCACTGGACAATCTCGACGGCTAACGGCCGATAAGAAGAGCAGGAGAACGGGGCGCTGTGCGCCCCGTTCGCGTTTCCCGATCTCTCGGTTCGTGCCGGGTGCCGGGTCGCCCTTTGTCAAAAGCCCTCGGTCGACGTGAACAGGCCAACCCGTAGATCGGTCGCCGTATAGATGGTACGGCCATCCACCTGGACGGTGCCGTCACCGATGCCGAGCACGAGTCGGCGTGTGATCACGCGTTTCATGTCCACGCGGTAGGTGACCCTGCTCGCGCTCGGCAGGACCTGGCCGGTGAATTTGACCTCCCCGACGCCCAGCGCACGGCCATGACCGGGGTTTCCGAGCCAGGCGAGGTAGAAGCCGACGATCTGCCAGAGGGCGTCGAGCCCGAGGCAGCCGGGCATCACCGGGTCCCCAGGGAAGTGGCATTGGAAGAACCAGAGGCCAGGGTGAATATCGAGCTCGGCGACGATCTCGCCCTTGCCGTTAGCGCCGCCGAAGTTTGCGATGCGGACGATTCTGTCCATCATCAGCATGTTGGGCGTCGGTAGCTGGGCGTTCCCAGGGCCGAACATCTCGCCATTGCCGCATGCTAGCAGCTGATCGCGGTCGAAGGATTCTTCTTTCTGCATGGTCCGTTACCGAAGATTGGCGCCGAGGGCGCTCGTTGTCTCCCTCTCCCGGCGGAAGAGGTTCAGGGTGAGGGGGAGGCCCTCGAGAACATCGCGTCTCGGAAGTACGAGGCGGCGCGCGTCCTGCCGGGTTGGGCCCTCGAGCCGGCGTCCCGGGTTCTGCTAGCGCCGTTCGAGGCGCAGGCGCGCGTCGAGAAACCCGACGATCTCCTCTAACGGGACGAGCTGCATCTCGCTGTCGCGGCGACCCTTGTACTCGACCTTCCCCTCGTCGAGGCCCTTGTCGCCGACGACCACGCGGTGAGGTATGCCGATCAGTTCCATGTCCGCGAACATGAAGCCGGGGCGGGCATCGCGGTCATCCAGCAGCACATCGATTCCGGCATCAGTCAGGGCCAGGTACAGCCGTTCGACGGCCTCTCGTACCCGGTAGGACTTGCCGAGCTTCATCGGCAGCAGGGCCGCCTCGAAGGGCGCGAGCGGGGTCGGCCAGCAGACACCGCGGTCATCGTGATTCTGCTCAATGGCGGCGGCTACGACACGCGACACCCCGATGCCGTAGCAACCCATGGTGAGGGTGACGGCCTTGCCGTCCTCGCCGAGCACGCTCGCCTTCATCGCCTCGCTGTACTTGCGCCCGAGTTGGAAGATGTGACCGACCTCGATGCCACGCGCGATGGTCAATGTTCCGCGACCGTCGGGGCTGGGATCGCCGTCGGTGACATTGCGCAGGTCGGCGACCTCGGGCAGCGGCAGGTCTCGGCCCCAGTTCAGGCCAAACCAGTGCTTGCCGTCGCGGTTCGCGCCGGCGCTGAAATCGGCCATGACCGCCACGGTTCGGTCCACGACGCAGGGGATCGGAAGGTCAAGCGGGCCGAGCGAGCCGGGGCCGGCGCCGACGGCCTCCCGGATCTCGGACTCGGTCGCCATGCGCAGCGGCGCGGCCACCTGGGGGAGCTTCTCGGCTTTGCGCGCGTTCAGCTCGTGATCGCCGCGTACCAGCAGCGCCACCAGCGGCGCATCAATCAGCTCGGACGCCGCGACGACCAGGGTCTTGACCGTACCTTCGATGGGGCGTCCGAACTGCTCGACCAGCTCGGCGATGGTGCGGGCGTTGGGGGTGTCGACCAGGCGCAGGGCCTCGCCTGCCCCGTGCGGCGTTTCCCGCGGGGCCACTGCCTCGGCCAGCTCGACGTTGGCCGCGTAGTCGCCCTCGGAGGAGAAGGCGATCGCATCCTCGCCGGAGGCGGCCAGAACATGAAACTCGTGTGAGCTCTGGCCGCCGATGCTGCCGGTGTCCGCCTGGACCGGGCGGAAGTCCAGGCCGCAGCGCGTGAAGATGCGGCTGTAGGTCTCGTGCATCAGGCGGTAGGTCTCCGCCAGCGACGCCTCATCCGCATGGAATGAGTAGGCGTCCTTCATCAGGAACTCCCGCGCCCGCATGACGCCGAAGCGCGGTCTGATCTCGTCCCTGAACTTGGTCTGGATCTGGTAGAGGTTCACCGGGAGCTGCTTGTAGCTCTTGAGCTCGTTTCTCGCGAGCTCGGTGATGATCTCTTCATGGGTGGGGCCGAAGCAGAACTCGCGCTCGTGGCGGTCCTTCAGCCGCAATAGCTCGGGTCCGTACTGTTCCCAACGGCCGGACTCCTGCCACAGCTCCGCGGGTTGCACGGCCGGCATCAGCACTTCCAGGGCACCGGCGCGGTCCATTTCCTCGCGCACGATGCGCTCCACCTTGCGCAGCACGCGCAAACCCAGCGGCAACCACGTATAGAGGCCCGCCGCGAGCTTGCGGATCATCCCGGCCCGGAGCATCAGGCGATGACTGGCTATCTCGGCGTCGGCCGGCGTTTCCTTGATGGTCTGCAGCGGGAACTGGGAGGTGCGCATGGGTCGGCCTGGCTGGGCACAAAGGTCGCTAGTCTAGGGGCCGGTGCGGGCGGACTCAATCGCGGCGGTGGGTCCGGCGATCACCCGGCGTCCCGTGGCCGTGCGCTGGCAGCAGCTCAAAAGGTCGATCGGTCCCACCCGAACATATGGCGGGGTGGGGATGCGAGCTCGATGTAGACCCGGCTCGGAGGTACGCCGAGCAGGCGCTCCACGAGGTCGCACAGAGACTCGGAGAGCCGTGCCGTCTGGTCTTCCGGAAGGGCCAGGCTCTTGAGCTCCAGATAGGCGGCCGGGTCACCGGAGCCCGCGAACAGCATGTCGCGGCCGTCTTCCAGGATCACCATGACGTAGGTCTCCGGCTTGCTCAGCATCTGAGATACGGCGGCGGATGCCTGGCTCATCAGATCGGCACGATCGCCGTCGGCGACCCGAACGTTCGTCAGTATCTTCAGCGTGGGCATCGTGTAGCCTCCTCTGGTTGCGGATCTAGCGCGAAGCGAGCCGGCGCGGCTCAGTCGCAGTTCTGCTCGATCTGACCGCGGGCCTCCACCATGCGGGCCTCGCGGTCGGCCTCGGAGAGCCGCAGGTACTCGCCGTCCGGGGTGCGCACCATCCGGGTCCCGAGGTTCTCGAGGGCCTCCAGGTTCCTTCGGGCCGCGGCGCAGTTGGTCTGCCGTTGCGCCTTGACGGCGGACTGCTTGGCGGCCTCCTCGGCAGCACGCTCGGCTTCAAACCGCTGGTCGAAGTCCTGCTCGACGATCGCGCGGACCCGCGCGTCGGAGCGCTGGGCGTCCTCCGCGCTGGGCGCCGGTGCCTCGCGAATCTCGGCCGCCGGAGCGTCCGGGGGCGGGCGCCGCGAGTAAACGGTGACGCCGTCCGGCCCGACCCAGCGGTAGACCTCGGCCAGGGCGGGGGCCGTCGGCAAGCATGACGCCAGGCCCAGCAACACTCGGACAAGCAGGGTTCGGAACAGTGGATCGTTGGTCGCGGGCCTTCGTTCAGCATGTCGTCCTCTGTTGCCCGGAGGTATGCGTACCTGGTGGAAGTCGGCCAATGCTGGCGCATCCGTGCCCGGCGTGCCGTGATCCCGATCGACTATCGGTGTCGTATCGCCCGAGGCCCCGTAGGGCGCCCGGACAAGGGGGACGCCGGCGTGCAATGAGAAGCCTTCTTGACCCTCAAGGGTGCTCTCCTGTACCGTCCGCTATTTTTCAACAATCTCTAATGTTCTTCTTCTGCCAGGTTCGCGGGCCGGTGCAACGGTCTTCGAAAGCGCTCTACGAGACGGCTTGGGCGTGG
Organism: uncultured Gammaproteobacteria bacterium; assembly: GCA_963707135.1. Classification (GTDB taxonomy): domain Bacteria; phylum Pseudomonadota; class Gammaproteobacteria; order Chromatiales; family Chromatiaceae; genus JBGSTR01. The sequence goes on along the minus strand of CAVPOY010000044.1, from coordinate 175,235 downwards.
CGCCCGCCGGCATCCTCGCGAGACGGCCCGGGCAGCATGCTGATCGGAGGTCGCTGAGTTGGAACTGAGTGGAGCCGAGATCGTCGTCCAAGCGTTGGTCGACGAAGGGGTAGAGCTCGTCTTCGGGTACCCCGGGGGCGCGGTTCTGCATATCTACGACGCCGTCTTCAAGCAGGAGAAGGTCAGGCACATACTGGTCCGCCATGAACAGGGCGCGGCCCATGCCGCCGACGGCTATGCGCGGGCCACGGGCAAGTGCGGCGTGTGCCTGGTCACCTCCGGACCCGGTGCGACGAACGCGGTGACCGGGATCGCCACGGCCTATATGGACTCGATCCCGATGGTGATCCTGTCGGGCCAGGTTCCGACCCCGGTGATCGGCAGCGACGCCTTCCAGGAGGTAGACACGGTCGGGATTACCCGCCCGTGCGTCAAGCACAATTTCCTGGTCAAGGACGTGCACGACCTGGCCGTGACCATCCGCAAGGCCTTCTACATAGCCACGACCGGACGTCCCGGGCCGGTCGTCGTGGACATCCCGAAGGACGTGACCGACCCCAACGTGCGGATCCCCTACGAGTACCCGCGGGATATCCGGATGCGATCCTACAACCCGACCGCAAAGGGGCATCTGGGGCAGATCAAGAAGGCCGTCGAGCTGATGCTCCAGGCGAGGCGGCCGGTAATCTACACCGGCGGCGGCGTGATTCTCGGCGAGGGCTCCGAGCAGCTGACCGAGCTGGTGCGGGCGACCGGTTTCCCGGTCACCAGCACCCTGATGGGTCTCGGCGCCTACCCGATGACCGATCGTCAGTTCCTCGGAATGCTCGGCATGCACGGCACCTACGAGGCCAACATGGCGATGCACGAGACCGACGTGCTGATCGCCATCGGCGCCCGCTTCGATGATCGGGTGACTGGCAAGATCGAGCACTTCTGCCCACACGCCAAGATCATCCACGTCGACGTGGACCCATCGTCGATCTCGAAGAACGTCCGGGTCGACGTTCCCATCGTCGGTCAGGTGGTGAGCGTGCTGACGGACATGGTTCGGCTGTTCCGCGAGCACCGGAGCGGACCGGACGAGCAGTCCGCGGCCGACTGGTGGGCGAAGATCGACGAGTGGCGTCGCATGGACTGCCTGCATTACGACCGCAACACCGACCGGATCAAGCCCCAGTTCGCCGTGGAGACCCTGTACAAGGTGACCGGGGGCGACCTGTACCTGACCTCCGACGTCGGCCAGCACCAGATGTTCGCGGCCCAGTTCTATCCCTTCGACAAGCCGCGACGCTGGATCAACTCCGGGGGGCTCGGCACCATGGGCTTCGGCCTGCCGGCCGCCATGGGCGTCCAGCTCGCCTTCCCGGACTCGCCGGTCGCCTGCATCTCGGGCGAGGCGAGCATCCTGATGTGCATCCAGGAGATGGCGACCTGCAAGCAGTACGGCCTGCCGATCAAGGTCGTCCTGCTGAACAACGGCTACATGGGCATGGTGCGTCAGTGGCAGGAGTTCTTCTACGAGAGCCGCTACTCGCACTCCTATGTCGACGCCTTGCCCGACTTCGTGAAGCTCGCCGAGAGCTTCGGCCACGTCGGCATGCGGGTCGAGAAGCCCGCCGAGCTCGAGGGCGCGATGCGCGAGGCCTTCGGCATGAAGGACCGTTTCGTCTTCCTCGATGTCGTCGTCGACCCCACCGAGAACGTCTACCCGATGATCGCGGCCGGCAAGGGCCAGCACGAGATGCATCTTCCGCCGAGCCTGTCCGAGAGGGAGCTGGCCTGACATGAGACATATCATTTCCGTGCTGCTCGAGAACGAGGCGGGCGCCTTGTCCAGGGTCGCGGGGCTGTTCTCGGCACGCGGCTACAACATCGAGTCACTGACCGTGGCGCCGACGGATGACGAGACCCTGTCCCGGATGACCCTGGTGACGACGGGAAACGAAGAGATCGTCGAGCAGATCAAGAAGCAGCTGAACAAGCTGATCGACACCGTGAAGCTTCTGGACCTCTCGGACGGGCCGCACATCGAGCGCGAGATGATGATGATCAAGCTGCGCGCCGAGCGCGGCGACCGCGAGGAGCTGATGCGCCTGACCGAGATCTTCCGGGCCAAGATCATCGACGTGACGGACACCAGCTACGTGGTCGAGCTGACGGGGGCGTCCAAGAAACTGGACGCCTTCATCGATGCCGTGCCGGACGGCCTGATCGTCGAGGTCGTGCGCTCGGGCCCCACCGGCATCGCGCGCGGCGACAAGGGCCTTACGCTCTGAGCCCAGCCCGAGCCGCCGCGGCGACCCACGGCTTGGGCCGGCGTCATGGACGTCGGTGTGTCGCCATGGGCCCGGGTCCGGGGTCGCCGGCCGAACAAAACCCTCGCGAACTCATTGAGAATTGCAGATGACTATCAACGTTTTCTACGACAAAGACGCCGATCTCTCGCTGATACAGGGCAAGACGGTGTCCATCATCGGCTATGGATCCCAGGGGCACGCGCATGCCAACAACCTGAAGGAGTCCGGCGTATCCGTCACCGTCGGGCTGCGCTCCGGCTCCGCCTCGGCGGCGAAGGCCACCAACGCGGGTCTCGACGTGAAACCGATCGCCGAGGCGGTTCGGGCCGCCGACGTCGTCATGGTGCTGGCGCCCGACGAACACCAGGCCAGGCTCTACCGCGACGAGATCGCCCCGAACATCCGGGAGGGCGCGGCGCTCGCCTTCGCCCACGGCTTCAACATCCATTTCGGTCAGATCGAGCCGCGCGAGGACCTGGACGTGATCATGGTCGCGCCCAAGGGCCCCGGCCACCTGGTGCGCTCCACCTACACCCAGGGCGGCGGCGTGCCCAGCCTGATCGCCGTCTTTCAGGATGCCACCGGGCAGGCGCGGGACATCGCGCTCGCCTATGCCTCCGCCAACGGCGGCGGCCGCGCCGGCGTCATCGAGACCAGCTTCCGCGAGGAGTGTGAGACCGACCTTTTCGGTGAGCAGGTAGTCCTGTGCGGCGGTTTGACTTCTTTGATCCAAAACGGCTTCGAGACGCTGGTCGAGGCCGGCTACGCCCCCGAGATGGCCTACTTCGAGTGCCTGCACGAGGTCAAGCTGATCGTCGACCTCATCTACGAGGGCGGCATCGCCAATATGCGTTACTCGATCTCCAACACGGCCGAGTACGGCGATCTGACCCGCGGCCCACGTATTGTCACGCCCCAGACCAAGGCGGAGATGAAGCGCATCCTCACCGAGATCCAGTCCGGCGAGTTCGCCAGGGAGTTCATCCTCGAGAACCAGGCCGGGGCGCCCAAGATGAAGGCCTTGCGGCGCCTGGGCGAGGAGCATCAGATCGAGGAGGTCGGCGAGCGGCTGCGCGAGATGATGCCCTGGATTCGCGAGAAGAAGCTGGTCGACAAGGCCAAGAACTGATTCGGTTCCTTTTGTCCCGTCACCCCCGCGCGGGCGCCGCGCCGCTGTCTGAGCGCGCGCCCAGCGGACCTGCCCGGAGGCGTGATGCACCGTCACAAGAAGCCGGAGGAACGGACGGTCGTCGTGCTCGGCGCCAGCCCGAAGCCCACCCGATACGCCTATCAGGCAGTCAAGCTGCTGAACGACAAGGGCTATCGCGTGATTCCGGTGCACCCGAAGGCAACCCGAATCGAGCAGGTCCCGGTGGTGCGAGAGCTCGGGACCATTGACGAGCCGGTGGATACCCTGACGCTCTATATTGGGCCAGAGCGGGTGCGCGACCACATCCGGTCGATTGTCGATCTGCGCCCGGGGCGGGTCATCATGAACCCCGGGGCCGAGTCGCGGGACCTCGAGCTTGCGCTCAAGGGCTCGCATATCCCGTTCGAGCACGCCTGCACGCTGGTGCTGTTGCGCACCGGGCAGTTCTGAGCGGCGTTCCGTGTCCTGGCGCCGAATCCGTTGAGCCCATGCGTCTGGTCATCCTCCTGATCGCGGCCCTTTGGGGTGTCGCCGCGGTCCTTGCGTTCGCGTGGAGCGCGGACCGGTCGGCCGATGCGAAGCTGACCGCCGCCTACATTCTGGGCTGGCCGGTATTGGCCGTGATCCTCTATCTGAACGAGCCGGTGCCGCTGTGGGTCGCGGTTCCGGTCATGTTCGGCTTCATCCCCTGGGTGATGGCCGGCCCGCATCTATCGTCCCTCGTCGCCGACCCCAGCCGATCGGACCCGGACGAGATCATCGGTATCCCGAAGCCCTACTGGATTTGGGGAGGCATCGGGGCCATCCTCCTCGGCATCCTGTTCAATCGTTACGCCTGACGATCGTACCGCCGGTCGATCCGGCGCGACCCCCGGCACGGTAGATGGACACCCCAACCTCGATAGACGGCCTGCTCGACATCATGGCGCGGTTGCGCGATCCTCGCGGCGGCTGTCCGTGGGACCTCGAGCAGACCTTCCTGAGCATCCTTCCCTACACGCTGGAGGAGGCCTACGAGGTCGCGGAGGCAATCGAGAACGGCGATATGCCGGAGCTCCGCGATGAGCTCGGGGACCTGCTGTTTCAGGTCGTCTTCCACGCCCGAATGGCCGAGGAGCTGGGCCATTTCGGGTTCCCCGACGTGGTCGCGGCGATCTGCGGCAAGATGGTCCGCCGTCACCCTCACGTGTTCGGTGACGCCGATCTCGCGGATCCCGGGGCGGTGCGGGCGCATTGGGAGCGGGAAAAGGCCTCCGAGCGTGCCGGGAAGGGCCGACAACCCGATTCCAGCGTGCTCGCCGGCGTGGCCCGAGCCCTGCCGGCCCTGGTTCGGGCCGAGAAGCTGCAAAGGCGTGCCGCCCGCGTGGGCTTCGACTGGGACCAGGTCGAGGGCGTCTTCGAGAAGATCGACGAGGAGATCGACGAGTGTCGCGGGGCACTGGGCGAGCACGCCGGGACGCCCGAGCGGGTCCACGAGATCGGCGACCTGCTGTTTTCCTGCGTCAACCTCGCGCGACATATGGGCGTCGACGCCGAGCAGGCCCTGCGTGCCGCCAACGAGCGTTTTGAAGGACGCTTCTCCCGGGTCGAATCGCGGCTGCGCGAGCGCGGCATCGAGCCGGGGCGCGAGGTGCGCGATGAGATGGAGCGTCTGTGGAGCAGCGTCAAGGCGGAGGAGGGCGGATGCGCGCGCTGATCCGGCTGCAGACCCATTCCCGCGAAGAACTGGTCGACGTCACGCCCCAGGTTCGCGACCTCGTCCGCGAGAGCGGGATCCGGGACGGGATCGTCAATGTCTACGCCCAGGGGGCGACGGCGGCCGTCATGATCCAGGAGAACTGGGACGATAGCGTGCAGACGGACGTCGTGGATCTGTTGCGGAAGTTGATCCCGCGCGGGGTCTGGCGGCACGACGCCCAGGACGGCAACGGCGACGCGCACCTGAAGGCGGGTCTCGTCGGTCCCTCCGAGACCATTCCGGTGATCGATGGGGAGCTCGGACTGTCACGCTGGCAGAACGTCTTTTTTTGCGAGTTCGACGGTCCGCGCGCCGAACGCACCCTGGTCTGCACCCTCCTTTCCGGGGCAGACACCCCATGAGCTTTCTGGACAAGGTCCGCGTCTGCAACGAGTGGAACCCGGCGGATTTCGTGCCGTTCCTGCTCGACGGGGAACGTCTGGGCTCGCTGCGACCTGGCTTCGCAGCCGAGCTCGGGCGCTGGCCCGACCAGTTCCGGGTGACGGCCGAGGCGGTGCTCTGGATCGGCGCTCCGCCGGGCTTCGAGGCGCGCACGGCAGCCCTTGCCGAGGTGGCGCAGGCGCTTGTCGCCGATGGTGTAATCACCCACCTGCACGGGGAGCAGTACCCGGTCACGGCCGGAACCAGGGTCCAGGCGCGCTGCCTGATTGACCGGGCGAGCGCGCCCTATTTCGGCACCCGTGCGTTCGGTCAGCATATCAACGGGTTCGTGCGTACGCCCCGGGGGCTGGAGATGTGGGTAGGCCGGCGTTCGAGCGAACGGCGCAACTACCCGCTGCGTCTGGACAATCTGGTCGCTGGAGGCTTGCCGTTCGGCGTCGGTCTGGCCGAGAACCTGCGCAAGGAGTGCCGCGAGGAGGCGGACATCCCGCCGGCCCTCGCCGACCGGGCGGTCGCGGTCGGCGCCGTGGTCTACTGCCGGGACTCGAGCCGGGGCCTGAAGCCCGACGTGATGTACTGTTATGACCTCGAGGTGCCGGATGATTTCGAGCCGCGATGCACCGACGGCGAGGTTGAACGCTTCTACCGGATGCCGGTGGCGCAGGTCGCCGAGACGGTTCGCGACACGGACGAGTTCAAGCTCAACTGCAACCTCGTGGTCATCGACTTCCTGCTCCGCCACGGATTGATCGCCCAGGACGACCCCGATTACCTGGACTTGCTCCGCGGATTGCGGGCACCGTTACCCTGAGAACTTGTCCTGAAGCAGCGCGGAGAGGTCCGCTCAGAAGGCACCATGAACCCGATACCGTCCCCGATTCAGCGGCGAGCCACCGTACCCGTGCGCGTGGGCTCGGTGACCATCGGCGGCCGCGCACCGGTCGTCGTCCAGTCGATGACCAACACCGATACCGCCGACGTGGCCGCGACCGTGCGTCAGGTCGCCGAGCTGGCAGCTGCCGGCTCGGAGCTGGTCCGCATTACCGTCAACACCGAGTCCGCGGCCCGGGCGGTGCCCGCCATTCGAGAGATGCTGGACCTCCAGGGCTGCGACGTGCCCTTGATCGGTGACTTTCACTTCAATGGCCACCGTCTGCTGGCGGACTACCCGGAATGCGCCCAGGCGCTCGCCAAGTACCGAATCAACCCCGGCAATGTAGGCAGCGGCGAGCGGCGCGACGCGCAGTTCGCGACCATGATCGAGACCGCCTGCCGCTACGACCGGCCGGTGCGCATCGGTGTCAACTGGGGCAGCCTGGATCAGGACCTGATCGTTCGTCTGATGGACGAGAACGCCCATCGATCGTCGCCCAGGGACGCGGAGTCGGTGATGCGGGAGGCGATGGTCCAGTCCGCCGTGAGCAGCGCCGAGCGTGCCGTCTCTTTGGGGCTGCCGAAGGACCATATCGTCCTGTCCTGCAAGATGAGCGGTGTCCAGGACCTGATCGCGGTCTACCGATTACTCGCGGCGCGCGCTGACCACGCCCTGCACCTCGGGTTGACCGAGGCGGGCATGGGCTCCAAGGGAATCGTGGCATCCACCGCGGCACTGGCCGTGTTGCTGCAGGAGGGCATCGGGGACACCATCCGGGTGTCCCTGACGCCGGCGCCGGGCGAGGAGCGTACCGGGGAGGTCGTGGTCGCCCAGGAGATCCTCCAGACGATGGGGCTGCGCTCCTTCGCCCCGATGGTGACGGCCTGCCCGGGCTGCGGGCGTACCACCAGCGATTATTTCCAGCATCTCGCCCAGGATATTCAGATCTACCTGCGCGAGCAGATGCCCCTCTGGCGCGAGCGCTACCCCGGGGTGGAGACGCTGCAGGTGGCCGTCATGGGCTGCGTCGTGAACGGCCCCGGCGAAAGCAAGCAGGCCGACATCGGTATCAGCCTGCCCGGAAGCGGCGAGCGTCCATCCGCGCCCGTTTACGTGGACGGCGAGAAGGTCGCTACCCTCAAGGGCGACGCGATCGCCGAGCGGTTCAAGCGGATGGTGGACGACTACGTGGAGTCGCGGTTCGGCTCGGAGAAGCGGCAAGACTGAGATCTCGTCCGGTCGTCCGGGATGACCGACCGCTCATCGGCGCGGTTCGCGCGTTTTCGCCGGCAGCGTTGAATTCCGCGAAACAATTTAATAGGTTTTGTGATACCGCGGACGACAGCGGGACCCTCTTAATGGATCTTGGAGCATGCGTATGAACAAAAAATAGCTCAGTGCAACGATAGCAGCGGAGGTGCTCTCGGCGGCGCCGCTCTCCGGTGTCCTGGCGGATAATTTTGGCGTCTATAGAGGGAGCGCAAGCGCGCAGGATGAGCTGCTGCGCAGCGGCGCGGCGGTCAACTACTCCTCGGCCGGTGCGATCGACCGCGAGTCGCGCGCCAGGTCGCGCCTGATGAACAGCCACGCCGATGCGGTCGACAATCGGGTCCGCGTCATGAACCGGACCGAGGACACCGAGGTCACCGGGCGCAATATATCCAACATTGCCAACGGCATCGGCTCCATCGGCGATGCCGCCACCCGTATCGGCGTAGGCGCGGGCGCGTTGCGCTGGGGATTCAGGTAGCGAGGCAGGGCCGCGGCGGGACCTGACCAGCAAACCCGAGGTTCCGGAAAACGCGAAACGGCGGTCGGCGGAAGCCGATCGCCGTTTTTTCTTACTGCGTCGCCCGCAAGAGGGGGGCGGTCTCGTATTGCCGCCGTGCCGCTGACCAAGCAATCCGCTCGGAGCGGTTAGCGCCGAATCTTAATGTATCCTGTAACAAGTTCCCGAGAAGCCATTAGCATTTTTCGGCTAATTCGGCATGTCCACAAAACCTGTGGATAACCCTGTGGAACGATCCCGGCCGGCGTTGCAACGGTAACGACTTAGTCCCGTTTCTGAGGTAATGGTCAATTTGTTACCATCGCAAAAACAGCAGCAAATTCGCCTTCTTATATTGAAAACGCTAGACATCGTCGATGGCGGTTGGAGCGGCGTCCGAGATCATTGATCGCTTTTTCGGGACGTGAGCAACTTCACGCTTATGGCATTTCCGCCCCGTTTACGGTGATCGCCTGGCCTGAATCGCGGCCGTTCGGTCCAAGTAAACGCAGGTACGCCTCGGCGACCGTTTCGGCGGCGGGCAGGGTCTTCGGATCCTCGCCGGGGTAGAGGCGCGCGCGAAGCGCGGTTCGGACCGGACCCGGGTCGATACTGTTGACCCGTATATGGCTGTTGCCTCGTGTCTCGTCGGCGAGCACCTGCATCAGCCCCTCGATGCCAAATTTGGCCGCCGCGTAGGCCCCCCAGTAGGCCCGGCCGGCGCGTCCGACCCTATCCGAGGTGAATACGACGGACGCCTCCGGAGACGCTCGCAGCCATGGCAGGCAGGCCTGGGTCAGTAGAAACGGGGCCGTCAGGTTGACCCGCAGCACCCGTTCCCATTCCCCGGGGTCGTAGTCGTCGATGCGGCTGAGGAAAGGCGCGAAGGCCGCGCAGTGGACGAGCCCGTCGAGCCGTCCGAAGGTGTCGCCGAGGACGTCCGCGGCGGCGCCGAACGCCTGCGCATCGGCGGCCTCGAGGTCAAGCGGCAGTATGGCGGGCTGCGGACCGCCCGCGGCCTCGATGGCGTCATAGACAGGGCCGACATCGTCTTCGGAGCGGTTGCTGAGCACGACGGTGGCGCCACGGGCGGCACAGGCCAGCGCGACCGCGCGCCCGATGCCCTCGGCGGCGCCGGTCACCAATAGAATGCGCTCGCGCAACAGATCGGTCGATGGGGTCTCGTGCATGATGGGCTGCTCCTCGTGGACTGGCCGACAGTGTAAGGCCGCGACGGGCCGCTCAGTGCCTGCTCTCCCTCCAGGCGTGCCAGAGCTTGCGAATGGGCGTCAGGCTGATTCGACGGTCGGCGACCTCGAAGCCGCCGGCGTCGAGTTCCGCCAGCAGGAGGTCCGCCAGCCGAAGCCGTATACGCAGCGTCACCGGCAGGTCGCCGGCGACGACCGTATTTCGCCTGAGATCGCGGGCGGCGTCCGCGACCATTGCGAGCAGACCCGGCAGCCTTCCGCGCCCCTCGGACTCGGCGAGGGTCCGGGTCGTGACGCCGGATTCGGCGAGCCGGTCGGCCGGTACGAACCCGAAGCACCCCTTTCGCATCAGCCAGCCGCTGTCGCGTATCTGGTAAACCAGCCCGCAGTAGGCCCCGAGCCGGCGTGACGACAGGATCGCGCCCGGTTCAGCGACACCGAAGCATCGGGCAACAAGCTCGAAGAGGGCCCCCATATCCTGCTCGGCGCAGACCTCAAGGGTCTCCATGTCCGGCGGCCACCGCTGCAGCGCGGCGGCCTCGCTGCTCCAGGCCATATCGAGGAACGGCTTCGGTGGCAGGGCGTGGCGCGCGATGACGGGGGCGAGCGCGTGGCTCAGCGGATGAGTCCCGCCTCCCCGGTAGGCAAGGCCGAGCTCATCACGCCACCAACCCAGCTTCGCGGTTGCCACCCCGGGGTCGGAGACGCCCCCAATCACCGAACGCACCTGGTGGCGCCAACCGTGCAGCGCGGCAAGTCCCGCGCGAAGGGAGGGCGGCGCGAAACGGATGCTGTAGTAGCTCGATGCGCCGGGCGCCGTGGCCGGGTTCGGGAATTGCCACTCCTGGTGCATCGGCTGCCGCTTCAGGCAAGTCGGCTCGGGGGTTCACCGCACGCGCCGCGCCGGACGCCGAATCGGGCATCCGAGCGTCGACGTCTTGGCGGCTTCAGGCGTCGGCATCGCGGGTACAGGCGACGATGTAGTTTACGTCCACGTCCCGCGGGTTCAGACGATAGGCCCGGGTCAGCGGATTGTAGGTCATCCCCATGATATCCGTGGTGCGAAGTCCCGAGGCACGGATCCAGCGGTCCAGCTCGGCGGGCCGGATGAATCGGGCGTAGTCGTGGGTGCCGCGCGGGAGCATCCCGAGCACATACTCGGCCCCGACGATCGCCAGCAGATAGGACTTCGGGTTGCGGTTCAGCGTCGAGAAAAAGACCCGCCCCCCGGGGCGCACGAGCCGCGCGCAGGCATCCACGACCGAGCCCGGATGCGGGACGTGCTCGAGCATCTCCATGCAGGTGACCGCGTCGAAGGACTCCGGCCGTTCGGCGGCCAGGGTTTCGACGGGGACGCGCCGGTACTGGACCTCCACCCCGGTCTCCAGCGTGTGCAATTCGGCGACCCGCAACGGCATCTCGCCCATGTCGATGCCGGTTACGCGCGCTCCGCGGACGGCCATGCTCTCGGCCAGGATGCCGCCGCCGCAGCCGACGTCGAGCACGTCCTTGCCGGCGAGGCCGACGGCTCGATCGACATAGTCCAGCCGCAGCGGGTTTATGTCGTGCAGGGGTTTGAACTCGCTGTCGGGGTCCCACCAGCGGGCGGCGAGCGCCTCGAACTTGCTGATCTCCGCGTGGTCGACGTTGTGGGCGGTCTTGCTCATGCCGAGGATCCGGAATGCTTGCGGGTACGCTGACGCACCCGGCACTGATGTCTGAGGAGACGCTGATCAACTGCCATCCTGGCTCTTGATCAGCCCGCGCCGTCCCTGGCCAGGACGGGAAACGCAAAAATCGGCGTTTTCCTGATGGGAGAGGATCGCATTCTATACGAGCGGCGAGCCCCTGGCGTCTCGAAGCAACCCGCATGCCCTGATAGACTGGATCCCCGTGACAGGTGCCCGCAAGTCCGCCTCGGATCACCGCCGCATGAGCACCATGGACCCAGGTTCAAGCGAGGCCTCATCGATGCAGGCCCTGCTCCGCGAGCTTGCCGAGGAGCTCTGCCGCCAGGGCGTCTGGGAAAGGCAGCCCCCTCCAGCCGACGCGCTGGGGAGCCCTCTGCCCTTCTGCTGCGACACGCTGGTCTTCACCCAGTGGCTCCAGTGGGTGCTGGTCCCGAGGCTGACCGCGCTCGGCGAGGAGTGCGGGCGGTGGCCGGCTCATAGCGCGATCCGGCCCATGGCGGAGGAGTCGCTGGCGGGCTGCCCTTGGCCGACGCGGGGAACCATCGAGCTTCTTGGCCGTCTCGACGACCTGATCAACGCCGGATCCAGCCGACCGCCGGACCCGGCCCCCCGTAGCGCGGTTCGCGACTCCGACGACGAAAACTTTTAAGCTACAACATCTTGTAACATCCCGGGAACGACCATGTTTCACAACCGCATGCAGATTCGCGATTACGACCCGGAGCTCTGGGACGCGATCCGGAACGAGGAGCGCCGTCAGGAGGAGCACATCGAGCTGATCGCCTCCGAGAACTACGCCAGCCCGCGCGTTCTCGAGGCCCAGGGCGGGGTGATGACCAACAAGTATGCGGAGGGTTACCCGGGGAAGCGCTATTACGGCGGATGCGAGTATGTCGACATCGCCGAGCAGTTGGCGATCGACCGGGCAAAGCAGCTGTTCGGCGCCGACTACGCGAATGTGCAGCCCCACTCGGGCTCGCAGGCGAACGCCGCCGTGTTCATGGCCCTGTGCGAGCCCGGGGATACGGTCCTGGGCATGAGCCTGGCCCATGGCGGGCACCTGACCCACGGGGCCAAGCCCAATTTCTCCGGCAAGATCTACCATGCGGTGCAGTACGGCCTGGACACCCGAACCGGCGAGATCGACTACGGCCAGGTCGAGCGGCTGGCCCGAGAGCACAAGCCGCGGATGGTCATCGCGGGCTTCTCGGCCTATTCGCGGGTCGTCGACTGGCAGCGTTTCGCGGACATCGCCGGCGAGGTCGGGGCCTACCTGCTGGTCGACATGGCCCATGTGGCGGGCCTGATCGCTGCCGGGCTGTACCCGAGCCCGGTCCGGATCGCCGACGTGACCACGACGACGACCCACAAGACGCTGCGCGGCCCCAGGGGCGGCTTGATCCTGGCCAAGTCTAACCCGGAGCTCGAGAAGAAGTTCAACTCGCTGGTCTTTCCCGGCATCCAGGGCGGACCCCTGATGCATGTGATCGCCGCCAAGGCCGTGGCCTTCAAGGAGGCCATGGAGCCGGAGTTCAAGACCTACCAGCAGCAGGTCCTGCTGAACGCCCGGACCATGGCCGAGGTATTCATGGCGCGGGGCTACGACGTGGTCTCCGGCGGGACCGACGATCATCTCTTCCTGGTGAGCTTCATCGACCAGGGCCTTACGGGGAAAGACGTGGATGCCTGGCTCGGGTCCGCGAATATCACCGTCAACAAGAATGCGGTGCCCGACGACCCGCAGTCGCCGTTCGTGACCAGCGGCATTCGCGTCGGAACGCCGGCGATCACCACGCGTGGAGTTGGGAGCGACGAGGCTCGGGATCTGGCCGGCTGGATGTGCGACCTGATCGACGCCCGGGGCGATTCCGGTGTCGCCGGCGAGGTCCGTGCTCGGGTGCTCGATCTTTGCCGGCGCTACCCCGTCTACGAGCGCTGATCCGGGGCGAGGACTGGCGGGAGCCGTAAACCGTGCGTTGCCCGTTCTGCGGCGCCCAGGACACCAAGGTGGTGGACTCGCGACTCTCCGGCGAGGGCGACCAGGTGCGGCGTCGCCGCCGGTGCGTCGTCTGCAAGGAGCGTTTCACGACCTACGAGGGCGCCGAGCTCAATCTGCCGCGCATCGTCAAGCGCGACGGCAGCCGGGTGCCGTTCGACGGGCGCAAGCTGCGATCGGGGATCATGCGGGCGCTGGAGAAGCGTCCGGTGAGCACCGAACTGGTCGATACGGCGATCGCGCGCATCCAGCGCCGGTTGATGTCGGGCGGCGAGGGTGAGGTGCCGTCCCGAAGGCTGGGCGACCTGGTGATGGACGAGCTGAGACAGCTCGACCAGGTGGCCTATGTGCGGTTCGCGTCGGTATACCGTAAGTTCGAGGACGTCGATGCCTTCCGCGAGGAGATCGACCGCCTGAAGCGCCAGCCGACGCCGGAGGTCAAGCGCCAGCAGCTCGACCTGCTCGAGGAGCTGGAGCCGAAGCCCTGATGAAGGGTTTCGAGCATCGCCAGATGGCCCGGGCGATCCGGCTAGCCGAACGCGGGCTCTACAGCACCGACCCCAATCCCCGCGTTGGCTGCGTCCTGGTGCGTGACGGCGCCATGGTCGGCGAGGCCTGGCACCGGCGGGCCGGGGAGCCCCACGCGGAGCGTCTGGCGCTGGCGGCCGCGGGCGACCGTGCAAGGGGGGCGACCGCCTTCGTGACGCTGGAGCCCTGCTGCCATCAGGGTCGTACCCCGCCGTGCACTCAAGCGCTGATCGAGGCCGGGGTCGCTCGGGTGGTCTGCGCCATGGTGGACCCCAACCCGCTGGTGGCGGGGAAGGGGCTCGCCGCGCTGCGCGAGGCCGGCGTCGAAACCCGATCCGGCCTGCTCGAGGAACAAGCGCGAGGGCTGAACCCCGGCTTCATCAAGCGCATGGAGCGTGGGCTTCCGTATGTGCGCTGCAAGCTCGCGGCGAGCCTGGACGGGCGCACCGCGATGGCGAGCGGCGAGAGCCGCTGGATCAGCTCCGAGGCGTCGCGGCGCGACGTCCATCGGCTGCGCGCGCGGAGCTCCGCGATCGTCACCGGGGTTGTGACCGTGCTGGCGGACGACCCGTCGCTGAACGTGCGTCTGTCGACGGCCGACCTCCCGGGCCTGGAGCCGGGGCAACCCGTCCGACAGCCGGTCCGGGTGATCCTAGACAGCGCGTTGCGCACCCCCCCGGACGCCCGGCTGCTCGGTCTGGAGGGGCGCACCCTGATCGGCTGTACCCGCGCCTCGCCGACACGGGAGGCCGAGCTCCGGGCGGCCGGCGCCGAGGTTCGCGTACTGCCCGACGAGCACGGGCGGGTCGGGCTCGAGCCGCTGATGCGCTGGCTCGCCGCGGAAGAAATCAACGAGGTGCTGCTCGAGTCCGGCCCGACGCTGGCCGGGTCGGCCCTGACCGGCGGCCTGATCGACGAGCTGGTGGTCTATCTCGCCCCGCACCTGATGGGCGACGGCGCCCGGGGGCTGTTCCGGTTGCCGTTGCTGGAGCGCATGGAGCACCGGGTACCGCTGATCCTGGACGAGGTCCGGCGGGTCGGCCCAGACCTGCGCCTACGGTTGAGGCCCGCGCCGCGGTAGAGCGGCGGCAAACGACCTGGGCCGTTGCGGAAAATTATCACAATGAAATCTAGGAACAGGCTGTAGGGCTATGTTTACCGGTATTATTCAGTCGATCGGCGAGATCAGAAGCCTGGAGCCCCGCGGCGGTGATGTCAGGCTCAGGATCGGGACCGGCAAGCTGCCGATGGGCGGGGTCGCGATCGGCGACAGCATCGCCGTGAACGGGGTCTGCCTGACGGCCGTGGCCCTCGGCAGCGCCGAGTTTGCGGCCGATGTCTCCCGCGAGACCCTGTCCCTGACCACCCTCGGCGATCTCCGGCCGGGCAGCCCGGTGAATCTGGAGAAGGCGCTCACGCTCGCCACGCCGCTCGGCGGGCATCTGGTGAGCGGCCATGTCGATGGCGTCGGTACCGTCACCGAGATCCATGAGGACGCTCGTTCCTGGCGCCTCAGCATCCAGGCCCCGGCGGAGCTGGCCCGCTATATCGCGCACAAGGGGTCTATCTGCGTCGACGGCACCAGCCTGACCGTGAACCGGGTCGCGGGAGCGGTCTTCGAGCTGAACATCGTTCCGCATACGCTGGACGAGACGGTCACCTCGGGCTATCGCGTCGGGACGCGGGTGAATCTTGAAGTGGACCTGATTGCCCGGTATCTGGAACGGCTTCTGCTCGGCGAACGGGCGGCGGAGACCGGAACCGGCGGGCTCACACTCGAGCGGCTGGCCGAGCACGGTTACCTGAAACAGGGTCCTGGCCAAGGGTGACGGCACGGCCCATAAGCTGCTAGCCTACCCGGCTACCTTAGACCGACCCGTCCGACCTATCTCGCGCCCATGGACCTCAACTCGACCGAAGAGATCATCGAAGACCTGCGTCAGGGCCGGATGGTCATCATCATGGACGACGAGGACCGCGAGAACGAGGGCGACCTGCTCCTGCCGGCCGACTGCGTCACGCCCGAGGCCGTCAACTTCATGGCCCGGTTCGGGCGCGGGCTGATCTGCCTGACCCTGACCCGCGAGCGCTGCGAGCAGCTGCGCCTGCCGCTGATGGTCAACGACAACCAGGCCCCGCTGGGGACCGCGTTCACGGTCTCTATCGAGGCCTCGGCCGGGGTGACCACCGGCATCTCGGCCGCCGACCGGGCGACCACGATTATGGCCGCGGTCGCCCCCGAGGCGCGCCCCGGCGACCTGGTCCAGCCGGGGCACGTGTTCCCGATCATGGCCCAACCCGGCGGGGTGCTGGTGCGCGCGGGCCATACCGAGGCGGGCTGCGACCTGGCCAGGCTCGCCGGATTCAGCCCGGCCGCGGCAATCGTCGAGATCCTGAACGAGGACGGAACCATGGCCCGGCGCCCGGACCTGGAGGCGTTCGCCCAGGCCCACGGGCTGAAGATCGGGACCATCGCGGACCTGATCCACTACCGGGTCCGGCACGAAAAGGCCGTGCTCAGGGAATGCGAGTGCGAGCTGGACACGGCCTACGGCGGCTTCCGTCTGGTCGCCTACCGGGACAGCATCGACAACGAGATCCATCTCGCGCTCACGCTGGGCGAGATCAGCCCGGAGCGTCCGATTCTGGTGCGCGTGCACCTGCAGAATACCCTCTGCGACCTGTTCGGCACCCGTCACAATGCCTGCGGCTGGCCGCTGCAGGACGTGATGCACCAGATCAGCGAGGCCGGGGAGGGGGTGATCGTCGTGCTGAGGAACCGCGACAGCTCGGCGGACGTGCTCGCGCGGCTCAAGGACTTCCAACTCCACGGCGAGGGCGACCCGGTGCCGCCGCGTCGCAAGCCTGAACGCAGCGAGCTGCGCACCTACGGCATCGGCGCCCAGATCCTTTCCGACCTCGGCGTCCGCAAGATGCGGGTCATGAGCGCGCCGAAGGCCATGCACGGCATCTCCGGATTCGACCTCGAGGTGGTCGAGTACACCGGCGGGAATTGACTTCCGGGCCAGTGAATATTCTTAGAAACGTGCAGTTAGTAACTGATAATTAATGATTAACTGTGCTTGAACGCATACCCATTATCGGGAGACACCGACCATGAGCATCAAGACCGTCGAGGGCGCGCTGCGCGCCGACAATGCCCGTTTCTGTCTGGTGGTGTCCCGCTGGAACAGCTTCGTCGTGGAGAGCCTGGAGAAGGGCGCGATCGACACCCTGAGGCGTCACGGCGCCGAGGACGCGAACCTGACCATCGTGCGTGTGCCCGGCGCCTTCGAGATGCCGGTCGCCATAGAGCGGGTGGCCGTCAACGGCGGCTACGACGCCATCATCGCGCTGGGCGCCGTGATCCGCGGCGGCACGCCCCATTTCGAGTATGTCGCCGGCGAATGCGTCAAGGGCATGTCCCAGGTGAGCCTCAAGTACGGCATTCCGGTCGCGTTCGGCGTGCTGACCGTCGATACCATCGAGCAGGCGATCGAACGTTCCGGCACCAAGGCCGGCAACAAGGGCGCCGAGGCGGCCATGTCCGCGATCGAAATGGCCGACCTGCTGCGGCAGCTCGCTTGACGTGGTGAGCCCCCGTAGCCAGGCGCGCCGCTACGCCGCGCTGGCCCTCTATCAGTGGCAGCTGACCGGGGAGGACCCCGCCATCATCCGGCAGCACCTGCTGGACGACCCCGAGTGGCTGGATGCCCTCGCCGGCTCGCTCGGCGGCGCCGACGACGATGCCCCGCCCAACCCCAGCCTGCGCTTCAAGTACGACCTCGAGCTGTTCGACGATCTGATGAAGGGCGTGCCCGCGCGCTCGACCGAGATCGACGCGGCGCTCGATCGGGTCCTCGACCGGCCGCTGACCCAGGTCGACCCGGTGGAGCTGGCGATCCTGAGGCTGGGGGCCTACGAGATCCTGTACTCGGCGAGCGTCCCGGCCCGGGTGGCCATCAACGAGGCCATCGAGCTGACCAAGCTGCTCGGCGCCCACGAGGGGCATCGCTACGTCAACGGCGTGCTCGACAAGGTGGCTCGGCACCATGCCGCCGCCTCGGCGGCCGATGACTGAGGCATCGCGCCGTCGGGGACCCGCGTGTCCGAGTTCGACCTGATCCGCGACTATTTCACCGACGTCGGTGCCCGGCGCACCGACGTGGACCTCGGCGTCGGCGACGACTGCGCCCTGCTCGAAGTGCCCGCCGGCCAGCAGCTCGCGATCAGCATCGACACCCTGGCCGCCGGGACCCATTTCCTCCCCGACTGCGACCCGGAGTCGCTGGGCCACAAGTCCCTGGCCGTGGGCCTGAGCGACCTGGCGGCGATGGGGGCGGAGCCGGCCTGGGCCACGCTGGCCCTGACCCTGCCGGATCACGACCCCGGATGGATCGCCGCCTTCAGCCGGGGCTTCGCGGCGCTGGCCGGGGCCCATGGCGTAAGCCTGGTGGGCGGCGACACCACTCGCGGGCCCTTGAGCGTGACGGTTCAGGTGCACGGACTGGTGCCGGCGGGCCGGGCGATCCGCCGCTCCGGCGCTGCGCCGGGGGACCGGGTGTACGTCAGCGGCACGCTCGGCGACGCCGGGCTCGCGCTGCGCCGGATCCTATCGGGCGAGCCCGTCGACCCGGTTGCGCGGGCGCGGCTCGAACGCCCGACGCCCCGGGTCGCGCTGGGGCTCGCGCTGCGTGGGGTCGCCTCCGCGATGATCGACGTCTCGGACGGTCTGGCGGCCGACCTCGGGCATATCCTCGCGGCGAGCGGTGTCGGCGCCGAGATCGATCTGACGGCGCTGCCCCTGTCGGCGGCGGTCCGGTCGGCGCGATCGAGCCTGACGGCGACTGGTCACTGCCGCTCGCCTCGGGCGACGACTACGAGCTCTGCTTCTGCGTGCCAGCGGCGCTTGCCGGCGAGCTGCCGGCGCTGGCTCGGCAGACCGGCTGTCCGGTAACGGAGGTGGGCCGGATCGTCGCCGGCGCGAGGCTGGTCTGCCGCGGAGCCAACGGCGCACCCATCGCGCTCGCGGCGACCGGCTACGACCACTTTCCCGGACGGCGGCCGGGCCCGGGTCCAGAGTCGACCTGAAATGGCCAGGGGTTTCGACCGCCGCCGGCTACATCACTGGATCGCCTTCGGGTTCGGCGCTGGACTCGCGCCGCGCGCGCCGGGTACGGCCGGAACGCTCGCCGCGGTCCCGATCTACCTGGTCTTGAGCGACCTGCCGGTTACGGTCTACCTGGGTGTGGTCGGGGCCTTGTTCCTGCTCGGCGTCTGGGCCTGCGGCCGCACCGCCGACGAGATCGGGGCAAAGGACCCGTCGGCGATCGTCTGGGACGAGATCGTCGGCTTCCTGCTGACCATGACGGCCGCGCCGGCCGGCTGGGTCTGGATCCTGGCCGGGTTCGCGGCCTTCCGGCTGTTCGACATCTGGAAGCCCTGGCCGATCGGCTGGCTGGACCGGCGCGTACCCGGCGGGCTCGGGATCATGCTCGACGACCTGCTCGCGGGCGCGATGTCCTGGCTCTCTCTGGTCATCGTGGCGAGCTTTGTGGGCTGAAGGTAGCCAAGGTGATCCCCACAAAGGGCCAAGCGGCGGGAAACGCCCCGTTGCGCAAGTGCTCTATCGTCGCCGGCACATGCCCCCCGCCACCGGAGCGGCGGTCCTGGGGTCCTCGGGCCAGTGGTGCTTCGGGTAGCGGCCGCGGAGCTCCTTGCGGACCTCCGCGTAGCCGCGCTCCCAGAATCCCGCGAGGTCCCGGGTGACCTGCACCGGGCGCCCGGCGGGCGAGAGCAGGTGCAGCAGGACCGGGACCCGGCCGTCGCAGACCCGCGGCGTCTCGGGCGCGCCGAAGAGCTCCTGCAGCGGGGCGGCGAGCACCGGCTCCGGCCCGAGGCTGTAGTCGAGCGTCCGGCGGTTGCCGGCCGGCGTGGCGAGCGACTCGGGGGCCATCAGGTCGAGCCGCTGGCGCTGGCCCCAGTCGAGCATCCCGCGCAGCAGGTCGGCCACGCGCAGGGCGCGCACGTCGGCGAGACCGCGCTTGCCCGCAAGCCAGGGTGCCAGCCAGTGGCGGATGTCCTTGCGCAGGGCGGCGTCCGACAGGTCCGGCCAGCCGGCCTCCGGCTCCAACCCCCGCAGCAGAAGGACGCGCGCCTGAAGCTGCCGGGCCGCCGCGATCCAGCTCAACGCCTTGTCGAAGGCGCGTTCGGCCTGATCCTCGATCTGATCCAGTAACAGCCCGGTGACCTCCTCGGACGGGCAGACGGGCAGGGGCCGGCTGTCGAGCACCAGGGCGCCGAGGCGGGTCTCCCGGCGGGCGGTCACGGCCTCCAGCTCGGGGTCCCAGGTCAGCGACTCGACGCCGATGATCCGCCCCGCCAGCGCCTCGCGCAGTGCCGGCTCGCTGACCGGCAGCGCGAGCCGGATGCGGGCATCGCTGCCGCGGGCGTCCAGATCCGCGGCGACCAGGTAGTCGTGGACCGCGAGCGCATCGTCCAGCGGCAGCTCCGCGCCGGCGCCGCCGCTCAGCAGGTAGCGCCGGTCGCGGCCGCCGCGGCGCCGGGCGATCCGGTCGGGGTAGGCGGCGGCGAGCAGCGCGCCCGGCTCGACCGACCCCCGATCCCTGCCGCGAACGGGCTCCAGCCGCGTGCTCAGGCGATCCACCGCGGCCAGCCGATGGCGGTGGAAGGGCGCGACGGGCTGGCCCCGCCGCAACGCCTCCAGCGCGGCGAGGCGCAGCCCCAGATCGGCAGGCCGCGGCTCGTCCGGGCCCCCGGACCAGCCGTCGCGCTCGGACAAGAGCGCCGCCAGGTCCGCAGCCAGCCCAGCGGCACCGGTCAATTGGCCCGCAACCAGCATTCGACCGAGCCGCGGGTGGACCGGCAGCTCCGCGATCCGGCGGCCCACCTCGGTGAGCGCGCCATTCGAGTCCAGCGCGCCCAAGGACTCCAGCAGGCGCACGGCCTGATCCCAGCTCGCCGCCGGCGGCGGGTCCAGCCAAGTCAAGGCATTCGGCTCGCCGATCCCCCAAAGCCGAAGCTCGAGCACCAGCGGGGCCAGATCCGCCTCCAGTATCTCCGGCCTGCGGTGTGCCGGACGGCCGACCTCCTGTCCGCGCGTCCAGAGCCGGTAACAGCTGCCGGGACCGAGCCGCCCCGCGCGGCCGGCTCGCTGGTCCGCCGAGGCGAGCGGGACCTGCTCGGTGATCAGCCGGGTCAGGCCCGACCCCGGGTCGAACCGGGGCTTACGCGCGAGCCCGGAGTCGATGACGGTCGTCACGCCCTCGATGGTCAGGCTGGTCTCGGCGATGTCGGTGGCGAGAATGACGCGACGCGGACCGCCGGGGCTCGGCAGGAGCGCCCGCTGCTGATCGGCGAGGCTCATGGACCCGTGCAGCGGCAGGATCTCGATCGCGTCCGCAAGCCCCGCGGCCAGCATCCGGCGGACCCGCTCGATCTCGCCGGCACCGGGCAGGAACACCAGCAGGTCGCCGTCTCGCTCCGCGAGTGCCTGGCGCACCGCGCGCGCCGTGTCGGCGGCCGGTTCGCGCGACCGAGCGGTCTCCGCGTAACGGATGTCCACCGGGTAGGGGCGGCCCTCGGCCTCGATCACCGGAGCATCGCCCAGCAGCGCGGCCGCCGCCGCGGCATCGAGCGTCGCCGACATGATCAGGATCCGCAGGTCCGGGCGCAGGCTGCCGGCGACGTCAAGCGCGAGCGCAAGCCCGAGATCGGCCTGCAGGCTGCGCTCATGAAACTCGTCGAAGATCAGGAGCCCGACCCCATCGAGCCCGGGGTCGCCCTGGAGCCGGCGGGTCAGGATGCCCTCGGTCAGCACCTGGATCCGGGTCCTTGGCCCGATCCGGCGCTCGAAGCGGACCTGATAGCCGACGCGCTCGCCGACTGCCTCGCCGAGCAGGTCGGCCATTCGGGCGGCCGCCATCCGGGCGGCCGGTCGCCGCGGCTCGAGCATCAGGATCGTACCGCCCGCGAGCCAGGGCTCGTCGAGCAGCAGCGGCGGGACCCGCGTGGTCTTGCCAGAGCCCGGCGGCGCCGTGAGCACGGCGTGGCCGGTCGCGAGCGCCGCTCGCAGCGACGGGAGCACCGCGTCCACCGGGAGCGGCGTCGAGTCTCGCAGCAAGGTCAGCATCGCCCCTCACCCGGTCCCTCTCCCGCGGGGAGAGGGTGGAATCGGAGCGAGGCTGGGGGGTGGGTGCCGTTGGAGGCCTGCGCGCGTGGGTCGAGCACCAGGGCCCAGTGCCGAGTGCGCCAGTTTCGCCTTCAGGCAGCGGGCGCGTCGCCCTCGGCAGCCACTTCGGCGGCGGCTTCCGGCTCGGGCTCCGCGACCGGGGCCTTCGACATCGGGGGCTTGATCAACTGCTCCGCGAGCAGGATCTGGGCCTTTTCATCGCCGTTGACCCATTTCTTGTCCTTGCCCCTGACCGCATAGCGGCCGGACTTCTTCTGCAGGATGCTGTACTCGGCGGTTTGCTTGACTTCTTTCATTTGGGTTTCTCAATAGGACGACGTGGATCGATCGATTCGGTCTGAATCTGCGCGCCGAAGGCGCTCTATGTCCCCCTCTCCCCACGGGAGAGGGATGGGGTGAGGGGATAGGAGGTGAAGTTGGTCTCATGGAGCGCCGCCATGACCTCGGCCACATCCGACTCCCGCACCGGCTGGACCAGAACCGCGTGAACCGGGAACCGCTCGGCGAGCCGGTCGACATGTTGGCGCTGGTCCTTGGCGACCAGCACGATGACCCGTGCGTGGGGCGCGTACTTCTGCAGGCTGGCGAGGAAGACATCGAGGTTGCCCAGGTTCGCGCCGGCGTAGTTGTTGCCGAAGCCGTAGAAGAACTCGGCGACGACGATATCCGGTCGCTGGCGTTTCAGCGCCTGCACGGCCTTGCGCTGGGAGGCTAGCCGGATCTCCTCGATGCCGAGCCTCCGGTAAAGGGCCGAGAGGTTGGGATGACCCGGCGACTCGACAATCGAGAACAACAGGGGCCGGCCCATCGAAGATCCCGGTCAATCGCCGTTCTCGCTGGCGTCGCGCGGAAGCTCGGCGATCGCGTCGTCGGACCGCTTCGGCTCGCGCTCGATCTGCACCCGGAAGTCGGCGATCAGGGCGGCCATGGCCCCGAGCGCGGCGAGCACCGGGGTCATCAGGGTCAACAGCCCGGCAATCCCGATGCCGGCCGTGAGCGGGATCTCGACCAATGCCTCGCCGGTGGGGCGGCGCACGATCACCCGGGTTACGTTGCCCTCCCGGATCAGCTCCTTGACCTTCTCGACCAGCTCCGCCCCGGCGACGCTGATTTCTTCCGAAAGGGGGCGCCTGTCTCTGTCCGTCATAGAGGTCGTTCCTCGTAGGATAAGGGATCGGAACTTTACCCGGTTTGGCGGGGTATCGTCATCCGCTGTCGCCGGTGCTCGGGGGCCTTTCGCGGAGTGCGGGCAGCCCCGCCAGAAACTCGGCGAGGGTCTGCTCGTACGCCGGCTGAGACAGCAAAAAGCCGTCGTTGTGGCCTCCGATGAGGTCCGCGAACCGCTTCGGTTCCGGCGCCGCGTCGAACAGCCGGCGGCCGAGCGCGTAGGGGATGATCTCGTCCCGCGGACTGTGCAGCATCAGCAGCGGGGCGGACACCCCGCCGATCTTCCGCTCCGAGTCGAACGGCATCCGTAGTCTGACCAGACGGGACAAGAGGGGATAGAGGTGCCGCGCGACGTCGCCGGCCGAGCTGAAGGTCGACTCCAGGATCAAGCCGCCCGCCGGCACCCGCGCGGCCAGGTCGACCGCAATCGCACCTCCGAGCGAACGGCCGAAGATAAGGATGTCTTGGGGAGCGATCTTCCTCTCCGTGACGAGGTAGTCCCAGGCAGCCCGCGCGTCCAGATAAACACCGTCCTCGCTCGGCGTGCCGCTGCTCCTACCGTAGCCCCGGTAGTCGATGATCAGGACGTTTAGCCCCAGCCGGTGGAAGATCTCAACGGACGCGCCCCGGTGACTGACGTTGCCGGCGTTTCCGTGCAGGAAGAGCAGCGTTTTCGCCGCGCCGGGGCTCGGGACGAACCAGCCGTGCAGGGCCTCGCCGTCCGCGGAGGTCAGGGACAGGTCCTCGAAGGGCAAACCCCAGTCGGCCGGGGTCGCGTCCAGCGGTCGCGTCGGGTAGAAGACCATCCCCGGCTGCAGGACCCAGAACAGCAGGTTCAACAGGACCAGTGCGGCGCCGATCCACGCGATCAGGGCAAGGACGGCGGACATGCGCGGGTGCTCGCCGGGCATTGGGGCTTAGGTATCCTCCGTGGGCGACTGGTCGTTGACCGGCGGCGAGGGTTCGGCGCCGATGTAGACCCAGCGCCCGCCCTGACGGCTGAAGCGGCTGCGTTCATGGAGCCGGTGGGCCCTGCCGCCGATCTTGTAACGGGCGACGAACTCCACCGCGCCAGTGGCGTCCTCGGCGCCGCCGGCCTCTCGGGCGACGATTCGCAGCCCCAGCCAGGTCACGGGTTCCGCGAGATCCAAGTTGGCGGGCCGCGTCGTCGGGTGCCAGGTGGCTACCAGATAGCCCGTCTCCCCCTGCGCATAGGCGCTATAGCGGGAGCGCATCAGCTCCTCGGCCGTTCGCGGAAGCTCGGCGCCGTCGATGAACCGGCCACAGCAATCGGCATAGAAGCCGCCGGAGCCGCAGGGGCAGGCATCGACGTGCATGGGCGCTACAGCTCAGCCAAAGGACCTGGCCAGCAATCGATCCCGCCGGCCGGTCGCGGCAAGCGAAGCTGCCGGGCTCAGGCCATCCACAGGGGACCTTCTTCCATCGCCGCAACCTGCTCGCGCAAGTGGAGGATATGGTCTTGCCAGTAGTGCTGGGTGCCGAACCAGGGAAAGGCCGCCGGAAAGGCGGGATCTTTCCAGCGGCGCGCGAGCCAGGCCGCGTAGTGGATCAGCCGCAGGGTGCGCAGCGCCTCGATCAGATGCAGCTCGCGCAGATCGAACTCCCGGAAGTCCTCATAGCCCGCCAGGACGTCCCCGAGCTGCCGGCTCATCTCCGAACGGTCCCCGGACAGGAGCATCCACAGGTCTTGCACCGCCGGTCCCATGCGGGCGTCGTCGAAATCGACGAAATGGGGTCCGGCGTCGGTCCAAAGCAGGTTGCCGCGATGACAGTCGCCATGGAGGCGAATCAGCACGATAGACCCGGCGCGGGCGTAACAGGCATGAACGCCGGTCAGGGCCTGATCGACGACGCTTTCGTAGGCAGGGAGCAGGTCCGCGGGGATCCAGCCGCTTGCGAGCAGGTAGTCGCGGGGGGCGGTTCCGAAGCTCGGGATGTCCAGTGTCGGGCGCGCGCGGAAGGGCTCGAGCGCGCCGATCGCGTGGATGCGACCGATGAAGCGGCCGATCCACTCGAGCACGTCCGGAATATCCAGCTCGGGGGTGCGGCCGCCGCGGCGGGGGCTCAGCGAGAACCGGTAGCCGCCGTGCTCGTGCAATGTACGTCCGTGGATCAGCATCGGCGCGACGGCCGGGATCTCGCGCCCGGCGAGCAGCCGCGTGAACGCGTGCTCTTCGAGGATCGCCGCGTCGCTCCAGCGGCCCGGCCGGTAGAACTTGGCGATTACCGGCTCCGCCTCGTCGATGCCGATCTGGTATACGCGGTTCTCGTAGCTGTTCAACGCCAGCTGCCGGCCATCGGTCGGGAGCCCGGCACTCTCGATGGCGTCGAGCACCCGATCCGGGCTGAGGTCGGCATAGGGCGTCGGGTCGATGTCGATCATCGCGCCATATTAACCGGGTTGCGTCGTCGACACCCGCTATTGCGCGAGCTTGCCCATGCGGCGAGGTCCGCGCCATCATGGTACCCAGCCGTATCCGCTGCCGTCACCGCGACCCGGAGTCAATGAGGCCTGCTGCTGTCCAGAGACCGATGCTGGTCCTGCTACTTTGGGGAACTGTATGTCTCGGCGCCCTCGCCGAACCTCTGCGCTTCTTTGCCGTCGGCGATCTCCCGTATTGGGAATCAGAGCAGGACGTCCTCGGCGAGATGCTTCGGGCCGAGGCGCTCCGACATCCGTTGCGCTTCATCGTCCATGTCGGAGACATCAAATCGGGCAGCGGGCGCTGCACCGATGCCCAGCTGAACGGGATCGCGGCCCTGTTCCGAGCTCAGCCGGTGCCCGTGGTCTATACCCCGGGCGACAACGAATGGACCGATTGCCATCGGTCGACGGCCGGAGGGATGGACCCTTTGGTACGGCTCAGGCGTGTTCGGGAGATTTTCTTCGACGATCCGACGGTCTTGCGGTTGAGCGGGATGAGCCCTGTGCGCGTGGACTCAACGCACCCGGAGATCCACTATTTCGCGCTCGAAGGTTTGATGGTCGCGTCCCTGCACGTTGTCGGCAGCAACAACGGGTTGCGGGGCGCCGACGCGGTAGCCGCGTCGGAAGTCGAGCGGCGCGAGCAGGCCAACCACGAGCTCTTGCAACGGCTGATCACGGAAGCGCGTGAGCGCGGTGCCCGCGCGCTGGTGTTGCTCTTCCACGCCGATCCGCAGTTCGAGCGACCGAATCCGCAAAAGGGGTATCGGCCACTCCGTCGTGACTTGTTGGAATTGATGGCCGCATTTCCGGGCCGCGTTCTGGCGATCCACGGCGACGGTCACCGATTCCGCCATGACCGGCCGCTAATCGACCCAGAGATCGGTGTCCCGTACGAGCGCTTCGAACGCGTCGAGGTACCGGGTTCGCCGGTCATCGGCGGGGTCCGGGTCACCCTGAATCCCGGTGCCCCGGAAACCTTCCAGGTCGAGCCGGTCTACGCCCTTTCAATGGATTCCCTGGGGGGCAGTTGAGCGTTCTAGACCGCTTGGCGCGAGTTAGCCACTGCCTGTCCGTCGGACGTCGTCACAATCCGGGATAATGCCTAAGCTCTCAACCGGCCCAGCGCTCCAACAGCCCTTCGCGAGCCGGCTACGCGGCATTCGGAGCGACCGCGGTTTCGGCATCCGGCATTGGGATGAGCACCTACTCTCCTCCAGGTTCGTGGGAAAGACGGGTTCCGGGGCGCCCATTGGGGAAACTACAGAAAGGTCGCAACCGCCTAGAAACCTTTCGAGACGTGTTTAAAGAGTTGTTACCCGTGGCACCGCACGTAACCCGCCATAGATCCGCGATTCCAAGGAATTACCGCGTGGCTGAATGTGACTGCGCCGCTAGGGAGGTGCTGATCAATTTCCATTCTGGCGCCTAGTCGGCTCGGGCCATTCTTGCAGCGGACGAAAAACGCCGTATATCAGCGTTTCCCAGGATCTAGCCGATCGCTACGCAAGCAAAATTTGTATCCCCGCAAAAATATGAAGATTCTTTTAGCCAATAAGTTCTTCTACCCCAGGGGTGGTGATTGTATCCATACGATCGAATTAAAGAACCTGCTGGAGGCGCACGGTCACGAGGTTGCTGTTTTTAGCATGCAGTATCCCGAGAATCTGCCGTCCCAGTACTCCGACTATTGGCCTTCAAGCGTCGACTTTACGTCGTTTGACCTCGGTCGGGCCAAGGAGGCCGTGCTCCGCCCAGTGTATTCGCGCGAGGTCAAACTAAAATGGAATAAGCTGCTCGACGACTTCGAGCCGCAGATCGTTCACCTGCAGAATGTCCACTCGCAACTCTCGCCGGTGATCGGAGAAGAGGCATGGAAACGTGACATCCCGGTCTTCTGGACGCTCCACGACTACAAGTTGATCTGTCCGTCTTATACCTTTTTGAGGAACGGCAACGTATGTGAGGATTGCCTGACAGACAGAAAGAGTGTTGTCAAGAACAGGTGCGTTAAAGGTAGTCTACCCGGCAGCATCATTGGCTACCTGGAGGCTTCCACATGGTCGAGGGAGCGACTGGAGAAGTTTACTACACGTTTTATATCTCCTTCGAGATTCCTAAGGAACAAGATGATAGAAGCCGGATTCGACAAAGACCGGATCATTCATGTCTATAACTTTGCCGATAAGTCGAAGTTCGATCCAGTAACGGAGAAGGCGGATTATGCGGTCTATCTGGGGCGCCTTTCCAAGGAGAAAGGCGTGGAGACATTGCTGAAAGCCGCCCGAATGGTTGATGGCTTTAGGCTGAAGATCGTAGGCGACGGTCCAATGAAGGACTCGCTGACTCAGACCTATTCGTCGGCAAGTATCGAGTTTCTCGGCCACCAAGCATGGGAAACGATAAAAAGGCTCCTTGGTGGTGCTAGGTTCATGGTCATTCCCTCGGAGTGGTACGAGAACAATCCTCTGTCGGTAATTGAATCTCTGGGAATGGGTACGCCGGTTTTGGGGGCTGATATCGGGGGTATTCCCGAGTTGATTTGTCCGGAAAACGGACGCCTGTTCAAGCCGGGCGACGTCGAGGATCTAGGCAAACGCATTGCGGAGATGATGGCAATAACTTCTTGGCAGCATCAGGAAATCGCGGAAGCCGCGCAGGAAAGGTTTTCGTCCGATAGATACTACGATGCACTGGAAAATATCTACAAAGCGTCATAGGAAACGCTGATCTATTGCGTTTCCCGTCCGGGCCAAGCATGTCCCGGCGAGTTCAATGGACGTAAGCCCTTGAGAAGTGTTTCCTGTAGCCGGCGCATAATCATGTCGACAGCTATCTGTATTGACCTTTCCACCGTGCTAGCAACCTACGGAAGTCGGTGAGTGGCAAGCAACATGCGCCGTTCCTCACATATTCACGAGTTCGGTTTGCATTTCTCCGGGAGTTGGTTCATTCTATAGCGATTTTTTAAACGGGGGCGGACGGGATCGCTCCGGGCTCCCGATTCCGTCGAGCCGTAGAAATTTGCGAGCGTGCGTAATCGGCTCTTTTTGGTCCGGGCGACATTGTCCAAATTGCTTAGGTTAACGTCGAGGTGAAGCTATGAAGAAGATGTACATCGCGGGTTGCGGTGGAATGCTGGGCGAAGCGTTCCATGCTCAATTCAGGAATTCTTATGAATTGAAGTGTACCGATAAAGATGTCAATGAAGATTGGCTGTCTTTTCTGGATTTTCGTGATCTGGAGGCGTACAGAAAAGATGTGGAGGAGTTTGCGCCCGACTACCTCTTCCACCTCGGGGCCTACACGGATCTGGAGTTCTGCGAGGAAAATGCTGACGATACCTATATGACGAATACGCTGGCGGTGGAGAACGCGGTATACCTGGCGAACAAGCTGGAGATCCCGCTTCTTTACATCAGCACCGCGGGCATTTTTGACGGGAAGAAGGATCTGTACGACGATTGGGATTTACCGAACCCTCTAGGTGTTTATGCGCGTTCGAAGTATATGGGTGAGCGCTTCGTGGTAGAGAACGCGGCGCGTTACCTGGTTTGTCGTGCGGGTTGGATGATGGGATCTGGTCCGCGCAAGGACAAGAAGTTCATTCAAAAGCTGATGAAGCAACTCAAGGACGGAAAGAAGGAGCTGTTTATTGTAAATGACAAGGACGGCACGCCGACCTATACGCACGATTTTGCGAAGACGGTTGGCGAGTTGATCGACAAGGAATACTGGGGACTCTATAACTGTGTTTGTGGCGGGCAGACGAGCCGTTTGGAAGTCGCGCGAGAGCTGATCGACGTGCTGGGCCTTGCCGACAAGGTGCAGATTACCCCTGTCGACTCCGACTATTTCAAAGACGTGTACTTCGCGGAGCGCCCGGCGTCGGAGCGTTTGATTACGAAGAAGCTTCAGTTGCGCGGCATCCATGAAATGCGGGATTGGCGGGTGTCGTTGAAGGAGTATATCGAGGAATACTACCAAGGTTATCTGGATTGAGGTTGGGATGCTCTCGGGGATTCGGAATGTGCGGGGCGTTCGCGCCCCGCAATGCGTTCGTCAGGGAACGCGTTCACTTTTTGGCTCAAAAACCCGCGTGAAGTCGGGTGCTTCGGGGCCTGTTCCAGCGTGTGGGTAGCCGGGTTTCGAAGAAGTTTGTGCTTTCTGAAAAGGTGCGAGTTTGAAAACGAAAGTGCATATCGTGGGAACGCACGGCGTTCCGGCGAAGTATGGCGGGTTTGAAACGCTTGCTGATTTTCTTTGCCAGTATCTTGGCTCCGAGTTTGACATAACCGTCTACTGCAACGCGCATAAATATCCGGTGCGTGATCCGAGTTATTTCGGTGCGAAATTGAAGTACCTGAAGCTGGAAGCAAATGGGTTCACCGGCATTTTTTATGATGTGCTGACCTTTTTCGATGCGCTGTTGCATACCGATGTTATTCTCTATTTGAGCCCGGTCGGATCGGGGTTCATCACGCCCGTAAAGTACCTCGCGGGAAGGAAAGTCGTTGTCAATCATGGCGGGCTTAATGAATGGGAAAGGGAGAAGCTCAATGGGTTGCAGAGGATGTGGGCGAAATTCAACCATCGAGTGGCCGCCAAGTTCGCCGACGTGAACATTGCGGACAACCGGTTGTATCAACAGAGTTTGAAGGATAATTTTGGCGCGGATTCGGTGGTTATCCGCTATGGGGGGGATCATGTCCAGAGGATCGCGCCGGATGACCCGCGCTTCTCCGAAAAATATCCATTTGTGAAGAATAGGTATGCGGTCAGCGTTTCCCGGGCTCAAATTGATAACAACATCCATCTCGTATTGGAGGCGTTCGAATCGTTTAACGATTACAAGATTGTTTTGGTCTCCAACTGGGAGGTATCCGGGTATGGCAGGGAGCTCAAGGAGAAGTACTCGGGGCACCCGAACATGATCTTGCTCGATGCAATTTACGACAAGGATGAGTTGGACTATGTTCGGGGGAATGCGTATGTGTACGTGCATTCCCATTCGCGTTGCGGAACGGCTCCTTCTCTGGTTGAAGCGATGAACTTGGGGAATGCGATAGTTTCGTACGACGTCCCGACGAACCGGGAGACGACAAAGGATCAGGCGGCATTCTTTCAGGATGCTGCGTCGCTGCGAGGCTTATTGGCTTCTTTGTCTACGGAGGACATGGAGCGAAACAGGCGGCGTATGAAGGAGATTGCAAGTAGCGATTACACCTGGAGAAGGATTTCCGAACAGTACAAGGATTTGATCAATAGCCTGTAGGGCTGGCGAGGGGGCGTCGGTTAGGAGCAAGACGGCCTAGTACGGGATATACGACCGGCGTGGGATCCGCGATGGGGCGGGGGGAACTAGATTTCGGCCCGCTGCCGCAGGAGCTTGACCTGGAATAGAGTGTTGCGTTCCTCTTCCTCCAACGCGGACTGGATAAAGTGAATCGTTCGGCGGTACAAAGGGATGATGTTGTATTTCAGCGCGTTCACCCGTTTTTGGGCCTTACGCTGCTCCTCAAGCAACCGGTGAAGGGCTATCTCGACCTCGCCAAGCCGGGCCAGTAGAACGGCCGCGTTGGCCAGATTCTCGCGCGTCGTGTCGAAGCTTGCGTCGGTGCCGAGCAGGCCGACCGGTTTCAGCGGGATACGGGAGCTGGTAACGGCCGGATACTCCACGCCAAGGGCACGGCGCGGCAGAATGTCGACCTGGAGGGCCGGACCAGACCCGAGTGCGGCCTGATGTATACCCCGGCTACCCATGCGCAGGTGGGTAATGCTCAAGCACCGGTAGCCTTCTGCGAGCGCCTTCTCGGTCTCCTCCCTCAACCGGCGGTATTCGCCTATGCGCTCGTAGACAAGACGGGTCAGCAGCTCGCGCTTGCGCTCGAGGAGATCATGGCCTTCCTCGAGGAACCTGACCTGCTTCTTCAGGCGAAGCAAGGTGTTCTTGGTCGGCGGGACCTTGATCAGTTGCTGTGCCATGTCTCTATGAGGTTGAGTGGGCCGTTGTTCGTGCGATTGCCGGGATGACCACGACTGGCGTTCGGCTATTCGCTTCCTTGGTAGTACTTGGCCAGATCGGTTTCCTTCAACCGGGTGAGCATGTCACGAGGGAACTCGCTCATCAGCTCCCAGGCCAGGTTCAAGGTCGCCTCGATCGATCGGTCCTCCGCCTCGCCCTGACCGACAAACCGGTCATCGAAGGCGTCGGCGAACTTCAGGTAGCGACGGTCGCGCTCGGACAGCTCATCGGCACCTATGATGGACGCCAGATTGCGGGTCTCCTGGGCTTTGGCATACAGGGCATAGATCTGGGCCGAAACCCGGGGGTGATCCTCGCGCGTGTCGTCCTTGCCGATGCCGTCCTTCATCAGTCGGGAGAGACTCGGCGAGATGTGCACCGGAGGGTAGACGCCCTGGTTGTGCAGCTCGCGCGAGAGCACGATCTGACCCTCGGTGATGTAGCCGGTAAGGTCCGGGATAGGGTGGGTGATGTCGTCGGACGGCATGCTGACCACGGGCATCATGGTGATCGAGCCATGGCGGTCGTGGATACGCCCGCAGCGCTCGTAGATCTCGGCGAGGTCCGAGTATAGATAGCCCGGGTAACCCTTGCGGGCCGGAACGTCGCCCTTGGCCGTGGCAACCTCGCGCAGGGCCTCCGCGTAGTAGGTCATGTCGGTCATGACGACGAGCACGTGTCGGTCCAGGTCGTAGGCCAGGTACTCGGCCGCGGTCAATGCCGTGCGGGGCAGGGTGAGCCGCTCCACCGGCGGGTCGTCCGCCAGATTGATGAACATGACAACGTTGCGCAGCACGCCGGAGCTGGCGAATTCGTCGCGGAAGAACTTGGCGTCGGCATAGGACACGCCCATCGCGGCGAACACGATCGAGAAGCTCGTGTCCTCGTCCTTGAGCTTGGCCTGGCGGACGATCTGGGCGGCGAGCCGGTTGTGCGGCAGCCCGGATCCCGAGAAGATCGGCAGCTTCTGGCCGCGCACCAGAGAGTTCAGGCCGTCGATGGTGGAAACGCCGGTCTGGATGAACTCGCGGGGATAGGTCCGGGCGGCCGGGTTGATCGCCGAGCCGGAAACCGGGCGGCGCAGGTTCGACAGGATAGGGGGGCGACCGTCCCTGGGGACGCCCAGGCCGTTGAACTCGCGGCCCAGCAACTCCACCGACAGCGCGATCTCGACGGGCTCATCGAGAAAACGCACCCAGGTGCTCTCCAGGTCGAGGTCATCGGTGCCCTCGAAGACCAGGATCAGAACCTCGTCGTTAGCGGTCCGAATCACCTGCCCGTTGCGCACCTGGGCGGCGTGATCCTCGATGCGCACGCGATCCCCAAATGCCACGCCGGGGGCGTCCCGGACCACCAGAAGCCCCCCCCGGGCCTCCGTTACGGTGCGGTAGTCTTTGATGCTCATGGTCTAAGGGTCCTGTGGATTCTTGCCGACCGGGGCGGCGACTGGGGAAACCGCGTCGCGCTGCCCGGCGCCCCCTGTCTCACGCGTGCTCCCGGTGCTTGGCGTACTCGACCCGGATGGTCTCCATCGTCTGGTCGACCTCGCTGCGAAAGGCCCGAATCTGATCCATCTGCTCACTGGTGTACATGGACTTTATGCGGCGCATCTTCGCCAGGATCGGCAGGTTCTGGAGCTCGGCCACCGGCACGCCGAGCTCGATCAGAGCGGCGCCTCGCTTGTAGATGCTGATCGCCAGATCGACGAGGGCGTATTGCTTCTGCGGTGAGCAGAAGGTGTCCACGTCATCCAGGGCGCTCTGTTGCAGCACGCCTTCCTTGACCAGCGCGGCGCCCTCGAGCTCCCATCGCTGGGCATCCGACAGCGCCTCCGGGCCGACCAGGTTGACTATCCGCGAGAGCTCCGCGTCGCGGGCCAGCAGCGCGAGCGCGGAAGTCCGGCGCTTCTCCCAGTCCGGGTCCACCTCCTTGTGCCACCACTGGGCGGCCGTCTGGACATGGCCCGAGAAGCTCGTAACCCAATCGATGGACGGGTAGTGGCGCGCGTCCGCGAGCTCCTTTGACAGGGCCCAGAAGGTCTCGATGATGTCCTTGGTGTGGCTGGTCACCGGCTCGGAGAAGTCCCCGCCGGGTGGCGAGACGGCGCCGATCAGCGTCACAGAGCCGGCCCCCGCGCCGAAGGTTTCGACGCGCCCGGCGCGCTCGTAGACCGCGGCCAGCCGGGAGGCCAGATAGGCCGGGTAACCTTCCTCGACCGGCATCTGACCGAGCCGGCCGGAGACCTCGCGCAGGGCCTCGGCCCAACGGCTGGTCGAGTCGGCGAGCATGACCACGTCGTAGCCCATGTCCCGGTAGTATTCGGCCATGGTGATGCCGACATACACCGACGCTTCGCGCGCGACCACCGGCATGTTCGACGTGTTGGCGACCAACAGGGTCCGCTCCATCAGCTTTCGCCCGGAGTAGGGGTCGTCGAGCTCAGGGAAGCTTTCCAGCACGTCCACGAGCTCATTGCCGCGCTCGCCGCAGCCCACGTAAATGACGATGTCCGCGTTCGACCAGCGGGCAATCTGCTGCTGGACGACGGTCTTGCCGGCGCCGAACGGGCCCGGGACCGCGCCCTTGCCGCCCTTGAGCTGGGGGAAGAAGGTGTCGATCACCCGCTGGCCGGTGATCAGCGGGGACACGCCGTCGTCCCGCTGCCGGTAGGGACGCGGCTTGCGCACTGGCCAGCGATGGTAAAGGCTCAGGCGGTGGCTATGGCCCTTTCCGTCCCGCACCCGCGCGATCGTGGCCTCGACGTCGTAGTCGCCGCCGGGGGCGATCTCCTCGAGCTCCCCCTCGATCCCCGGCGGCACCAGGATCCGGTGCTCGACCGATCGGGTCTCCTCGACCGTTCCGAGCACGGTCCCGGGTCCGACCCGGGCGCCGGGATCGAGGGCCTTGTTGGGCTCGAACTCCCACAGCCGGCCGCGATCCAGCGCGGGTACGCTGATTCCGCGGCGGATATAGTCCCCGGATTCCAGGGCGATCTTTTCCAGCGGGCGCTGCACGCCGTCGAAGATGCCGCCCATCAGTCCCGGCCCGAGCTCGACCGACAGGGGCCAGCCCAGACCCTGGGCGGGCTCGCCCGGACGTACCCCATCGGTGGACTCGTAGGTCTGGACCACCGCCTGCGCGCCGCGCAACGAGATGACCTCGCCGAACAGGCCCAGCTCGCCGATCTTGACCTGCTCGCCGCTACGCACACCGGGCAGGTCGATAGTGACGATGGGTCCGTTGATGTCGCGGATGACGCCGATTCTGCTCGATTCACTCATGGTCTCACCCGCTGAAAATATTGCCGGTGTCGAAGCCGCTCGGAAGCAGGCGCTCCAGGATCACCTGCTGTACCCGGGGGCGCAGTCGTTCCAGCCGGCCCTCGAAGGTATTGTCCACGCGGATGCGCCCGTCGGCGCTGGTGACCAGGACCCCGGCCAGCGTCTCGATCGGCTCGTCCGAAAGGATGGCCGCGCGTCCCGCCGGGAGTGCCTGCACGATCGTGTCCCATCCCGCCCGGAGCCGCTTCAGGTCGCGGCCGTTCGCGCTCACCAGGATCTCGTCCCGCTCGATGGCCGAGGCGGCCGCCTGGATCAGCGCCTCGAGCCAGGCGCCGTAGGCCGGCTCGTCGCCGATAAAGCGGCGCATGCGTTCCTGTAGACTGCCCTCTACGTCCTGAACCAGGTTCCAGCGCACGCGGTCCAGGTGGCTCTGCATCTTGAGCTCGCTGGCCTGAACCCGCTGGCGGTAGGCGCGGTCGCCGAGCGCCTTGGCGATGGCCTCCTCGCGCGCCTCGCGAAGCCGCAGCCGCTCGGAGGCCTCCCGGAGGATGGCGTCGCGGCTGCGGGCCGCGCGCTCCCGATACTCGGTGGCCAGCCGTTCGGCCCGGGCCAGGATGGCACGTTCCAGTTCTTGTACCTGATTCACGGTCGATCCCCGGTATGAAGGGTTGCGGCGCCGAACAGGGCCCCGAGTCGCTCGGCGACGTCGCTCGAGAGCCGTGTCGGGGCGTTCAGCGCGGGCACGGCGATCACGACGATCCGCCCGCCTTCGCCCCGGGCCTGCTTGAGGTTGGGTGAGTCGAGCCTCAGCACCGTCTCGTCCACGACGACGAAGGCCCGCTCGCGGTTGCGGAGCAGGTCGCGGAAGATCCGGTCCACGTCCGCGGCGTTGGGGTCGCGGTGAGTCTCGAAGCCGATGAGTCGGAAGCCGTCCGCCAGGCTGTGCTCGCCGAGGAACAGCATGCGGGTCGGTTGCTCCGGTTCGTAATCAGTGTCCACGGCGTTCGATCTCTCTCGGGGGGCGGTGCCCCGGAACGGGCATGGTGTCGGCTCAGATCTTGTTGAGCAGCAGGATGGAGATGACCAGGCCGTAGATGGCGATACCCTCGGCGAGTCCCAGATAGATCAGGGTGCGTCCCAGGGTTTCCGGCTTCTCGGTGATCGCCGCGAGCGAGGCGGCACCGATGGGGCCGACGGCGATACCCGCCCCGATGGTCGAGAGCCCCGTCGGGATTCCCGCGCCGATGATCGCGAGGCCCATGCCGGTGGAAATCTCGGTGACGGCCTCCACGACCTTCACCGACGCCTCGGTCTGGGCGAGCACGTCGTTGATGCCGAGAAGCAGCAGACCGAGCTGGGCGCCGACGAAGGCCACCAGCTGGGCGCCCATCGCCGGCCGGTACCAGGGCCGAATCCGGGTCGTCAGGGCGGGGCGCATCTCCAGGGCGACGCCGGCGACGATCAGGCCGAGGATGGCGAGGGACATGATTGCGACGAGCCAGTACATGTTCAGCTCCTATTGCTTGGGTTTGGTTTTGCGATTGGTCTGGTTGGGTCCGGCCGGATGGACGGCCTACGGGTCCCGGTAGATATCAGGTGCTCGATCCGGTTCGGCGGCGCGGCCCTCGGCGGCCGGTCAGGCGGTCCCTCTGGGCGCCTTCTCGGCGCCCGTGCGCAGTCTCAGGGGCGCGAACTCGTGCCCCTCGCCGGAGAAGTAACGCGAGAAGCCCTCGTAGTACTGCAGCCGCATCACCTGAATCATCACGATCCCCCCCTCGAGCACGAGAACGAACAGATTACCGAGAATGACGGTGACGACGTGACCGAAAGCGCCCATCATCTCCGCCAGCGTGAACACCGCGATGGACAGCGCCACATGGTTGAGGCTGAAGGCGGCCACGCGCAGGAACGACAGGGTGTTGGAGACATACCCGATGATGGTCTCCAGGGTCTCGATGAACACCACCAGGACCTTCTCGCCGACCGGGGCTTCCAGGTGGCGCCAGGCATACCAGGCGAGCGCGCCCAGCGCGGCTGCCACCAGGAGTGTCGGCAGAGTGCCGAAGCGGCCCTGGGTCGCCAGTCCGAGGCCGCCCAAGACCAGGGAGAGATAGAAAATCAGGTTGACGATGCCGTGATGGCCGAATACCGCGCCGGCCCAGTTGCGGACCACGAGCCGGTTGTAGATGGCCAGCAGGCAGGCGACGGTCAGGAACACGACGCCCCAGGCCAGGGCGATCTTCAGCATCAGGATCGGGTCTTGCAGCGGGCTCATCCACAGGGCCGGCAGTACGTGCTCGTAGCCGAAGATGCTCCCGTACAGGAAGCCGAAGAAGACAGATGCCAGCCCGGCCATCACGCCGAAGAGCCAGAAGCGGCCGAGCCGCTGGCGGAAATACCAGGCCAGCGCGGCGATCAGGGCGCCCTGGCCGACGTCGCCGAACATGCTGCCGAACATCAACAGGAAGGTGACGGCGAACAGTGGGGTTGGGTCGACCTCACCATACTCGGGGATGCCGTACTGCTTCACCAGCATCGCGAAAGGCTCGAGCAGACGGCCGCGGACCGGCACCGTCGGCACCAGCTTGCGCTCCTCCGGCAGAGGGTCGCGGCTCTGCAGCTCGAAGGGCTGGCTCAAGGACTCGCCGAGACGCTGCTCGAGGTTGCGCACGGAGCGGGCGGGTGTCCAGCCGGCCAGATAGGCCAGGTGACCCGAGCTGCGCACCGACGGATCCAGCGCGACCAGCGGCTCCGAGAGTAGCAGGGTCCGGCGGGCCTCTTCCAGGCGGGCCCGGAACGGCCCGGACCAGTCCTCGAGCTGCCCGCGCAGGTCCTCGCGCTGGCCCCGGATACGCGTGCGCTCCGCGTCGAGGTCCTTGCGGATCTGATCCGGTTCCCGGTCGAGCTCCTCGGGGATTGGCAAGGGCTGGAACCCGGCGGAATTCAGCACCGCCGAGAGCTGCGCCTCGCGTGTGCCGGAAGGTCCGACGATGACCACGTGGGCGTCGGTGTCGCCCTCCATGTAGACGTGCAGCAGGTGATCCGCCAGGCCGACTGCACCCTCCAGCTGGCGGAGATTCTCCCGCGGTACGATGCCGACGTAGAAATCCAGGAAGCGCGTCTTGCTGCGCAGCATCCCGAGGTCGATGTTCAGGTGCTGGAAGTTCGCGAGGGATGCCTCCTGTTCCCGGATCAGTCGCTCCCGGTCGTCGAGCTGGCGGAATTCCTCCTCGTAATGGGAGGTCTGCTTCCAGATGTCTCCCACCCATTCGTTGAGCCGGTCGAGCTCCTCGAGCCCGACCACGCGCACCTCCGCGATCACCGGCTCGGCGACCGGTACTTGCTTGGCGATCTTTTCGAGACGGGAGCGGGCCTGATTGAAGGCGTCGCGGTAGGCCCGCCCGGGAAGCTCGTCCAGACGAGTCTCGGCCGGCGGGCGGGGATCCGGATGGAAGCTTTCGGTCTGCGCCAGCGTAAGCGACGCTCGCGGCAGGTCGTCGGTCAGGACCAGCAGGCGCACATGCTTCATCGGCGTCGGCCTCAACATGGCGGGTTATCCATTGCCGGTTCGGTCCCTCATGCCGCGCGCGAGGCGGCCCAGGGGCAAGTTGGCTCGGCCAGCTCCAGGGCGATCGCGAGCGTCTCCGCCGGCAGGTTCAGCAGGCGGCCCTGCACCAGCGCGAACAACAGGAACAGGTCCATCTCGCGGAGCATAAGGTAGGCTAGCGCGCGGGTCACCGAGGACGGGCTCTGGCGGAGCAGACGGCGCGCCTCCCTTGCCGTGAAGCCGCCGACGCGATTCTGCACCACGACGATGTTCTCGCTCTGGGCCAGCAGCAGGTTCAACGGGGAGGGCAGGGCTTCGAGGACCCGCTGGAAGCTGTCGATATTCACCAGGCCCAACAACCGGTCCCGGTGGAGCAGACGCATCGAGGGTACCAGCTGGTAGAAGGTCTCCGACGGCGAGAGCTGGTAGGAAAAGCGAAACCGCAACAGCCAGAGGAGGTTGATGCGGTCCAGCTCGGCGCCGACCAGGTGCTGCAGTGGCTGCAGGTTGTCATCGTGGAACTGATTGACCTGGCGCACCAACAACGCGTAGTAGCGCTGGTCGATGGCCGCCTCCAGCGCGAAGGGCTCGCGGCGCTGCTCGTAGATCTCACGCGCCTGGCGTGCGATCGTGCTGTGCGGGCCGGCTTCCAGCTGGCGCAGCAGCTCCAGCACGTTCTCGGCGCCAAACAGCTGCTGGTCCGGCAGGCGAATGTGCTCGGGCAGGTCGAACAGGTTTTCGCGGATCTCCTTCGGGTCCAGGTCGTATAGCTTTCCACGAATAAGGGTTTTGAGGTTGAATAGCGCGTACTTGCGCCCCCAGGCCAGGATCAGCGCCCGCTCCGAGGCGTTCATCGGGCGCACCAGCACCTGGAGCTCGGAGAGCAGGACCTGTATCAGACTCTGCTCGATCGCTCGGCTGCGCCACTGGGCGCTTTGCTGCTCGTCAAGCAGGGCGGACAGGCCGAACCGCTCGGCCAGCTCCGGGAGGGACATCTGCGACAGCGTCCCGATGGATGCCGGTTTGAGCAACTGGGTGGCCATCACGGAGACCCGGGTGTGCAGGTAGGCCTGATGGGCGGCGTTGCTCATGCGGATGCGGGTTCGGGGCCCGGAAATACGGATTGACGCTGGCGTGCTTCGCGGGGCCTTAACGGCTCGGGTCGATCAGGACCTGAAACGCGGCCTCCAGTGCCTCGTCCTCGCGCTGCTCGGCCTGGTCGCGCAGCTGGACATGGCGCTCGTCGTAGCGGCGGCGCAGCTCGGCAATCTTCTGATCGGCGCGTTCATCGGATTTCGCGATAAAGGTCCGGTGCAGGTCCGGAATCCGCGCCGTGAAACGTTCGTTCTCGGTCTTGGCGTCGGCCATGGCCTTCTGGATGATGCGTTCCTGCTCGTCTTCCGCCTGCTGGGCGATCTTTTCGGCCCTGAGCTCGGCGTCGAGCAGTCGTTGCAGCGTGTCGTCCAATTCGGAATGCCTCGAGTGGATGCGTCCCGGCGGGTGGTTGCGGCTCAGGATACCCGGTGTGACGGGCGGCCGGTGGGCGGGGCTGGGTGAATGCGCGGGAAAGTATCCGCCGAAACAGGAATTTTCGACCGAATAGTTTCCCCGGAGTTGACCGCGGTCAAAGGGCCTGCGAGTCGCAAGGGGCAGCGATTGAACCTGTTGCTAGAATTCAATCGGGATCCGGGACGATCGACGTTCGGCGCTCGTTGTACCCGCCGCGCCGCCAGTCTGACGTCGATCACCTTCGCCGAGGAGATTCCTGGAAATGGCACGTCTGGTTCCGCCCCTGTTACTGCTGTCGGCGTGCTCCGCGCGCGGCGATAGTCTGACCGATGCGCCGGATCGCATCAAGCGACACGTGCCCGGAATGGGTACCCGTTCCAAGGCTGGCCGTGCTGTACCAGGGCTCGCTGGAGGGCTCGAATGACCAGGCAGACTTCCAAGGGCGAGGCCGACCGGGTCGACGCGGCCATCAACCGGGTGCTCGCCGCCGAGTCTCAGGCGCGCGAGGCCGTTGAGGCCTGCCGCGTCCGCGCCGCGGCAATCCTCGCCGAGGCCGAGGAGCGCGAGCAGCAGGTCGCCGCGCGCGCGGACAGGAGGGTCCGACTCGCCCACCGGCTCGCCGACGCGAGCGTGGAGCGGGCGCTCAAGCAGCTGCTGGCGCACGGGCCCGTTCATCCCGACGCGCTCTTGGAAACCGGGGAGGGGGGCGGTTTGGAAGCGGCAGTCGCCGCGCTTGCCGACGAGATCACCGGGGCCGGCCAATGATGACCGACGGCCGATTCGCCTATTGCCAACCCCGGCTGCAGGCGCGTCTGGCCGTGCTGCCGACAGACGACGAGTGGCAGCGGCTGGCGGCCGCGCGGACCCTTGCCGCGTTCATCGAGGAGACCCGATTCGGCGCGCTTCAGGCATGGACCAAGGGCTTCTCACCGTTGAGCGGAGTCCACGACCTGGAGCGCGGGCTTCGAGCCCAGGCGCGCGAGCTCGTGGACGAGGTCGCCGACTGGGTGCCGGTGCCCTGGCGCGCGGCGGTGCTCTGGATTTCCTGGGTGCCGCTGCTGCCGCTGTTCGAGCATCTGGACCGGGGCGCTGGGATGCCCGATTGGGTCGCGAGCGACTACCGACTGCGGCCCCTGCTCGGGGACGACGG
This sequence comes from uncultured Gammaproteobacteria bacterium, assembly GCA_963707135.1. Taxonomy (GTDB): domain Bacteria; phylum Pseudomonadota; class Gammaproteobacteria; order Chromatiales; family Chromatiaceae; genus JBGSTR01. Next base: position 134,243 of record CAVPOY010000044.1, on the reverse strand, counting down.
CGGGCTGGCCGCCGAGGCCCTGGAGCGCGAGGGTCTGTCGTCGCTCCTTAGCATCCCGGAGACAGAGACGGTTGCCGGTCGCTGGTACCAGGGGTGGCGGCAACGTTGGCCCGCGTGCGGGCGCGAGCACCTGAAGAACCTGGAGGGCTTGGCGCGGCTCGTCGCCCGCCACCTGGACGACTTTCGGCGGGCCGGCGCGGACACGGCCTGGGACCTGCGGGTCGGGTTGCGCTCGAGGCTGGTGGGCCTGTTCCACCAGCGGCTGCTGCAGCCGGCGGCCGTGTTCAGCTATCTCGCGCTGGCGTTCCTGGATCTGGAGCGGCTGCGCGGCGAGTTGATTCGCCGATCGCTGTTCGGGGACCGGGAGGTGCTCTGATGCTCAGACCGGCATCGACCCGCTGGTTCGAGGTCCTTTGCCCGCGCGGCGAGTGCGTGACCGTGGTCGCGGAGCTCGCGCGCACCGGCGCCGTGGAGACCGAGGTCAGGGCGCGCGTCGGAGAGGACTTCTCGATCCAGCACCTGGCCGGCCGCCTCGCCGAATTCCAGGCCCTGCTGCCCCGGTACGAGCGCTACTGGCGGCGCGGTCAGCTGCGCCGGCAGGTTCCGGGCGAGCCCCCGGACCGGGTCGTCGAGCGCGCGCTGGCACGAATCGCGGACTGGCGACGGGAGGCGGACCCGTTAATCGATGTGCTCCAGTCCTGCGAGGAAGAGCTCGGCCGGCTGCAGAGGCTGGCCCAGATCATCGAAAAGGTCGCCCAGAGCCCGTTGGACTTCGGCGCCGTGGCGGCCAGTGGGCCGCTGCTCGGCAGCTTCTGCGCGATCCTGCCGCGCGACGCCGATCCGCTGATGCCGGATTGGTCAATCGCGCGCAGTGTGCCCTGGGAGCAGGATCGCTGCTACATGGTGATCGGCCCGCGCGACCGGCTCGATGAGGCCAAGCATCAGATGCAGTCGCTCAAGGGCCGCATCATCGAGCGTCCGGACTGGCTCAAGGGCGACGCCCGGGATTCGGTTGCCCGGATCGGCGTGCGCCGCCGCTTCCTGTCCGTCCGCGTCGTGCATCTGTACGCCGAGCTCGACGCCCTGTTCGAGGATTTCGACCTCGGCGAGGCACTCGGCGGCGTCTCCGCGCTGGCCTGGTTCGCCGAGCACGTCGGCGCCCTGGAGCTGGCCGACCAGCACCTCGCCTGGGTCACCGGCTGGACCGACGATCTGCGCGGCGGGCGCCTCGACGCCGCGCTCGAGCGCTCGCGCACGCGCGCCCTGTGGCGGTTCCGACCGGCACCGGCCGGTATGCGCCCGCCCCAGATCCTGGACAACCCGGCCTGGCTGAGGCCCTTCGAGCTGTTCGCCCGGGCTTTCGGCGTCCCCGGCGGTGACGAGGCCGACCCGACCCCGGTCCTCGCCGTCGTCGTGCCGCTGCTGTTCGGCTATATGTTCGGCGATGTGGGGCAGGGGGCCGTGCTGGTCGCCGCGGGCTGGTGGCTGCAGCGGCGTGGCATGGAGATGGCGCGGCTGCTGGTCGCCGGTGGGGCCTCGGCGATGCTGTTCGGGTTCCTGTTCGGCAGCGTCTTTGCACGCGAGGACCTGATCCCGGCCCTATGGCTGCATCCGTTGCAGGCCCCTGTCACCGTGCTCGCCGTCCCGCTGGTGTTCGCCGTGGGGCTCTTGAGCCTCGGTCAGCTGCTGGGGGGGCTCGGTGCGCTTTGGCGCGGCGAGATCAAGCGCTGGCTGCTGGTGGACCTGGGGTTTCTGGTGCTCTACCTGGGCCTGGTCGCGCTGCCGTTCGCGCCGCACCTGGGCTGGCTCGCGCTCTTTGGGCTAGGCTGGTACCTCGCCGGGTCCTTCCTGGCTCACCGGGCCCTGGTCGGAGCCCTGGCCGCGATCGGTCATCTGGTGGAGTCCGGCATGCAGCTCCTGGTGAACACCCTGTCGTTTGCGCGCGTAGGCGCCTTCGCGTTGGCGCACGCGAGCCTGTCGGAGGCGGTCGTCAGCATGGCCGACGCCGCCCCGCTGCTCGCCGGGGCACTGATTCTGGTGCTCGGGAACCTGCTGATCATCGTCCTGGAGGGCCTGGTGGTGTCGATCCAGACCACGCGCCTGGTGCTGTTCGAGTTCTTCAACCGTTTCCTTCGCGGGACCGGGCGGGTCTTCAGGCCTTTGCCCATGCCGCCCGCCGTGGTTCAGGAAATGGGCTGACCGGACCGCCGCGGCATAGGGTCGCGCCGGACGGGGTCCGGCTTCGTTGCAATCGGATGTGGAGTCGAGTCATGAATCGGAGAATCCTGCTGGTCGTCGTGCTGACCCTGGGCGTCGCCCTGTTGGCCGGGGTCTCGAGCCTGCTGGTCTGGCACCCCGACGTTGTGGCCGCCGAGGTCGTAGCCGTCGAGGTGTCGGCGGTCGACCCGGACGTGCTGCGCTGGGGCTACCTGGCGGCCGCGATAGCGACCGGGCTCGCCGCCCTCGGGGCCGCGTACGCGGTCGCGGCGGTCGGCGCCGCGGCGGTCGGTGCGCTTGCCGAGAAGCCGGAGCTGTTCGGCAGGGTCATCATCCTGGTCGGCCTTGCCGAGGGCATCGCGATCTATGGCGTGATCATCTCGGTGCTGATCCTCAACCGGCTCGGCTGAGGGCCGCAGCGATGGCGCTGTGCGCGTTCTTGGGCGACGAGGTCAGCGCGGCCGCGTTCAGGCTCGCCGGGGTGGACGTCTATCGGCCCGAGCCCGATGAGTCGGCGGCCCTGTTTCGCCGGCTGCGGGGCGAGGTGCGACTGATACTGCTGACCGCCGAGGTTGCCGCCGCGCTTCCGCCGGAGCTGTTGCTTCACGCGCAGCTTCAAGAAGGCCCGCTGGTCATGGTGATACCGGACGTGCGCAATCGCGTGCCGGCCTCGGACTTGGCGGCGGCGGTCAGGCGGCAGCTGGGGATGGCGGAATGAAGCTTGAAGAGCGGGAACAGGGGCTGCTGAAGCTGGTCGAGGACTACCGGGAGACCGAGTGCCGCGCCCTGCTCGAGGCCGCCGAGGCCGAGGCGGCCGAGCTGATCCGGGCCGCCTATCGCAGGGAGCGCGCCCGGCTGCACGAACGGGTGATCGCCGAGCGCGCCCAGGCCCGTGCCCGGGTTCATGCGGCCCGGGCCGAGCGGGACACTCGGGAGCGCGCCGGCGCGGACCGTGCGAACGCGCGACTCTTGGAACTGGCCTGGCCCCTGTTGCGCGAGGCCCTGCTCGAGCGATGGCAGGACCCGGACGCACGACGCGCTTGGGTTCGGCACTCGGCCGAGCAGGCGCTTAGATCGCTGCCCCGCGGGCAGTGGCGCATCCGGCACGCGCCGGGCTGGGAGAGCGGCGAACTGGAAGAGACAGTGGCAATGCTTGTCGCCGGAATCGGTTGCGAGCCGAGTCTGGTCTCGGACGGGTCGCTCGCGGCCGGTTTGGTCATCGAGGGCGGGGAAGCCAAGCTCGACGCGAGCCTGGAAGGTCTCATGAGCGACCGCACCCGACTCGAGGCGCGGCTGCTGGCGCTGATGGGCGACGGGGCGAGCCGATGAGCACGGCCTCGACCACCTGGATCAGCGGACCCGTGCTGCGCGCGCGGCCGGACGGGTCTTTCCGGCTGCGCGAGGCGGTCACGGTCGGCGAAGAACGGCTGCTCGGCGAGGTCATCCAGATCGCGCGCGACAGCATCACGGTCCAGATCTACGAGGACACCAGCGGTCTGCGCCCCGGTGCCCCGGTGATGGGCTCCGGCCGGCTGCTCTCGATCCGGCTGGGACCCGGGATCCTGTCGCGGATATTCGACGGCCTGCTGAGGCCGATAGAGCACCCCGAGGACCCGTTTGTAGCGCCCGGAATGCAGGAGACACCGGCGCTGAGCTTCCGGTTCGAGCCCCGGGTCCGGATCGGTGATCGTGTCGGGCCGGGGGCCGTGGTCGGCGAAGTCGGCAACGGCACCGGCATGAGTCAGCTTTGCCTGGTGCCACCCGACCTGCCGGAGGGCGAGATCGCCGAGGTCGTCGGGGCCGGCGAGTACCGCGACGACGAGCCGGTGTGCCGGCTGCGCTGCGCGGACGGCGAGCTTCGACCCGTCGCGATGAGCCACCAATGGGCCGTGCGCGTGCCGCGCCCGGTCGAGCGGCGGTTGGCCTCGGACGAGCCGATGCTCACCGGCCAGCGGGTCATAGACTGCCTGTTCCCGGTCGCCCGGGGCGGGACCGGGGCCATTCCCGGGGGCTTCGGGACCGGCAAGACCGTGCTGCTGGAGACGGTCGCCAAATGGTGCAACGCGGACGTGATCGTTTACGTCGGTTGCGGGGAGCGCGGCAACGAGCTTGCCGGCCTGCTCGCGGAGTTCACCGAGCTCGAGGACCCGCGCAGCGGCCGGCCGCTGCTGGAGCGCACGGTCGTCATCGCCAATACCTCGAACATGCCGGTCTCGGCGCGCGAGGCCAGCATCTACACCGGGATCACGGTGGCCGAGTACTTCCGCGATCAGGGCCTGAACGTCACCCTGATGGCGGACTCCACCAGCCGCTGGGCGGAGGCCTTGCGTGAGGTCTCCGGACGGCTCGGGGAGCTGCCCGGCGAGGCCGGCTTCCCGGCCTATCTGAGCAGCCGGCTCGCGGACTTCTACGAGCGTGCGGCCCGGGTGCGAACGCTGAACGGCTCTCAAGGCTCGGTCACGGTGCTCGGCGCGGTGAGTCCGCCATCGGGGGATTTCTCGGAGCCCGTGACGACACATACCAAGCGCTACGTCGGCTGTCTCTGGGGGCTCGACGTTCGGCGCGCCCAGGCACGGTTCTACCCGGCGATCCACCCGCTGCAGTCCTACAGCGTGGTGGCCGGGACTCTGGCGCGCTGGTGGCACCGCGAGGGCTGCACCCGTTGGGAAGAGTTGCGCCGGCGGTTCCTCACCCTGCTCGAGGAAGAGGCCCGGCTTGAGCGCATGGCCCGCATCATCGGCCGCGACGCGATGCCGGCCCGGCAACGGCTGGTGCTGTTGTGCGCCCAGGTGGTCAACCAGTCTTTCCTGCGTCAGTCGGCCTTCTCGGAGAATGACCGCTACGCGACCGCAGCCCGGCAGGCGGTGATGATGCGCCTGATCGGCCGCTTCATCGAGGGGACCGAGCGGCTGCTGGAGGCCGGCGTACCGCCCGAGGCGATCGCCGAGGAGCCCATCTTCCGCGGCCTGTTGCGGATGGGCGAGGAGATCCCCGAGGGGGACTGGGAGGCCTTCTCGGCCCTGGACCAGGAGCTCACCGCGACGCTGCGCCGGTTGACCAGCGAGCGGCGGGAGATCGCGCCGGATTCGGTCCAACAAGAGTCGGTCCAGCCGCCTCCCGCCGTTCCGGAGCCGGCGGCCCGGTGAGACACGCAGGGTTTCGCGCCGCCGTCGAGGCGCCCAGGTCAAGGCCATGTATGCCAGATTGATCGGTGAGGAGATCGCCCATCGCGCGGAGGGGCCGTTGTTGTTTCTCCGGCGCAGCGTCGACGTGGGCCTCAACGAGGCCGTCGAGGTCGAGGGCGCCGACTTCGCCGTGCGTCTCGGGCGTGTCGCCGCGCTGGACGAGGAAACCGTCACGGTCGAGATGCTGGACGACACCGCCGGCCTGGCGCTGGTTGGGACGCGGGTGCGCTTCCTCGGCGAGCCGCTGCGATTCCACGTCGGCCCCGGGCTGCTCGGACGCGTCTTCAACGGTGTCGGCAAGCCGCTGGACGGGGGGCCGCCGCTGGCCGCCCGCCACGCCTACCGGGTGGACGGCCTTCCGATCAAGCCTTCCGCGCGACAGGCCCCGAACGAGTTTCTGGAGACCGGCTTCACGGCCATCGACCTGATGAACAGCCTGGTGCGGGGCCAGAAGCTGCCACTGTTCTCCGGCGGCGGCCTTCCGCACGACCGCATCGCCGTGGACATCGCCCGCAACGCGCGGCTCCCGGGCGGCAGCGAGGACGACCGGGACTTCGCCATCGTGTTCGCCGGTATCGGCATCCCGCACGGAAGCGCCGAGTTTTTCCGCGAGGAGATGGAGAAGAGCGGGGCGCTCGCACGCACCGTGCTGTTCCTGAACCTGGCGAGCGACTCCAGCGCCCAGCGCCTGCTGACGCCGCGTTTCGCGCTGACGGCGGCCGAGTACCTGGCCTTCACCGAGGGCAAGCACGTGCTGGTGATCCTGACGGACCTCACCAACTACTGCGAGGCGTTGCGCGAGGTCTCGGCGAGTCGCGGCGAGGTGCCGAGCCGCAAGGGCTATCCCGGCTACATGTATTCGGACCTGGCCACGCTCTACGAGCGTGCCGGGCGCATCCTCGGGCACCCCGGGTCGGTAACCCAGGTCCCGATCGTGACCATGCCCAACGACGACATCACCCACCCGATTCCGGACCTCACGGGCTACATCACCGAGGGCCAGATCGTTCTGGACCGGGATCTGCACCGGCGCGACCTATACCCCCCGGTCAGGCTGCTGCCGAGCTTGTCACGGCTGATGAAGGACGGCATCGGCAAGGGCCTGACGCACGCGGACCATCCCGCGCTCGCGACCCAGCTCTACGCCGCCTACAGCCAGGCTCAGCAGGTGAGGGTGCTGGCGAGCGTGGTCGGCGAGGACGGGCTGTCCGCGAATGACCGCAAGTATCTTGCCTTCGGCGACGGATTCGAGCGGGAGGTGGTCAATCAGGGGGCCGCCGCGCGGAGCCTCGAGGAGAGCATGTCGGTGGGCTGGCGGGCGCTGAAGGGGCTGCCCCGCGCGGAGCTGACCAGGCTCAGCGACGCGCAGATCCGCGAGCACTTGCGGTGAGCGCCATGGACGTCACGCCGACCCAGAGCGCATTACTCGAGCTCAAGGAAGAGCGGGTCGGGATGCAGGAAGGCTACCGGTTCCTGGACGAAAAGCGACTGGTGCTGGCCTCGGAGATCTTGGCCGAGCTCGGCCGGTACGAAGCGGAAATGGCCGAGTTCCGGAGCGACTACGAGCTGGCCGCCGCGGCGCTGCGGGCGGCGGTCGGGCGCCACGGGCTCGAGGAGCTGACCCTGTACCCGCCGGCGCCACCGTTGGATGGGCGGATGCGGCTCGATGCGCGCTCGGTGCTGGGCGTCACCGTCTACGACCTGAGCTGCGAGGTCGACGAGCCCGAGCCGCCGTCAGATACGACCGTCGTCGCCAGCCCGGAGGCCGCCCGTTGCCGCGACGCCTTTCGCGCGCTCATCCCTCGGGCCGCGCACCTGGCGGCCCTGGCGGGAAATCTGGCACGGTTGAGGGCGGATTATGCGCGGACCGCGCGTCGCGCGCGGGCGCTCGAGGACGTGCTGCTGCCGGAGATCGACGAGGCCCTCGGCGGTATCCAGTCGGCGCTCGAGGAGTTGGAGCGGGAAGAGGCCGTTCGCGCCCGCCGGGTGGGACCGAGCGGACCCGAGTCCGACCGGAAGGGAGCGTGCGATTGGCCGGGCGCACCGCCAGGGCTATGATGGGGCCGTCTGGCCCTGACCTTACGGAGGCCGCCAATGGCGCAGCCTAGAGCCGAGCAGAAACAGATCCCGGCTACCTGGAGCGACTACCGATCCTGGTCTGACGATCAGCGCTGGGAGATCATCGACGGTGTTGCGGTTGCGATGTCACCGGCGCCCACCACCAGGCATCAGACAATCACGCTCAACCTCGCTTCCCGGCTTTTCGAGAAGCTCGCCGGTAAGCCGTGCCGCCCCTTCATCGCCCCGACGGACGTCAAGCTTTCCGACCTGGACGTCGTCCAGCCGGACATCCTCGTGGTCTGCGACCCGGCCCGGATCACCCCTACGCACATCGAAGGCGCCCCCGATGTCGTGGTCGAGGTCCTCTCCCCGGCCACATCGGCCAGAGACCTTCGGCAGAAGAAGGCGCTCTACGAGCGCGCGGGTGTGCGGGAGTATCTGGCCGTCGATCCGCTGGAGCACTACGCCATTCGGTTTCTGCTGGAGGCCGATGGATTCGACAAGGGCACCGTCTTCGCCGCGGACGAGCTGCTCGAGATCGCCACCCTCGATGACCTGCAGGTGCCGTTGTGGGAGGTATTCGAGTTGGAGGGGCCGAAGCACGAGGCGTCGCCGCCGGCGGCAGAGAGCGGGATGTAGTCACGGTCCCGGTAAACAGAGGGTGTAGCAAATCGCGACATTCGACGCGGTCCAGTGACGGAGCACATGGCAACTGTCCGCGGACGGTCTTACGACACCCTCAAAAGACGAGTTCGGGGTCGTGCGCGGGCAAGTTGATGTGTGGTAGAGAAGAGACGCTGCGGCTGACGCTGCTTGGGTTGGCCCTGACGCTCGGGGCGTTCGGCACCGCGGCCGGCGCAGCGGACGAGGACCGGGATAAGGGGTACTCCATCATCAGCGAGCGCTTTCACTTCAGCAACGTGCCGGCCGGGCATCGCTACATGCACGAGCTGCTAGCCAATGCCTTCGGCTATCTGGATCCGGCTCACGGGATCATAGACCCGGTTTCCGGGTATCCGGCGGAAGGCTGGAACCAGGAGCCTGAGAACGGCGTTTTTCTCCGCTCGTTTACTCAGCTCACGGCGATTGGCGCATGGGTCGAGCTGCTCGCCAACATAGCCGCGGGCGTGGCGGACAACCCGTATCTCTCCGGAGCGTCCGCATTGACCGCACTCGCGCTTGCCATGGGGTCTCTGCTGGATGATCAGCGCAACCCTGAGCTTTCCGCCAAGGGCCTGCTCGTCAATTTCCTGAGTCTGGAGGGTGGCGAGAGAATAGGGCCGCTTCAGGAATCCATCACCCGACGCCGGTTCATAGAGGCGCTGGGCGAACAAACGGGAGACGCCGTGTGGCGGGCATTGGTGGAGAAGGGCTGGCTTCAGGAGCAGGCAAATGGTCGGATCGGGAAGATCGACCGGAGTCGGTTCTATGGGACGGCCCACTTCGACGGGGCGCTGGCGCCCTACGCCGAGGAGCCCTTGCGATCGACCGTCATGGGGGTCCTCGATCAGCGAGCGGTCACGATCATCTTCGGTGACAACGCCAATCTGTCCGCGGCGCTCGCCCGGTCCGTGGGCGCACTCTTGAGGCCCGGGATTCGGGACGAGCCGAGGGCGATCGCTCTCAGGGCTCAAATGGAGCGCTTCCTCGACCGGCAGAGAGGGGGCTACGAGCATCTGTTCGACCGCTCGACCGGCAACTTCATCTTCGGCTGGGACGCCGCCAGCGACCGATTCGTCGGTTGGGACGACGGCCAGGGGAACTGGGTCACGGGACAGATGAATTATTTCATCAACGAGTTCCGCGGGCCCCTGACGTTCGTCGCGCTGCGCTTTGGGTTCCCCGCGGCCTGGATCCGAAACGCGGGATTCAAGATCAAGCCCTATCGGTATCGGGACGGGCGCGAACGCTACGCCCTCGCCGCGTGGGATGGCTCGGCGTTTCAGTTGCTTGGGCTGTCGCTCTTTATGCAGGAGGACCGAAACGCGGGCTGGAGGAGGAGCCTGCAAGCCCTGGTGGACATCGAGCTCGATTTTTCGGGCAGGAATCGACTCCCGGGCTTCCTGTCCGAGGCCTACAGCGGCAACGGGGCGGAATACACGGGGCAGATCGGGATCTCCGACATCGCGGTCATCGACACGCCGCTGATCACCGATGCGCCGTCGCTTTATTCCCTCGGTGTCGCCTACACGCTTGCCCCCAACCGTATCGAGCGATTTCTGGAGGAGCACTGGCCCCGGATTTCAGGGCTTTTCACCGGGCACGGCCCCTGGGAGGGATGGAACACGTCGACGATGGAGGTTATCCCGTACCAGACCACCGCGCACACGCTGTCGCTGATACTCGGCGGACTCAATACCGCTCAGGAGAACATGCGCCTTTATCTCCAGGAGCGTCGACTTCTCACGCGGGCTTGAGGCGCTCTATCCCAAAGGCGATCCAGTCGACCTGCTGGCCGCTGGGACCAGCGTACGGCTCTGGACCTCGGACAAGAGCCCCTACGACTTCTCACGGGAAGACGGCGAGTACCGGTTTTCGGCATCCGTGACCGGCAGCGTTAGCATGACGTTCGCCGTTCCGCAGGAGCATGGGGCAAGCCTCTCGAACGGCACCCTGGTGATCCGATACCGATCCGCGACGGACGTGCCGGATGCGGCCATCTCCTTCGCACGCGTCAAGGGCGATCCTCTGCCGCCGCCGGCCATCCCTGTCGAGATCTTCGTCCGCTTAAAGCAGACGCCGGGCGACACGATCGAGGTAGTCCTCCCGGCAACCCCGGCGCTGACCGGCATCGGCGAGGTCTCGCTGACCTTTCGAAATCGAGATGGCGAGCCGTCGCTGGACGTCGCGATCAGCGGATTCGAGTTCGTGCCCTTTCCGTCTGTTTTGGAGTAACCCCGGGGCGATCGTTGCTCGAGTAACAAAAAGGGGGCTGTCAGCCCCCTGTTAACCGCCGGCACCTGATCCAGGTTCAGACACCCGCCTCCGCCGTTCCCGTGCCTTGAGCCGAGGTCCCCGGTTTTGGCAGGAACCGCCCGGTCCTGACACGGTACCGCAGATAGCGCTCGCCGAATGTCCGAACCAGGTCCTTCTCCTCGTGGTAGACGCCGATCAGGATGTAGGCCGACATGCCGAGCGCGAACAGCAGGTGACCGGCCGTCATCACCGGCGTGAACCAGATACCGATGAAGGCGCCGGTCATGATCGGATGGCGCATGAACCGGTAGAGTGAGCTCACCTGAAACGGCAATTGGGTGTACTCGTGCCCCCGGAAGTAGAGCCACACCTGGCGCAGACCGAACAGGTCGAAGTGGTTGATCAGGAAGGTCGCGTAGAACACCAGCGCCCAGCCGGCCAGTCCGACCGCGAACAGCGTGTTGTAAAGCAGCGGGTCCTCGGCCTGCCAGATCACGGCCGGCATCGGTCGCCAGGCAAGACAGAGCACGAACACCACCACGGCCGTGGCCAACATGAAGGTGCTGCGTTCCGCCGCTCGCGGCAGGTATCGGGCGAGCCAGCGCTTGAACCAGGGCCTGGCCATCAGGCTGTGCTGCACGCCGAACAGCGTGATCAGTGCGATGTTCACGGCCGCCGCGACCAGGGCACCGCCGGGTACGCCGCCGTCGATGCCGTGCAGTATCCAGACGGACGGAACCAGGTTGAACAGAAACGCGATCAGGTAGACCAGCGCGGCCGATCCCAGGTTGTAGTTGACGATGCCGTAGAGCAGTACCGAGAGCTTTTTCATGGATGGTTCCTCCTAGACGGGTGACGCGGCGAGCACGGGATGGCTAGCGCTCAGGCGATTGATCAGCGGCGCGGCGACCAGGGCGGCGAACAGCGGGACGCAGTAGGCGCATCCGGACACCGCGCCGACGCCGGATAGGGCCGTGACCGCCATATAGCCGAGACGCCGAAGGGTGGGTGGTTGTGGACATGGTTGCCTCCTCCTCCGTTGCGCTCAGATGCCGACCAGCGTGGCGTCGTGGCCCTGGTGCCGGACCTGCTCGAGGATCTGGCTCGCCTGGATGCGCGCGGCGTTGTACACCAGCATCAGAAAGCGCGGCGTGCGGCGGTTGCGGCCCAGGGACACGACCCCGTCGGTTTCATAGATGCGGCGGGCAAGCTCGGCGAACTGCCGCTCGTCGAGCGTCTGGCGGGTGTGGATGATGACGTCTGAGATTCGGGCATTCATGGTCTTCTCCTTTGGTTTGATCGGCAGGCTGACCCGCTCTGCCGATGGTCCAAAGTCTAGGAACGGCCGCCGCCGCCCTCTACGACGCAATCTGTAGCGGCCCACTACAATTTTCGGAGTAATCCACTACAGTTTTCGTAGCGCCGCGGCCCGCGGAAAACCATCCTTGAATTCAGACAATTAACGGGAGGGCGAGCGATGGAGTATGGTCAGTTCTGTCCGATCGCCAAGGCCACCGAGATCCTGGGCGAGAAGTGGACCCTGCTCGTCGTGCGCGAGCTGCTGATGGGAGGGACGCGATTCAGCGAGCTGCAGCGGGGGCTCACCCTGATATCGCCGACGATGCTGTCGAAGCGGCTCGACAGCCTCGAGGAATGCGGGCTGGTCCTGAAAAAGCGGATCCCGAATCAGAAGGGTTTCGAGTACTACCCCACCCGCTCCTGCAGCGAGCTGCTGCCGATCATCATCTCGCTGGGCGAATGGGGGATGCGCTGGGCACGCTCCAACCTCACCGAGAAGGACTACGACGTCGAGCTGCTGATGCTGTATCTGAAGCGCAGCATCCACCCCGAGAACCTCGTCGGCGCCGAGACGGTCATCCGCTTCAAGTTCACCGACATCAAGACCTTTCCCGACTGGTGGATCGTCGTCAAGGGCGGGGAGGTCGACCTCTGCGTGAACGATCCGGGCCGGAGCGTCGACGTCTATTTCACCACCACGGTCAAGACCATGGCCGACGTCTGGATGGGGTACACCACCTACAGGAAGGCCGTCGCCGCCGATGCGCTGAAGGTCGTCGGCCCGGATGCGCTGACACGCGACGTCTCGAGCTGGATGCAGAACAGCAGCTTCGCCGACATGCCGCCGGCGAGCGAGATTTAGCCTGCTTGTTGGGGTCCGTGGTCGAGCGGCCCCCGCCGCGTGTGGACTGCGGGGTGGGGTGCCAGGTACCAAGAGACGGCAGCCATCAACAGCCGCCGAGTCGTATAGACCCGGCGCCGTAAGCTCGGTACGCCGGCCACCGAGCAAGCAGAGAGAACGTCGATTCACGGGCGAAATGCAAGAGTTCGTGGTATGTCCCTGTTTGGCCTGCAAACGGAACGCGGACGGGTGCCCGTACGCGCCTGTCCTGGCGTTTTCCGGGCAGAGCGGGAGGAATCGGTGGTAGGGCGGGACATGGGGGTGTGGCCATTGTGTACTAGGCTGACGTAAGCTTAGTACCGAGACCGCGGACGTCAGGCTATTTCAGCTGTCATGAGCAATAGATTGAGGTAAATAGATTGAGGTAAATTTCATGTCCGGATATAGGGCGGGATCCAAATGGAGTGATTTGAACGAACTTAGATGTTTATTGGCATTCAAGCAGCTTGAAGAAGCGAGATTCCCCAGAAATATGCTCAGTGAGTTAGGGAAAGATATTGCGCGCAAATCCGGTATATCGGAAGCCTCGGTAAAGGCAAAAATAGGTAACTACTGCACCGCTGTAGAAATCCTGACACCGTTCGGGTACCTAAGCCGCCAAAGGTTTGCCTTCATAGGTCCAGCGGAAGGGCTTGGCCATAGTCTTGTTGAAGAAATCGATGAAGCGGACGATCTTCGCATTAAGGTCCTGCACGGACGTGAAATTGCCGCGGCTGATGACCTTCCGCGCGAGGATCGAGAACCACATCTCGATCTGATTGAGCCAAGAGGCATGCTTGGGCGTGAAGTGAAAAACGATGCGGTGGCTGGGGTCGCGCAGAAATTTCTCACGCGTCGCCATCGATTGGAGGATGCCGCACTGACCTTTGACGCCGAGGTCGCCGTCGAAGCCGATGGTCTCGGCGATCAAGCGCACGACCGCTTCGGAGCAATGGATATTGAGGTTGTCCATCACGAGATGCCAGTGGGTTTCGGGCGAGCGGGTGGCAAGCAGCGTGGCGAGGTAGTGCGCGAAGTCCGCCTCGGTACGGGTCTGGCCGAGGCGGTAACCGACCGTGCCAGTGGCTACATCGAAATCGGCGATGAGGGTGGTGGTGCCGTGGCGGACGTACTCGAACTCGGTGCGCTCGGGCCGGCCAGGACGCATCGGCTGCGTCGGGGCAGCGCGTTCAAGTGCTTGTACGCCGGTCATTTCATCGATGCTGCGTGTGGCGATTCCGGCGGCTGCACGCTCGGGGGCGAGCTGATAAGTCTGGCAGATATCGCCACACTTGGCGGCGAAGTCGGTGTCGCGCGGTGTGTTGATCCAGCCACGGGTGCGGTGGGGCTTAAGCCTCACCTCACGCAGGAAGCGCCCGACGGAGTGGCCCGAGATGCTCTCAACGATGCCTTCCTCGCTTGCTGCCATGGCCAGCGTGGCATGGGTCCAATGGGTGAAAGGCCGACCGCTCTCGCTCGGCGGCTCGCAGGCCAGGGCGATGATCTGGCAGATTTGCTCCGGCATGAACGTTGGCGGAGTACCCGGGCGCGGCGCATCGCACAAGCGCTTGGCGAACGGCTGTTCCGCGCTGGCGAGCCAGCGTTTGCGCCAACGCTGCACGGTCTTGCGCCCGATACCCAACTCCCGAGCCGTTTCGCGTACGCCGACACCGGCGGCGGCCAGCAGGATGACGCGGGCACGCAACACCAAGCTTTGTGGCGCATGATGTTGCCGCACAATGGCTTCGAGACGGTGACGGTCTTTCGTGGACAGGCTGATGGGGGTGGCAGCACAGCGGGCCATGGCGAACAGGTGCAAGCAGACGAAAATTAACCTGTTCAGCATCATGCAGCATTTACCTCAGAAACGGCATCAGAACTTCCACTCTGGACCACTACAAATCCGTAGCGGGAGTCACGGGGAAGTCAAATGCATTGCAACAAACTGAATCGATGTACCGAACGTACGGCCATCTGCCTTCTGCGAAGCTTAAGGAAATAATTAAAAGTGGCAAATATTTATAACAAGTACAGCCTGCAGGGCAAACCTACGCTGCGCTCCGGTTTGCCTCTGCTGTAGGCGTTATGTGCGGCACAAGTACCCGAACTCTTGTTTAAATCTCAGGAGTCAGAATGAAAAAATTTCAGTTTCTTGGTAAGTCGCTCAGAGCCAGCCCTTTTAAGGTCTCACTTCGCCGACCACCTAGATTCGGCGAGCAACTTGGCGGTTGAGACATGAGGTTGACCTTTATACCGAGTGCGCGGAGTTGGGGGTTTCTTCGGGCCTCGCGTGGTCTTGCGGAGCTTGCGCAGGTCCACGTGGCTGGCGAGGTCGAGCAGCCAGGCGGCGAATCGCTGCGGGCTGGCCTGTGCGAGCAAAGCCCATTCCTGCTCGGAGACGGCGATGCCAAGACCGGTCATGGTGGTGGCGATCTCGCCGGCCAGGTAGTACTCCGAGACGGTGTCGTCGATCGCCTGAGTGGGGTGAGCGGCACGCAGCGCGGCCATGACCACGGCATAGAGATTGAACGCCACCAGGGCCAGGCAGAACGCAAACAGAGCGGCCTGGGGGTAGCCCAAGGTCTCGATTTCGGAGTTGAGGTGGCGTTCGAGCTTTTGAAAGGCGGTCTCGATCCCCCAGCGGGCGCGGTAGCAGGCGGCGATGGTCATGGCGTCGGCCACCGCGATGGGCAGATTGGTCAGGATCACCAGGGCGGTGTCGGCGTTGCGCGTCTTGCGCTTCAAGGTCACGGTGATACGGCGCAGGCTCCAGCGCTCACCCGCAGGCGAATCCAGCTGCACGGCTTGCTCGTGGACCTCCCCGGTGTCGCTGCTGCCCACCCGCCGCATCGGCTCCAGCGGCTTGGTGGTGAGGCCGCCGTGCTGGCGGATGATGAAGAACGCCGCGCGCCGATCGATCGCGTGCAAAAACCCCGAGACGCAGAAGTTGCGGTCAGCCACCCAGACCTCGCCCGGTGCGACGCTGGCGGCCACCGCCTCCAACAGCGAGCGCTCCTGGGCGTGTCCGTCGGCGCAGGGAAAGACATCCACCGCCAAGCCCAGTTGCGGATCGAAGACCACCAGGGATTTCCCCGGCAAGGGGCCCGCGGCCGTGGTGCGCAGCGGTTTGAGGCGATGCTCGCTGGCGGCCAGACAATTGCCGTCGAGGTATTTCAGCCGGTAGCCCGCCAGCGGCGCGGGCCGCCCACCGTTCATCGTCTCGATCACGGCCTGGGCCTCGCGCGCGATGTGCCGCACCAAACCCTGCGAGGTCGTCAGCTCGACGCCGCGCAGCTTGGCATAGACCGAGACGATCGACGCGGCGATCTGGGCGTGGCGGTAGGCGGCATGCACGCTGGCCTGGGTGCGACACACGATCTGCAGCATCAGCCCCACCAGCGAGGAGAACAGGATGTCGCGCGTGTACTGGGCCTGGGCCGTGGCCTCGAACCAACGGTCCAGGGCCTCGGGATTGAGCAGGCGCTCGAGCAGCCCGCGCACCATCACCGTCGCCGGGCTCTTCTGGACGAATCTCTGCAGGACGTCGCCAAACATGGTCGCGCGTGGCCTCAAGGAATCTCAACAATATCGGAAGGTTACATGATATTGTGAACACCTTAAAAGAGCTGGTGCGACATGACGCCCCTTGTCGGCCGCGGCGGCGTGGCCGGAGCAGGCCAGGCCCAGCCAAGCAGGGCTGCACTTGCGACCGAGACTGCAAATTGGATTGCGTTATTATTCATCAGGTGAATCTGGAGCGCGCGACTGAAAGAAGATAGAAAATCCATGCTGGCGGAATGGATGTTAGTACCGAAGGGATGATCTGATCAAGGTCACGACGCGTGGTGCGGGGCCGGGGCGATATGGGAAGAGACTGTCGTGGGGGAGGATGGCGGGCGGGCGCGCGGCGTGGTTTGGCGCCGGTACCGATGCGGGCGCTACGGATGCAGGGGTGGCGGGTCGCCTTCGTGGCCAGGCGACGGGAGGAGGCTACCACTGCACCCGTTGGTCGAAGACGCACTCCGGTGGCGGTTGCGCCAGGGCGTCCCAGTCGGGTACGGCCTCGCTGGGCGGGTCGCCCCACACAGGCGGCCCGGATCGGCGGGGTCTTAGCTTTAGGGAACGACAAACTGGATACTGCTGTCTGCTGACCTCCCTACAGCGGACGCTCGCGTGGCGAGCGCGACTGACAGCTCTGGGTCGTCCAGGGTCGCTCGTGTGGTCGGCTGGGAGAGGCAGCAATGCGTCCTTATGGAAAGCTTTACGTAAGCGTCCTGAGCTGCCGGTCCTGCCGTCGGCCTCGAGCGGGAGCATCGCGGGAGGGCTCCGATGAACGCTCCCTGTCCGGCTGGTCGCTCCGCGGCGCTCTTCCGACGCGACAGCAGCGGATCGTGGGTGTCTGCGCTCGGCGTGCGCAAGAGATCCTTAACCCTTTTGGAGGCGCAGATCAAGGCACGGCGATTGTCTCTGGACGTCGGAGACGCCCAGGAGGCGGTCAACGCCGCATGCCCTGGGCGCCGACTCAAGGCGCTGGTCCAGATGGAAGAGGGGAGACCGCGATCTAGGCTTGCGGGAACGCCGGCGGCTACCTGCGCGACGGTCGCGTTCGCGCTGTCAAGTACTGGCGATGACCGACACGACCGAGCTACTTAACCGGGCCGCCGAGCGCGGCGACCGGGATGCCCTGGACCTGCCGGCGCTGGGCGAGGATGCGGCGCAGCGGGTGCGGGACCTTTGGGCCGAGACGTATCCGATGGGGTGATCCTGCTTGCCCATCAATAAAAGTTGACATACTCTCTCCCCTGATAACCGTGCTACACGTAGATACACGAGAAGGGGACTACCTTGCCAAGGTTGGGGTCGCGAGTTCGAGTCTCGTTTCCCGCTCCAATTTCCTCGATAAAAGCCCCTCATACGAGGGGCTTTTTGTTAGACCTTCCGTCCACGCCTCAGCGCATCGTCCGCGGCTGTTCGACCCGGTACCAGCTACTTTTTGACGGAGTTGCGCTGCGTCAGCACGATTGCAATACCGCCAAGAATGGCCGCCGAGGCGACCAGAAGTCTCGGCGTAACCGCCTCGGACAGGAACAGAACGCCCCCGAACGCGGCGATAACGGGTACCGAAAGCTGCACTGTCGCGGCGCTGGTGGCGCTAAGTCCTCGCAGCGCGGAATACCAGATGACGTAACCGAGCCCGGAGGCGACGGCCCCGGAGATGACCGCAAGCGCCAGACCCCGCGAATCGGCGTGGAAATCGCCGGCCAGGGCCAGGCTGACCATCAGCGCCAGCGGTACCGTCAGGAGGAAATTGCATGCCGTCGAGCGCAGCGGATTAGCCACGCCGCGGCCGCGCAACGAATAGATCCCCCAACCGATCCCCGCCACGGCCATCAGGAGTGCCCCGCCGGGTTCCGGCGCGGTTACTCCCGGTGAAACCAGGTAGGCGAGCCCCGCCAGCGCCATCGCCAGGCCCGCCCAGGACGGGCCGGAGAAGTGCTCACCGCCGCGCAGTCCTGCGAAGATCATGGTCAGCTGCACGACACCGAACAGGATGAGCGCACCGGTGCCGGCGCTGAGCGTCATGTAGGCGAAGGAAAAGGTGACCGCGTAGAGGAACAGCATCGCGGCAGCCAACCAATCGCTGTCGTGGGGCCTGCTGTCCGGCGCGCCGCGGCTGCGCACGATCAGCCACAGCATGAGCGCGCCCGAAGCCAGACGCACGGTGGTGAAGCTCGCCGCGTCGATGGTCTGGCTGCCGAGCGCGATCCGGCACAGCAAGGAGTTGGCGGCGAAGGCCACCATGGCCAGCGCGGTAAGCGCCAGTGTTTTCGCCTCGGTGGTCTGGGTCATTACGCTTTCCCGTCTGATTTTGCCCGAAAGGGTTCAGCCTATGGCGCAACGCATCCGTGCGCATACCACGCAAGACGGACACCCTTTCCGCCTGAGGACGGCCGGCCAATCCGGGCGTTGGCGGCCATTTCTCGGAGCGAAGCGACGCGGGAACTTGCACTGTTACTCCGAGGCGTTGGTAGTGGTCAATTTCGCGTGACCTTTTCGCATGGACTTTCGTTTCAGTTTTTCACGGCAGGGCAGCGCGGGTGCGATCCAAACTGATGTGGTCCTTGAATCTGTCACGCCGCTTGCTTTAGATCATCCTGCCAGTATCGAGACCACTGCCCGTTCGCCCGCACCCTGATCGACACGGGGATCGGGAATGCGGAAGCGGTCAGCCGCAAGGTCCGGCAGGCGTTCACGGATCTGCCCAACTGGAAGAAGAGCGAGAACGCCCTGCGCGAGCTGCGCAAGCGGGTGACCTTCGCCATCTTCGCCGAGACCGAGGACCTGGAACGGGTGACGGCACTGGTGGACGAGCTGTTCACCCTGCTGGAAAAGGCCGACGCGGATCTAACCGGATGCCTCGGATGGATCAGAAGCTGGCCTTCAAGGCGCGGGTCCAGCCAGTGGGCTGAGAGGCTCGATGTGACAGGTCGCGTGGCTCGGCATCCGTCCCATGCATAACAAATGGGCCTCCTGTTCGACCAACGGTCACTTGAACTTCAACGCCGAGCTGCTCGCGCTCGACCCGCAGCTTTGGGACTACGTGATCGTCCACGAGCTGCTGCACTTCTTCGTCCCCAACCACGGCAGGCTCTGGAAGAGCCTGATGCGGGCGCATCTGGGCGACTATGAGGCAGCAGAGGTCAGGCTGAAAGAGGCCGCTGCTCGCGGATTTCCGCCTGGGGCTGGACGTTTCTGACCCCGCAACGAGAAGCGGAGGCTTACCACGAAATTGCAGTTGGAGTGGGGGATCGATCTGCTGTTGAAGGCGCTGGAAGACGGAAGAGGTGCTCCCTGCCGGTTCCAGCCCGGCCGCGATCAACCGATCCACTCGACCGTCGGTTCCAGCGCAAGACCCTTTGGGCGATTTGCGAGCCGCCCGTCGAAGTTCAGGAATGACGTCGCGAGCGAGTTGCGTGCCAGGTGCAGGGCATCGGCGAAATAGAGCCCGGCATCGAAGGCATCCAATGCGGCGATCACCGCGGCCGGAGTCAAGGTTCCCGCAGGGCAGTCCGTTACTCCACCCCACTCACCTCGACCATGGCTTCGTTGCGGCGCAGGAGCGGAAGCGAGAAAGGTGAGTTGTAGCGAGCGTATACAGGCGCAGCCACCGGCGTAAGGCCGGCCTTTTCGACCGCCGCCAGGAGTAGGGACTCGTTCTCGCGGTAATTGGCCTCGGTCCACCGACCCGAGTAGCTTCGAACGGCCATAACCTTTGCGGGCTCCTCGCGAAGGAGAACCCGAGGGTCAAGGGGCACGGGCAGGCTATCCAGGCTGTAGCCGGACGGCATGACGAAGCTCAGAACGAAGGTGTCCGAACCGCCGATGCCCTTCGAACGCTGCGTGACAGGTGCGGTCATCGCCATCTTCTCACCCTCCCCCGCTGCCGGGCGCTGGTTGACCGGGGCGGTCATCTCCATCTTCGCCTGGGACTTGTTTTCGCCGAAGATGTAAGCGGCGAGGATGCGGAAAGCCTGGCTTCCCACGTCGTCGAAGTCCCCGTCGACCTCGGTCTCTGCGACAAGAAACGGCTCGTAGCGGCGCAGCTCGAACTCGGGGTAGCTTTTCACCACCTCGTATGTGGGTTCTTCGATTGCCATTAGGTTTGTCCCCTGCGAGCAGCGGAAGGATACCGATAAGCACGGCCATCCAATGGCTGTTGGTGAATATGGTTTTTGAGATGAGAGACTTTGACATTTCTTGATTCCTGAAACCCCATCTACGGTCGGTTCGGAGACCAGCGTCAGAATGCCCGCGGCGGTGGAATTCGTTCTCCGCAGCGCCCATATCCCCCACCCGTAACAACAAAGGATCTTTGATGCCGAGTTTAAGACGGTAACGATTCACTGCCGTCTCTGTTTCTCTGCAATCGCCGATTGTCGTCACTAGATTGGGTTCGAGCCCGAAGAAACACACTGATGAAACCGCCTGCCTTCCAGACTGGAAAAACGAAGAAGAGAACATCCGGGTCACAAACCCGGCTGCCAACCCTCGCGCTCCTTGCATCCTGCTGTCCGGGTGCGCTGCTTGCTGCTGACAACACGGGGGAGAGGCGACCGGACGCGAAATCCCCGTGGTCCTCCTCCGCACGCGGCGGGTATGTCCACCAGTTCAACGGCGATCTAGACGGCGGCGGAAAGTTCGACATCGACCGCTTCTTCCTCCAAGGAGGCATATCCTACTCGATGGGACCACGGCGCCGAGTTTCGTTCTCGGTCGGCGCGGGGCGTGATCGATACGACTTCTCCGGTGACCTCGGCTTCGTGGAAACGCCCTGGGATCGCATCGACCAACTGAGGTTCAGTCTTCCCGTGACCTGGGCCTTCGACGAACAATGGACGCTGTTCGCCATCCCCACGCTGCGGTTCTACGGCGAATCCGGCGCCAGCTCCGAAGATTCAGCAACGGGCGGGGCGCTTGCCGGTGTCTCCTATCGCTTCAACGACAGCCTGACCATCGGACCCGGCCTCGGCGTTTTGACCCAGATTGAGGATAGCGTCAGCATCTTTCCCATCCTGATCGTCGATTGGAAGATCACCGATCGGATAAGCCTGGAGACGGGACGCGGTTTGGGCGCGACCGAAGGACCCGGCCTGACCCTCAACTATCGCTTGTCCGACACCTGGAGCTTCGGTCTAGGAGGTCGGTACGAGTCGCTGCGTTTTCGTCTGGACGACAGCGGCCCCGCTCCGGACGGCGTAGGGGAAGACCGCTCCATCCCCGTGTATCTCAGCGCTACCTACAGCCGGGGGCGCGATCTGCAAATCAGCGCGATCGGCGGTGTCAAGCTCAACGGCGAGCTGCGCCTCGAGGACTCCCAAGGTCGGCGATTAGCGCGAGACGATTACGAGACGGCGCCATTTCTCGGAGCAACCTTTAATATCCGTTTTTAGGGTCTGATGCAGGATCCATGGGAACGCTAGATAAGGCGTGCCATGGGGTATCGGGGACTGGAAAGTCCTTGCCGCCAGGTGCGGGATCAGCACTCTGCCGAGCGAGGTCACTGATGTCCGCGTAACAGGCTCGCCTTTCCCAGCGCATTGTTCCCGCTCCATTACGGAAAACCACCGGCTCGTCATCCCGGGGCATCCCCGTGGACTTGCTCCGCAGACGCCCGGACCCAGGGCTATGGACGGCAACGTAGGGATTTACGGATCGCAGGCTATGTCAGCTTCTACCCGCATCGCATCGGCTGCTACCTCGATGGCGAACGGATGCTCCCCCAGGCCGGTGGTTTCTGCGGCGGCTGGGTCACCGACGACATAGACGACTTCTTCCGCGCCAATCATGGCTGCGGTCCGGCCCGGGCAGCGGCAGGGTGCAGCAAAACCTCGCTCCCTGGGCGCCGTGCTCGCCCCAGATTCGCCCTCCCTGGGCGTCCACGATGCGCCGGCAGATGGCGAGGCGCATCCCCAGGCCACCGGGCTTGGTGGTGAAGAAGGGCTCGAAGACCCTTGAGATCTCATCGGGGGCGATGCCGGGACCGCTGTCCTCGATGGTGAGCAGCGCGGCATCCGGGCCTTGCCGCTTGGCGCGCATGCGGATCGTCCGCTCCTCGCGCGGAACCTCCGACAGGGCGCGAACGGCGTTGACCAGCAGGTTCATACATCACCTGCAGAATCTCCACCCGCCCCGTTTCAATTGGCGGCAGATACGGGTCGAGCTCCTCCTGAACGGCGATCCCCGGGGGTCGATCTCGCCGCGCATCAGGCCAAGTACTTCGCGGAACGGTTCTTGGGTCTGGAAACGCTCGCGCTCGACCTCGCCCTTGCTCAGGATGACGGCCAACTGTTTCGTACCCCCTGAGAGATCTGTTCGAAATGTGTCGGCGCTTTGGCGGCAGGACCGGTGAGCTCAAGCGCGTGTCAACATCTGGTAGGCCTCCAAGGCCTCTTCGCGCGAACGGCCGAGATCGACGATGGGCTTCGGGTAGTCTCGGCCCAGGGTCACGCCGGAGGCGTCCAGAACCTGTGCCGCGGCGGTCCAAGGCTGGTGGATGTGCCTGGACGGCAACCCCGCGAGCTCGGGGCACCAGCGGCGCACATAGGCGCCGTCCGGGTCGAACCGCTCGCCCTGCCGTACCGGATTGAAGACCCTGAAATAGGGCGCCGCGTCGGCGCCGCAGCCGGCCGTCCACTGCCACCCGAAGCTGTTGTTCGCGAGGTCCGCGTCGACCAGGGTGTCCCAGAACCAGCGTGCCCCCAGTTGCCAGGGTAGGCGCAGGTTCTTGGTGAGGAACGACGCCACGATCATCCGCACCCGGTTGTGCATCCAACCCGTGTGCCAGAGCTCGCGCATCCCGGCGTCGACCAGCGGAATGCCGGTACGGCCCTGTTGCCAATCCGCGAGCAGGGCGGGGGAGGCGCCGTCGCGCCAGGGGAAGCTCTCGTAGCGCGGGTCCAGTGGGTGATCCACGGTGTGCGGGAAATGGTGGATCAGGTGGTGGGCGAACTCGCGCCAGCCCAGCTCGCGAACGAACGCCTCCGCCGGGCCCGACGCGAGGGCTCCGAAGCGCTCTGCCGCCATGGCGACGAGCCTCCGCGGGCTGATCTCGCCGAAGTGCAGGTGCGGCGAGAGGCGGGAAGTGCCGGCGACGGCCGGGATGTCGCGCCGCTCGCCGTATCCAGTGGCGTCGAGGTCGAGAAATCCAGCGGAACGGGCGAGGGCCGCGGCCTCCCCCGGTGCCCACCGCTCGGCCAGTCCCTCGTCCCATCGAACCCGGGGCATCAGGCCGAGGGAATCGATGGAAAGGCTGCTCAGGCCCGGGGGTACCTCCGGCAGGTTCGACGGGGCCGGTTCCGCGGCGATTCCAGGCAGCTTGTCCAGGCAGGCCCGCCAGAAGGCGCTGAAGACCCGGTAGGGCTCGCCAGCGCGGTTCCGGATCTCCCAGGGTTCGAAGAGCAGCGCGCCGTTGCTGCTGGCGCAGCGCAGACCGTCGGACCTCAGCGCCTGCTTGATCCGGGTGTCGCGCTCGCGGGTCGACGGGTCGTAAAGACGGTTCCAGAACACCCGGGTCGCCGACGCCTCCCGCGCGACCCGGCGCAGCTCCGCGAGACTGTCGCCGCGGGCGATGACCAGTCGGCTTCCCAGGCCTCGAAGCGACCGGTCGAGCGCCTCGAGGCTCCCGTAAAGCCACCAGCGACTGGCAGCGCCCGGTTCCCAGGGTGCCTCCTCCGAGGGGGCGTGTACATACAGCGGCACGACGCGTTCGCAGCAGTCGAGTGCGCCGCGCAAGGCGGGGTTGTCGTCCAGGCGCAGGTCGCGCCTGAGCCAGACGACTGCCGTTTCGCCCGCTGGGCGCCTTCCGCCGGGGCGGGCGACGGGTGCACCACTAGTCGGCGAAGATCTCGTCGAAGAAGTCGCCCATCAGCTCCCAGGAGCGCGCGTCGGCCTTCGGATCGTACTTGACGCCGTCGAGACCGTAGCCTTCCGCGCCAGGATTGGTGAAACCGTGACGGGCACCCGAGTAGATCACCATCTGCCAGTCGGCGCCCGCCGCCTCGAGTGCCTCCTGGAACGCCGCCACCCGCTCGGCCGGAACGAAGCTGTCTTCCGCGCCATGGGCGACAAGGATCGGCGTGCGGATGTTCTTCTGCTGCTCCGGGGTGGCGGGGGGCAGGCTGCCATGGAAGCTGACCACGCCGTCCAGATCGGCGCCGGCATAGGCAAGCTGCATCACCGTGGCCCCGCCGAAGCAGTAGCCGATCGCCGCCACGCGGTCGGGGTCGACCTTGTCGCTGGACTTCAGCACTTCGAGTCCTGACATGGCCCGCCGCTGCCAGGCATCGACATTCTCGGTGATCTGCATCATCCAACCCTTCGCATCGGCGGCATGGGTGGTGACCTTGTTCTCCCCGTACATGTCCGCGGCGAACGCCACGTAGCCCTTTTCGGCGAGCATCTCGGCACGGTGCTTGGCGTAGTCGTTCAGCCCCCACCACTCGTGTACGACGAGCACGCCGGGCCGGGGATCCGTGACGGCATCGTCATAGCTCAGGTAGCCGGTCAGGACGGTGTCGCCGTCCTTGTATTCGACACGTTCTGTCCGTACCTCGGCGGTTGCCGCGATGGGGGCGGCCAGGGCAATCGAGAGGCAGTAGGCGGCGGTTCTCATGTCTCCTTGTTCTCCTTGATTGGGGTGGTCTTGATTCCGATGCGGATCGGCGGCGTCACGAACGCGCCAGTCGTGTGTCAGCGTACGCCCCGCCATCCGGATGGATCACGAGGCGAAACGGGATTCAGATGGGTGTCATGGCCCGCGAACCCAATAGCCCGTCCGCTATCTCTGCGGCCTGGTATCGACGCTGCCCGTCTCACGCGGCGCCACCAGGCACGGCTTCAGGCCAACGACAGGGCCAGCGTGTAGACCAGTGCCCAACCCACCGCGGAGAGCAGGTAAACGCGGCCGACCGGGAACAGGGCGACGGGCGCGGCGAGCAAGGCGCCCAAGGCCAGCAGCGGCCAGACCAGCATCGACGTAACGAGAGTCTTCAACGTCCAGTCCTTGACCAGCATCAGCAACGTACCGGCGCCGAGCGCCAGCAGGGCGCTGAGCAGCAGCCAGCCGACGTAGCGGGCAAGCCAGGCCAATAGGCCGGCGATCAGGGTTCGCAGCGAGCGCGCTAGGCGCGACATGGCCTGTCCTTCGGGTCCACCGGTTTCCGCCGGGGATCAAATGGCCCGGGGCATCACGACGCCCGATTACCGCGAGGCGTATAATCCGACGGCGCGCCGCGCGGTTCCCCCGGGAATCTTGCATCAGGAGGTCGGATTTGGAGCTCAGTGATCGGCCGGCGGCTCGCCCGCTGCCTTACGCGCCATCGCCTGCTCCCGCCCGGCGGACCCTTCGGCGTTACGCCGCCCGTCCGGGCCCCCGGGGCTCAGGCATGGCCTATCAGCTCATCGACGTGCGTGCTCACGCACCGGCCCAGAGCCGACAGGGTGTAGCCGCCCTCCAGACAGGACACGACGCGCTCGTGGGCGTGCCTCGCCGCCAGGTTGTGCAACTCCCGGGTGATCCAGGCGTAGTCGGGCTCACGCAGGTTGAAATGGGCCATGTCGTCCTCGGCGTGGCCGTCGAACCCGGCCGAGATCAGGATCAGCTCCGGTGCGAAGGCGTCGATGCGCGGCAGCCAGGCCCGCTCGACCGCGGCCCGGAACTCGGCCCCGCCGGTCATCCGCGGCAGCGGGACGTTGATGATATTGGGCGCCTGGGTGTCGGCGCCGGTGCCGGGGTAGAAGGGGTGCTGGAAGCTGGAGCAGAACAGCACCCGCTCGTCGCCGACGAAGATGTCCTCGGTGCCGTTGCCGTGGTGCACGTCGAAGTCGACGATCGCAACCCGCTCCAGACCATGATGGTCGAGCGCGTGGGCGGCCCCGACGGCGACGTTGTTGAAGAAGCAGAACCCCATCGCGGCTCGGCGCTCCGCATGATGTCCCGGCGGGCGCACGCAGCAGAACGCGGCGTGGTGCCTGTCGCCCATGACCAGATCGACCCCGAGCACGGCCGCGCCGGCGGAGCGCAGCGCGGCCGGCAGGGTATGGCAGTTCATCGCCGTGTCGCCGTCGACCCAGGTCAGCACGTCCTGGGCCTTCGGTGCGGCGTCGAATATGGCCTGGATGTAGTCCTCATCGTGGACCCGGGCCAGTTGTTCCCGGGTCGCCTCGGGCGCGTCGTAGTGAGTGACGAGCATTTCCATGCCGGAGGCGATCAGGCGGTCCTGAATGGCGTGAAGACGCTCCGGACACTCCGGATGGTGCGCGCCCATTTTGTGCTCCCGGCAGGCGTGGTGCGAGATGAAGGCGAGGTTCATGGCGGGTCCTCGAAGGCCGGCGGCCGGATCCGGCTCGCGGCCGGCGCGGCGGCTCGTTGTTGTTCAGCAAGGCGCGGCAGGCACGGCCCGGGTCCGCGCCGGCTACCGCCGCCCGCGGGGCCCTGGCCGCCGCCGGGACCGATAAAGGCGCAAGCTTAAACCCAATCGTGCCCGGGAGGGCATACCCGATGCGCTTGTCCGACATCGAACAACTGTTCACGCCTCAGTCCGTCGCGGTGTTCGGGGCCAGCGATGGCGCCGGCTCCATCGGCGGCGCGGTGTTCCGCAACCTTCTGAACGGCGGTTACAAGGGACACAGCTTCGCGATCAATCCGAAGCACGACAAGGTTGCCGGCGAACGCTGCTACAAGGATCTGCGCGAGCTCGACAGGCGCATCGACCTGGCGCTGATCGCGATCCCGCCGGACGGTATCCCGGCGGTCCTGGACGATTGCGGGGCCTACGGCGTCAAGACCGCTGTGGTGTACTCGGCCGGGTATGCCGAGCGGGGCGAGCGCGGTACCGCGCTGCAGGAAAAGCTCGTGGACGCGGCCAGGCGCAACCGCATCCGGGTGCTCGGGCCGAACTCCATCGGTGTCATGCGCCCCCAGCACGGGCTCAATGCCAGCGTCGGCCAGGACATACCGCCGCGGGGCAATGTCGCGCTGGTCTCCCAATCGGGGGCGATCTGCACGGCGATGGTGGATTGGTCCGGTCCCAGGCATCTGGGGTTCTCGGCGCTGGTGTCGCTCGGCGCGGCGGCCGATATCGACTTCGGCGACGTGCTCGACTATCTGGCTCTCGATACGCAGACCCAGTGCATCCTGCTCTACGTGGAGGGGGTCCGCGCCGCGCGTCATTTCATGAGCGGCCTGCGTGCCGCCGCGCGCCTCAAGCCGGTGGTCGTGGTCAAGGCGGGCCGGCACGCGGCCGGAACCCGGGCCATCAAGTCCCACACCGGCGCTTGGGTCGGGGCGCCGGACGTGTTCCGGGCGGTAACGGAGCGTGCCGGCGTCGTGCAGGTGGACGGACTCGAGCAGCTGTTCGCGGCCGCCCAGGTCTTCGGCACCGGGCGCCGGCTGGCCGGCGACGGCATCGCGATTGTCACCAACGCCGGTGGCCCGGGCGTTCTGGCGGCCGACCGTGCCTCGGACCTGGGGCTCCGTCTGGCCCAGCTCGGCGACAACACCCGGCAGACGCTGGAGAAGGCGTTGCCGGACTACTGGTCTCACGGCAATCCGGTGGACATTATCAGCGACGCGCCGCCCGAGCGCTTCCGCCTGGCCGTCGACGCCTGCCTCGAGGACCCCGAGGTCCACGGTCTCATCTGCATCCTGGCGCCGCTGGGCTGCGAAGACCCGTTGGGGACCGCCGAGCAGTTGATCGAGGCCTACCAGAAGACCCGCAAGCCGCTCCTGGCCTGCTGGATGGGCGGCAACCGGGTGGCTCCGGCCCAGGCGCTGCTGTCCGAGTACCATGTCCCGCACTTCGAGAGTCCGGAGGTCGCGGTCGAGGCCCTGTCCTTCCTGGCGACCTTCCAGCGCAACCAGAAGCTCCTGATGCAGTCTCCCGGACCGCTGTCCCAGGGAGATGCCCCGGACACGGAGGGCGCGCGCCTGATCATCGAAGGGGTCATGGCAGAGGGCCGCAAGGTCCTGGGCACCATCGAGGCCAAGGCGATCCTGTCGGCGTTCCGGATTCCGACCATGCAGGCCGTGCTGGCGCGCACGCCCAACGAGGCGCTGATGGCCGCCGAGGCCCTCGGGTTTCCGGTGGTAATGAAGATCAACTCCCCGGACCTGGCGCACAAGTCGGACGTGGACGGGGTGCGGCTGAACATCGACGACGCCCAGTCCGTTCGGCGTACCTTCACCGAGATCGTGCTGCGGGCCAAACGTCTCCGGCCCGATGCTCGCATCGAGGGCATCACAGTCGAGCACATGGTCTCGAGCCAGGCGGCCCGAGAGCTGATGATCGGCGTGATGCGCGATTCGATCTTCGGCCCGGTGATCGCCTTCGGTGCCGGCGGGACCACGGTCGAGGTGCTGGAAGACCGGGCGCTGGGGCTGCCGCCGCTGAACGCCTTCATCATCCAGACCATGATCGACCAGACCCGCGTGGCGAGGCTGATGGGGGTCTTCCAGCAGATGCCGCCGATGAACCGAGTGGCCCTGGCGAAGATACTGCAGCGTGTCTCCGAGATGGTCTGCGAGGTCCCGGAGATCATCTCGATGGACATCAACCCGCTGATCGGAAACGACAAGGAGGTCATCGCCGTGGATGTGCGGATCGAGGTGAACTATCGCCCGTCCCAGTTGACCACCTACGGCCACATGGCCATCCACCCCTACCCGAGCCATTTGATCGAGCGGGTGCAGCTGCCGGACGGAACGGACCTGACCATCCGGCCGGTGCGCCCGGAAGATGCCGAGATGGAGCAGGAGTTCGTCCGATCGCTGTCCGAGCAGACCAAGTACTTCCGGTTCATGCAGGCGATAAAGGAGCTCACACCGGAGATGCTGGTGCGCTTCACCCAGATCGACTATGACCGGGAGATGGCGCTGATCGGCGTGGTCGAGCGCGACGGCAAGGAGATGGAGGTCGGGGTGGCCCGCTACATCTCGCGGCCGGGCGGCGAGGTCTGCGAGTTCGCGATCGTGGTCTCGGACCAGTCGCGGAACCTGGGGATCGGCGCGAGGCTGATGCGTTCGCTGATGCAGAACGCCCGTTCGCGGGGTCTAAGGATCATGGAGGGCGAGGTGCTGACCGCGAACACCCGCATGCTCGCGTTGGTCAAGTCGCTCGGGTTCCATATCACGACCGATCCCCAGGACCCGGGCATCAAGCTCGTCAGCAAGCTGCTGTGAGCGGCTCCGCGCCCCAGTTCAGGCAACGGCTCGGGATCGTCCTGCTAGGCGGGTGAGCCCTCGCTCTCGTCCCCCCGTGGCAGGCGCTTGAGCATGACCTGACGTATGCGGCGCTCTGAGGCGTTCTTTACCTGGATCTCGAGCCCGTCCAGGGAAAGGCCCTCGTCCTGGGACGGGATCCGGGCCGTGTAGCCTAGGATCCATCGGCTCACGGTATCTGTCGGCTTGCCCGGCAGCTCGATGCCGAAGAATTCCTCGACCACCCGTAGCTCGACATCGCCGTTGACCAAAATGCTGTCGTCGGAGACGGTAACGAAGTTCTCCGGCAACTTGTCGAGCTCGTCATAGATTTCGCCCACCAGCTCCTCGAGCAGGTCCTCGAGCGTCACCACGCCTTGCAGATAGCCGGTGTCGTCGACCACCACCGCCAGGTGCAGCTTGTTCTTACGGAGAATGGACAGCAGCTGGTCGATCTTCTGGTTCTCAGGCACGAAAAGCGGTATGCGCCCGATGTTCATGATGGGGATGTCGGTATTGTCGGCGAGCTTGGCTTCCAGGAGATCGCGCAGGAACAGGACCTTGAGGATTTCGTCCGGGTCATCGCCATACAAGGGAATCCGAGAATAGGTCCCCTCGAGCACCTGCGGCAGCACGTCAGCGACCGTGCGCCGCCCGTCCAACGAGAACACCCGGCGCTTCGGGGTCATGACGTCCCCGGCCTTGAGGTCGTTCAGAATGAAGACCCGTTCGATCATCTCCCGCTCGTCGGCCTCGATAGTCCCTTCCTCCTCGCCGTGTTCCACCATGCTGATGAGCTCGGCCTCGGTGACCATGGGGTCGCCTTCCTTTCCCGTCATCCGTTGCACCCAGTTGGTGAAGGCGTTGAACAGCCACACCAGCGGGTAGATGGCGCGCATAAAGCCGTACATCACGGGGGCGATCACCAGCGAGATACGCTCGGAATAACGGGTGGCGAGGCTCTTGGGCGTGATCTCCCCGAAGATCAGGATCAGGATGGTCAGCACGCCGACGGCGATGCCGGGGCCGAGGTGGCCGAGCCTTTCGGTGGCGATGACGGTGGCAATAGCGGATGCCGCGATGTTGACCACGTTGTTGCCGATCAGGATGGTGATCAACATGCGCGCCGGGTTGGTCTTCAGGTAGTAGAGGGCCGTGGAGCCGGGGCGCCCCTCCCGTTTCAGGGCCTCGGCGCGGGCGAGGGAGATGGATACGAGCGCGGTCTCCGAACCGGAGAAAACGCCAGACAAGACCAGAAGGATCAGGAGAACGAGAAGTTCTTGCACGTAGGCGCGCCGTACCGGCGCTTGGAGGACTAGGCGGCGGGCCGATGTTGGACCGGCGCAAAGTGTAACAAAAGCGTCATGCTCGAGGGCGGCAGCGGCGGCGCACAGGGGGCAGGATCGGAAAAAACAGCGCCTGGAATTGACCGGCGTCAATCCGGCGCCTTTAGGCGCCATCCCTGAACGGAATTTGGTTCGGCACTTCCCCGGGGACGGCAGTTTCGCCGTTGCGAAGGTAGAGCGGCAAAAGTCCGCCCTTGGTGCGGGCAGGGGCAGACGCCGTCCCGGAAGGCTTGAGGCTGCGCCGAGCCATGCCCGCGAGCTACTCGCCCCAGGACACTGTGACCCCAAAAAGACGCAGCGGACACCACGCTTGTCAGCACGCCGTTCTATTGGCCGGAGAGACGTTCAGCCGACCGACGCGCTGAGCCGCCGGACCTCCCGCTCGACGAGGCCGAAGGCGCTCAGGATATGCGCCCGGTCGCCGCCCCGGGCGGCCCGCTCGAGGGCCTCGACCGCCTCGTCCAGGGCCGGAACGCCGCAATACCGGGTGCCGCCACGCACCTGGTGGGCCTGCTCGGCGAGTCCGGTCGTGTCGTCCCGCTCGAGGCACGCCTTGAGCCCTGCCAGCTCGACTGGCAACTCGGCGATCAGGGCCGAGAGCAGCTCGCGGGCCAGATCGGCGTCGCCTCCGGTGCTTGCCAGGGCCGCGACCTCGTCTCGGGCCGGCAGGGTCGCGGGACGGGGCTTGGCGGGTTTCTGCTGCATCGCTGACTTCCTTTGCGTGTGCTCTTGACACCGCGCGCAACTGTAGCGGGATGGGTTTGCCGGCGTCCAGGAGCGTGTCTCCGATGGTGACGGGGGTCTCGCGAGCTTGGTCGAGTGTCGGTCCTGGTGCAGAATGCCGGCCTATGGACGAGCGCCGGGTCCCCGATCCCGGCCGGGAGGGCGAGCGATGACCTATCCGACGATCGAAGACTGTGTCGGCAACACGCCGCTGGTCCGGCTCCAGCGCCTGCCCGGCGAGACCGACAACCTGGTGCTGGTGAAACTGGAGGGCAGCAACCCGGCCGGGTCGGTGAAGGACCGTCCGGCGCTCAACATGATCCGGCGCGCCGAGGAGCGGGGCACCATCCGGCCGGGGGACACCCTGATCGAGGCCACCAGCGGCAACACCGGGATCGCCCTGGCCATGGCCGCGGCGATCCGGGGCTACCGGATGGTGCTGATCATGCCCGAGCACATGAGCGTGGAGCGCCGCGCCGTGATGCGGAGCTTCGGCGCCGAGATCCTGCTGACGCCCCGCGAGGGCAGCATGGAGGCGGCGATCGACCTCGCGAACGCGATGGAGGCGCGCGGCGAGGGGTATCGGCTCGATCAGTTCTCGAACCCGGACAACCCGGCGGCCCATTACGAGACCACCGGCCCCGAGATCTGGCGCGATACGGCGGGCCGGGTCACCCATTTCGTCAGCTCGATGGGTACCACCGGAACCATCATGGGCGTAGGGCGGTTCCTCAAGGCACAGAACCCCGAGGTCCAGATCATCGGCGTGCAGCCGGAGGAGGGGTCCAGCATCCCCGGGATCCGGCGCTGGCCGGAGGCCTATCTGCCGAAGATCTACGACCCGGCCGGCGTGGACCGGATCATCGACGTCTCCCAGGACCTCGCCGAGCAGACGGCCCGGGACCTGGCCGCGCGGGAGGGCATCTTCGGCGGGGTCTCCTCCGGCGGCGCGGTGGCCGCGGCGCTCAGGCTCTCGGCCGAGGTCAGCGGCGCGCTCATCGTCGTCATCGTCTGCGACCGGGGCGACCGTTATCTGTCGACCGGCGTTTTCCCAGCCTGAGTGAAGCACGCCGATGGGACGCGTTTCCCGAACTGATTCGGGCGTTCCGCCCGTAACTCCTCGTCCGAGGCCGCGAGCCGGATGTCTCGGGACGACTCAAGCTCCAGGTACAGGCCGGTCAGGTCTCTGGCCTGCGTGGGGGCGTCGAAGGTGAAGGGCCGACCGCTCACGAAGACCTTGGTCGGTCTACCCGCCCTTGCGTCGGCCACGAACCGCTTGAGTTGCTCCTCCCGCCCCGCATCGTTGGGGACATGCACCGCAAACGAACGCCCGACGACGTCATCCGCCTCGGCCTTCAGGTTGAAGCGTCAGGTGCCCGGTCCCGGTCCTTCGCCACTCCACCACTCCTGCAGGATCGCCTTGGCGCCCGCGTCCCCCGGCAATTTTAGGGCCCGCGGCCCCGATTGCCCCGCCTGCCCCAGCGCCAATTCCAATCAGCGGCGGAATGCCGCCTACTATTGAGCCTCTCGCCGGCATACCGCGAGTAATCCCGACGCCCCAAGAGCCTCGGGGTAGGGCTGTAAGGCCAGCCCCGCCATGGTTCGCCGACGCTAGGCGCCAGCGGGGTTGTCCAGCGCCCGTCCGATCAGCGCGCGATAGCAACGCCTTAGCCGTGGGTCTGATAAGCTGGCGGCACCTGCCCGGCGCTCGCCGTCTGTCAGGAGGACGCGATCAATCCACTTAGGTCGACCGAGAGTCAGACGGTCGAGGGAGATGAAAATGAGTTCCGGTCAGATGACCAAGCGCGGCGCGGTGAGCATGATCCTGGGCCTGACCCTGGCCACCGGCGGGGGCAGCGCCCTCGCGATCAATTTCGGAGACATGATGAACCCGTCCAAGTGGATGGGTGGCGGCAAGAACCGCGATTACGACGACGATCGCTGGGGAGGGCCAGGTTACGGCTACGGCGGACCCGGTTGGGGCTACGGTGGTCCCGGCTATGGCTACGGTGGGCCGGGTTGGGGCTACGGCGGACCCGGCTACGGATACGGTGGCCCAGGTTATGGTTACGGTGGCCCGGGTTACGGGTATGGCGGACCCGCCTACGGCTATGGTGGTCAAGGCTACGGCGCACCGGCGGACCGGGGACCCGATCCGAGGCGGCCGGAGTAGCGCGACCGGCCCGTCGCGCCGGGCGTGTGTGAGAGACGCACTGCTGCAACTGCTGTCAGGGTTGAGTCCTCGTGCTAAGTGCATGGATCTTGGATCGGGAGGCGCCGATCAGCCCCCGGTGATAAAGGCATCGGCGAGGCGATACTGCTCGTTGCCATCCGCCGCGACGGTCCAGGTGTCGGCGCTCTTGGGCACCTTCAGCGAGGCACCGTCGATGGACCGGAGCCTAGATACAACGACGCCACGCATTGATACCGACTCGGTTACCGCAGGTTCTCTGGCCAGCGGATGGACAGCGTCTGATTTCGCCACGCCCCGAGGCGTGCGGTCGTCGAAGGCCCCGACCGCGAGCAGCCGCGAGCCGCGCGAGACCGGGTTACCGGCGTCCGCTCGGTATACTATTGCCGCCACGCCGTCGTTCGATGGCCCATAGCCGTGGCAGTAATGGCGCTAAGCCGTTGCAAACGAGGCTTCCCGAGAGTCGCGTCTCTCGGAGCGCGAGCGATGAAGTGCCGGGATGGCATTTGGTCGGCATCTCCCAACAGAATTCAGCTTACATACACACCCAATTGTCCAAGAAGCGCAAGCCATTGCCTCTGGAGCCGGTCGAGGCGGAGATCGAATCCCTGACCCATGAGGGCAGGGGCTTGACCCATTTCGACGGCAAGGTGGTGTTCCTCGACGGTGCGCTTCCCGGGGAACGGGTGCGTTTCCGCTATACCCGGGCACAGCGCCGCTTCGATGAGGGGGCCGTGGTCGAGGTGCTGCGCCCGTCGCCCGAGCGGGTCGCGCCGCGCTGCGACCACTTCGGCATCTGCGGCGGCTGCAGCCTGCAGCATCAGGACCCGGTGGCCCAGATCCGGATGAAGCAGGGGATACTGGATGACGTGCTGGGGCGGATCGGCAAGGTCGCGCCGGAGCGCTGGCTGGCGCCACTCGCCGCCGGGCACTGGGGGTACCGGCGCAAGGCAAGGCTCGGCGTGCGCCGGGTGGCAAAGAAGGGGCGCACGCTGGTCGGATTCCGCGAGCGGGGCAATTCGTTCATCGCGGACCTCGGCCGCTGCGAGGTGCTGTACCCGGCCATCGGCGAGCGTATCCAGGCGGTCGCGGAGGCCATCGACCAGCTTGGCATTCGCGACAAGGTCCCCCAGGTCGAGGTCGCGGTCGGCGAGCAGCCGTGCGTGCTGGTGTTTCGGGTCCTGGAGCCGCCCGGCGCCGAGGATATCGAGGTTCTCGAACGGCTTGCCGAGCGCGAGGGTTTCCATGTCTATCTGCAGCCAGGTGGGACAGAGACCATACAGCCTCTCCCGGGGCAGGGCGTCGACCTGCACTACGACCTGCCGCGATACGACCTCCGGCTCGGGTTCGGTCCCACGGATTTCACCCAGGTCAACCTGGAGCTGAACCGTCTGATGATCGACCAGGCCATGGAGCTGCTGGACCCCGGACCCGACGAGCGGGTGCTGGACCTGTTCTGCGGGATTGGCAATTTCACGCTTCCGCTGGCCCGTCGCGCCGGCGAGGTCGTTGGCGTCGAGGGCGACGAGGGCCTGGTCGAGCGGGCGGGCGCCAACGCGCGGCGCAACGGCATCGGCAATGCTCGATTCCATGTCGCCAACCTCTACGACGAGCTGGACGCGCAGCCCTGGATGGACGGGGGCTACCGCAAGGCCCTGCTCGACCCGCCTCGCACCGGCGCCCTGCAGGTGCTCGACTGGCTCCCGAGGCTGGGAGTCGCGCGCATCCTCTACGTCTCCTGTTACCCTTCGACGCTGGCCCGGGACGCGGATCGGCTGGTCAACGGTCTGGGCTACCGGATGCGGGCGGCGGGGGTCATGGACATGTTCCCGCATACTGCCCACGTGGAATCCATGGCGATGTTCGAACGGCCGTGACACGAAAGAGCGTCAACGAGATTAATCATGTCTGTAGAAATAGAACGCAAGTATCTAGTAAAAAACGAAAAATGGCGCGATTCGGTCGAGTCCGAGGCGCGCATCATGCAGGGCTACCTGGCGAACAACGCCAACGCGACGGTGCGGGTGCGCATCAAGGGCGACTCGGCCTACCTGACCATCAAGGGGATGACCCGCGGCGTCAGCCGCGCCGAGTACGAGTACCCGATTCCGGTGTCCGACGCCGAGGCCATGCTGAACGAGATGCCGGTGTCGCCTGTCATCGACAAGATCCGTCACCTGGTACGGTGCGGACAGCACCTGTGGGAGCTCGATGTCTTTCACGGCGACAACGAGGGGCTGGTGCTCGCCGAGCTGGAGCTCGGGTCCGAGGACGAGGCCTTCGAGCTGCCCGAGTGGGCCGGAGAAGAGGTCTCCAGCGACCCGCGCTACTACAACGTGAACCTCGCGCGTAATCCATACAAGCACTGGTGAGACGGATCGCCGGCGCCCTGGCGGCGCTGCTGGCTTGCGTTGCTCTGGTGTCCTGCGACGGCGGGACGTCCAGCGACGGGGTGCTGCGTTTCGGACTGGCATACGCGCCCCGCAACCTGGACCCGCGTTTCGCCACCGACGCCGTCTCGGAGCGGGTGAACCGGCTCCTTTACCGGCGGCTGGTCGAATTCGACCGCCGAAGTCTGCCGGTGCCGGGGATCGCGACCTGGGAACGGCTCACACCGGCGCGCTACCGGTTTCGGCTCGGCGTGGACGGGCGCTCGTTCAGCGACGGCACACGGCTGACCTCGGCGGATGTCGCCGCTACCTACGCGTCGATTCTGGAGCCGGCGAGTGGCTCGCCCCACCGGGCGCTGTTGAGTCTGATCCGCCGCATCGACGTCCCGGACGCGGATACCGTCGACTTCGAGCTCGAGACCGCGGACCCGCTCTTCCCGGCCTATCTGGGCATCGGCATCCTCCCGTCCGCCGGCATACAAAGTGGCCACCCCTTCGCCGAGCGGCCGATCGGGAGCGGCCCTTTCCTGGTCAAGGAACGAGCGGGACCCGGAAGGCTTCGGCTTGAGCGCCGGAGTGACGGTCAGCCGGTCGAGCTGGTGACGGTCCGGGACCCGAACGTGCGGGTCATGAAGCTGCTGCGCGGCGAGATCCAGATGCTCCAGAACGATCTGTCACCCGAGCTGGTGGGTTACCTGGCGGACCAGCCGTCGGTTCGCGTCGATGCCAGGCCCGGCGTGAATTTCTCCTACCTCGGCTTCAATTTGGAGGACCCGGTGACCGGCCGGGCGGAGGTCCGCCGGGCCATTGCCCACGCCGTGGATAGAGCGGCGCTGTTGCGCCACCTGTTCGGGCGACGGGGCCGCACCGCCGAGGCCATGTTCCCGCCGGATCACTGGGCCGGGACCGATTCCCTGGCCGGTTACGCGTACGATCCGGCGCTCGCCCGCGCGTTGCTCGCCGAGGCTGGGTTCGGGCCCGATCGGCCCCTGCGGCTGACCCTCAAGACCTCGAGCGACCCTTTCCGCGTCCGGCTCGCCACCGCGCTGCAGGCCCAACTGGCCGAGGTCGGCATCGACCTGGCCGTGCGCAGCTACGACTGGGGTACCTTCTTCGGCGACGTCAAGGCCGGTCGATTCCAGATCTACGGCCTGACCTGGGTCGGCGTGCGTACGCCCGACATCTTCCGCTACGCCTTCCATAGCGCCTCGGTGCCGCCGGACGGGGCCAACCGGGGGCGTTACCGCAGCGCCGAGGCCGACCGGCTGATCGAGGCGGCTCGCGCCGAGCCGTTGCTGACTGAACAGGCGACGGTCTATCGGGCCCTGCAGGCCCTACTGCACGCCGATCTGCCCTATTTGCCGCTGTGGTACGAGGACCATGTGGTCGCGACACGACCGGAGGTGGCGGGCTACCAGCTCGCCGCCGACGGCAACTACGACGGGCTCCTGCACGTCAGTCTGCGGCCGGCCCCCGGAGGCGATCATGTCGCGAGCCGCTAGACGCATCCTGATCGACATCGGCAGCCAGAGCCTCTCGCTGCTCGAAGGGGACCGGGTGCTCGGCCGTTACCCGGTATCCACCGGCCGCAACGGCGTGGGGGAGCAGAACGGCAGCGGCTGCACCCCGCGCGGGCTGCACCGCGTGCGCCTGCGGATCGGCGACGGTTGTCCCGTGGGCACCGTGTTCCGCGGCCGAAGGCCGACGGGCGAGGTCTATGACGAGTCGCTGGCGGCAGCTAATCCGGACCGCGACTGGATCCTGACCCGCATCCTCTGGCTGACCGGCTGCGAGAGGGGAATAAACCGCGGCGGCCCGGTGGACACGCTGCGCCGCTTCATCTACATCCACGGCTGCGCCGACTCCGAGCCCATGGGCGAGCCCTGCTCCCACGGCTGCATCCGGATGCGCAATGCCGATCTGGTACGGCTGTTCGACCAGACGCCGGTCGGAACGATGGTGGAGATCCTTGCCGGGGACGAGTCCGGTGCTTGAGGCGCTGGCCGTGCGCCTGGGCTCGGCGGCCCTGACCCTGCTCGGCGTCTGCACGCTGGTTTTCCTGCTCATTCACCTGGTTCCGGGGGATCCGGTCGAGGTCATGCTCGGGGAGGGCGCCAGCCCGGCGGACCGCGAGGGCATGCGGGCCTCGCTCGGGCTCGACCGACCGGTGGGCGCTCAATATCTGGGCTACCTGGGTCGGCTCGCGCGCCTGGATCTCGGCCAGTCTTTCCACTACCAGCGGCCCGTCGCGGCCCTGCTCGCCGAGCGCATCCGGCCGACGCTCGAGCTGGCCGCCGCGGCGCTCGCGCTCGCGGTCGTCCTGGCGGTCCCGCTCGGCGTGCTCGCGGCCCAGCACCGGGGGCGGGGGCTGGATGCCGGCGCGATGGGCTTCTCGCTGCTGGGCGCGTCGATCCCGAACTTCTGGCTCGGGCCACTATTGATTCTTGTGTTTTCGCTCTGGCTCGGCTGGACGCCCGTCAGCGGCCGCGAGGGGCTGGCGAGCCTGGCGCTGCCGGCGGTGACCCTCGGCACCGGGCTCGCCGCGGTCCTCGCGCGCATGGTGCGCAGCAGCGTGCTGGAGGTGCTCGGCGAGGACTTCGTCCGCACCGCCCGCGCGAAAGGGCTCTCTCCGCGCGCCGTGCTGTGGCGGCACGCGCTGCG
The DNA here is from genome assembly GCA_963707135.1 of uncultured Gammaproteobacteria bacterium. Taxonomy (GTDB): domain Bacteria; phylum Pseudomonadota; class Gammaproteobacteria; order Chromatiales; family Chromatiaceae; genus JBGSTR01. Next base: position 95,618 of record CAVPOY010000044.1, on the reverse strand, counting down.
CAACGCCTGGCTCCCGGTGCTGACCCTGATCGGTCTGCAGCTCGGGGCGCTGCTGGGCGGGGCCGTGATCACGGAGACGGTGTTCGCCTGGCCGGGACTCGGGAGCCTGCTGGTGGAGGCGATCCAGACCCGGGACTATCCGGTCGTGCAGGGAACGGTGCTGCTGATCAGCGTCCTGTACCTGCTCGTCAACGAGGCCACCGAGCTGGTCTATCTGATCGCGGACCCGAGGATCCGGGCCGCCTGATCGCGGCCCGCGGTAACCGGCGACCGGTTTCAGGAATAGCCGCGTGCCGAGCCCCGGGTATCGCGCGCGAAATAGCTGACCCGTCCGCCGGGGACAACCGTGACGCCGCCGGGACTCACGGTGTAGCGCTGGCGGTCCTGCTCCTCGTCGTAGCCGATGCGGTCCCCCGCCTCGATGAGGTTGTGGCGGTCCACGATCACCTTGCGCAGCCGCGCGCCGCGGCAGATGCGCACGTAGTCCATGATGATGCAGTCCTCCAGCACCACGTCCTCCTCGATCACCGCCTCGCGCCGGATGATGGAGTTGCTGATTCGGGCGCCTTCGAAGATCACGGTGGCCGCCCCGAGCAGGCTGTTGCGGATCTCGCCGCCGAGAATTCGGGCCACCGGGCCCTGGTAGCCGCTGGAGTAGACCGGCCACTTCGGGTTGAACAGATCGAACGCCGGCTCGGCGCCGAGGACATCCTTGTGGGCCTCGAAATAGGCGTCGATGGTCCCGACGTCTCGCCAATAGACGGGCTCCTCGTAGGGCTGGACGCCGGGGATCCGGTTGGTCGCAAAGTCGTAGGCGAACAGCCGATGGGTACGCAGTAAGCGCGGCAGAACATGCTGCCCGAAATCGGCCTCGCCGGCCTCCTTGGCTTCGCGCAGGGCCTGAGTCAGGATCTCGGTGTCGAAGACGTAGTTGCCCATCGAGGCAAATGCCCGGGTCGGGTCGGTTGCCAGCGGCGTCGGGTTGGCCGGCTTCTCCTCGAATGCGCTGATCCGACCGTCCGCGTCCGCGGCGATAACGCCGAAGCTGGACGCCTCCTTGAGCGGAACGGGCAGCGCGGCGATGGTGACGTCGGCATCTTGGGCCTGGTGAAAATCGACCATCTGGCTGATGTCCATCCGGTAAATATGGTCGGCGCCGAAAACGGCGACCATATCGGGGCGGTGCTCCTCGATGAGGTTGATGCTCTGGTGGACCGCGTCGGCGGTCCCCTGGAACCAGTGCTCGCCGGAGCGCATCTGCGGGGGCACGACGGTGACGAACTGCTCCTGCAGCAGCGGCGATATGGTCCAGGCCTTGCGCACGTGTTCGATCAGCGACTGTGACTTGTACTGGACCAGCAGGTAGATGGTCTGGATCCGGGAGTTGACCAGATTGCTCAGGACGAAATCGACGATCCGATAGCGTGCGCCGAAGGGCACCGACGGCTTGGACCGACCCGCGGTCAGCGGCTGGAGCCGGGAGCCCTGTCCACCGGCCATGACGAAGGCGATGATGCTCTTCTTGTGCATGTGGCTACACCTGCCCGGGGTCCGGGCTCGTCTCAGTGATGAATGCCGCGGGCCTCTTTCGCCCCGGGGCGCCGAATTCGCTTTGTATACGCCGCTCGTCGCCGCGCGTAATTGACGTTTCCCGGCTCGGCGGGTCGGGTCCCGATCGTCCCGTTGTTCTGACGGTCCGCTAATGATAAACCTGCCCGGTGAAGTTTTCTTGACCCTGCCCGACGAGCCCCTGGCGGCCCACGGAAGAGTCATTCCGCATTGTCGGGGTTCGCAAGCTCACCCCGACCTGCCCATCTGGTCGTTCGACCTGCGCGAAAAGAGGCCGTACATGGCCGGTATAACGAACAGCGTCAGCAGGGTAGACGAAACCAGGCCGCCGACGACCACGGTCGCCAGCGGGCGTTGCACCTCCGAGCCGACCCCGGTGGCATACAGGAGAGGGGCTAGACCGAGCACGGTCGTGAGCGCGGTCATCAGCACCGGGCGTAAGCGGGACAAGGCCCCTTCGAGCACCGCGGTACTCGCGCTCGTGCCACCCTCGAGATTCTGGTTGATGGCGTTCACCATCACTACGCCGTTGAGCACCGCGATGCCGAACACGGCGATGAAGCCGATGGATCCCGGAACGGACAGATAGAGCCCGGACAGGTACAGCGCCACGACCCCGCCGATCAGCGCCAGCGGCACGTTGAGCATGATCAGAAGCGCCTGGCCTACGGAATGGAAGGCGAAATAGAGCAACAGAAAGATCAATCCCAACGACAGGGGCACCACGATCCCGAGTCTCTGCTGGGCACGCTGCTGGCTCTCGAACTGGCCGCCGAAGACGACGCTGTAGCCGGGCGGCAGGTCGACCTCCTCGGCGATGCGCCGGTCGATCTCCGCCACCAGGCCGCCCATGTCGCGGCCGGCCACGTTCGCCTCGATCACGACCCGCCGCTGGACGTCGTCGCGTCGGATCTGCGGCGGCCCGGACTCGATGGCCACCTCGGCCAGGTCCCGCAGGCGCACCCAGGCCCCGTTGGTGGCGGTCAGGATCAGGTCGCCGATCGCCTCGATACTGCCGCGGTAGTGCGGCGCCAGCCGAACCAGAATGTCGTAGCGCTCGTTGCCGCGGATGACCTGGCCCGCCTCGGCACCGCCGATCGCGTCCTCGACCAGCGCCATCACCTGCGCCACCGGTATGCCGAACCGCGCCAGACGGTCCCGGTCCGGCCGGACCACCAGCTGGGACTCGCCCGCGATTGGCTCCAGTGCGACGTCGCGGGTGCCGCGCACCTCCTTGACCAGGGCCTCGATCGCCTTGCCATGCTCGGCGAGCCCCGCGAGATCGGTGCCGAACAGCTTGATCGCGAGCTGGGCCTTGACCCCGGAGAGCAGCTCGTCGACCCGCGTGGCGATGGGCTGCGAAAAGGAGAACAGCAGTCCGGGGTGGATCGCCATCGCACGCTCCATCCGCCCCTGAAGCTCGGCACGGGTGCCGGCGGTGGTCCACTGGCCCTGGGGCAGGAGTCCCACGTAGATCTCGATGTTGGAGACCGGCTCGGGGTCCCCGCCGAGCTCGGCGCGGCCGATCCGGCTGGAGGCGTAGGTGACCTCGGGAAAGGCCATCAGCACGGGTTCGAGCCTTTCGGCTACGCCGAGGGCGGTGTCCAGGCTCGACGAGGGTGCCAGGGTCACGCGGATGTTCATCGTCCCCTCCTCGAGCTCGGGTACGAACTCGGTGCCGAGTCGGGGAACCAGCCAGAGCGCCCCGGCGAACAGGCCGAGCGCGAAAACGAGCACCAGCCAACGGAACCTCAGCGCCCCCCGCAGCAGCCAGCGGTAGGACCACTCGAACGGGTACAGGAAGGGGCTGGCGCGCGCCCGGACGGGTCGGCGGAAGGCATAGCTGGCGAGCGCCGGCACCACCGTCAAGGCGACCAGCACCGAGGCCAGCATCGCAAGCACGATGGCGATCGCCATCGGCCGAAAGAGCTTGCCCTCGACGCCCTGGAGGGCGAACAGCGGCGCGAACACGACGACCACGACTCCGACGGCAAAGAACACTGGGCGGCCCACCTCCCGCGCCGCCTCCTCGATACGCAACGCGATGCCGCTTTCACCGTCGGAACCCCGTTTCGCCGAAGGCGTTCCTCGTCCCCCTTCCGCCGATGGGGGGAGGGCCGGGGAGAGGGCCGAGCGGGTGAGGTGCTTGAAGATGTTCTCCATCATGACCACCGAGCCGTCCACCACCATGCCGATGGCAATGGCCAGACCGCCGAGGGACATCAGATTGGCGGAGACGCCCCACCATGCCATGACCATCAGGGCGAGCCCCACCGACAGGGGGATGGCGATCAGCACCAGCAGGGTCGCCCGGATGTTGAGCAGGAACAGGGCGAGCACGATCACGATCAGCACGAAGGCCTGGGCGAGCGCGCCCGTGACCGTGGCCACCGCCTGCTCCACCAGGTCCGCCTGATCGTAGAAGGCCTCGATCACCACACCCTCCGGCAGGGCGCGCTGGACCGCGGGCAGCCGTTCCTTGATACCGTCGATGGTAGTCTTGGTGTTGGCGCCCGTGCGCTTGAGCACGATACCGGCGACAACCTCACCCATCGCGCGGGGAGCGCCGTCGGGGCCTCGTGTGCTCATGGTCACCGCTCCCTGACGGATCTCCGGGCCGAAGGCAACCTCGGCCACGTCGCGCACCCGCACCGATACGCCGTCGACGTCCTTCAGCGGGACATTGCCGATGTCGCGGAGGCCGTCCTCCCCGGGACGCACCCAACCGACGCCGCGGATGGCGAGCTGCTCGGCCCCGCGGTCCAGATACCAGCCGCCGGCGTTGCGATTGTTCGCCTCGATGGCCTCGCTCAAATCCTGAACCGACAAACCGTAGGACAGCAGGCGTTTGGGGTCCGCGAGCACCTGATACTGACGAACCTCCCCGCCAAACGAGAGGACCTCGGTCACGCCGTCCACCGGCATCAGCAGGAGCTTCACCACCCAGTCGTTTAGGCCGCGCAGCGCCATGGCGTCGAAGCGTTCGGGGTCCTCCGAGCGCAGGATGTACTGATACACCTGTCCCAGCCCGGAGGTGTTCGGCCCGATCTCCGGCGTGCCGATACCCGCCGGGATTCGCTCCCGCGCATCCTGCAGACGCTCGAAGACGAGTTGGCGCGCGAAGTAGATGTCGGTGCCCTCGGCGAACACCACGGTCACGATCGAGAGCGCGGTCTTCGAGATCGAGCGCACCTCGGCGACATCCGGAAGGGCGTACATCACCGCCTCGATGGGGAAGGTGATCAGCTGCTCCACCTCCTCGGCCGCAAGACCGGGTGCCTCGGTGTTGACCGTTACCTGTACGTTGGTCACGTCCGGGAAGGCGTCCAGCTTGAGCCGCGGCAGCAGCAGGGCACTCGCGCCCATCAGCGCGATCAGGGCGAGCAGGACCAGCAGGCGATTGCGGACCGCCGCTTCGACGATTCTGTCCAGCACCCCTGCGACCTCAGTGGTTGTGCGGATCGAAGCCGCTCTTGGCGAGCTCCGACTGCAGGAAGAAGGCGCCCCGGGTGACGACCCGCGTCCCCGGGGGTATGCCGTCGATTACGGCCATCCCGCCGGCGGTTCGCAGCAGCGCCACCTCGACCGGCCTGAAGGTGCCTTCACCCTCGGCCACGAACAGCTGCCAATCCCCGTCGGGGCCACGCAGCACCGCCCCCTCCGGTACCGCGAGCACCGGCCCGCCGTCGCCCGAGAAAATGACCACATCGACGAACACGCCCGGGTGCAGGCGATGCCCGGGGTCGGGCACCTCCAAGCGTACCGCCTGGGTTCGTGTCGTCTCGTCGAGCAGGTGATGGATCTGGGTGACGCGTCCGTCGAGCCAGACGTCCCGATAGCCGATCCGTGCCCGGTCGCCGACCGAGGCCCTCGCGGCGTCCTCGGGGGGCATGCGGGCCTCCACCCAGCGCACCGATTCATCGGTGATCTCGAACAGGACGCGCCCCGGTTCCACCAGCTCGCCGAGGACGAACGCGTCCCGGACCACGGTGCCGCCCTGTGGCGCAAGCAGCTCGAAGGTGCCGTCCGCCTTGTCCGAGGACGCCACCAGGGCCTCGGCCTGCACCGGTGTCATGCCATAGGCGAGCACGTTGGACAGGGCCTTCTGGCGCGCGACGCTCGCCTCCAGGTAGTCACTCTCGGAGACGAACTGTCCCTTGAGCTTGGTCAGCCGCTGCCATTCACGCTCGGCCACGACCAGATCGCCCTGGGCCTCGGCCATCTCAACGCTGGACAGGGTCACCAGCAGCCTGTCCGCTCGCGACCTGCTCGCCGAGTCGCGCGTGGCGGGCAACGACCTGCGCGGCAACGCGGGGCGTCACCTGGGCCGTGGCGTAGGCGTTCAGTCGCACCTCGCCCGGGGCGCTGAGGGTCTCCGCGATGACACGCGGCTCCAACGCCGTGATCTCGAGCTCCAGCGTCCGGCGCTGTTCGGGCGTCAGGTGGACCTCGGAAACCTTCTTATCCCCGTGATCATGCTCGACATGGGTGTTGTCATGAGGATGGACGGCGAGCCGCGCCGAAGCGGAATCATCGGCGTCACCGGCGGCAGACGGGGACGCCTGCAGCACAAGTAAGACCAACAGGGAGGAGAGGGTCGCGCCAGCGCGCGGCACCCCCGCGGCCGGGTGGAGATTGAACATTCCCGTTGCTCCTGGGCTCGAGGACTTGGACGGACCGCGCTACGTGCGCGGCACTGTGCCGGCCTGCGAGTCAGGAACGCGGTGGTTTCAGGGGCGGGGCGGAGGCAGGGGTTTCGGCAAAACCGCCGGCGACGAGTCGAAAGCCGTTCGCTTCGGGTGGGTGGATCCCCGGAAAGGGGTGAGCGAGCCCCACCATATGCGCCGAGGCGTGGCAGCAATGATCGCATCCGCCGTCATCGGTCGCTGCCTCGGAGTGCTTATGGGCACCCTCGGCCGTCTGATCGGCATCCGCCAGCGCGTGCCCGGCATAGGCCCAGGTGGTGCCGTAGCCGAGTATCGCGAAAACGAGCAGGGATGCGATCAGGCGACGAATCATCGGCAACCAGTAAGTGGTACGACTCGCATCAAACTAGGCGAAAAGGGAGCGCGATTCCAGTCGCCGCTGGCACCAGGGCAATCGGCTCACGGGTTGCGCGCTCGCGAATGCGCCAGGCGCGGCGGGGGTCGCCGAGCGCGTCGGGGCACACGAGAGCCGCTGTTCGGGCCGTGGAACGTGACGCGCTCGACGGAGCCGCGGACGCGCTAAGTGGTCGCGCCCCAGCGTCGTGGCCGAGGTCGAGCTCGGCCCCGCCGCTCGGGGCCGCGCTCCACCCGGAAGCAGCGGCCATCTTTTCCGACGTCGCAGAGGCCAATCTCGGCATAAGAAAGGGCAGCGAAGCCCGCGACGACACTGTGGCGCGTGCCTGAGGAATCGCTCAACGACGCGTTTTTCGCTCACGGCCGGCCCCCGCTTAAGCTACCATCCAGGCGGCTTCGTCGGGACGCCAGGGCGACGGGGCTTCTCGCCCCACTACTGGCGTCGTCATAACCAGTCTCCGATCGGCGCCGTATCTCAAAACAGAGGGGACTGCCTTTCACCTCGTCTAACGATTTGGCCGGCTGCGTGAACAATTGGCCGGTTACTGAGGGTGTGGCATGGATACGATTTTATGGTTGAAGCTCGGCGTCATTATTCTGCTCGTGATGGGCAACGCCTACTTCGTGGGCTCCGAGGTGGCCCTGACAGCGGCTCGTCGCAGTCGCATCAAGCAGCTTGCGGACATGGGGAACAAGTCCGCCAAGTACGTACAGGTGCTGCACAATGAGCCGGAGCGGTTCTACTCGGTGACCCAGATCGGCATAACGATGGTTTCCATGGGCTTGGGTGCAATCGGAATCGTGACCATTCAGCACATCGTCGACCCTTGGTTCGAGGCGGCCTCGCACTGGTTCGGAGAAGGTCATGTCGTAGTGGATATCGCCCATACGACGGCTTATGTCTTCGGCTTCGCCTTTATCTCGTTCCTGCACGTGGTGGCCGGAGAGCTGGCTCCGAAGGTCCTGGCGTTCCACAAGGCCGAGACCATCAGCATGGCCGTGGCTTGGAGCATCAACGGCCTGTACAAGCTGTTCCGCTGGGTGATCTGGGTCATGGAAAAGTCGTCCAACGGCCTGCTGTGGCTTTTTGGCCAACGTGATCTCACCGGCGGGCACGGCGGCCACTTCTCGATGTCGGAGGAGGAGATCCGGACCATCCTGAGCGCCAGCGAGCGGGAGGGCGTTCTTAACCCGGAAGAGACCAAGATGATCCGCGGTGTTTTCGATCTGGACGAGCACCGCGTGCGCGATGCCATGGTTCCCCGCACCGACATCTCGGCGGTTAGCAAGGATGCGAAGGTCGGCGATGTCCTCGAGCTGTTCAACCAGGGCCATCACGCGCGCTACCCGGTCTACGAGGGGCACATCGACAACATGGTCGGCGTGGTGGCGATGAAGGACCTGCTGCTCGCCGTTGCGGAAGACAGCTCGACAAGCCCGATCAGAGGCATGTCCATCAGCGAGGTAATGAGGCCAGCGTACATGATCCCGGAAACCAAGTCCCTGAGCGACTTGCTGAAGGAGTTCAAGGGAACGCGCCAGCAAATGGCCGTGGTGCTCGACGAGTACGGCGGAACAGCCGGAGTCATTACCCTGGAGGACATTCTGGAAGAGATCGTCGGCGAATATGCCGACGAGTTCACGCCGCACCGCTACCGTTACGTCAAGAAGCTCAGCGGCAGCCAGTACGCCATCGATGCGGGTATCCGCGTCTCGGAGCTCGAGCCGCTCGTCGACTTTCCCTTCCCCTCGGGCGACTACGTAACCCTGGGAGGCCTCGTTTATCACGCGCTCGGGCGCATCCCGGCCATCGGGGACGTCGTGGAGCTCGAGGGCGGCCGCCTGAAGGTCACGGAAATGGATAAGCACCGAATCACCAAGGTCCTGTTCCAGGACACGGCCATGGATGAGTCGACAGGCGACGTCCGCCTTGCGGAAGAGCTTTCTCCAGCCGAGCCGGATGAAGGTGCCGCCGACTCTGAACCGACCGCTCTCGAAGCTTCCAGGGCTGAGACGGGGTACGATTCCGAGCCGCCCGCCGCTGACGCGGAGTCTACGGAGGCCGAGTCCGAACCTGGTCGGGCCTCGGTGTAGGGGGCCGCGCGGGAACTGACCGGACCTGAGCCGACGGGGCCGGAAAAACCGTTTCAGCAGGATGCCGGGCTCGCCTAAGGATATTGCCTTGGTTTTTCGCGGAGCGAGCCGCTTACTGAGCGGCTTCCCCGCAGTCTGATTCCGCCAGATCGGACCGCTTTGATTCCGGGTACGCAAGCTTAGGTTAGCATTTTTTTAATGTCACATTATCAAACATTTACGAATGCGCGTGCGGTCGCTCTGCTAGATTTCTCCTCGACAGACCGAGGCGCTCGATCCCACGGGCGCCATAACGACAATCGAGGAGCTGATGCGATGAACCGAGCGAGTTGGGCGGGTATCCTGGGTCTTTCCGTCTTGTCGGCGTGCGGTACTGCCGTTGCCGACCAGGATCATGATGCGCAAATCGAGCGTGGCCGTTATCTGGTGTCGGTGAGCGGCTGCAACGATTGTCATACGCCGGGCTACCCGGAGAGCGGTGGCACCTTGCCCGATACCGACTGGCTGATCGGTAGCGGGGTAGGCTTCCAGGGACCCTGGGGCACGACCTATCCGTCGAACCTTCGGCTGCTCATAGCATCCCGCTCCGAGTCGCAGTGGCTGGAACGGGCGCGCAACGCGACCCGCCCGCCGATGCCCTGGTTCTCCCTGCGCAACATGACCGATTCGGACCTCAAGGCCATCTACGCCTTCGTGCGTGCACTGGGGCCCAAGGGTGAGGCCGCGCCTGACTATGTTCCCGCCGGCCAGGCCGCCCTCACGCCCTACTTCGAATTCACTCCCAAGCTCCCCGGTGAGCCCCGGCAGGCGTCTCGTTGACGGCCTGCGGCGGATAGCGGGCTGCCCTGCCCGGCAGGGCAGTCTCCGCCGGGCCATCGGGGGCGCGGGGGCCGGAGCGACGCGGAACCGGCGTTATCCAACTATCGGTTATCGGTCGATCCAGCCGGGGCAGGGGCGTTGAGGGTAGGTTGACGCGGGCCCGAGAGTCCATCTACGGGTGGCGGTCCAGGTCTCCGGTATCGTCGACGAGGACGATCGGGTGGTTGACCCTCAATCGGAACCGACCCCGCCCCACCCGCTCGATCCCGATTGCGGGGCATCGCTCCGCTAGGCGTCTCTGGAGCAGGATGAGTCGGGCCTCCAGGTTGCTGCTGACCTCGGGTAGTCGTATAGCGGGATCGACACGGAGCTCGCGATTGCTGAACTCGGTACGCCCGCTGTCGCGGTAGTCGCGGACCAGCCGCCAAAGGATAGCCCCGGCAACCCCTTTGATCAGATAGTCTTCGCCGACGAAGACACTGTCGTTGCGGGCGTAGTGGCGTATCGGGACCTGGGCGCCGCGCACCGGTGGCTCTTGGACACGCGCCGAATAGCTTGATTCGGCCGGCTCGGCGACCAGATTCCCGGGTTCTATCGCCTGGGCGAGCAGGTGGGCGACGCAGACCAAGGCGTCCTCGTCCTCGTAGCTGAAGCGCATGTCCTGCGCGCTCTCCGCATAGAGCACGCCGAGCAGCCGTTGCCCGCGCATCAGTGGCACCGCCAGTTGGCTGTGCGACTGGGCCAGACCAGGCAACGGGATCTCCAACTCCAGGTCGGCCGCCGAAGTGCTGCCCAGCAGCTGCCTGCGCACGGCGCGGCTGTACAGGTACTCCTCGGCCATGTGGGCGATTCGGATCGGGGTGCGGTGCTCGCCGGCCACGCCAATAACACCCTCGCCCAGCAGGATCTCGGAGCCGATACCCGACTGCGCATAGCCGCGGCTGGCCACCGTGTAGAGTCGGTCGCCGGTTTCGCTGAGCAGGAGCAGCATGGCATGGTCGATCTCGAGCTCCTCGCTGAGCGCGAGCATCAGCTCATCGAGCAGGCCCGCCAGGTCCGTGGGGCTCGCGAGTCGCTCCAGACAGCGGCGCAGGTCACCCAGGCGGGCTCGTCGCGCCGGCGGGCGATGCAGTCCGTATCCCGGTACCTCCTCAATCGATTGCACCCGATATATATCGGAGCCGCGCAGCCGAAACACCTTGCTCATGCCGGTATGGGAGGCAATGCCGGCCAGCCGCGCCTTCATGCTCTCGAACAGTGGCCCTTCGGTCTCGGTGCGCAGATAGCTCAGGGCGAGCCGGTAGTGGGTCCCGCTATCGGGATCGATCACCTGGACCATGGCATGCGGGTTCACCAGGATGTTTGCCCGCGTCTCGTTGAAGAACTGGAACGATAGGGCGACGTGCTCTGGGTCCGCGTAGTGCACTTGGGAGAGATAGGCGGCGTTGGGTGTTCCGTCGCCCGAACAGGTGGCGATTACCCCCGGAACGGCCCCGTCGAGACAGGCACGTATCGATTCGAGGGTGATCGGCATCCCTAGCGCCCCAGCAACCGGCCGGCGTCCGGACCAGGCGTCTGGTCGAAGGCCGCGCTGGGCGTGAATCGCACGGCCACCAGGTCCGGCATCATCGGCACCACGGCGCCTTGGAACTCGGCGGTGTAGCCGAGGGTGGCCAGCTCCAGGGCGAACCTGTGCCGATAGTCTTCGATCAGCCGCCGATCCCCCGGGCCGAAATCGACGAGAGTGGCATCGCTGCCCTTGAGCTTCAGCGTCCGGTGGGTGCTCGGGAGGGTGAAGACGGCCGCGATGGCGCCGTTGTCTTCCAGGCAGGAGATGACCGCGGCGGCGATGGCCCTGGAAAGGAAGACGGTCACCTGGCGCCGATCGGCCCCGACACGACACCCGAAGGCTCGTGAGACCACCGGCGTGAGATCGGCGGTCCGTGCCGCGACGCTGATCGACACGCCGCCTTGTACGAATTGCGCTTCGGCCGGGTCCAGTAGGGGCTGTGAGTCCATCGGCATCCAAGCATAGCAGAGCGCTGCCGCTGGGCGCCGGCGGCCCGATGACATCACACCCGCTTGATCAGCGCGCCCCGGCCTTCCAGTCCGCGTAGTTCTTGCGGATGTCGTCGAGGACCTCGGAGTCGATCCGGTCGTCGTCGCGAATCCGCACGTCGTAGTTCTCCCAGCCCATGAAGTCCTGCAACGCCTTCTTGGTCCTGGCGTCGAAGACGCCCGTTGACCGGCCCGTCGTAGAAGGCCACGCCCTTGTAGGCACGGTCGCTCAGGATGCCCTGAAGCTCCCGGCACAGGGCGGCGTCGATGGGGAGCAGGTTCTGCTCGTCGGTGCGGAAGTAGTAGAGCTTGTGGAGCTTGTAGAGGCGCTGTAGCTCCTCCAGCGGGTGGGGGTGGTCGTAGACGCTGATGTCCACCAGGTCGTCGGTGGTGCCGTCGTAACCGGCCCCCTTGCGATTGACCAGCAGCGCCGCCGACTCCTCCCCGCGCCGATCACCCCCGGCCTTGGCTGCGGCCACGATGGCGGCCACCAGCCGGTCACTGAGCGCCCCTGGCGTCTCCTCGAAGGTCCGGGCCAGCACCTCCACGGTCTCCCGCCCGACCAGGGTGTTGCCCTGGGCCGCGAAGCCCTTGCCGGTGATGACCGTCCCCTTGCCGCCGGGGGTGCCGCCGACGATCCCGCCCGCCCAGTCGAAGCACTCGGCCCCGGTCCAGCTCGCCGCGTTGCCCTGGGCGTCGACGATGCCGACCTGGCGCGCCTCGCGGTGGGGGTCGTGGTCGATGAGGATCTTGAGCGTCTCCTCGGCGCTGGCCCCGTTGCGCAGCAGGGCCAGGCCACGCGGGCCATAGGAGACGTTGATGTAGGACTGGGTGGCGATGGCCCCCACACCCGCCTCGGCCCAGGGGATGATGGGGCGCACGTTGGGGAACTTGGACTCCACCACCACCCCGACATCCCCGTTGGCCGGGTCGATGGCCACCAGCGAGAAGGTCGCGGCGAAGGGCTCCTCGGACATCGGCGCCCCCGGCTCAGTGGCACAGCTCAGTCCCGGCGCGCAGCAGCGCCACGGCCACACTGACAATGGCGCCTCGGGGCCAGCTCATGGGTCAGCTCCTGGTGTCGTGCCCGCAACGGGCTTCGGCGGCATCACCCCCGCGACGCAGCGCCGCGAGGGTGATGCCGGACCCAACCGTCACCCCCTACTTCAGCGCCGATGTAGGCGCTGTGCACCGAGCCGTCGGAGAGCGTGGCGGTGATCTGCCAGGTGCCCTTGCTCAGGCCCTTGGTGTTGAGGTTGAAGTGCCACTCGCCGGTGGCCGCGTCGGTCAGGCGGAAGCCGTTGCCGGTGGTGGCGGCGTCGGTGGGGGTGGCATCCAGCGCCGGGTCGGTGCTGGTCGCGCTGTTGACCTTGGCCACCTTCAGGGTGTGGGTGCCGGTGGTCACCGGGACCCCGCCACAGCCCAGGTCCATCTTGACCGGGACCGTGCTCTTGAGCTTGAAGGTGGCGACGGGGTCGGTGGCCGAGCCGCCGCTGGCGTCCGCCCCGCCGACGGGCGGAAGGAAGCCGGCGAAATCCAGCTCGGCGCACAGGCCGGCGGTGGTGACGGCCTGGGAGCCGTCGTCGAAGCTCGCCCGGAAGGCCAGCTGCCCGCCGCTGAAGCCGAAGGCCCCGAGCGAGAGATCGCTGACCGTCTTGCCGTCGAGGGCATCGCCCACCGCGATCACCTTGGCGAGCGGCCCGCCCCAGTTGGTGTAGAGCCCCTTCTGGCCGCCGCTGCCATAGCCCACGAACACGACCTGCCCCGGGTCCATGGTCACCGCCCCGAAGTCGGAGAAGTTGTCGACGCCCTCGGGGATGGCCGTGAACAGGTCGGCCACGCCGGCCAGGACCCCGCCGATCAGGGTGTAGACGCCCTTGACCGGGAGCGTCACCTCGGTATCGCCGCCGCCGAAGGTGACCATGCCCCCGCCGACGAAGGCGAGGTTGCCCACCTCATCGAGGGCGAGGCGCTCGAAGCTCTGGAAGGTCCCCACGCCGTCCGCCGCCGGGATCAGGGTCGCGGTGTCGACCAGGGCAGTCGCAGAGATCACCGGCCAGCGTCTGGTCGCAGGCATAGATCCCCTGCTGACCGTCGTTCCCCGCACCGTAGAAGGCGGTGAGGGTGCCGCTCACGGCGGGCGTGATGGGGTCCGAGGGCTGGAAGGCCGTGAAGGTCCCGGCCCCGCCGGGGATCTCGGTCAGGGTATCGGCCAGGACGTGGCAGGGGTCGGTGGGCGTCATGGCGTCGCAGGCATAGACCCCCTGCTGGCCGCCACTGCCGCTGCCGGTGACGGCCACCCAGTCGCCGCCGATGCCGGGCGCCAGGAAGCCGGTGAAGAGCCCGTCCCGCCCGGGATGGCCGTGGCGGTATCGGCCAGGACGTGGCAGGGGTCGGTGGGCGTCATGGCGTCGCAGGCATAGACCCCCTGCTGGCCGCCACTGCCGCTGCCGGTGACGGCCACCCAGTCGCCGCTGATGCCGGGGGCCAGGAAGCCGGTAAAGAGCCCGGTACCGCCCGGGATGGTCGTGGCGGTATCGGCCAGGACGCGGCAGGGGTCGACGGGTAGCGTGCGGTCGCAGGCATAGACCCCCTGCTGGCCGCCACTGCCGCTGCCGGTCAGCGCGGTGACGTCGAGGGACTGGGCGGGATCGGTCGGGAAGGCGGTGAAGGTGCCGGTGCCGCCGGGGATGCTCGGCGGCGGTGTCAGTCACCGTGGTGAAGCTCAGGTTGAGCGCCAGCGCTGGGGGGGGGGGGGAGACAGAGTGCGCCGGCCAGAAGGAGGGCTGCTGCGCGTGCTACCAGTTTCATTTCCGTGTGCTCCTCGTCGAGTGAAAGCCAAACAGTGGCGGGATCGCCTGGGATTCGGTACGGCGGCCGAGCGAGGCCGCACGGCCGCCATCGCCGTCCCGAGCCCGGGGCTCGATACGGGTCGTTCAGGGTGCACCGATCGGAACGGCCCATGACGGAGCGATTCGATCAACAATGTCCGAAAGGATACGACATGGCGTGAGCACTGCTGCCCGATAAACCATGAAATCTTTTTGTCGTCAGGATCGAGTATTTTGGACAACGGGAACGCGGGCGATCCCCCGTACGTCGCCCTGGGGGTGTGCTTGTAGCGGCTTAAGACGATCCCTTTAATTTCGCCTTCTGAGAGCCGATTACCCGTTCTATCCGTGCCAGGAAAGATCCGTGCAGAGAAAAGCATCTCCCCGGCCCTCACCCCCGTACCTGCCGATGCAAAGGCCGGGCGCACTCGGCCTCGGCCGGACGAAGAAACCGTCCTGAATGCTCGATCCATCAACTAGGAGACAACGCGTGAAGACGATCAGACGGCTTTCCGTGGGCCTGTTCCTGGGTAGCGCCCTGCTGAGCACGGGTGCCCTGGCCGAGGAGCCCAAGATCATGGTCTACAAGAGCCCCACCTGCGGCTGCTGCAGCAAATGGGTGTCCCACCTGCAGGAGAACGGGTTCGATGTGGAGACCGTCGATGTCAACGACCTGAGCATGATCAAGTCGATGTCCGGCATCAAGCCGGAACTGGCGTCGTGCCACACGGCCCGGGTCGATGATTACGTGATCGAGGGTCACGTCCCGGCGGACGACATCAAGCGCCTGCTCGCGGAGCGTCCCGAGGCGAGGGGCCTGACGGTCCCCGGCATGCCCATGGGGTCGCCGGGTATGGACGTCCCCGCAGCCGGACCATTACCAGGTGCTGCTGCTCGACAAGGACGGACAGACCCAGGTGTTCGCCGAGCATTGAACCGGCTCGGATGGTGCTGGACGCGTTGCGCCCCGCACCATCGCGCGCCTGGCGAACCGGCCGGGAAAAAATGGGAGCTGACGAGGCGCCTCCGATATTTTCAGGCGACCCGGGCAGTTTCGACGTGATGATGCGGCGTCCTGCCGGAGGGCACCAGTGAGTCAGGAGCTTCGTATCGGGGTCGGCGGAATGAGCTGCGCGTCCTGCGTCGCGCGTGTCGAGCGGGCGATTGCCAGTCAGCCCGGGGTCGAATCGGCCTCGGTGAATCTGGCTTCGGAGACCGCCGTCGTGCGCTACGAGCGGGCCGAGGTCCCGCAGCTGATCGAGGCGGTGCGCGGCGCCGGGTACGAGCCGATCGTCGAGACCGCCACCATCGGCGTCCGCGGCATGACCTGCGCCTCCTGCGTGGCGCGTGTCGAGCGGGCGATCCAGTCCCTGCCGGGAGTGCTCGGCGCTACCGTGAACCTGAGCACCGAGTCCGCCACGGTGGAGTTTCTGCCGGATACCCTGAGCCGCGAGCGGATCGCTCAGGCGATCCGCGAGGCCGGGTATGACGCCGAGCTGGGCGAGGCGGCACCGGAGGAGGGCAGGGCGCGGCAGGAGCGGGAACTCGCGCTGCTCAAGCGGGACCTCGCGCTCGCCGCGACCCTGACTCTGCCACTGGTCCTGATCAGCATGTCGCCCATGTTCATTCCCGGGTCCGCGGCGCTGATGCACCGCCTGTTGCCGCCGGCGGCCTGGCACTGGCTGGAGCTGCTGCTCGCCACCCCGGTGCTGCTGTGGGCGGGTCGGCGTTTTCTGAGCCAGGGCTGGGCGGAGCTCCGGCACCTCGCGCCGGGCATGAACAGCCTGGTGATGATCGGCAGCTCGGCGGCCTATCTCTATTCGCTGCTCGTGCTGGTTCTGCCCGGCCTGTTCCCGGCGGGGACCGCCAACCTCTACTTCGAGGCCGCGGCCGTCATCGTCACCCTGATCCTGCTGGGCCGTTACCTGGAGTCCCTAGCCAAGGGGCGCACCTCCGAGGCCATCCGCCAGCTCGTGCGTCTGCAGCCCAAGGAGGCGCGTATCGTCCGGGAGGGCGGCGAGGTCGAGATCCCCGTCGACGCCGTCGTCCCCGGGGACGTCGTCGCCGTGCGCCCCGGCGAGCGTATCCCGGTGGACGGGATCGTCGTGGAAGGTCGCAGCTATGTGGACGAGTCCATGATCAGCGGCGAGCCGGTGCCGGTCGGCAAGCAGGCCGAAGACGAGGTCGTCGGCGGCACCGTCAACCAGACCGGCGCCTTCCGCTATCGCGCGACGCGGGTCGGGGCGGATACCGTCCTGGCGCAGATCATTCGCCTGGTCGAGGAGGCCCAGGCCGGAAAGCCGCCGATCCAGCATTTGGCGGACCAGATTGCCGCCATATTCGTACCGGTCGTCATGGCCGTCGCGCTGATCACCTTCGCGGTCTGGCTGTCGATTGGGCCGAGTCCGGCGCTGAGCTTCGCCTTCGTCGCCTCGGTCAGCGTGCTGCTGATCGCCTGCCCCTGCGCGATGGGCCTCGCCACGCCGACGGCCATCATGGTGGCGACGGGCCGCGGCGCCTCCATGGGGACGCTGTTCCGGCGCGGTCCCGCCCTGGAAGCACTGGCGCGGGTGGATACCCTGGTCCTCGACAAGACCGGAACCATCACGCGGGGCAAGCCGACGCTGACCGAGCTCAAGACCTTCGGCATGGCGGAGGATCGGGCCCTGGCGCTGGTCGCCGCGGTGGAGCACAAGAGCGAGCACCCGATCGCCGGGGCCATCGTCCAGGCCGCTCGGGATCGGGGGCTGGATATCCCCGAGGCCCACGAGGCGGAGGCCGTTCCCGGCTACGGCATCCAGGCGCGGGTCGAAGGCGTCACCGTCGCCGTAGGCTCGAGCCGATTCATGGAACGGCTCGGTGTCGACACGGGCAGGGTCTCCGAGGGGGTCGGGCAGCTTGCCGCCCGTGGCGGTACGCCGGTGCTCGCCGCGGCCGACGGGAAGCTCGCGGCGCTCCTCGGCGTCACGGATCCCCCCAAGGACAGTAGCAAGGCGGCCGTGCAGGCCATGCAGGCGCTCGGGCTGAAGACGATCATGCTGACCGGGGACAATCGCCGCACGGCCGCGGCGGTCGCGCAAACCGTCGGCATCGAACGCGTCGTCGCCGAGGTGCTTCCGGACGCCAAGGCCGCCGAGGTCGAGCGGTTGCAGAAAGCGGGCGCCCGCGTCGCCTTCGTCGGCGACGGCATCAACGACGCGCCGGCGCTGGCCCAGGCGGACGTCGGCATCGCGATCGGCACGGGCACCGACATTGCCGTCGAGGCGGGCGACGTGATCCTCATGTCCGGGGAGCTGACGGGGGCCGCCAACGCCATCGCCCTGGCGCGGCGGACGCTGAAGACCATCCGGATGAATTTCTTCTGGGCTTACGCCTACAACGTGGCCCTGATCCCCTTGGCGGCCGGGCTGTTCTACCCGCTCACCGGCTGGTTGCTGAATCCCATGATCGCGGCCGCGGCCATGAGCGTATCCAGCCTATTCGTCGTCACCAACAGCCTGCGGCTGCGGCGGTTTCGGCCACTGGCGGATACCTCGGCCTGAACGGGGTCGGCGATTCGGGGATCATCGACACGGGGCGCGCGCGGCGATACTACAAGCCGCGCTATTAAAAACAATACCCTAGCGGTTAAATATAACGTCGTTTCCGTGAGCCCCGCGCCGATCCACCTAGGTTGCCTCGTCGCCCAGGTGCCCACGGCGCTTCATCAGATCGAGAATGCGCTCGGTCAGGATGAGCTCCATGGCGTACATCATCTTTCCGCCGGGGATCACGATGGTGTTGAAACCGGTGATCATGGCCCCGTCGATCAGGCCCTTGAGATTGATCTTGTACTCGACGTCCGGCTTCGGTTTCAGGAAATGGATCATCACCAGGCTCTGATCGGCGGTCGGGATGTTGGTGACGCAGAACGGGTTCGAGGTGTCCGTCAGCGGGATGCGCTGGAAGTTGATGTGCGTTGCCGAGAATTGCGGAAGCAGGTAGTGCATGTAGTCGTACATGCGGCGATGGATGGTCGTCATCACGTCCTCCGGGCGATAACCCCGATCCGCCGTATCGCGATTGATCTTCTGCACCCACTCCAGGTTGATCGTGGGGCAGACGCCGATCAGCAGGTCCACCTCGCTGGCCATATCGATATTCCCGGCCACCACGCCGCCGTGTAGTCCCTCGTAGAACAGCAGGTCGGTGTCGGGCGGGATCGACTCCCAATCCGTGAAGGTCCCCGGCGCGGCGCCGTACAGGGCGGACTCCGACTCGTCATGAACGTAGTGGCGAAACTCGCCGGTGCCGTTGGCGCCGTAGCTCTTGAACAATTCGTACTGCTTGTCGAACAGGTTGCCCTCGGGGCCGAAGTGGCTGAGGTTTCGCCCCTCCTTTTGGGCCTTCAAGAGCTCCTTCTTCATCTGTTTGCGGTCGAAGCGGTGAAAGCTGTCGCCCTCGACGAACGCCGCCCGTGCGCCAACCCGCTCGAAGATATGCCCCAGCGCATTCTTGACCGTGCTGGTGCCGGCGCCGGAGGACCCGGTCACGGCGATGATGGGGTGTTTTCTGGACATTCGGCCTCCTCGTACTTGTAGATTTCCGCTGTCTCGCGGCTGTTGTTGCTCGAGTTCTTCTTGACCGCACCGGTTGAAAGACGATTTCGCCCGAGCCGGTCCCATATTCTCCGAAACGAGGTCCCGGGATCGAGCTAAATCTTTGGGATTCGCGGAAGGTCAACGGAACTCCCGTACCGACGACACCGCGGTTCGATGCGGTGCGGGCTGTTGCGGGCCGACGGCAGCGGGGGCAGAGGGGCTCGCGGAACATCGCCCGCGCAGGGTGGCCAAAGACCGCGAGGCGGGGGGACCACCGGGTCTCCGACGGATACATCAATCGAGGAGCGGAGTATGAAATCCACGCAGATCGTTCTCGTTGTCGTCGCACTGGGCCTCGGGGTCTTGCTCTCGGTGGGCTTGTCGAGAGCGGGCGGCGGGGATGCCAACCGTGCTGACGCGTCGGCGGTCGCCTTGGCGCCTGGACTCGACCGATGGAAGCGCCCCAGCGACGCGGAGATCATGGAACGCCTGACGCCGTTGCAGTACGACGTCACCCAGCACGAGGATACGGAGCCGCCATTCAAGAACACCTACTGGGACACCCACGAGGACGGCATCTTCGTGGACGTGGTTTCCGGGGAGCCCCTGTTCAGCTCGCGGGAGAAGTTCGATTCGGGCACCGGCTGGCCGAGCTTCACGGCCCCCCTTGAGCCGGACCTCATCGTCGAGAAGACCGACCGGAGGCTCTGGATGACGCGTACCGAGGTTCGCTCGCGCATTGCCGATTCGCACCTTGGTCATGTGTTCGACGACGGGCCGGCGCCGACGGGCCTTCGCTACTGCATCAACTCCGCGTCGCTGCGTTTCATCCCCGCCAGCGAACTCGAGAAGGAGGGCTACGGCGAATATCGGAGACTTTTTGAGGCCGCCGAGCGCTGATCGGTCCTCGGCGGGGTCGCTCGAGATACGAAGGTGTCAGCGCGACCCCGGGCGGCTATACTGGCGGGCTTTTCGAGGCGGCCTTCGGCGCATCGGTCGCGGCGCAGGTTTTTCCCCTCACCCCACCCCTTTCCCCATCGGGGCGGGAACGGGCGCCTCCGGCGCATTAACGGTACTTCGTTTCAATGAGTCAACTCCAGGAGCAACTCGAACGGCGGCGCACGTTCGCGATCATCTCCCACCCGGACGCCGGCAAGACCACGCTGACGGAAAAGCTCCTGCTGTTCGGCGGCGCGATCCAGATGGCGGGTACGGTCAAGGGCCGCAAGGCCGCGCGTCACGCGACCTCGGACTGGATGGAGCTCGAGAAGCAGCGCGGCATCTCGGTGACCTCCTCGGTCATGCAGTTTCCCTACGGCGAGTCGATCGTCAATCTGCTGGACACGCCCGGCCACGAGGATTTCTCCGAGGACACCTACCGAACCCTGACCGCCGTGGACTCGGCCCTGATGGTCATCGACGTCGCGAAGGGCGTCGAGGAGCGGACCATCAAGCTGATGGAGGTCTGCCGACTGCGCGATACGCCGATCCTGACCTTTGTCAACAAGCTCGATCGCGAGGGGCGGGACGCCATCGAGATCCTCGACGAGATCGAGCAGGTGCTGGGCATACTATGCGCGCCGGTCACCTGGCCGATCGGGATGGGCAAGCGCTTCAAAGGCGTCTACGACCTGCGCCACAACCGCACGCACCTGTTCAGCGCCCAGCATGGCGGTAAGATCGCGGCGGGTGAGGTGATCGAGGGCATAGAAAACCCGCGCATGGACGAAGTCTTAGGTGATCAAGCTCAGGAGCTGCGCGAGGAAATGGAGCTGGTCCGGGGCGCGAGCCATCCGCTGGATCTGGATGCCTACCTCGAGGGGCGGCAGACACCGGTGTTCTTCGGCTCCGCGATCAACAATTTCGGCGTCAAGGAACTGCTCGATGCCTTCGTCGAGTACGCGCCTCCGCCACGACCACGGCCGACGGTTCAGCGCAGGGTGCTGCCTTCCGAAGAGCAGTTCACCGGCTTCGTGTTCAAGATCCAGGCGAACATGGACCCCGCCCACCGCGATCGGGTCGCCTTTCTGCGGGTCTGCTCGGGCAGCTACACCAAGGGCATGCGGATGCGCCACGTGCGCACCGGCAAGACGATACAGATCTCCAACGCGATCACCTTCCAGGCCGACGAGCGGCGTCATGTCGAGGAGGCCTGGCCCGGCGACATCATCGGCCTGCACAACCACGGGACCATCCAGATCGGCGATACCTTCACCGAGGGCGAGGACCTGAAATACGAGGGCGTACCCTATTTCGCGCCGGACCTGTTCCGCCGGATCGTGCTAAAAGATCCACTACGCATGAAGGCCTTACAGAAAGGTGTTGTGCAGCTCTCTGAAGAGGGTGCGACCCAGGTCTTCCGGCCGCTCAAGAACAACGATCTGATTCTGGGCGCGGTCGGCGTGCTCCAGTTCGACGTGGCCGCCTTCCGGTTGCGCGACGAGTACGGAGTCGATGCCGTCGTCGAGCCGGTCAGCGTCAACACCGCCCGCTGGGTCGCCTGCGACGACCCCAAGATGCTCGACCGCTTCCGGGAGCGGGCCTACGAGAACCTGGCGCTGGACGGCGGCGAGCGGCTGGTTTACCTGGCGCCGACACGGGTAAACCTCAATCTCACCGAGGAGCGCTGGCCGGACATCCGGTTCATGGCGACGCGGGAGCTGTAGCGCCCGGATCGTTCGCCGCACAGGCGCAGGGGACGCCGAGAGCTGACCTCAGGCCGCGATCGAGACCTCGGTCGGTGGTTGTGTACCGGGAACCGCAAAACGCTCCCGATCAATAAGATGCGGTCCTCGACGCGCCTTCCGCTTTCCAGCGGTTCGCCTGTCCATATTTCGAGCAATTGAACCTAGAGGAGTATGTCCAGTGGAAACAGAAGCAGTCGCGGAACTGATCCGCCGGGGGATCCCGGGGGCGGAGGTCAGCGTCACCGGCGACGGCAGCCACTTCGACGCCGTCGTGATCAGCGACGCCTTCGATGGCCTGACGCCGATCAAGAAGCAGCGCCTGGTCATGGACACGGTAAAGCCCCAGATCGCGAGCGGCGAGCTCCATGCCCTGTCGATCAAGACCTACACCCCGGAGCAATGGTCGCAACTGAGCGGTTGATCCGGTCGTCCCGTTGGGGTCCGCGATTGCAAAAGGCGGTTTCCGAATCATACTTAAGGTAGGCAGACAACGCTGATCGCAGGAGGCTGACGATGTTCCTCAAGCAACGATCGAACGGCAAGCTGGTGGAGGTATTGGGGCTGCGCGACCTGTTCAATCCCCTGCACGCCACGCTAGTCGGACGCTACCACGCGGGAGAAGAGCTCCAGGATCCCGAGCAGTTCGCCAAGTCGGACCTGGCCTTTTGCTCCGGTGAAGACCTGCCGAAGTGCTGGACCGACGTCCATTATCGGGACGACGAGGCCCATCACCACTACGGGCTGCATCCGTAACCCTGAATCTGGGTGGGCAAGAGCCGCGGCGCCCGAAACCTCTCCGGGCGTCGCGGCTTTTGTTTGGGTATCCGGCGTATCCGGTTGAAATTCAACCTCGCCGCTTTCAGTGCGCGCTTTCGAGATTCACGACTCGCTGTCGAGCCGTGCCCGGTCAAAAAGCGCGCGAGTCCCCCAGCTGCGCGGAGTCAAGGACCGGCTGGCGTGATCCGGTCGATCAGCGCCGTGCGAGGCGTGGGGCCGCCACAGCCGGAAACTCGGTGGCCCCGTCAAAGGCGCTACGGCGCTGCCGGCGAAATTCCCGCAGGGCACCTTTCGCTCCAGCCGCTAGCCATCGTCGCGGTCGCGGAGAGCACGAGGCGGCTATCGTCGCGCCACCGCGCCGGATGCCGGGACGGACCTCGCCGCGGACTCCACCGCTTCGATTGCTTGAGCCGACGGTGCGTGGGTACGCCGAGCTGCAGTCACGCGGCGATACCCAGCCAGAACGACATGTCCTTGCGCAGGAGTTCGTCGTACGGCATGTAATGCGAGCCGTCACAGGAGAAGGTAAGGCTGATCAATCCGTTGAAAACGTTTATCGAAGCGGATCTCAAATAAAAAGTGTCATCTGCCCAACGCAGATCGCGCATTCGATCGAAGATCAAGCGAATGCCCGACCGCGGAATCAGGGCGTCCGCGGGGTAGGGGAAGCGCGGGTAGGCGAGGCAAATGTCAGGATCTCCGAGTGCCTCCTGGTCAAGCATCCGGTAGCGGTAGGGGTCATCGACAAACCAGACGGTGGCGCGGCTGCTGGAAAAATGGACCACCCCTTGGAACATGCCGCGCTCCGTAACCAGCTCCTCCAATATGGACAGCGCCTGCTCCATGTTCTGGTCCATGGGGCTGTCTACGCGACATTGTTGGAACACGGTGCCGCGAATCGAAGGATCGCCCCTGATCTGTTGCCAGTGAGCCGGTTCCTCGTAGGAGTCCGCTACCACCGGCAAATCACGCAGATCGAAATCCGCGCCGAGAAATCCAACTGTAGCGCCCTCCGAGCGAATGACGTGCAGCGCCGTCAGGCAGGGATAGTGAGTAAACGGGTTGACGTAGGCGTCCGATAGGAGAAAGCCCCAGGACGGGACCGACTCTTTCATGTAGGACATCTCCGAAAGGTCGCGGCCGTGATCCTCCGACAGCAGACCTTCGCCGGTGACGCTGTCAGATATCTGAGTCCCGTTACTGCCCATCACATAGAGGTGTGTGCAGTAGGGTATGTCGGTATGAGCGGCCAGCAGCTTGGCATTGAGGACTGCTCGGTCGCCCATAGCCACGACGCACTCGTTTGCAACGGTGGCCATAGGAACGTGCAGAGCGGCGGCAAGCTCTTGACGTTTAAGGTAAATGTTTTCCTTCAGTGTCGTGGTCATCGGAACCTCCCGATTTCGATCGATGTTCTATTACGCAAATTTGTGGGGCTATTCGAAGTGAGCGACCAGCGCCGTGGGGAGCCGTGCATCAGGAAAGGTGCTGTCCGGCGCGGGAGAGCGTCAGGGAATGGACGTGGACGACAGAGGTCCGAAGACCTTGGGCGCATTCCGGGCGAGCCGACCTGTGTGGGAGATTTGCGCCGCTAGTGCCGAGCGTTTGCCGGTAACCTCTGAGCGAACTGGCCATCTAAATGGGTACGGCAGATCGCTTGAAACACCGGCAGGATACACGAGCTTCGTTAAGCTCTTATTGCGGATCGAGAAAAAACTTGTAACGAGTTGTATCGCGGCTCACTTCAGCCTTGCCCACACTCCTGTGGGAGCTTCCCCGCCGCTTCCGCGTGCGCGGGAGACACCGGACTGCTGCGATCTATCCGACAACCGATCCCCACTCATCCGATCGCCCAGCGTCGTGAGTTTCGATACGCGCCCGGCTGAGCTCCCGGCGGGCGCGGGGAACACTTTCATCGTGTTCGCACCGACGAACGCCTTTGCGGTTCATCCCCGCGGGCGCGGGGAACACCGAGCAGATCCTGCGCCAGCACCGACGATCGCCGGCGGTTCATCCCCGCGGGCGCGGGGAACACCGAGCGATCCTGCGCCAGCACCTGATCCCGGCGGTTCATCCCCGCGGGCGCGGGGAACACGAGGTCGGATTCCGGGTTTCTGCCGATACAGGAGGGTAGTGTTGGAGCCGATCCAGTCGCAAAGGCTGCAAAATCCCGCGAGCAGATTCATCGCGCCTTTGCTGCCCGAGGGCGGGATATCTGCCAGCGTCAGGCCGGCGGGCGCAAGGAATAGCTCAGCGGCCTTCTCAACCCATCCCCGGCGAGCTGTGACGTCGTGGTCTCTAATTTCGGCCGCCGCGTAGCCACGAATGACCTTGTCCGGATCGGGTCG
This sequence comes from uncultured Gammaproteobacteria bacterium, assembly GCA_963707135.1. Taxonomy (GTDB): domain Bacteria; phylum Pseudomonadota; class Gammaproteobacteria; order Chromatiales; family Chromatiaceae; genus JBGSTR01. The sequence goes on along the minus strand of CAVPOY010000044.1, from coordinate 70,795 downwards.
ACAGATAGATCCGTGATGCCCGGCGACTGCCCCGAGCCAGTCTCTGAAGGTATCGGTTCGGGCGTCGCGTCGGGTGGTGCCGATCCAGTCCGGAACCTCGTCGTCCGCTTGAGCGAAGCCGTCGCAGCCGTGGTCATACGGTCGCGGGCGGATATTCCCCGAGTCGATCGCCGGCCACGCCTCGCGGAGCGCATCACCAGCCTTGATCTGAAAGAGCGCGTGGAGCTTGCCAAGGTCGTGTAGGGCGACGAAGAACAAGACCCAGGCTCGGAGCGTTTCTTCAGACCCTTTCTGGAAACCCGCGCGGAAGCTTCGCCGGATTGCAGGGGCCGCAACCCAAAGGGCCGCGGAAACTGCCGCCACGTCAAGCGAGTGGTAGGCGAACGGGTGCCACTTGCACTCGCCTTCGGAGCTGGGATCCGCCTTACCCCAGTAGCGGAAGAATGCCGCAGCGTCCTTCAACTCGTTCTCCCGACGTGAACCTTGATCTGCTTCTTATCATGTAGGGGGCTCAGAACATGAGCCCATGCACGCACCGTGATGAATTGGTACTAAACCGACTCTGCGAGCGGGAGGATTACCTCAGAATCAACGCCGCCCCGCTACCAAGCAACAGCAGGCTGATCACCCGCTTGAAGTTGGCTTCGCTAATGGTTGTATGGACATGGTTTCCGGTGTAAAGGCCGATTCCCATCAGGGGCAGGGCCGCCGCAAACAGCAGCAGGGCGTCGCGGGTGAAGAACCCGGACGCACCGTAGCCGACGAGGCGCCCGCTGCCTTCGATAAGGAAGACCGTCGACGCGGTGGCACGAAATTCGGCCTTGGTTGGTCCCCACAGCTGGAGGTATGCGACATAGAAGGGGCCGCCGGTGCCGAACAGGGTGCCGACCAGGGCCCCCAGCCCGCCGAGCGGGGCCGCCAATCCGGGTGTTCCGACGCGACCGGGATGCAGGCCGGATAGCGTGTACAGGGCATAGCCGATCACGAAGACGCCGAGCGCCTTGGTCAGCACCGCGGGGTCGAGCTGCTTGAACAGATAGAGCGCCGCGAGCACGCCGACGAGCATGAAGGGCAGCAGGGGCCAGAGGCTCCGCCAGTGGATGTCACGCCGGTTGCCGATTCCTTGACTGGCCGATGCGAGATAGTCGCTGAGCGCAACGGCAGGGACGACGATCGACAGGGGAAGGATAAGAGCTAGCAATGGGATGGCAATCAGCCCGGAGCCGAAGCCTACGATGCCGCGGATGAAGTAGGCCGTCAGCAGGAAGCCAGCGCAGAGCGCGAGGTCGAGCGGGGTCAGGTCGGGGAGCACGGCCTCGGTGCGCGGGCAGGATGCGTCAGGGCGCCTCGCGGAAGAGGCCGCGCGGCGTGATTGGTGTGAACGTAATTTTCTGAAAACTGCGATATGTATTTGTATAAAAACAAGATGCTTCCGCACGAAGCATCGCTATGGTCCCTCCGCTCCCGGCCTCTGCGGCGAGCGAGAGTGAGCGAGTGTAAGCTCCATCTCCGGAGCATCCGGTCAATATTGCTCCCGCCGGTCCGCTCGGGCCGGCGCGGACGTTCAGGAGCGGTGCCGGCCGATGCCTTCAGCGGGGTGCTCAAGGCCGAAAGGTCAAGGCCCGTAGCCGGTTGCGCACGGAAGTGAGCAATCCGTCGAGGCCCCGGGCGCTTGGCGGGTAGTCGAATCGCCGCTCGATGCGGGTGCAGGCGGCAACAGCGTCGGCGAGCCGCTCGGAGGGCACGCCAACCAGGATTGCGGCGCGGGCGTGGGCCCAGATGTCGTAGTCGTCCCAGTCGTTTCCGGCGTACACGTAGCCGCGCTCACCGTAGAGCCCCCGCAGGGCCGCCAGCCGGGCCGTGGGTGTCAGGTAGGCGTGCTCCTCGCTCGCGAAAACCCGATCGAAGATTCCGAGCCGCCAGGCCACCCGCTCGGCGTGGAGCCGATCGGCGCTCGAGACCAGAACCAGGGTTCTACCGGCCGCGTGCTCGGCGTTCAGAAATTCCAAGAAATCCAAACGATAGGGCAGGGCCTTCGGGTCCAGCTCGAGGCGGCGCGCGACCTCGTGAACGAGCCTCGCGGTCCCTCCAAGCCGCCAGATCGGCATTCGCAGCGCGCCGGCCGGATGCTCCTGGAGGTACCGGCGAAGCGCGTGGGAGACCAGGTCCGCGGCCAAGAGCGTGCCATCGAGGTCGACGGCGAGCGGTGGGGGCGGCCGGTGGTCGAGGACGGGCATGGGCGTGGTCAGGGTGGGATGCGGAGCGCGGACTATAGCAAATTGCCCGCGGTTTCCCGGTGAGGAGACCTTCGCAGAGGTCCCGACGAATGAAGTCGCGACCCGGTCCAGTCTGTCCGTGCTACCTGTTCACTCCTTGCTTGCCCCTAGCGGTGGGAGGCTTTATGAGCGCCGCGCGTCCGTGCGCGGCTCGTCGATCAGAGCGGGGAGGACCTTGGGCGAACGTACCATGGCGGCGACGCCTGCCCTGCACGCCGGTGGCGCCGCTGTGCTTGGTCCTCTACGGCATCCACCGTCCGCGGGCCAGAGGCGACAATCGCATCAAGCCGCTTCGGCCGACTCGTCGACATCGACAGTCTTTGCCATCCGCTTGGCAAAGTAGTAGATGCGCTTGAGCTTCTCGATGATGTCGATCTCGACCGTGTAGGCGGGAATGCGGTTCGGCTCCTCGGCGACCAGGCGCTGGGCCTGGTGCGCGGCCGCGGAGTCGGCGATCTGCGAGATCTCCTGTTTCATCGAGGTGACCGTACGGGCGGCGAGCTCGTTGTTTTGCGCGACCGCCTGAACCGCGGCCTCGACCGCGCGATTGACGGCGCGATGGAATCCCATCAGTACCTCGCGGGTCGGCTGGCTGATGGAGACTCCATGGTCGATGCGGTCGCGGCCGAGCACGATCAGGTTGGTCTCGATGACGTCGCCGATGTTCTCGAGATTGTTGACCGCGTCCATCAGGCGGATCAGATCGGCGGTCTGGTGCTCGGTCAGCGCCTGCCGGCTGACTTTACCGAGATAGCTGATGATCGCCGCGTGCAGAACATCGACGTCGTCGTCCATTCGCTCGATCTGGTTCAGGGTTTCGCGGTTGCCGCTCAGGATCGCCGGCATGATCCGTTCCATCATCGCTTGAACGTGCTCGCCCATGTGCAGCGTCTCGAGCCGCACGCGGTCGAGCGCCAGCGACGGCGTCGAGAGCAGCTCTTCGTCTAGGTACTTGGGTTTGATTGCGAGGACCTCCGCGCCGAGGGGCTTGTCGGGCACCAGCCACTCGACCAAGCGCGCGAACTGGCTCGTGAAGCCGATGAACAGCAGGGTGTTCGCCACGTTGAAAAAGGTATGGGCGTTGGCGATCTGCCGGGGCACCTCGGCGGCCAGCCGCTCGGTGCCCGTGAGGTTCGGGGAGGTGGGCGAAATCGATTGAACGAACGCGGCAAGCTGATCGATCAGCCCGAACCATACCAACACGCCGGCCACGTTGAACAGGACATGCACCAGGGCCGCCCTGAAGGCCTCGCGCGGCTTGCCGATCGACGCCAGCAGCGCGGTCACGCAGGTGCCGATGTTGGCGCCGAAGGCGAGCGCGATACCGGTTGGGAGTGTTATGAAACCCTGACTGGCCATCACGATGACGATACCGGTGGTCGCGGAAGAGGACTGGACCAGACCGGTGAACGCGGCAGCCACCAGGATACCCACCAGCGGGTTCTCCATCGTGGTCATCAGGTCCAGGAAGGGCTGGTAGGTTCGCAGCGGGCTCATGGCGTCGCTCATCACGCTCATGCCGAAGAACACCAGCCCGAGTCCCATCAGCATCGCGCCGTACTGGCGGATAGACTCCCGTTTGGAGGCGAACAGCATCGTGAAGCCGACGCCGATCATCAAGAGTGCCGCCTTGGTCACCTTGAAGGCGACGATCTGAGCGGTGATGGTGGTGCCGATGTTGGCGCCCATGATCACGCCGATCGACTGGGCCAGGGACATCAGGCCGGCGGTGATGAAACCGACCACGAGGACCGTCGTCACCGACGACGACTGGATGATGGCGGTCACGAAGGCCCCGGTCACGGCGCCCATGAAGCGGTTGGTCGTGAGCTTGGCCAGAATGTCCTTCATGCGCTCGCCGGCAACGGCCTTGAGCGCGTCGGCCATCTGCTCCATTCCGTACAGGAACAGGGCGAGGCCGCCGAACAGGCCCATGCCCATCGTCCACCAGTCGATCGCCTCGTCAGGCGTCGCGGCCCAGACCGGTGCGACGGCGCCGAGGCCGATCAAGGCAAGAACCAGCAGGGTGAGCCTAACGGGCGACTCCGGAAACCAGGATGTGCGTATATTCATAGGTTAGGGCCGCCTCCGAGTCTAGTGCGAGGATTTGACAACCGTGACGGGGATCGGCGCGAGATGGGCGACCTGCTCGGCAACGGACCCGACCAACAGATGTTTGAGGCCGGTCAGCCCCTTGCTGCCGATCACGATCATGCCCGCGCCGCGCTTCTCGGCGACCTCGATGATTCGTGAGCTTGGAAGGCCCTTGACGAGAAATGACTCGACGTTCTTGAGCTCTTTGAGCTCGGGGTGACGCTTGCCGACCCGGCTCAGGAACTCCTCGAGCATCTGGGATGCACCGTCCTCGATGCGGGTCAACTGCTTCTTTTTCAGAGCCTTGCTGTAGTATCCCGGCATAGCGCCGGGGTCGTGAACCACGTGCAGGATCAGCAAGGGACTTCCGAGGCACTTGGCCAGATCGATGGCGAAGAGCAGCGCGGCCTCGGCGTGGGGAGAGAAATCGACTGGAACCAGTATCGGACGACCTTCGGTCTTGTCTGCCATGGTGTGCTTGTTCTTGTGCTGTCAGTGGGTTTGTAGGAATAGCCCGCGCGTTTGTGCGAGGCAGGTCAGCGGGCGGCCGGCATGCCCAGTGGGACGCTGACCGAAGCTCCATCCGCTTTGGGAAACGCTTATCGTGCGTTTCCCGTCCGGGCCAAGGATGGACCGGCGTCTTCAATGAGTGTAACGCGACCTGATCAAGTGCCAGGATGGCTTTTGATCAGCATCTCCTTTGGTGTCACGCCGTATCTCGACGTACGGCTTTCTCAAGACGGAATCCAGGAACCATTATGACATTTCTCTTACGCCGGCGTGACCGTTTCCTGAATCGGCTCCCGAGGCGCCTCGACGAATCGCCCGGTGCGCGCGAATCGGTTGTACACCTGCAACAGCGGCTCGACCGGATAGCGCAGGGGCAGCAGCTGCTTGCCCATGCTCGTGATGACACCGATCCATTTCGCGTTCGCGCCGAAGACCACGTGGTGATTCGGAATCCCGCCCGCGTCCCACCAGTAGGTCTCGTCCTCGGATAACGGCGTGTGCCCGACCACGAGCGGTATTTCCGGGTCCAACCCCAGGGTCTTGCGCATGCGGGCGACATCCCCGCGCGCATAGCCGGTCGGCGCGCCCGCCCTGCGCAGCCTCACATGCGTGAGCTCGTAGGCCAGCTTCGGGTTTTCCTCGATTCTGGCGAGCTCGCTCTGGGAGAGCGGGGCAGGAGGGCGCCCCTGCGTGGCACGCGAGGTAGCGCCGCGAGACCGCAACGTACGGAAGCCTGTCGTAGATGGCCTCCATCGCGTGCAGGTATCGGGCACCGCGCTTGTCGCGCAGGGCCTTTTCCCACATGAGCCCTTGCGGCACCCCGGCCTTGCTGACGTCTTCGGAAAAGCTGTCGTGGTTGCCGCGCAGATAGAAGACCCGATCCGGGAACCGGAGCTTGAGCCGGAAGATCAGGTCCATCATCAACATGGACGTCTCCATCTCGGCCTCTTCGCCGTCGACGTCTGAATGCACGGCGTCGCCCATCAGGATCAGGGCCGCGCTTCCGTCCTCTATGGACTCGAGGAACCCGTTCTGGGTCAGTATGACCAGCAGGTTGTCGAGATGGGCATGAAGGTCGCCGACGAAAATCGGGCGGGGACCGTCGGGCAGCGCCAGCAGCCCGCTGATGCAGCCGCTGTCGTTGGGCACGCGGTACGGCTCCGCGTCCAGGACGGCGGTGACCCGCTCGATGAGGTCTAGGGCCTCGGATTTCGACGGAGGCTCTATCGGTCCCCCCAGGATTCCCGTCAGCCGCTCAAACTTTTTCAGCCGCCAGCTCACCATGCGCTGGACGAGGTCGTCGGAGGTCAACGGTGCGACACAGGCCCCGTGCGTTGGTCGACTTGTTCTTCAGCGCAAGCCCTTTCGGCGTTAGTTTCAGGCGCAGGTGCCGGGCGTCGACCAGCTTCGGGTATTTCAGCAGCAGACGCTGTACCGGGCTGTCGCGCCCCAGCGTCACCGCCTCACCCGGGGTGAGGCGCAGGAACCCGCTCAGTCCGGAGAAATACTCGATCGGGTCGAAAAGAAGGTAGTCGCCGGTCCGCTGCATGCGCCCGTGCTCGTCGAACACCAGCTCGGGGTAGAGGTTCAGGCGATAACCGTCTTCTCCCCCGAGCAGGATCTGCAGCGGCAGTACGGGTACCGGGACGCGAATCTTGGTGTCGTCCAGCCGCAGAGAATCGCGCAGCTCGCGGTCCTCGCACTCCTCCATGTCCTGGATCAGGTCGCGAAACTGCTGCAGGAAGCTGAGTCTTGAAGTGCCGTTAGGGTAGGGCATGGTCTGCGCTGCTCGAGCTGTCGTCGATCTCCATCGGCATGGTGTCCACCCCTTCGCGTATGTGCACGATCATGCCGTTACGGTGGAAATGGAGGGCGACGCGTCCGAAGAGGTCGACCTGTGCGCGAATCTCGTCGAAGTCGATATGCTCGTCGATGGGGTGGGTTCCGTGCTTGGCACGCTCTGTCCTGTATTGGAGGATGGTTTCGGCCGAGGGCAAAATAAACTCGAAGGCGTAGCGCGCGCGCCAATCCACCGAGAAGAAATACCGCTTCGCGAGGCGGGTACTGAATGCGTCCGAAGTCCAGCTGAAGCCGTCGCCAGTCGCGCGTCCACTCGTCATCGAACAGCGACAACGAGGCGTCGTGACCCACGAACGGCAGCCCGAGGTGTATCTCCCGGGGCCTCAGCGCCAGCGACTGTGCCCGCCACCAGCCCTTGATGGCCAGATCGACATAACCTTCCTCCGGCCAGCCGCCGATCGCCCGCATGAAGGTGGACTTTCCGGCGCCTGGCGGGCCCGTCACGATGATCTGGCCGAACTTCAGCGACCGGGCCATCTGCACGCCCTTAATAAGGGCGGGCTCAGCGACCGGCTTCAGCCTCGGATAAGGAAGGCTCTCGGCGACGGCGCTCATTCGGACCTCACGGGCTCCCGTTGGGAACGGCGCGCACCGGCTGGCCCCGCCGCGGTGCGGTTCCCGGTCGCGGGCCGGTCGTGGATCGTGCGCCGACCGATCGATCTGAAACGTCCGAAGCCCGGTATTGGCGGTTTGCCGATACCTGTGATCCGATCGCGCGGCGTATTTCCGCAGATGACAACTGGACCGCGCATCGCCCGTTCAGCCAAAGATCAGGGTTAGCAGGAAATAGAAGACCGCGGCGAGGCAAGCACCGGCGGGCAGCGTGATGATCCAGGAAACGATTATGTTGCCTATCACCCGCAGGTCGAGTGCCCCAATTCCCCTGGCCAGGCCCACGCCCATAACCGCGCCCACGGCGACATGGGTGGTCGAGACTGGCAGTCCGACCTTCGAGGCAAGCGCCACCGTGCAGGCCGCGGCGAGGGTGGCGCAGAAGCCGCGCATCGGCGTCAGTTCCGTGATCCGGGTGCCCGCGGCCTGCAAAACGCGGTACCCCAGGGTCACCAGACCGGCGATGATCCCCGCGGCCCCGAGCAACAGGATCCAGGCCGGCACGACACCCAGCGGCGCGGCCTGGCCGCTGCTTCTTACAACCGCCACCACGGCCCAGATCGGGCCGGCCGCGTTGCCCACATCGTTGGATCCGTGCGCGAAGGCCATCGCGGCGGCGGAAAAGATCATCATGGGCGCAAACACTCGCTCCACGCCCGCGAAGGTTCCGCGCTGGTCGAGTTGCCTATCGACCTTGACGCGGTTGATCAGGTCCCTGCCTACGATCGCCGCGGCGACGCCGATGATCGCCGCCGCAGCGAGGGTCTCGGCCGTCGTGAGCCGCAGGCCCAGGTGCCCGACGCCGCCCGAGAGGGTTACCAGGCCGATGACCCAACCCAGAAAAAAGAGGTACACCGGACCCCAGGTCTTGGCCTTCTCGAACGGGTCGTCCGCGCTCAGGATCAGCATACGGACACTCTGCATCAGGAGCAGCGCGAGGAATCCCCCGAGCACGGGCGCTATGACCCAGCTGGCCACGACCTTGGAGAGCATGCCCCATTGGACCGCATCCATGCCGATGCCCGCGAGCGCAAAGCCGACGATGGCGCCGACGATGGTGTGAGTCGTCGAGACCGGCCAGGCGCGTTCATGCGCGATCTTGAGCCAGAGCATGGCGCCCAGCAAAGCGGCCAGCATGCCCAAGACCATCAGCTGCGGATCGGCCGCAAAGCGGTCCGGATAGAGTAGCCCGCCGCCGATGGTCGAGGTCACTCCGCCGCCGGCGACGAACGCGCCGCCAAACTCGAACAGGACGGCGACGATGATGGCCTGCTTGACGGTGATTGCCCCGGACCCGAGCGAGGTCCCCATGGCGCCGGGGGCGTCGTTCGCCCCAATGCCCCAGGCCATGTAGAGGCCGAGGATGGCGGCCAGGATCAACAAGGGTGTGCCCCAGTCAGCGATGATTTCCATGATTCCCTCGAGAACCTGGGCGCCGTGCGCGAGCGGGCGGGCTGGACCTGAATCGACTCATGATCGTCTATCGGTGGTTGTTCATCGGGCGCGGCCGACTGTAGGGCCCGGGCCCCCCTCGGGCGGCCCGGGCCGAATCCCGGTCAGGAAGCAATCCGGGTTGAAGGCCATCACTGCGTTCTCCTCCCGGCGAGGCCAGGGCATCGGCGCGTGCGCCGGGTTGTATTTGGGCCGATAATCCCCGGGTTCCTGAGCCCATTCAGCCCCGTGCCGCGAGACCGCTCATCGCGATCCCGGCACGGGCTCGGCCTCTGGTAACAAGACCGTAAGAAATTCGCAAGCCTATTCGCGTTTTTGTTGATCCGGATTCGGTTGTCTGCCAGCAGATCGCACCGTTTCGGGGCCGACTCGCGGTAGGCTAGCACCTCTGTTCAACGCGTCGCAGGATCGACCCTTGATGGATATAGATGCCACCAACCTCGAGCTGATCGTTCGGATCGTGCTTCAGGTAATCCTGCTCCTGAGCTCGGCGGTCTTCTCGGGCTCGGAGACCGCCTTGTTCTCCCTCAGCCGGATCGATCTGCAGCAGCTTCGGCATAGCCGGGACCCCAACTCGGAGAGCATCCACGCGATGCTCGGAGAGCCGCGACGGCTCATCATATCGATCCTCTGCGGCAACGAGCTGGTCAATATCGCGTCCTCCGCAAACATGACATCCATCCTGCTGATGCTGCTCGGAGCGGACGCGGGATGGATCAACATCCTGGTCATGGTGCCGTTGCTGCTGCTGATCGGCGAGGTCACGCCAAAGACCATCGCCGTCAATTTTCCGGTCGGGTTTGCGCAGCGCATCAGTGCCCGGATCCTGCCTCGCTGGATCTACATCGTTACGCCGCTGCGGGAGGTCGTCCGGCAGGTTTCAGACCGAGTCACCACCTTTCTGGTGGGCGAATCCGTCGACCGGGAGAACATTCTTCAGCCGGATGAGCTGAAGACCCTGCTCGAGGAAGGCGAGCAGACCGGTATCATCGACGCGACGGAACGGGTCCTGATCGACAATCTGCTCGAGGCATCGGAGACCGATGTCTCCCACATCATGACGCCCGGTCCGCGCATCTGTCTGCTGGACGGTGAGCGACCGGTGTCGGAGATTGTCGACACCTTCCGCAACTACGGCCACCCCCGGGTCCCGGTCTACGCGGGCCACTGGGACAACGTGATCGGCTTCGTTCATTCAGAGGATATCCTGCGACTGGTGCGGGGCGGCGCGGACCTCGAGAACCTCCGGGTCGAGTCCATCCTGCGCCCCGCCCACTTCGTGCCGCCGACGGTCAAGGTGGCGGATGTGTTTCAGTTCTTCCAGGAGCGCAAGACTCGGGCCTGCATCGTGCTCGGGGAGTTCGGCGAGGTGCTCGGCATCGTGACCATGAAGGACGTGCTGGCCTTCATCTTCGGTGAGCTGACGACCCGGGTCCGCGGCAGCGAGGACTACGAGCAGGACGAGCTCGGTCACGTCGTGCCCGGCGATATCCGGCTGCTGGATTTCCACAGCCTGACGAACATCGACATCGACGACCCGGTGATGACCACCGTGGGCGGGCTGGTGTTTCGACTGTTCGGGCGATTGCCGCGAGTCGGCGAGTGGGTCGACCACGAGGGCTACCGGTTCGAGATTCTCGGCATCGACGGACTTCGCATCAGCCGCCTGCGGGTCTCGAAGGCTGACGCACCCCGTCCGGAGCTTGGAGAGCCGGCCACCGAGGAGCAGGCCGCCGCGGAGGCGGAGGAGCCCGAGCCCCCCGCCTTGGCCGAGGTCACCGAGGCTGAGTTAACCGAATCGAGCCAGACGGAGCATCGCGATGGAATGGTTCGTTGATCTGATAATTATCCTGCTGTTCCTGCTGCTCAAGGGGTTCTTCTCGGGCTCCGAGATCGCAATCGTCAACTCGGACAAGCTGAAGCTCCGCCATCAGGCGAAGCTCGGCGATCGAGGCGCGGCGCAGTTGCTGAAGATGTTTCGTACGCCGGACGTGATTCTAGGCACGACGCTGGTGGGCACCAATTTGGCCACGGTGACCATCTCGACACTGGGCGCGCTGATCTGCATCCGGCTGTTCGGCGAGGTCGGCGACCTCATCTCGGTCCTGATTCTGACGCCCTTCCTGCTGATCTTCGGCGAGGTCGTGCCGAAGAGCGTCTTCCAGCAGAAGGCGGACAGCATCGCCCGTATCGTCAGCCATGTGCTGCCGTTTTTCACCTATGTCTTCTACCCGGTGATCTTCGTCTTCAGCCGCATCGCCCGCTTCGCCACCCGGCTCGTCGGCGGCACAGTCCAACCGCCAGGGCCTTTTCATCACCCGTGAGGAGCTGCGGGTGCTGCTCGACATCAGCGAATCACCCGGTGGCCGGACCGCGGTCGACCGCAACCGCATTCGCCGCGTGATCCGATTCGCCGACACGACCGTTGGCCAGGCCATGATCCCGCTCGCCGACGTCATCGGCCTCAACGAGATGCGCAGCACCGCCGACGCCGTCATGCTGGTGTTGAAGCACGGCTACAACCGCTTACCTGTGTACCGGGGGAACATCACGAACCTGAAGGGTGTGCTGACGCTTAGCACCTGGGATCTGCTGGACCAGCGGATCGATGAGCGGCCGATCACGGATTTCATTCTGCCACCACTCTATCTGAGCCCGCAGCAGACAATCGACCAGACGCTGCCGCTCCTGCAGGCGCGCGAGGACCACATGGGCATCGTGGTCGACGAGTTCGGCTCGGGAATCGGCATCCTGACCATGGAGGACGTCTTCGAGGAGGTCGTGGGCGATATTGACGTCGGCTATGACTTCGACGAGTACAAGCCAAAGCGCCATTACTACATCGAGAACGAGGGCGACGCCCGCTACATGATGAGCGGCCGCACGCCGCTTTCCGAGATCAACGACGTGCTGCACATCAAGCTGCCGCTCTCCGAGGCCCACACCATAGGCGGCTTCATCAACACGCGGCTGCGGCGAATCCCGAAGGAAGGTGAATCCATCTCGGAGGAGGGATACCGCTTCACCGTCGATGAGGCGGATCCGCGCAGCGTCATCCGCGTTCGGGCCGAGCAGCAGTGACAGAGGAGGGCGGACCAGTGAAGCGGTTGGCGAGCAGGCTGCGGATCGGTGAGAAGATCGCCCTGGGGTTCGGCGTTGTCGGCCTGATCTTTCTCGGCGTCATTTGGCACTACCACGCGAGCCTGCATAGGGTGGTAGCCGACTACGAGCGGCTCATCGACGTCTACGGCGCGCGTAAGTCCTTCGCCTTCGATATCGAGCGGCGACTGGGGGAGATGCGCACCGCCGAGGAGCGCTTTCTGAGCACCCGCGATCTGCGTTTCGTTGCCGATGTCGAGCGCGAGGCGAACGCCCTGATCCTGACGGCGGGGCGACTCGGGGAGATCGACGAGGATTCCCGCGGGACGGCCGAGGAAATCGGCCGGCTCGCCGGCGATTTTCTGGCCCGCTTCAACGCCATCGTCGAGGGTTGGCGGGTTAGGGGGCTCGACCACGACTCCGGGCTGCAGGGTGCCTTCCGGGACCGGGTGCACGAGCTCGAGGATAGGGCCGCCAATTACAACGTCGACCGGCCGTACCTGCTTCTGCTCCAGATCCGTCGCGGGGAAAAGGACTTGGGGCTGCGCCGGGAGGCCGAGTACCAGGGCCGGGTCGAGGTGCTGCTGGACGAGCTGGCGGCAACCGTCACCGCATCCGGGCTGCCAGCGTCCCTCAAGGAGCAGCTCGGCGCCGAGATCGAGATCTATCGGGCGGCGTTCGACACCTATGCCGGCGAAGTCCTCGCCGCGGAGGATATCCACGGAGGCAAGGGTCCTTTTCGCGAGGCCGCGCACCGCATCGAGGCCCTGCTCGAGACCCACTACGTGCCGGATCTTGAGGCGAAGATCCTGCAGCTACGCCGACGGGAGAAGGACTACCTCCTCCGCGGCGATGAGCGTTATGTGGCCATGGTCGACGAGATTGCCGCGGGGATCAGCGAGCAGATCGGGCAGTCAGCGGTCGCCGAGGCGGAAAAGTCCGAGCTCAAGGGGCTGCTCGAAAGCTACCGGCGGGACTTCCATGCCCTGGTCGAGCAGGACCGGCGCATCGCCGTGCTCACCCGGGAGATGTACGACGCCGCCGGGCGGATCACGCCGCTGGTCCAGGCCAACCTCAGCCAGGCTAACCGGGTCATGGATGAGATGACCGAACGGATCGCGGAAACCTCGGCTGACAGTGCGCGGCTGAACCTGATCATTGCCGCTTGTGCAACGGCACTTGGCATCCTGTTCGCCTACCTGATCACGTCGCGTATCGTCCGGCCCGTCCGCGGCATGGCCGGGCTGCTGGATCAGCTGACCCATGAGAACCCTGTCGAGCGAGTGCCCACGGTGCCGGACGGGCGTGATGAAATCAACGCCATGGCGATATCGCTCAACACGCTGGCGGACCACAAGGCGACCTTCTTCAACTGGTGGCGCTCGTCGATGCAGGAGGCGATCTCGTTGCGGGATCTGCACCAGGCCGCGGACGAGACCGAGCGATTCGAGGCCGCCGAGGAGCTGCGCACGGCCGCGCTGTCTAAGATCCAGCAGATCAACGCCCTCCGAGGGCAGATCGGTCGCCACACGGAACGCATACTCGAGGTGGCGGAGCGTGACCGTGCCGATATGCGGGCGGAGGACCGCGCCACACTGCGCAATGCGGCGGCCGGTATCGACACGCTGTTGAACGTGCTGGACGAGGGCTAGCGGGCTCGCGGTTTCGCCGTCCGAGAGGGGCGGCTCTTGGACATTCCGCGCCGTCCTTGGCCCGGACGTGAAGCGCCAATAATCAGCGTTTCCGTATCTGCGGGTAGGCCCGGGCCCTGGGTGCCCGGCGGCCTTGCACCGCATCCGTCAGTCGACCACCGGCTCCCATTCTTCGTCGAGATCGAACGCGTCGATCGCGATCGCCGCGGCCGCGGTATCCTCTCCAAGGTCGCTTTCGTAGACCATCCCCCGCTTGTCGACCTGGAAGGTCATGATGCCCGAGTTCCCGTAGGTAGCGGGCCAGGCGAGCAAGCCAAAGCCTTTCGTGAGACGGCCATCCTCGAGATAGCTCTTGGCGCCCCCGGGCGCGCTCGGGCCCTGCGCGGTGAGTATCTTGAAGTAATAGCCGTGATACGGGTTTGGCCCTTCGCCGGCTTCGCGCTGGCCATAGCCTTCCGCCACCGCATCCGCGACCAGGGGACCCATAGGGCTTTGCGGCTGACCCTCGGCGGTGGGCCAAAAAAGCCCGTTCTTCTGGCCCTCGCTGCTCCAGAAGCGGTCCGCGTAGGCGTGGATGCCGTCGCCGTCCGGATCGGCGGCGGCATACTCGCGCTCCGCCTCTACGAAGGCGCGTGCGGTCGCGATGGCGTAGAGCTCGTTGAGACCTATGCGTCGATCCAGGATCTCCTCGACGCCGGCCTCGGTGTCGAAGTACCAGCCATTCTCGTCCCGGGCCAGTGGAATCGGAAACGGCCAGTCCTCGGGACCCAGCACCAGGATGGCACTGTCGTCGGTCTCGTCTTCGAGGTCGGCCGCCTTGCTGGCGAGCTCGACGAAGTCCTGGCGGTCCTGCGCATCGGCCACCGGGTCGCCGGAGACCAGATCGTCCAGGGCCGAGCCGAGGACGGCGCGCAGGTCGTCGGAACCCTCCGCGGCGGCGGCGTCGATCAGTGCCATGGCCGCCGCATCGGGCGATTCGAATCGCATGGCGGGGTCCGCGGTTTCGTCCCCGCCGGGGTCGGTCGCGTCCACGGTCGACTCCGACGCGGGTTCGTCCGCCACTTGCTCCGTCGCGGGCGCGGCCTGGGGGTCGGCGGCCGCCGCTGTTGCATCGTCAGCGATGAGCGTTAACGGGAGAAGCATGCCCGCGGTCAGTCCGGCGAGCAGGGCATTGGTCTTGGTCATCGAATCGCTCTCGTCCAGGGTGCCGTTGTTTAGCGCCTGCGTCCGCCGGCCTGAAAATCCGCCACCGGCTCCGCTCAGGGGTTCGTCGGGCCGGGTTCAACCGCGCCGTCGGCCGCCGCCTCCGCGTTTGGCTCCGCCACCGCCGCCGCGCTGGGCCTTGGCTCGGCTGGCGCCCCCCCGGTTACTGGCGGCTCGGGTCGCTTTCGGTTTATTCGCCTTGAAGGCGCTGGCCTTGGGGGCGGACGGGCGGCTCGCCGGGCGCGCCTTCGGCTTCGCGGCCGCGGCGGCGGGGCGCTTGGCCGGCGCGCTGGGGCGTTTGACCTCGCGATTTACGGGCCGCTTCTTGGCCGCGGCGGCCTGAGCCTTGGGCTTGGGTTTGGCCTTGACCTGGGCCGCGGCGGCCTTGCGCTCCGGTGCCTTGGCCTGGATCTTCGCGCGAGCGTCGCCGCCGGCCGGCCGCTGGGCGGCGCGATCCTTGAGGTTGGCTGCCCTATCGCCTCCCTGGCGGTCCTTCAGGCCCGTTCCCCCGGCGGAATCGGGCCGCCGTTCCTTCAGGTCACCGAGCTTGCCCGCGCCATCGCCGCGATTGTCCGCGAGCTTGGACAGGCCGCCGCTCGCCGCGCCCTCGCGCTTGACCTGGCCCAGATCCGGGGCTTTTAGGTTGCGGTCGCCATCACGCACCCGGCCGCGGGCCTCGTCGCGATTGATATTGACGTCCTTTCGCTTGGCGGCGAAGCGGTTATCCGTCGAGGCATCCCGATAGCGCACGCCGCCGCGCCGCTCGGGATTGTGCTCCCATTTCCTAATCTCGTTGCGCTTGAGCTCATTGCCGACGATGCCCTTGTTGATGGTCACATCGCCGCGCTCGACGTTGCGGGTGATGTTGCGGTCGACGTTGATATTGCGGGGCTCCCGCCAGCCGTTGTTGTTCCAGTAATTCGGCTGGCCCCAGTAGGAGGGTGCGCCGTAGTAGCCGGGACCGCCATAGTAGAGCCGGTCGTAGCGGTCGTCGTCGTCCCACATGATGGCCGCGGTCAAAAGACCTCCCGCGACCGCGCCCAACCCGAAGTTGATCAGGCTGTCGTTGCTGGAATCGACTTCGGTAGTCGGATAGACGGCGGTCGTTCCCGCGGGCACCGTGGTCGGGTAAGTCCCGACCGCGGATTCCATCGTCGAGTAGCTGGTCGCGGCATCGGCGTAGGCGTCCGGGTAGTACGCTGTTGCCGGCGGGCCGCTCTCGCCGTAGACCTTGACCGGGTCATAGGTCGGCACGTAGACGACCTCGGGTTGGGCCGGCTGGATGATGATGGTGTCACCGGACTTCTCGACCCGCTGCTGGTCGCTGGACGTCAGAGTCCCGGCGGCCTCGGCCTCGTCCCGCAGACGCTGGATGGCGTCGGTCACGTCCCCCTGCTGGGCGAGCACCGCGTCGCCGAGGTCCTGGGTCCAGTCCAGATTCTCGCTCATGAATCCGAGCACGCTGGGGAAGAACACCAGCGCCTTGACGCTGTCGTCCCAGCTTTCCTGATCGACCGCCTGCTGCAACGCGTCATCCTTGATGTCTTCATGCTCCTCGACCCAGCGGTTCGCCTGCACCACGTCGAGGGGATAGGTCGAGGCCATCATGATCTGGGCGATCAGCGCGTCCGGATAGAGGGCGATCGGGGCCACCATCTGCTCGATCTGGTCCGGGGGGAAGGCATCCGAGTCCGCGCTCGCCGCCCCGTCCTGCGCGTACAGATTGCTCGATGCGAGACCGAGCAGAAGGGTCACGAGAAATACCTTGGTCAGTGGCGCGAAATCTGGCATCTACGGTTCTCCGCTGTGTCTCCGATCGCGGTGCAAGGGCGGTGCGTCTAAAAAAAGTGCGTCGAGACTATGCACCAGTTGCGCCGCACACGCAAAGGCGCGAGGCGGGCGTGCCGCTCGCCGTGTCAACGGTCACTCGCTACCGCGTGATCTCCGACCGCCCCGCCCAGTCGCGCGCGAACTGCCAGGCGGTGCGGCCGCTGCGCGAGCCGCGGCGCAGGGCCCACTGGAGCGCGGCGCGCTCCACGCTCTCCCCATCCGGGGCGGGGCACCCCAGCCGCCGCAGCCAATGAAGCGCCACCGACAGGTATTGCGCCTGGTTGAAGGGGTGAAAGGGGATCCAAAGGCCGAAGCGGTCCGACAGCGAGATCTTCTCCTCGACAGATTCCCCGTGATGAATCTCGCCGTCGAGGATTTGCGCCTCGCGATTCTCCGACTGAAATTCGGGCATCAGGTGCCGACGGTTCGAGGTGGCGTAGACCAGCAGGTTTTCCGGGGCGGCACTGATCGAGCCTTCCAGGGTCGCCTTCAGGGCCTTGTAACCAGACTCGCCGGCCTCGAAGGACAGGTCGTCGCAGTAGATGATGTACCGTTCAGGGCGTTCCCCGACTAGGTCGACGATATCCGGCAGGTCGGTCAGGTCGTCCTTGTCGACCTCGATCAGGCGCAACCCGGCGCCGCGCAGGGCATTGAACGCCGCCTTGATCAGCGACGACTTACCGGTTCCCCGGGACCCCCACAGCAGGAGATTGTTGGCGCCGCGCCCGTCCAGGAATTGCCGGGTGTTGCGGGTGATTTCCGCCTTCTGGCGCTCCAGACAGAGCAGGTCGTCGAGCCCTATGCGGTGAGGTGAATTCACGGCTTGCAGCCAGCCGCGTCCGCCGTCCCGCCGCCAGCGGAATGCCTCCGCGCTCCAGTCGGGAGTGTCCGGGCCGACGGGGAGCAGCCGCTCGATGCGTTCGAGCAGGGTCTCGGCGCGGGCTATCAGCCGCTCGATATCGTGCACCTGATCTCCATTCGCGTTCAGGTCCAGCGGGGGTGCAGGTGCAAGCTCGGGGCTTGCGCCGTGCGTCATCCGGGCAGCCGCGAGCGCAACGCGCGCAACTGGGTCCACGCCCGTTTTGGATTCATTGCCACGACGCCGAGGACGTGAAACGGGTAGGCCAATAGGCTCGGTATGGCGCGCAGTCCACTGCTGTTGCCGAGGACGCGCGCGGTGTAGCCGAAGCGGCCCATCAGATCGGCCGTGACCTTCTCGCAGATCAGTGCCTCGCCTGAAGACAGGACGCTGCTCCAGCGGTCGACGGCCTCCTTCGAGATACCGCGTTGGGCGCTGGTGTGATCGGCATTCGACGAGCCCCATTGAGGCAGGTCCAGCAGCATCGGGGGCTGGAACTCCAGCCCCAGAAACTCGCAGAGCCGCGCCGTCTCCTGCTCCGGCGCCGTGGCGAGGTCCTCAAACCGGACAAGCGTGAACCTGGGGTGGTCGGCGAGGCGCAACGCCTCCTCGTTGGCCCTTACCCAGAGCTTGCCCATGGTAACCGGATGGTAATTGACCCGGTTTCGGACCATCTCGGAAACGGGGAGATGGGTCGCGCCATGACTTCTCATGGTCCATCGGTTCTTCTGAGATGCGAGCACCGCGCGCGGGTCTCTGACGATGTGCACGATCCGGGCCTCCGGGTAGAGGTCCAGGAGCCTTCGGGCGTAGAAGATATTGCGGGGGGTCTGTTCGCACGCGATCTGCTTGCCGGCACCGTGCGCAAGCTGTTTGACAGCGGCCGCGAACACCCCCGCCGCGTTCCGCTCGTCCGCGGCGAGCCTGGCCACGGCCTTCTCGGCCTCGATCCGTTCGGCTTCTGTCGGCTTTCCGGCCCACAAGTTACGGGAATGCCGGGCGATGATGATCCCGGCCAGCCGTGTCAGCTCGCCTTCCGGAAGGGGCCGCAATTCGGCGGATGGGTCGTAGAGATCACCGAAATAGTGCAGTTCCTGTAGCGCGAGGACCGAGGTGTGGCCGCCGAATATCCGGGCCAGCATGGTAGTGCCCGAACGGGAAGCCCCGGTCACGAAAATCATCGGTGACTCGGTGATCTTGTGTGAAAAATCGACGTCTCGGATCGCTGGTGACAGCGAATGGCTGTCAGGGGCTGCGTTGGGCACCGCGGGGCTTCTCCGGCAGGGGCACTGAAAAATCGAGTAAGGCTTCCGTGGTGCTCATCGGCTGCGTGGGCGACGGATGACACCGGTGCGTTCCTGGGTGGCAGGGAGCCCGGATTCTACCAGCGTTTCGCCGGCGCGGTCGTTTGGCGGGTGCGCGTCCGGCGCAGTTCCGCGTCGCCAGGAAAGACTCACAACGCCCCGATTTCGGCTAGCAGACGGTAGACGGCCTCGGCCAACACCCGGTAGCCGGCGGCGTTAGGGTGCAGCGGGTCGGCCTTGAGTGTTCTATCCCCCAGTATGTCCTCGAGCGCCTCTGCCTCCAGAGGGACGCCGAGGGACTCGGCGACACGTTCGTACATAGGATGAGTCCCGAGAAAGATCCCCGGCTTCGGGACTCCGAGCAGGATAGCGGACGCACCGCGATCTCGGACTTGCTGCACCATCTGACGCAGGTTCGCCTCGGTCTCGGTCAGATCCCGCTTTCGGATCATGTCGTTTCCGCCATGGCCGAGGATCACGAGCTGCGGATCGACCTCGTCCAGCACGTCGTCGAGACGTGCAAGCCCGGCGCCGGTCTCTTCTCCGGGAATCCCGGCGTTGACAACGCGCCGCCCGCTTGTCGCTTCGAGAATTGCCGGGTAGCTCTCCTCCGGCCTTGCCCCCGATCCGTAGGTGAGGCTGTCGCCGAACGCCAGGATCACGGCACCGGGGGCCAGGGCGGGCAGCCGCGCCTCCCTCCCGCAGCCGACGAGTAACAGCAGGATCAACAAGCAACCGAGCCTAGGCGCGGGATCGAGTCTAGCGCGTGCCCTCGGGGTGAACTCGCCACCGAGCGTGGGCCTGGGTCGATTCCTTGATGACTCCATGCCGCATTGGTACTTGGTTCGCGGCGGCAAAAGCGTGACTCAGGTTGCATCGCCGGTCGATTACGGACCCTCCTCAACGCCCGTGCCGCCCGGCGATAAGAGACCCACGCTCGGTTTCGGCAATCCGGAGCCGGTGGTCAGGGGGTGCGGGGAAACTCCCAGGTTGCCGAGCCTGTCTTGATCAGACGCCGGCCGGGTTCGCCGAGCTTTTTCCCATAGCGGATCATCTGGATGAGGTCCGAGCTGACCTCAGGATTGCTGGTGAAGTAGGCGTGCCCGAAGAGATCCGTTCGTTTCCCCTCGTAGGTGATCAGATCGATCTTGCCCAAGCGTTCGAGATACTGCTGGGCCTGCGGCGAAAGGTCCTTCGCCGTCAGGCTACCCGCCCGGAAGCGGCTCCGGAAGAGGATCCTCGAGACCAGCAACGCCCTATCCTCCGGCGAGGAATAGAGGCTCAGCCGGCCGGAGATTCCGCGCGGCAGCCTTCCGGTTGGCCAGACGGAGACCAGGTCCGGATCGGAAACCCAGGAGGTGATCTTCTGTCCGGCGATGTCCACATCGATGTCCGGAGACAGGAGCACGATGTTGTCGATCTTGTAGGCGTCGATCGGCTCGATGCCCGCCGCGATGGCTTCCAGAAACAACTGCTGAACGGCGTCGAGCGTCAGGGCCGTGCCGCGGCTGTGCGCCAGGATCTGGACGCGCTCGACGCCCGGTGTCTGGGCGAGCAGGCGGATCGCCTTCTTCAGATGATCCACCGAATAGGTGGCCGATTCGGTGGTCGACGTGTAGGAGGTCAAGAAGTTGCCCGACGACGAAGCGGGCCAGGTGAAGAACGTGCAGACCTGCTCGCGTCCCAGGAAGTGACAGAGCTCCGCGGTCGTGAAGGCGGCGGATGCGAAAGTCTCGTTGAACCCGTGCACGTAGAGCAGGATTTCCTTTCGAGAAGAAAGCGCGAGGCGTCGCTGAACCTCGGCACGAAGCTGCTGGGTCGCCGCACGGTGCTGCGCCATCTGGTCGGAGTCGCGGAACGCATCGCCGGACGGTACGCGGTTGATCAAGTAGGGCTCGCGGGGAAACTCACCCAGCCGCCTGACCGGACCCAGCTCCAGATCCACCTCCTGGGTGCGGTCCCTGAGTCGGCTCTGCTGGAGCAGGCGTTCCCAGGTGACATCCGGCGTCATGCGGACCGTCGCCGAGCCAAAGATGACGCGCCTGCCGCGTTGCTCGCCGTAGGGAAGGCCTGACTCTGAATTCGTCTCCGGTTCCCGGTCCGTGATGTAGAGGAGGTCGACATCCGGTTGCCGCCGCTCGCCGGGGGGCAGCGCGTAGACCGGCACTCCCCCGGGGGACAGGTAAAGCGTCGGCGTGGGCATCAATAGACGCCCCTTCGCGGCGCACCCGCCGAGGAGGACGACCACCAGAAACAGGGCCAAGGGCTTCGTCAGTCGCTGATACATCGGTTCCACGTCTCGCCGGGTTGCCATATGCCGCCGCATTATAGGGGGAACGGACGGGACTTCCGCCTCCGTTTGAGGTAGCCGCCGCACCTGGAGCCCCAGGGTGTTGCCTGGGGTCGGTCGTGTGAGTCAACCGGTCACTCACGAGTGAGTGATTGGGGCGCCGGACGGAAGGGTGCTGGTGAACCGCCCCGGCTATTCCGGAGACTCTGATCCTTGAGAGGATAGAGTCATGAACAAGTCGACGAGATATTCCGCGGAGGACCAGAAGCGGGCGGTGTGGATGGTCTTCGAGCACCAGGGTGTCGATGAAGTCCTGGGCGAAGGTGATCTCCTTGGACAGGGACTTGCGCGGGCATCGCGCCCGAGCCGGAGTTTACGCTGGGGGGTTGCACTGGGACGATAGAATGGAGCGTGAGCTTCCCCATGCATATTTGGCTAAGAACCGACGCCTAGTCTGCCGATGCTGCCGAGATTGCACGAACAGTATCCCTTGCGCGGATTGAACACCTTCGGCGTCGAGGCGCGGGCGCGCTGGTTTTGCCGCGTGCGCAGCGCCGACGATCTCGCCGCACTGACTGCCGATCCCCGGCTCGCTGGGCTGCCGCGGCTGGTGCTCGGCGGCGGCAGCAACCTGCTGCTGACCCGCGATTTCGACGGCTTGGTAATCAAGGTGGAGGTCCCGGGTTTGCGGGAGCTTGGCGAAGCGGGCGACGCCTGGCTCGTGGAGGTCGGCGCCGGCGAGAACTGGCACGCGACCGTCGAGCGGCTTCTGGCGATGGGACGCCCCGGGCTCGAGAACCTGGCGCTCATTCCTGGCAGTTGTGGCGCCGCGCCGGTCCAGAACATCGGCGCTTACGGCCTGGAGCTGGCCCAGCGTTTCGACTCGCTGGCGGCTTGGGATTTCGCCTCCCAGCGACTCGTCCGCATGACGGCCGCCGAATGCGCGTTCGGCTATCGCGACAGCCTGTTCAAGCGTGCGCTGGCCGGCCACCTCCTGATCCTATCGGTGACGCTCGCGCTGCCCAAGCGTTGGCGGCCGGTGGAAGGCTACGCGGACGTTGCCCGGGAACTGAAGGAGCAGGGCGTCGCGCGACCGGATGCGCGCGCGATCTTCGATGCCGTGGTGGCGATCCGACGCCGCAAGCTGCCCGACCCCGCGGTCATCGGCAACGCCGGCAGCTTCTTCAAGAACCCGGTCGTCTCGTGCGAGGCAGCACCAGGCGCTCATCGCGCGGTACCCTGCGGTTGTCGGCTATCCGCAGCCAGGCGGGAGCGTCAAGCTCGCAGCCGGGTGGCTGATCGAAGCGGTGGGCCTGAAGGGCGCCACGCGGGGCCGAGCCGGCGTCTACGAGAAACAGGCACTGGTACTCGTCAACCGCGGCGGCGCGACCGGGGCCGAGATCCTGGCCATGGCGCGGGAGGTGCAGGACAAGGTGGCGGAAGCGTTCGGCGTCCGGTTGGAACCGGAGCCGGTGATCGTGTGAGCCGCGAACGTCCGGCGTTAGAGCGGAGGGATATGCGCATCGTTTCGCGAGGGCACGCACCTGTCCAGGTCCGCCAGTACTGACCTGCGCCGGTCCCCCCTTTGGCGGCGCGCTACGTCTGTATGCCAATTCCCCTCCGCTACCCAATGCCCGAACGAAACCGCAACGATCAGTCCGCGGATAATGCACTGATTCTTTTGGATAAAAATTTTCGCGATTGTGGACTTCGAGTCGCCGTAGGAAGGCCAGGCCGGGGAGAGAAAAAGGGCCAGGAGAGAGTGGGAAGGGGCCCGCGGAGGGGGTAGGGAGCCGGGAGGCGAGTCCGCAGCCGTCCGCTGGAACCCCAAATGGTTCGAGGAGTTCCGCGCGAGCGGGCATAAAAAAACCCGACCGAGAATGGTTAGGTTTTGTGGTGGTGGTGGCGACAATCACATCGACTATAAATCAAGAGCTTATAGTGCTAAACGCTTGATATGCCCCCATGGATACCCCCAGATCGATTCGGCTGAATATTTGGCTTGAATTCAGGCCGATTTTATCGCTCCTCCGGCGCTCGCCATGCATCGAATCGCTCCAGCGCATCGGTGCTGCCGAACAGGGCGCGCGCCTGTCGAAGCCGCCCTATTGTGCGCTCACGTTGCTCGTCAGGTAAATCCTGCGCTCGGCGTTCGGCGTCGGCGAAGAACGCCTCGAGTCGCTTCGCCTCCGCCCAGGCAACAATGACCTGGAGCAGTTCCTCTTTGCTGTCCTTCAGTGCCTTCGCAGCCCGCCGTGCGCCTCCTCTTCGCGGCGCCACTGCTCGTGCTGAGCCTCCCAGCGCCGGCGCTCGATCTCCGCCTGGCGCTCTCCCTCCTCGACGAGCCGCGCGATTTCGACCGTGGTCTTCTCCAGCTCCCGAACAATGGCCGGGATCCGGCCCGAAAGGTTCCGGGACGATGTCTCTCGCCACTTCTGCGTCCAAATGGCCCGCGGGTACGGCGAGTAGGCTTGGAGGCAGAGGCGCCCGGTCGGGAAGTCGTGGGTGCTGGTCCAGCCATAGTCCTGCACGTACCGGCCGCGCCGCTTAGGGACGAAATCGGTCAGCCGAACGTATTCGCCGTTCACATATCGGGCCTCGGCAGCCTCTGACATCTCGATGACGGTGAGGCCGATTGCCACGGTGCCGATGTAGACCACCGTGCAGCGCATCGGCGACCACGGATCGTTATGGTGGTGGCCTTTCCCGGGATCCTCCCGCTCATCGACGTCCGCGCGATGGAATTGCTCGGAGTTGGGCCTGTTCCTCGCTTTTCTTTGGACCTCGAAAAACTAAAAATAATGGAGCAGTTAAGCAAACGATAGCATAAACCCTGGCATACCAGTTTAATACTTGGTACGGAATACCGCTAAACTGAAAAATAGCGAGCACGATCGTCATAAATATTATGATAGGTATCAGTTTCTCTTTTTTTCTGTACTTCCAGCCAAAAAGAGCCCCCATAACACTAGTTACGGAAACTAAAGCAATAGTCGCAAGTATGGTCCAGCCAACCTCTGTCGGGTCGCGTTCAGAGAGAATCATCCATTGCAGATGAGAAACTGCTGCTCCACCCAGGAAAAAGAATGCGAAGGAAGCACACTTGAGTAGTTCTATGCCTCGCACAAACATTAGCGACAAAGCGCAAATTGTCGCGAGACCAGCCACCCTGTTTTCCAGAATTCCAAGAGGGAGGAGAAACAAAAAGAAATCGGCAAGCAAGTTCTGGATGTTGTAAAGATCCATTATCCGCGACCTTTGTCCGAATTGGCGCGTTACTCGCTACAACAGAAAATCAGGTACGCGACACATGTTCCTCGAACTGGGGTAGGTATCATGTCACGGGACATAGTTCTCGTTGCCAATTAGCCGGTTCCAGCGCACCCTGGACGTTACCAAGAGACGGGCGAATGCCTTTTCAAGGCCGGGTCCGGCCGCTTACGAGCCAGACTACTCTGCCCCAGCTCCGTGATAGTAGCTCTACCTACCGCCGTAGGTCGAACGTCTGCTTCTCGGTGTCTGGCTCTCTCAACCGTGCCAAGCCGCGTGAGCGCAACCCTTTGGATGCGAAGGTCCGTGAGCTCGAGGCGAAGGTGGCCCGTCTGGAGAAGGAGCTGCACACCGCGCGCACGATCCTGGACGTGCAGGGAAAAGTTGCCGGGCTGCTGGGATTCAACCTCAACGACGGGAAGGACTGCTGATGGCCGCCCAGGAGCTCGCCGTGCAGGTCGGCGTGGCGCCGGCGTGCCAGGGCCCTGGGTGTGTCGCGGGCCACCTTCTACCGCCGTCAGAGGCCGCTTCCCGGGCACCAGCAGCCCCGTCCAACGCCCGCCCGGGCACTGTGTGAATCCGAACGCGAGCGGGTCCTCGACGTGCTCGCCTGCCCGCGCTTCGTCGACCGTTCGCCCGCTGAGGTGGTCGCCACCTTGCTCGACGAGGGCGAGTACCTGTGCTCGCAGCGCACGATGTACCGCGTGCTGGCCGCCAACCAGGCGGTCCGAGAGCGCCGCAACCAGCGCGAGCATCCCGCCTACAGCAAACCTGAGCTGGTGGCCACGGGGCCCAATCAGGTGTGGTCGTGGGACGTGACCAAGCTGCTTGGGCCGAAGAAGTGGACCTACTTCTACCTCTACGTCCTGCTCGACATCTTCAGCCGCTACGTCGTCGGCTGGATGGTCGCCGACCGGGAGAGCTCGGCGCTGGCCGGGCGCCTCATCACCGAGACCTGTCACAAGCAAGACGTCGAAGCCCCAGGTGCTGACCCTGCACTCCGACCGCGGGGCACCGATGACCAGCAAGTGCACGGCGCAGCTGCTCGCCGACCTCGGGGTGACACGCTCGCTGAGCCGTCCCCAGGTGTCCGACGACAACCCCTTCTCCGAGGCGCAGTTCAAGACCCTGAAGTACCGTCCTGGCTTTCCCGATCGCTTCGCCGACCATCGACGCGGCCATCGCCTTCTGCCGCGCGTTCTTCCCCTGGTACAACGTCGAGCATCGCCACGGCGGGATCGCCATGCTCACCCCCGACGATGTTCACCATGGCCGAGCCAAGGCCGTGCTCGAGCAGCGCCAGCGCACCCTTCAAGCCGCCTGGGCGAAGCATCCTGAGCGCTTCGTTCAGGGCATCCCAGAACCCGACCAACTTCCCGATGAGGTCTGGATCAACCCGCCCCCTACGCCGACGACAACAGGAGGAGCTCCTCAGTAAATTGTGACCGTCCGTGTCTCAAAGTCGTTGACAGGTTCCGTTATGGTTACCCTTCGTGTGGTGTTGCAGTGTGGGCAAGATTACCGGTGGCGAGGTGGGTGAGTCTTGAAGACTCGTGCCGGAATATTGTGGGAAGCAACACGCATGCACCCGAAAACTATAGAGGATGCCCAGATAGAGGATCAGAAAGAATCGAAACTCGGTGTTGAGCAGGCGAAAGTCGTAAGCGCAGAAGATCAGCGTCATGGCGCCGGCGAGCAGCAGAAAATGCCGCAGACGCCCTTGGTCCCCCAGCTCACGGTCACTAAGGCAGCGGTACGCGCGGGCCATGACGGCCAGAATGGTAAACGCCATCAGGGCGCCGGCCAACCCGAAACGGACCAGGATTTCCAGCCCCGCGCTGTGCAGGTGCGAGTACTCGGCCGCGCCCTCCCGGTCCCTGGGTGGGAAGCCCATCGCCGGACTCTGGACCAGGTACTGGGTGCCGCTGGTGCCGGGACCCCACCCGAGGACGGGTCGTTCGGCGAACAGGCGAAGGCCGATCCGGTAGAGGTTGATCCGGGCACCCACCGGCGTTTGAAAGCTCAGGTCATGGAGCGAACTGGCCGCTTCGACGGACGCGGCGTCGTAGGCGAACCGCGCCCGGCTCGACCAGAGCACGACGCTCGCGATCATCAGGACCATCAGGGCCGGGAGCAGGACCCGGCGCCCGAGGCCGACCGACGGGGCGCCGCCGCGCCGCTCGGCCATGGCCCGGTAGATCAACGCCCCGAGCCCGACCAGGGCCAGTGTCAGGGCCGCCCCGCGGGCCTGGGTGACGACCAGGACGCCGACACAGAAGGTCAGACCCAGGACCCACAGGGCCCATCCGAGCACCGGCCTGTGGCGTCCGTTCAGCTTCAGGCGCGTGATCTCGACGCGGAACAGGAACAGGCCCAGCAGCATCACGGAGACGATGAACGCGAGCCCGAGCGCCACGTAGCCGAAGTCGTAGCGCTCGCCGCCCAGCATCGCGTCAAGCAGCGTCCAATCCGATTTGCGCAGCACGCCGATGACCAGGCCGGCCGCCGCGGCCAGCATCAGGGCCCTGGCCAGCCGCGGGTCGCCCGCGAGCCACCAGGCGACGACCAGGAACAGGAACGGCGCCGACCAGAGCCAGACCGCGTGCCACTGCATGGCGGCCGTTTCGGGAAACGATCCCGCGGCCCGGGCCGCCAGCAGCGTCGTCGCGGCGCTCGCCCCCAGGGCCAGCCAGACCACGGGGTCGCGGCGAAGCCCGGACCAGGCGCGCGGCAGGTCGATGAGGAACAGAAGGGTCAGCAATCCCAGCGCGACGTTTGCCGGGCCCGTCAGGTTCCAGGCGGTGAAGGCGAACAGCACCAGCAGCACCCGCGCGGTCTGCCGGCGTCCCGGGGGCGAGCCCAAGGTCGAGCCAATGACGGCGCCGGGCCTCAAGGCGCGGCTTCCCTGGGCGCCGGGCAAAGGCGCGGCAGTCCCATGGCGTCGAGGTAGGCGTCGGTGCTGGCCTCGATCCCATAGGGCCTGGCCGCCTGCCGCAGCTCTGACGCGGGCAGCGGGGCCTCGAGGGTGGCCGCGATGGCGTCGGCGAGTGCCCTGTCGTCTCCGACCGGCACCAGCCGGCCGTAGCGGCCGCCGGCCAGGATCTCGCTGGGTCCGCTCGGGCAGTCCGTCGAGACCACCGGCGTGCCCACGGCCAGCGCCTCGATCAGCACGAACCCCAGCCCCTCCCAGCGGGACGTGAAGGCGAACAGGTCCGCGTGGGCCATGAAGGCGTAGGGCTGGTCGACGAAGCCCGGGAGCGCGAAATCACCGCTCACGCCGAGCTCGGCGGCCAGCGCGAGCAGCCGCTCCCGGGCACCGCCGCGTCCGAGGATCATCAGCCGGCACCGGCGATGCGAGCGGACGCGGGCGAACCCCCGGATCAGGGTCTCGAAGTCCTTGCGGCCGCACAGCTCCCCCGCGCTCAGGATCAGCGGGCACCCGGGCTCGCCGAACCAGGGGTGATCAGGACGCGGCAGGGGCAGGTCGAACAGGGACTCGGGCACCACCGGCGAGGGGACGACGCGGATGCGCGCTCTCGCGAGACCCGTGTAGGCGGCCATGTCGTCGGCGACCCCGGCGCTGGTGACGATCACCTGGTCGGCGAACGGGTACGAGCCGGCCCATCGAGTGGCGCTGAACCAGGCGTTCGAACGCGGCCGCGGGTGGCGAGGTCGATGGAGATGGTCGTACCGGAGCTCAGCACCAGCCGCGTCGGCACCCGAGCCAGCGCGCGGCCGAGCAGGGCCATGCGGTTGACGCGGTCCTTGTCCGACAGCATGACGGCCGGACGCTCCCGGCGCAGGTAGCGCACCAGGGCCGGGACGGAGCCATAGGTGTGACGGGAGGCGAGGTCGACGACAGCGACGCCCGGTGGAATCTCATCGAGCTCCGGGCCGTGGCCGCGTACCTTGAGCAGGTCGACGCGGTAGCCGCGCCGGGCGAGGGCCGGGATCAGGTGTCGGGCGGCGCGGTCTACGCCGCTATGCCCGGACGTCGAGAAAAAGCAGGCGATGCGGGTCGCGTCGGTCATGTCTCGGACGCGACCCAGTCGAGCGGATCCTCGTCCGGCGCCGGTTTGAGCCCCGGCTGCTCGATGAACAGGCGGTGCCAGATCGCGAACTGCATCAGGCCGAACAGCTCGCGGCTGCCGCCGCGGCGGGCCCGGCGGGCCGCCACCAGCCGCGGGATGGCGTCGGCCCGGAACCATTCGCGTATGCCCGCGGTTCTCCAGGAGCCGCCGCCCCAGCCGGTCGGCGACGTCACCGGCAAGCCAGTCTCCGACCGGCACGTGAAATCCGCGTTTGGGGCGGTCCAGGTGTCCCGGCGGCAGGCGCGGCCTGGCCCAGCGCCGGAGCAGCCATTTGCCCTCGCGGTCGCGTATCTTCAGCGAGTCCGGCAGCGAGAGGCCGAGCTCGACGATGCGATGGTCCAGGAAGGGTACGCGCCCCTCGACCCCGAAGCCCATCAGCATGCGGTCGGTCTTGACCAGCAGGTTGTCCGGCAGGGCCGTGACCAGGTCCGTGTATTGCCGCCGCTGCAGGTCCGACCAGCCGGGGGGCGTCGCCCGCCAAGCCTCCAGGAAGGGCGCGCGGTCCGGCGTCGGGACGGCCCGGAGTGCCGGTCCGAGCAGCCGCCGCGTCCAGCGCCCGGTCCACTGTCCGCGGGTTCGGAAGCCGCCGGTCCCGGGGCGCAGCAGGCCCTTGAAGACGCGTTCGAAGGCGCTCGGTCGGTAGCGCCGGTAACCGGCGAATACCTCGTCGCCGCCCTCGCCGGAGAACACCACCTTCAGCTGCCCGCCGGCGGCCTGGGCCAGGATCGATGTCGGCAGGCTGGCGTAGTCCCGCATCAGCTCGTCGGCGCACCAGACCGTGTGAGGAATACGCCCGAAGACCCGATCCAGGTCAAGCTCGAGCGGCGTGTGATCGAGACCGAAGTGGTCCGCGACGCGCGTCGCCTCGCCGAGCTCGTGGGCCATGGACGTTCCCCGGTAGCCCACCGAGAAGGACCGGATGCGGCCGGCGCCGTGGCCATGCAGCAGCGCGGCCAGCACGGCCGAGTCCACGCCGCCCGAAAGAAAAAGCCCGAAGGGCACATCGGATCGCATGTGCTCGCGCATGGCCGCGTCCATCAGCGAGTCGAGCTCTTCCTGGGCCTCGTCGACGCCTAGGCGGCGGGGCTCGACGTTCAGCGGGGACCAATAGCGCCGGCGCTCGATACGCAGACCCGAGTCGATGATCAGCGCCTCACCGGGCGGCACGCGCCGGATCCCGCGGAGCACCGTCTCCTCGCCGCCTGCGAACTGGTTCTGCAGGAACTGCCGCAGCGCCGCGGGTTCAATCTCCGGACGCTGGGGCAGCAGCGTCAGCAGCGACTTGATCTCGGACGCGAAGGCGATGCGGTCGGTCAGGCGGACGTAGAACAACGGCTTGATGCCCAGCCGGTCCCGGCCCAGGATCAGCCGGCCGGCCGCCGCGTCGTGTAGCGCGAAGGCGTACATTCCGCGCAGCTCCTGGAGAAAATCGAGGCCGTGCACGGCATAGGCGTGCAGGATCGTCTCCGAGTCCGATTCGGTGCGCGGCCGCCGGCCGCGCTCGCGCAGCGCCGAGTTCAGCTCGATGTAGTTGTAGACCTCACCGTTGGCGGCGAGCGCCAGACGGTCGGCGTCCGAGACCATTGGCTGGTGGCCTGTCGCGAGCCCGATGATGGACAGGCGGGTCTGCGCGAGCCCGACCGGCCCGGAGCAATAGACGCCGCTGTCGTCGGGCCCGCGGTGGGCAAGCGCGGCGGCCATCCGCGCGAGCTCGGCGGGGTCGGGGCGCCCCCCGGAGCGCAGCATGAATCCCGCTATGCCGCACACGGGCCGGTCATCGGGTCGCGGACGGACGGGGGGGACATCGTGAGGCTCCTTGGGCCTGATGGGGGGACGTCGGCCGGCGGGGTGAAGCGGACGCGCCCTATTGTCGCCCCTGGCCCTGGACGTTGACAACAAATGGGACCCCGCCATCGCGGTAGAATGCGCGCTCCCCCAGGCTCCCAGTGGCGTCCGGATGCGCTCGACGGTTCTTTTTTTTCTGTACCTTTTCCTCTGCCTCGCCGTGGCGGCGATGCTGACCTACCCGGTGATGCAGACCGGGTGGCTTGATTTCCCGCCGGAGCGGGTCATGAGTCGACTGGCCCAGGTCTTGATCCTGCTCGGACTCTGGCCGCTCCTGAAGGCGCTGTCTCTGAACGACCGGGCGTCCCTGGGCTACGGCGTCGCCGCGACGGAGCTCCGGCGCGCGGTGGTTCGGGGCTGGGTCCTGGGGCTGTTGATCCTGATGGCGCTGGCGCTCGCCCTGTACCTGTTGGGCGTACGGGTCGTGGATCTAGGGGGCATCCATTGGCCCGATCTGACGGAAAAGGCGGTCCAGGCCCTGATCGGTGGGCTTCTGATTGGCGTTCTCGAGGAGACCTTTTTCCGCGGCGCGCTGTTCGCGGCCATCCGTCGCCGGGAAGGCGTGGCGTCGGCGGCGATCTGGAGCGCCTCGCTCTACGCCTTGGTACATTTCCTGAAGCCCGGCGCGATGCCCGTCGGCGAGGTTTTCGACTGGGGCGGTGCGCTCTCGATGTTCACCGGGGTTTTCATCGACGCCTTCCAGTGGAAGAACCTGGACTCCATGATCGCCCTGTTCATGGTCGGCTTGTTCCTGGCGCTGGTCCGGGAACGTACGGGCCACATCGGTTGGTGCATCGGACTGCACGCGGGCTGGGTGTTCGTGATTCAGGTCACGCGCCGTCTCACCGACGGCAACGCCCAATCGCCGCTGGCCTTTCTGGCGGGCGACTACGACGGCATGATCGGCTGGCTAGCGGCGGCCTGGATCGGCGTGCTGGCGCTCGGGTACTGGGGCTGGTCGATTCGCCGCGCGCGACCGGTCAGCGATCGGGTTTGAGCCCGAACCAGAGCACGCGCTCCCTGAACCCTGAACCCCCAACCCTGAACCCGCACCCATCGGCTGTGCTAGCCTCGCGGTATCGAAAGGCTACCGGAGCGATACTCTATGGCATCCGTGCTTATCAAGAATCTGCCTGACGAGCTGCACCAGCAGCTCAAGCTACGCGCCCAGCGGCATCACCGCAGCCTCAACAAGGAGCTAATTGCATTGATCGAAACAGTAGTGACCGAGGATGGCGTCGAGTCTGGGCAGGCTCAGGGTGCTGATGAGGTTCAGCGCCAGCTTGCTGCGGACGAGGAGCGCCGGATCGCCCGCATCCGCACCCTGCGCGGCAAGTACCGGGACGCGGTGTCTTCCAGCGAGGAATTCGCGGCACGCAAGGCTGCAGAGATCGCGCTGGAGCGCTGACCCGTGGGCGTCGTGCTGGATGCCTGCGCCCTGATCGCTTTCATCCGGTCGGAGGACGGGTCCGAAATGGTCGAGCAGAGGCTCATCGAAGGCGGGTGCGTGGCGCATGCACTCAACCTCTGCGAGGTTTACTACGACTGCATCCGCAGGGACGGCGAGACCCGTGCCAACGCGATCCTGACGGACCTCCGCGATGCTGGCGTGTCCGCTCGCAGCGACATCGACGAGGATTTCTGGAAAGACGTTGGGCGGATCAAGGCCGACATTGCAAGGATCTCAATTGCCGACTGCTTCGCCGTTGCGCTCGCCAGGCGTGCTGGCGTGCCCGTGCTGACCTCGGACCATCACGAATTCGACAAGATCCTGGAACGAGGTCTCTGCGGCGTGCAATTTCTTCGGTGACCGACCCTGATGTCAGTCCTCACTGTCAAAGATGTGCCACCGGAGCTGCTTCGCCGCGCGCGACCGGTCAGCGATCGGGTTTGAGCCCGAACCAGAGCACGCGCTCTCCCGGTTCGGCGCGCAGTGGCTGCTCGGCGCTTGCGAGCCGGACGCCGTTCTCGTCGTCGATCGCCATCAGCGGCAGCGCGCCGTCGGGCAGGGCGGCGAGCAGGTCATCCCAAGTGAACTCGTCCGTGATCCCGGTCACCTTAAAGGTCCACCCGCGGTACCAGTTGCGTTGCAGGTCTTCGTAACGGGTCTCGGCGTCCAGCAGCGCCCGGCCGCGGGAGGCTGCCCCGGGGCGGCGCTTGGGGTGGCCGTTGCCGGGGGCGGCGAGCTGAAATACGCGATGACGTCCAAACTCCGGGGCGAATTCGGCGCAAACCAGGGCGTTGTAGGCGTCGTTGCTGCTGGCGGCGAGCAGGCTGCCGAGCTCTCCAGTCTCGATGTCGATCTCGGCCTCCTCGGACAGGATCTCGCCGAAATAGACCGGAAGGCCGGCATGCCTCGCCGCGCGCAGCCGACTCCAGGAGCCGTCGGCGAGCAGGATCGGTACCTTTTCCCGGTGCAGTGTGGTGGCGAGCCCGGTGCTCCAGGGGCTGGCACCGCAGATCAGCAGGCCGTCCCGGGACTTGGCACTGAGCTCGAGCCGGCGCGCCAGCCAGGGCAGGCTGAAGCCGTGCAGCACCACCGTGGTCAGGATCAGCAGGAACACCAGGGGCAGCAGCAGCTCTCCGCCGGCGAACCCCCGGTCCGTCAGCGCGGGGCCGAACACCCCGGCCACGGCCGCGGCGACGATTCCGCGTGGCGCGATCCAGCCGACCAGCACCCGTTCCTGCCAGCTCATGTCCGTCCCGGCCGTTGCGATCCCGATCGCGATCGGCCGTACCAGGAACAGCACCGCCGCGATAAGGGCGGCTCCGCGCCAGTCCAGTGCCAACAGGATCGCCGGGTCCAGGTCCGCGGTCAGCAGCAGGAAGATGGCCGAGACCAGGATGATCGCCGTGTACTCCTTGAACCGGCGTATCTCCTCGATGCTTGGCAGTCCCATGTTCCCGAGCATGATGCCGAGCACGGTCGCGGCCACCAGACCCGCGTCGTCCAGGGCCAGGTTGGCGAGCGCAAACACGCCGAGCGCCGCCGCGAGCGCCATGGGTCCCTTCAGGTACTCGGGGACCTGTCCGGCCAGATAGGTCCTGCCAAGAAGCCAGCCGGCCAGCGCGCCCAGTGCCCCGGCACCCAGGATCCCGGAGACCAGCTCGAACAGGCTATGCCCCAGGGTCGCCCGGCCTGGCGTGGCGAAATACTCGAACGCGACCACGGCCATCAGCGCGCCCGTGGGGTCGTTGACGATGCCTTCCCATTTCAGGAACGAGGCGGGGCGGCGGAGCAGCCGCGCCTGGCGCAGCAGCGGCAGGATCACCGTCGGCCCGGTGACCACGATGATGGCGCCGAAGACGACGGCCACCGGCCAGGACAGGCCGCCGATGGCGTATCCGGCCGCCGCGCCGAGAACCAGACTCAGGACCGGCGCGACCGTGACCAGGCGCTTTACGCCGGTGGAGGCCTGCCGCAGCTCGTGCCATCGCAGGCTGAGTCCCCCCTCGAACAGGATGGCGGCAACGCTGAGTTGGATCAGGGGCTGGAAGGCATCGCCCAGGGCCTCGCTGGGGTGGATCAGGTCGAATACCGGCCCGACCAGGACGCCGAACAGCCCGAGCAGGACGATGGTGGGAATGTGCAGCCGCCACCCGAGCCACTGGGCGGCGAGGCCGAGCACGGCGACCAGGGCGAGGGCCTCGGCGAGGTGGGTCACAGAGGCCGGCCCCTAGACCGGGGCGCGTTGCCGATAGCGCCCGGAACCGGGCTCACCCGGTCCCGGTACGCAGCCAGCGGCGGATGTCCGCGAGGTGCCGACGGCTTACGGGAAGGTGCTCGGGGCAGTCGCGCAGTCGCACCATGGTCGTGCCGTCGTGGGCCTTCTCCAAGCCCCAGAGACGGGAGCGCGCCACCAGCGCATTGCGGTGGATGCGCAGGAACAGGTCGGTGAACTCGTCCTCAAGCGCCTTCAGGGATTCGTCGACCAGCAGCTCGCCGCCGGTGTGGCGCACCGTGACGTACTTGTTGTCGGCCTGAAGATAGATCACCTCGCCGATGGGGACCGTCTGCAGCCCGCCCCGGTAGTGGGCGGCGAGCTGGTGCCGGCGCCCAGGACGCGCGTCAGGCCGTCCAGTCAGCGCGGCGCGCTGGGGCCGGGTGGGCACCCGCGCCCGATTCAGGGCGTCCTGCAGACGCTCGCGGCGCACCGGCTTGACCAGGTAATCCTCGACCCGGTGCTCGAACGCGGCCAACGCATACTGCTCGTAGGCGGTGACCAGGATCACGGCCGGCGGCGGATCGAGCTCCGCGAGCGCCTTGGCCGCCGTGAGGCCGTCCATGCCGGGCATCTGGACGTCCAGCAGCACCAGGTCCACGGACTTGGTGCGGCAGATTTCCAGGGCCTCGATGCCGTCCGCCGCCTCGCCCACCAGCTCGTAGTCGCCCTCGATCTGGGAGAGCAGGCGGACCATCCGCTCCCGTGCCGGGGCCTCGTCGTCAACGACCAGTATTTTCATACGCGTTTCCAGGGATAGGGAAAAACTAGCCGGACCTGATAGTCGCCTTCGACCCGCGAGATGATCACGCGCGCCTGGCCTTCGAACATGGTGGCCATGCGCTGCTTCACGTTGTCCAGCGCGATCCGGTTGCCGCGGGCGTGCCGTTCCTGCCGCTCGTCCTCGCCGGGTAAGGTGTTGCGGACGGTCAGGTTGACCTGGGCCCGCCGGTAGACGCCGCTGATACGGATCACCCCGGGGCGCCTCGATGGCTGTACGCCATGATAAACCGCGTTCTCCACCAGGGGTTGAAGTATCAACGGGGGCAGCATCGCCTCGCCGGGGACGTCCTCGACGTCCCACTCGACCCGCAGCCGCTCCCCGAGACGCTGTTTTTCGATGTTCAGGTAGCGGTAGGCCAGCTCGAGCTCCTTAGCCAGCGTCGAGCCCTCGTTCGCGTCCGAGAGGGTCGCCCGGAACAGGTCGGCCAGGTCCTCGACGACCTCCTCGGCGAGCCGCGGGTTGGTCTGAGTCAGGTTGGCGATGGTATTCATGCTGTTGAACAGAAAATGCGGCCTGATCCTCGCCTGCAGTTTCTGGAACCGGGCGTCGGCCTCGGCCTCGACCTGCAGCTTCCACATGTGTTGGACGTAAAGGTATCTCAGCAGCATGGCCCCGAGAATGGCACAGATGCTCAGACTGCGTATCAGCAGGCCGAACGATCCGTCCGCCGGCAGCAGGCTGCCCTGGTAGGAATAGGGGACCAGCGCCACCACGCCCCAGGTCACGAGTCCGGCGGCGACCAGCAGCGCCCCCCAGGCCAGAAGTGCCGCTGCCCGGTTCCCGAGCCGAAGCAGTGCCGGGCGAAGCGCACACCAGGCCAGGCTTGCCGAGAGCGAGATCGCCAGCGCGAACAGCGATAGGCTGAACAGGCGGGTGAGGAAGGCCCCGGGGTCGGTGTCGGTGGCGAGTGTCAGCGTGACGGCGAGCAGCTGGGCCGCGAGCAGGATGCCGGCGATCATCGAGGGCCGGCAGAAATTGGGAAGGAAGCCGTTGCGGGGCTCCTCGGGTTCCCGGACATGTTCGAAGCCGTAGTCCACGCTGATATCAAAAAAACCTTCGGAGCGAGCGTGTAGAATCGCGGCGGAAACCGCCACTTTGCCTTCCGTGCGCTGAAAATTCCGGGATGTAATCGTTCAGTGCGCCCCTAATTTAACATTGGCCGCACCCGTCGATGCACGAATCCAGTAACCCTTCCAAGCCCTGGGCAGGGCGATTCACCGCCCCCACCGATGCCTTCGTCGAGGCCTTCACCGCCTCGGTGGGCTTCGACTGGCGGCTCTACCGCTACGATATCCAGGGCTCGATCGCCCACGCGACCATGCTCGCCCGCCAGGGCATCCTGAGCGAGGCGGAGCGCGACGCCATCATATCGGGCCTGGAGACCGTGCGGTCGCGCATCGACTCCGGCGACTTCGACTGGTCGGTTCCCCTCGAAGATGTTCACATGAACATCGAGTCCGCACTGACCGACGCCGTCGGCGATGCCGGGAAGCGGCTCCATACCGGACGCTCGCGCAACGACCAGGTCGCCACCGACGTGCGCCTGTGGCTGCGCGACGAGATCGACGCCATCCGCTCCGAGATTGCGCGGCTGCAGGAGTCGCTGCTCGATCTGGCCGAGCGCGAGGCCGACACGGTTCTGCCCGGCTTCACCCACCTGCAGGTCGCTCAGCCCATCACCTTCGGGCATCACATGATGGCCTGGTTCGAGATGCTCGACCGTGACCGGGAGCGCCTTGCGGACTGCCGGCGGCGCATGAACCGGATGCCGCTCGGCGCGGCCGCGTTGGCCGGAACGACCTATCCGATCGACCGCCAGTACACGGCGGAGCTTCTCGGGTTCGACCGCCCGGCGGAGAACTCCCTCGACGCGGTCTCCGATCGGGACTTCGCGATCGAGTTCGCGGCCGCCGCGGCGATCCTGATGATGCACCTGTCCCGCTTCTCCGAGGAGCTGATCCTCTGGTCGTCGGCGCAGTTCGGCTTCATCGAGCTGTCCGACAGCTTCTGCACCGGCTCCTCGATCATGCCCCAGAAGAAGAACCCGGACGTGCCGGAGCTGGTGCGCGGCAAGAGCGGCCGGGTCTTTGGCCACCTGATCGCGCTGCTGACCCTGATGAAGGGCCAGCCGCTGGCCTACAACAAGGACAACCAGGAGGACAAGGAGCCGCTGTTCGACACCGCCGACACCCTGCGGGGCTCCCTCAAGGTCTTCGCCGACATGATGGGGCACGTCACCTGCCGCCGCGAGCGGATGCGCGCGGCCGCCCGGCAGGGCTTCAGCACCGCCACCGACCTGGCCGACTACCTGGTGCGCCGCGGCATCCCGTTCCGCGACGCCCATGAGATCGTCGGCCGGGCGGTCGCGCTCGGGGTGCGCGAGGGGCGGGACCTGGCGGAGCTGAGCCTCGAGGAGCTGCGCCAGTTCTCCGGATCCATAGGCGAAGACGTCTTCGAGGTGCTCGGGCTCGAGGGCTCGGTGGCCGCACGCGACCATATCGGCGGCACGGCACCGCGACAGGTGCGTGCCGCGGTCGAGCGCGGGCGCGAACGGCTGCGCGAGACCTGAAGGATGGACAGCCTCGACGACCTCAATCGGCGCCTGCTGGGATTCGCGCGCGAGCGCGACTGGGAGCAGTTCCATTCGCCGAAGAACCTGGCCATGGCACTGGCCGGGGAGGCGGGTGAGCTGCTCGAGCACTTCCAGTGGCTCACCGAGCCCCAGAGCGAGTCGCTGGATGCGGCCAAGAAGGAGCAGGTGGCCCAGGAGCTGGCGGACATCCTGATCTACCTGATCCGGCTCTCCCAGCGTCTGGACGTGGATCTCGTCGGGGCGGCCTACCGCAAGATCGCGATCAACGAGCGGCGCTATCCGGCTGGAAAGGTCCGCGGCGACGCGCGGCGCGCCGAGGATTACCGGGACTGACCGCCTGCGCGGCTGGTCCGCGCGGACGCGCGGGTCAAGCCGTCGCCGCCGGTCGGTCCACACAGAAACGGCGGATCAGGGCGCGCAGCAGCTCCAGCGTCGGCGGGATGCGCTCCAGCGCCAGGAACTCGTCGGGCTGATGGGCCTGGGCGATGTCGCCGGGTCCCAGCACGACGGTCTGCATCCCCAGGGCGTTCAGGAATGGGGCCTCGGTGCCGAAGCTGACGGCCTCGGCCGCATGTCCGGTCAGCGCCTCGCCGGCCCGCACGATCTCGGAATCGGCTGCCGTCTCAGCCGGGGGGATGGACTCGAACAAGGGCTCGACGCTCCAGCGGAGCCCCCGGCGGTCGGCCACGTCTGCGACCCGCCGCGCCAGCTCCGCGCGCAGCGCCTCGGGCGACACGCCCGGCAGCACGCGCAGGTCCAGGTGCAGCTCGCAGTACCCGCAGATCCGGTTGGGGTTGTCGCCGCCATGGATGTGTCCCGGGTTGATGGTGGGGTAGGGGACCGCGAACGCGCTGTTGGAGTGGGTGCGCTGGAGCTCGTCCCGCCAGCCGAGCACGGCGGTCAGTACCTCGTGCATGCCCTCGAGCGCGTTGTTTCCGAGGCTCGGGTCGCTGGCGTGACCGCTTCGGCCGACTAGGCGCACCGCCTCCCCCATCACCCCCTTGTGCAGCCGCACGGGCCTGAGTCCGGTCGGCTCGCCGATCACCGCGTAGCGCCCGAGCGGCCGTCCGGCGGCGACCAGCGCACGGGCGCCGTGCATGGCCGATTCCTCGTCCGCGGTGGCGAGGATGACGAGCGGTTGCCTAAGGTCCCGCGCCGCGAGACCGCGCGCGGCCTCGATCGCCAGCGCCAGGAACGACTTCATGTCCGAGGTGCCCAGGCCGTAGAAGCGCCCGTCCGCCTCAGTGAGCCGCAGCGGGTCGTGGGACCAGAGGTGCTCGTCGAAGGGTACGGTGTCCGTGTGGCCTGACAGCACCAGCCCGCCGGGGCCGCCGCCGAGCGTTGCGACCAGGTTGGCCTTGTCGGGATGCCCGGGGATCTCCAGGACCTCGACGCCAAAGCCGGCGGTGGCGAGCCAGTCGGCCAGGAGTCCGATCACCGCCCGGTTGCTGTGGTCGAATGCCGGCGTGACACTGCTGACCGAGAGCGTACCGATCAGCGATTGGAGCATGGTTTCGAGCGCCGGCGCCTGGCTCGGCATGGGATTCCTCCGGGGCGCGAAAAGCGATGCCGCCGCCCCCTGTCGTGTTGTAGATTGCGCCGAGCTTAGACCGACCCGGATCCGCCCGCCAGTGGCGGCCCGGTATGCGATTCCCACCTCCAGTGTCGCCCGAAGGCCTGTTGTCCCGAGCTTCGACATGACCGACCGCACATCCAGGGGCAGCGCCGAGTCACTTCCAACGCCGGCCGCGATCGCCGCCTCGGCGTTGGCCCGCTACCGGTCGCTGGTAGAGGATTGGGATGCCTTCGCCGCCGCCCTGTGCCGGCCGCTTGCCCCGTGCGTGTGGGCGAACCCTTCCCGGATCCCGGCCGACGGGCTCCTGGACCTGCTCGCCGACGAGGGCCTGGAGGTGCACCCCATCGCCTGGCTGCCGGGCGCTCTGCGGCTGCCCCTGGCGGCGAGGGCGGGGCAGCATTGGTGGTATTGCGCCGGACTGGCCCACGCCCAGGAGGCGGTCTCCCAGCTGCCGGTTCGCGTCATGGGGCTCGAACCGGGACAGCGGGTGCTGGACATGTGTGCGGCCCCGGGCGGCAAGACGGCGCAGATCGCCTTCGCGCTTGCGAACCGGGGCACGTTGATCGCCAACGACATCGCCAACGAGCGCATCAAGGCGCTGCAGGGTAATCTGGACCGGCTCGGGGTCGTCAACACCACGACGACCTGTGTCGACGCCGCGAACTGGCCGGCCGCGGGCGGCCAGTTCGACCGTATCCTGGTCGACGCTCCCTGCTCGAGCGAGGGGACCCTGCGGCGCAATCCGTCCCTGCTCCAGCGGCTCGACCCGGCCAACTCGGCGCGGCTCTGCCCGCGCCAGCGCGCCCTCTTGCGCAAGGCGGTTCAGCGCTGCCGGCCGGGGGGGCGGATCGTCTACTCCACCTGCACCTTCGCCCCCGAGGAGAACGAGCGGGTGGTCGCCGACATCCTGCGTGAATACCCCGGCCGGCTGCGGCTGATGCCCGTCGAGTTGCCCGGGGTCGTAACCGGCGGCGGCATCACGCACTGGGATGGGCACGCCCTGCCGGAGGAACTGGGGCACTGCGTCCGTATCTGGCCCCATCACAACGACACTGGCGGATTCTTCATCGCCGTGCTGGAAAAGGACCCGGGACTGCCGCCCGAGCCCGAGCCGGAGCTGGCGGCGCTCGACGGCGCCGACGCCGGCGACTGGCTGTCCGGGCTCGCGGCGAAGTACGGTCTGCCCGAGGCCTATTGGGGCGCCTACCGCGCGCACCGGCAGACGCGCCGCGGCCTGCACCTGATGGCCGCGGATCACGCGCCACCGCGCGTCCCCGGCGCCTCGGGCAGCGGGCTGTTCTTTCACCGCACCAACATCCGGCCGCCGAAACCCACCACCGGCGCGGCCATGCTGTTCGGGCGCGACGCGGCGCGTTCCAGGCTCGAGCTCGACGCCGGCCAGCGCTCCAGATACCTGCGCCGGGAGACCTTCGAGCCCACGGCTGAACAGCGTGCCGCGAGCCCGCCCGGGCAGGTCGTCGTGAGCTACCGCGGGCAAGTCTTGGGCGTTGCGGTCTTGCACCGGTCAGGGGTCGTCGAGAGCCTGTTTCCGAGCCGCTGGAGCGGATGCACGGGGACTTGATGACCCGCTCCCCGGGTGTCCGGCCGCGGGCGGGGCGCCTGCACCGGTCGGCGAAACCGCGGCGGCTCGCGGTCCTGGCCCTGTCGGTTCTGGTGGCCGCGGCGCTTGCGGGGTCTCCTTCTGCCGCACGGGCCGTGGAACCGGGCGACCCCGCCGTCGCTGCCGCGTTCGGCTTTCTCTACCGCCAGATGGACCGATTCAGTCGTTCGGTGCTGGTGGCAGGCGAGCCGGGCTACGAGGACTACTACGCCTCGGGGATCATGGACTCGAGCGCCGGCGGCAGCCTCAGCGTCGTGTCCGACGGTTGCGATCGACCGCGCTCGGGCCGGGACTGCGTCCATCTGCGGTTCGTCCCCGCGCCGGGCGGGACCGAGACCTGGGCCGGGCTCTACTTCCAGTACCCGGAAGGCAATTGGGGCACGTCCCCGGGGCGCGATCTCAGCGGGGCGACGCGGGTCTCGCTCTGGGCGCGCTCGAACCCGCCGATGGTCGTCGAGCTGACCGCGGGCGGGATCAACGCCGGGCTCCGGACCGGCCACCCGTACCGCGACTCGTTCGGGCCCATTCCAGTAGGCAACATCGG
Organism: uncultured Gammaproteobacteria bacterium; assembly: GCA_963707135.1. Lineage (GTDB taxonomy): Bacteria > Pseudomonadota > Gammaproteobacteria > Chromatiales > Chromatiaceae > JBGSTR01. The sequence continues at coordinate 29,708 of CAVPOY010000044.1, read as the reverse complement.
TCTGGATGACCGGTGGCGGCGATTCAGCATCCCGCTCGAGGGCCAGGATCTGCGCTCGGTCATAGGTCCGCTGGCCGTATCCGTGTCGACGGCGCGGGGCGGGCGGCCGGGGTCCGTCTATCTGGACGATGTCGAGATCGACCAGCCGCGGCAAGACGAACCGCGCTTCCTTCAGAGCTACCTGCCGGGAACCTGCGCCACCGGGGCGCCGGAGAACGTCTCCCATGTCTACGACCAGTCGCTGGTGCTGCTCGCGCTGCTCGCGCGGGGCACCCCCGAGGACCTGCGGCGGGCCGCGCTGATCGCCGAGGCCTTGCTGCAGGCCCAAGGTGGCGACCGTTCATTCCGCGGACCGCGCGCCGACGGGCGACTGCGCAACGCCTACGCCAGCGGGCGGCTGCTCGACAGCGCCACCGGGACGGCGCGGCTGCCCGGACGCTGGGATCCGGCGCAGAGTCGATACCTCGAAGACGAGTACGCCGCCGGCTCGGATACCGGGAACTCGGCCTGGGCGGCACTCGCCCTGGTCCAGGCCCATCGGCTGCTTCCGGACCCCGAGAGACCGGCGTACCTGGAGGCGGCGCTGAGGCTCGGCGACTGGATCGTCCGCGAGAACAGGGCCGGTGATCGGCTCGGCGGCTTTCGCGGCGGTTTCGAGGGCTTTGAAGGCAACGGGGACGCCGGCGGTCAGGTGCGCTCTCAGTGGCGCAGCACCGAGCACAATATCGACCTGGTCGCGCTGTTTGGGCACCTGGCCCGCGCCGTCGGCGAGGATAGCGCCGAGGGGCGCCGCTGGATGGCCGAGCAGGCCCACGCGCGGCACTTCGTCGAGCGAATGGTCGAACAGAGCGACGACGGGGTTTACCTGCGCACCGGCGCCGGATCCGGTTCCGGCGGCACGGCGACCGGTAGCGGCGTGATCCCGCTGGACGCCCAGACCTGGTCCGTTCTGGGGTTGTGGCAGCCGGAGCGCTACCAGCCGGCGCTGGACTGGGCGCTGCGACATTGCCGGGCGCACGAGGTGGCCAATGCGTTCGATTTCAACTGCCGAGACGGGGACGGTGCCTGGTGGGAGGGAACGGCGCAGGCCGCGGCGGCCCTGCAGCGACTCGGTCGGGGCGGCGAGGCCGCGCCGATCATCGGCGCGCTAAGAGAGGCCCAGCTCCGCGAGGGGCCAGCCGCCGGGGCGCTGCCGGCCGCTTCCCGCTGCGGCCTGTCGACCGGTTTCGATCACCTCTGGCATGCGGACGGGCAGGTGAAGCCCTGGGTCTACCCGGATACGCCGCACATCGGCGCAACGGCCTGGTACCTGTTCGCTCTACTCGGCAGAAACCCGTTCGACCTTCCAGGCCGTACGGGCCGGTGAGGCGCCCGAGGAATCGGCCCTCGGGAATCGCGCAAGGGCCCTCCGGGCTTACCGGGTCCCGCCGCGAGTCAGAACCGGATGACTCCGGACTCGAGCAGGCCGATCAGAATCAGATACACCCCGACCGTGTAGTTGAGGATATTCGGCTTGAACAGCACCAGCGCACCGGCCACCAGCGAGATCACCGCCTGCGGGCGGATCGAGCTGCCGTACCAGTAGTGCAGCAGCCCCATCGCCCCGATCAGGAGCAGGTAGGTCGCGACCGCGTAGTTCAAGACCCGCGGCGCGAGCAGGATCACCACGCCCGCTACGATCGCCGCCGCGGCCTGCAGCGGCCAATTCTGAAGTATCGTGGGGATGTCCATTCGCGTCTCCTCTCTCGCGCAAGGTTGACCTGGTCGTCTTCGGGCGGTTCGACCTGACTCCCGCGGCTGGCGCGCACACCCGATCCAACAGGCGACGTACCCGGCCGAGCCGGTACAATCCAAGAGGCTGAGCCCGGTCTCGGCTGTCGGGTATCTTGCGCCCGGAGTCGGGTCGAGAATGCCGTGTTCGCCCGAGCGGAGCCACCGCGGGCACGTCGCTCAATCGCCTTCCCGCTCCAGGGTCACGCGGGGCTGGATGTCGTGGTCCTCACCGATCCGTACCGTCACGACCATGGGCGCGCAGCATATCTGGCAGTCCTCCACGTAGCACTGCGAGCCGGCGCTCAGGTCGACGCAGATCTCGAGCGGTGAAGCGCACCAGGGACAGTCGAGCAGCAGGGTTTCAAGCGGGTTCATCGGATCCTCGCGACGGGTGCCGCACGGGTTCTGCCCATCGATTTCTGTCGCGGCGGACAGAGTTTCGCATAGGCGGCTGGACGACCGCAGATCGCCGTGACCCGCCGTGCTGCGCGGCAATCGCTAATCCTCAGTCTGAAGTTCAAGTTACTTCGCCAAGGCTCCGAAATGCAAACCGAATTTGATTCCGTAAACAAGGCCCTGGAAAAGGGACGACGCCGCCGAGTACGCAAGCTCCTGAAGCCGATGCATCCGGCCAAGATCGCGAGTCTGCTCGAGTCGCTTTCGCCGGCCCAGCGACTCTCGGTCTGGGAGCAGGTCGACGCGGCGGTCGAGGACAAGGTGCTGAGTCACCTAGACGAAAATCTGGGGCGGCAGCTGACGCAGGCGCTCGAAGAGGACGATGAGCCTTCCGAGGCCGATGCGGGTGGCGAGACCCAGCTCGATCGGGTGCTCGACCTGCTGGAGCAGGAAAAGCTCAAGCGCGTGGGGCGCCTGTTCCGCAAGATCCACCCGGCGCGAGTGGCCGGGTTGCTCGAGTCGCTGCCGCCGCGTGAACGGTTCGCCGCCTGGGGTGTCGTCGACGGCGACCAGGCCGGGAAGGTCCTGCGGCACCTGCACCAGGAAGTTCGCCGCGGGCTCGCGCTGGAGATGGACATGGACAGCCTGGTCTGCGCGGTGCGGAGCCTCGAGCCCGACGACATGGTCGACCTTATCCAGGACCTGCCCTCCGAGACCGGCCGGGCGATCCTACAGGCCCTGGGCGAGCACGAGCGAGACCGGCTCGAGTCCATGCTGTCCTTCCCGGAGGACACGCGCCGGCGGTCTGATGAACCTGGACCAGATCTCGGTGAGACCGGACCTGAGGATTCAGACCGTGCTGCGCTATCTGCGCCTGCTCGACGACCTGCCGGACAATACCGACAAGCTGATGGTGGTGGATCGCCAGCAGCGCTACCAGGGTGTGCTGCGCCTGCGCCGCCTCCTCACGACCCCGCCTGAGACGACGGTCGCCGCGGTCATGGACACCGACTTCGAGCCCATACCCGGGCTGACCCCGAGCCACGAGGTGGCGCGCCGTTTCGAGGACCAGGACCTGATCTCGGCGCCGGTCGTGAACGAGGAGGGGCGTCTGCTTGGGCGGATCACCGTGGACGATGTCATGGACGTGATCCGGGAGGAATCCGAGCGGTCGTTGATGGGTATGGCCGGCCTCGACGAGGAGGCGGACATGTTTGCGCCGGTGCTCACGAGCAGTCGGCGGCGGGCGGTCTGGCTCGGCATCAATCTGCTGACCGCGTTCCTCGCCGCCTGGGTCATCGGCCTGTTCGAGGGTACGCTGGAGAAGGTCGTGGCCCTGGCCGTGCTGATGCCGATCGTCGCGAGCATGGGCGGTATCGCCGGAAGCCAGACGCTGACGCTGGTGATCCGCGGCCTGGCCCTTGGGCATCTGGAGCAGGGCAATGCCCGCGTCCTGCTCCTCAAGGAGATTGGGATCGCGCTGCTCAACGGGGTGCTTTGGGCCGTCGTCGTCGCCCTGCTGTCGGTGATCTGGTTTGGCAACTGGGCGATCGGGGGCATAATCGCGGCGGCAATCCTGCTGAACCTCCTGTGTGCCTCGGTGGCCGGCGTGGCGATTCCCCTGATCATGCGTCGTTTCGGCATCGACCCCGCGCTCGCCGGCAGTGTCGTGCTGACGACCGTGACCGACGTCGTGGGCTTCTTCGCCTTTCTCGGGCTGGCGACCCTGTTGCTGATTTAGCCGGGAGTGCAGACGGTCGTAACCGCCAAGGGCGCCAATGACACTGCGGAAAACGCCGGGAGGGAGAGTAGACCCATGACTAGCGGCGGGCTGGCTTGGCGCTTGTGGCGCGTTTGCGATTCGGTCAGATGGTCATCCATTCGGATGCGCTTGCGTGAGATGAAACGAATCCGCTCATTGATCGGCGGCTGGCTTCCTCTGCTGATCTCGGGCGTGCTGCTCGCGGGCTGCGAGACCCTCGTCCGTGAATCGTCCGGCGAGTGGACCGAGATTCCGCCCGGGAGCCTGCTCCGTCTGAACCAGCCGGTCCCGGTCGCACCGGGACGGGCACGGGTCTTCTTTCGGCAGGGGCGGCTCAGCAACTCGGGCGCCAGCCCGACGCCCAGCTGCGGTCTGGAGGTGCGCCGGATCGACCCCGATCGCCCGCAGACGATCGCGGCCGGGGACTACCGGATCGCCCGCGTCCAGAGATACTGGACCGAGGTAGCCGAGCGCAGGCCAACGGCTGTGCCACGCTTCGTGATGGCCGGAAAGGACGGCGGCACGCCTTTGGTTCAGGAGGGTTACCACTTCTGGCTCGCGAGCCCCAAGGACCCGAACCTGATGCGGCTGACCTGCCTGGGCCTGCTTGCCGATATGTGGGAGGCGAGACCGCCGCGACTCGACGAGATTCGCGCCGCACTCGGGGACCTGGCGACGCTGCAGATCGGGGGCAGGTCCGGGCCGTGATCGGACGCGGAAGCCCGGGTCGAATAGCGGCAAGCGGCCGTTGACCCGCCGCGCGTCCAGGCTGTACTGTCAAACCCCCATCTTCTGGTGCCCCGACGGCGTCCGCCCGACGGGTTAAACGGGAAGCCGGCCCGTCCTCTGTCGTAGGACCAATCCGGCGCTGCCCCCGCAACGGTAGACGAGTCAAGGCACGGCCTCATGCCACCGTGGCACACCCATGGGAAGGCGCCGTACCAGGGAGCCCATCTCCCGCTCGTGAGCCCGGAGACCGGCCAGCGAGATTCGAACCGGGGTCGCGGAGGGCGATTGACCGGCGTGTCGGCCTCGGACTCCCGCCGGGTGTCGCTCGCGTCCGTCGTCCTGCCTTGACGTCAATGCATGAGTCGGTCCGCGCGGGTGTGCGCGACCTAACGGCAGGAGCGTTTGCGTGAAGCGGGTCTTGTTGCTGGCGGTCTGTTGGCTGCCTTTGTCGGCGTCCTGGTCGGACGAGGAGGGCGTGCTGCTCGAACCGGTGGTCGTCACGGCGACACGTACTCCGGAGCCGGAGAACCGGACCTTGGCCTCGGTGTCCGTCATCGACCGGGCTGAAATCGAGCGCCGCCAGTTTCGCTCGGTGCCCGACGCGCTGAGCGGTCTGCCCGGTGTCTCGATCGTCAGCAGCGGTGGGCCGGGCCAGCCGTCCTCGGTCCTGCTCCGGGGGGCGGATTCCGACCAGGTGCTGGTTCTGATCGACGGTGTCAAGGTCGGCTCGGCGACCATCGGTGCGGCCCCGCTGGAGCATCTGCCGATCGAGCAGATCGATCGCATCGAGGTCGTGCGGGGTCCGCGCTCGAGCCTCTATGGATCGGAGGCCATCGGCGGCGTGATCCAGATATTCACGCAAACGCGGCGGCGGGGCGCTGCGACCGCGGGTCAGCGCCGGTGCCGGGTCCTACGGCACCGCGAGTGTCTCGGGCGGGATCTCCGGCGGGGGCGATGACGGCTGGTTCAACCTGGGCGCGAGTTTCCAGCAGACGGACGGATTCAACGCCTGTAACGGCCAGCCCGTGCCGTTCGCCGGGTGCGGCGTCTACCAGCCGGACCGGGACGGCTACCGGAACACCGGTACGAGCGCCCGCGCGGGCTATCGTTTCGGTGATTTCGGCGGAGGCGGGGGTGCACTATCTCGGGTCGAGCAGCCGCACCGATTTCGACGGCGGTCCGTACTCGGGCAACAGCTCGCGAGCCGAGCAACAGGTGCTCGGCGCCGAGGTCAGGCTGGAGCCGCTCGATGCATGGACCGTTCTGCTGTCGGCAGGAAGGAGTCAAGACAAGTACCGGGCATACTACCTGGGCGACTTCCTGGATCGATTCGACACCGAACGTAACCTGGCCTCGCTCCAGACGAACCTGGCCATCACGCCGGCCCAACTGCTCACGTTCGGTGTCGATTATCAGGATGACAAGGTCGACGGCACGGTCGAATACACGGCGGACTCCCGCGACAATACCGGTATCTTCACGGAGTACCAGGCCACCGCCGGTGCCGGCGAGGTCAAGCTCAGCCTGCGCCGCGACGACAACCAGCAGTTCGGAAGCCATATGACCGGCAACGCCGCGCTCGGCTACCGGCCGGTGAGGGGTCCGGCGATGTTCGTTTCCTACGGGACCGCGTACAAGGCGCCCACCTTCAATGATCTCTATTTTCCCGTGTTCGGGAACCCGGACCTGGACCCCGAGCAGTCCCGGAGCATCGAGCTGGGTCTTTCCGGCTCCGTCCCGGGGGGCGGCTGGGCTCTGAACCTGTACCAGACCGATATCGACGACCTGATCGCGTTCGACTCATTCACCTATGTCGTCGATAACATCGACGCGGCGCGGATCCGCGGGCTGGAGGCCTCGGCGAACGCGGCTTGGCAGGACTGGGACATGGGCGCGAGCCTGACTCTGCTTGACCCGCGGAACCGTTCCGACGGTCCCGACGGGGGCAACCTGCTGCCGCGTCGGCCCGAACAGACGTTCCAATTGACGCTGGGCCGGCGCCTCGAACGCTGGTTCGCGGGTGCGACACTGCTCGTCTCGGGGCGCAGCTTCGATGACCTGGCCAACGAGGTTCGGCTCGATGGCTATACGCTGGTGGGCCTGACGGCGGAGTACGCCTTGACGCCCGTGTTTCGGGTTCAGGGCCGGCTCGAGAACCTGCTCGACGAGGATTACGAGACGGCGGCCTTCTACAACCAGCCGGGCCGGGCCTTCTACCTGACCCTGCGTTACGAGCCCTGAGCCGGACGCGTGCCTTTGCCGCCGGGTTACAGCGCGTGCCGACACCACCTACAATGTCGGACACGAGCGCAGGAGCTCGGCGATAACCCGATACCGGACGGAGTGCTACCGATGACCGCATCCCTCGAATCCCGTTACCAGATCCTGATCGGCCTCGCCCTCGCCGCGACCATGGCCGCCACGAGGGGCCAGCAGTTTGCTCCTCTGGGCCAACACCTACCGGACGCGACGCTCGCGGTCTTTTTCCTGGCCGGCTTTTACTTGCGACCGGCCTGGGCATTCCCGGCCCTGTTCGGGGTTGCGGCCGCGATCGACATCATCGCCGTCGGCTGGGGCGGCGTCAGCAGTTATTGTCTGACACCGGCTTACGGTCTCCTGCTACCCGCTTACGGGGCCGTCTGGGCCGCGGGTCGATGGTACGCGGGCCGGCACGAGGATGCCGCGCGGACGCTTCCGGTGCTCGCCGGGGCCCTGCTCGCCGGCGGGCTGGCCGCGGAACTGTTCGCTAGCGGGGGCTTCTATCTCTTCTCGGGCCGTTTCGAGACCCTGAGTCTGGCCGAGTTGGCCGGTCGTCTGGCCACTTACCTGCCGCAGACGCTGATGGGACTGATCGCCTACATTGGGGCGGCCGCCATCATCCACCTGGGTACCACACGGGCTCTAGCGGGCAGCGGGGCAGGGGGCGCTCACGCCCGATGACGGACCACGAGGCCAGCGAACGGCACCGGAGGCGGATGCAACGCCAGAAGGAGGTTGTCGACGCACGCGTTTCCAGCGCCCAGGAGGACCGTGGGGTGCTGGTGGTGAACACCGGAAACGGCAAGGGCAAGAGCTCGTCGGCCTTCGGCATGGTGGCCCGCGCACTCGGTCACGGCATGAAGGTGGCCGTGATCCAGTTCATCAAGGGCAGCTTCGCGACCGGCGAGGAGGCCTTCTTCCGGCGCTTCCCGGAGCTCGAGTTTCACGTCATGGGCGAGGGCTTCACCTGGGAGACCCAGGACAAGGAGCGCGACCGGCGGGCGGCCCTTGCGGCATGGGAAACGGCGCGCGGATTCCTGGCGGATCCGGCTTACCAGATGGTCGTTCTCGACGAGCTCAACATCGCGCTAAAGCTCGGGTTGGTCCCGAAAGACCAGGTGCTCGAGGCGCTCCAGGCGCGACCCTCCCATCAGCACGTCATCGTCACCGGCCGGGCGGCACCGGACGCGCTGATCGAGATCGCCGATACCGTGACCGAGATGCGTCCCATCAAGCACGCCTTCGACGCGGGGGTCATGGCGCAGAAGGGCATTGAGCTGTAACCCTTAATTCAGCAGTCAGAACCGCAAAGACACAACGGATAAAAGCAATAGTTTGCAATTGGTTCGGTGGTAAATCTAAGACATGTTGGTGCCCGTGCCCGCTGAGCTGACCCACAGGTCGTGACCGATCAGGGTACGGTCGCCAATCATCGCCCCGCGAGGGCCCGGAACATCGGAGTTTGGCCGGCCATGACGGCGTTCTGGTGCCGAGCTTCGTGCATGGCGCCAGTCCCGTGGAGCGCAATTCGACACCCTACGGCGCCGGTCCGATGTCCCGCCATGACGCGTCCATTGCATACGCGATCTCTCCGATTGATGTAGGACGATGAGTCTTGACGCGGAACTATTCGAATCAATGGGATTCCGGCTTGGACCCTCGCCTCAAGGTCCAGAATGATCGCCCAGGCGCGTATCGATGATCCGTCCCCGAGTACCTCGGGCGCGCTTGCAGCCGTTGGCTCTAGCGCATTTCGACATCGAACCAGGGCAGGCGGGGGGTGCCTCGGTTAGGAAAGTTTGCCCCATGGCAGCCGTCCGTCGAGGGATGAGCACGCGTGAGCGGGGTGTCTATCCGGTGCCCTTAGATGGTGGCCAATTTTCTCCGTCATGCGGCCGCGATCAATGCAATAGTGGTGAATCTCGATCGATGCGGCTAGTACCGCACCGCGTCCTACGTGGCACGGCAACGTGCAAATTCCTGGTGGGGTATACGGTAGTCGAGGACAGTGGTGCGTCACCTATTTTTCCTCACGCCCCGGGGCCAACTATCGGGGACACCGAGGCGCCCAGTCCCAGCTAGCCAGGCTAGTCGGTGCGCTCGGGTAACCCTGGCGACGTCGGACCGCTTGGATTTGCGATCCGTTCGATCTGCACGCGCAGCGGTGCGCTGGTGTCCAGATGCACGTCCCGCTGGGGAAAGGCGATACTGATGCCGGCGGCGGCGAGCTCGCGGTTGATGGCCCGGTTGAGCGCGGTGACCGTGGACAGGCGCACGTCGACGGAGTCGACATAGGCGCGCAGGGTGAGGACGAGCGCGTTGTCGCCAAAGGTGTCGAAGGTCACGAACGGCGGCGGGTCGTCGACCACGTGCTCGTGAGCCTCGGCGACGTTCTTCATGATCGCGAGGGCCTCGTCCACGTCGCTTCCGTAGGCCACCCCGACGACGACCACCACGCGCGTGACCGGGTCCGACAGGGACCAGTTCAGCAGGCGGCCGGTGATGAACTCCTTGTTCGGCACCAGCAGCTCCTTGCGGTCGAAGTTGCGGATGGTGGTCGCTCGGATGCGGATCCTGGTGACGACGCCGTCCGTGTCCCCCACCGTGACCGTGTCGCCGACCCGGATAGGCCGCTCGAACAGGATAATCAGCCCGCTGATGAAGTTGGCGACGATCTCCTGGAGGCCGAAGCCGATGCCGACGCTGAGCGCCGCGGCCATCCATTGGAGCTGGGACCAGCTCGCCCCCAGCGTGCCGAGAACCAGCAGGATGCCCACGGCGGCGACGAAATAGGTGGTCAGGGTCGTCGCCGCGTAGCGGTCCGCGGCGGTCATGTCGAAGCGCCGCAGCAGGACGATCTCCAGCAGCGCCGGCAGCCGTCGCAGCAGCACCCAGGTGCCCGCCGCGAAGAGAACCGCGAGGCCCAGGTCCACGAGGGTGATCGGCTGGCGCTGCTCCTCGCCGTCTACCAGCGCGGTCGTGTGCCAAAGCACCTGGTCGTCGAGCACGCGCAGGGCCGGCAGCGCGTTGGAATAGATCAATAGCAGCCCGACGAAGGCGGCGAGGCCGACGCTGAAGCGGATCAGCCCGCTGGTGTCGTCGCTCAACGCCGACAGATCCGCCTCCGGCTCGTCGAACTGCAGCTCCGCCGCCTCGGCACCGGACTCCGGCAGCAGGTCGGCTTTTGCGGCCTCGCGGGCGGCCTCGCGCCGCTCCAGCGCGGCCTCGTAGGCGAGCCGCCGCCGCACCACTCGCAGCCAGCGCAGCGCAAGCGCGTTGACCAACACCAGGGCCAGTAGCAGCCGCAGCGACGCGGTCAAGTTGTAGGACTCTATCCTCACCGTGTACTGGTAGCCGGAAAGCGCGAGCACGGCCAGGATGATGGGGTAGAGCACAAGCAGCGGATACCAGATCCAGTAGCCGCGCATGATCAGTGGGTACTCCCCGGTATGACGCAGCGCGGCCAGCACGCCGCGGCGCGGATGGAACACCCGGTACAGGAACCACGCGATGGCGCCGTACGCGATGGGGGCGGTGAGTCGCGCCGTCGCGCCCCCGCTGTGCGCGGGATACAGGTCGATCGCCGCGTGCACGAGCAGCGCGGCCGGCACGGCGATCCATAGGAGCCGCCGGCTCTCAGCCCTCAGGAGGGCCAAATTCTGCTCGGGCCAACGGAAGTGCGCCGCCGCCAGCCCCCTGGGCACGCAGATCGCGATCAGAAGTGTCACCATCAACGTCATCCCTGCGACCCGCTCCATGGTTTGCCCCAGGGCCCGCGTCATCTCCGTGCCGAGTGGGTCGAGCGAAAGAGCCCAATCCATGGCGGCCAGCAGCAGCGGCAGAGGCAGCGCCAATAGGGGGGTGAGCGCGAGCACTCGCACCGTGTGGCCGAAGCTGTCCGTGGTCGGCTTGCCCAAGCGCCCGGCGATGCGCCCGATGGCGGCGGTGATCCATCGCCGGCCCCACAACAGCGCGGCGGCGGCGAGCACCCCCGTCCACAGCACCGGGCTCACCATCAGCCGGTCCAGCAGCGCGCCGTCCACGCCGCCGCCACGGGCCACCGCCGGAGCCCCGGCAAGCTGCGCCGGCAGCTCTAGCAGATGCCGCACGGCGATGGGCGACTCGGTGCGCAGCCAGGCCAGATGCTCCAGCAGCAGCTGCTCGTAGTCGCCGACGACCGTGAGCAGCGCCTTCTCGGCGGCGTCGAGCTCGCCCAGGCTAGTGCGATATAGCTCCTCGGTTTCGAGCACGCGGCCGAGCAGCTCCACGCGTCCGTCCACCAGCTCCCTCAGCCGGTCCGTCAGTGTCGGCGTCGGCGCCCTCTGCAGCTCCTCCTGATAGGCCGCGACGGCCGCCTCGATGTCGCCGAGCCGCCGCGCCTCGGCCCGATGGCGCAGCCGCCGGGTATTGCTCCGGCCGATGCGCTCTTGCCGCTCCTGACGTAGCTGGCGGATCGCCTGTAGGTCGGGTAGGGCGTCGCGCTGCTCGAGCAGTACCGAACCGAGGTCGCCGCCGAGCTGGCCGGAGCCCAGGGTGTCGCGGGTGTCGCGGTAGTCGGCAGCCATGCGCTCGGTGAGCTGCTCGGCCTGGGCACGCTGTCGGTCCAGCGCCTGGAGACCCGACGTGAGATCGTTCAGGATCTGCGTCAGCTCGGCGTTGCCCTCGGACAGCCGCTGGAGCACCGGGTCGGTGCCCTCTGTCGCGCGCCGCATACGCTCCGCTTCTTCGTTGGCCTGCTCGGCGGCCTGCAGGCGCTTGGCGATGATGCGCGCGTCGAGCGCCTCCACGCGGGGGCGAATCCAAGCGATGCTGGCGGCCTCCTTTTCGAGCTTGGCCTCCAACAGCCCGAGCCGCGCGTCGCGGCTCAACAGCTCCTGGTCCAACATCGTGATCTCAGTGCTCAGGGCCAGGTAGCGCGTTTCGAGCTCCCAGCGCCGGGCCTCTGCCAGGGCCGTGCCGAGTGCCGGGTCGGTCTTGTCGGCTGCGGCGGCCTTGAGGGCCGCGGCCGCCACCGTGCGCTCCTCGGTGGCCTCGGCCAGGCGCTGGCGGACCGCGTTGGGCCGGACCTTCTGGAAGGCGAGTCGATCCTGCAGGTCGTCGTGGCGGGCCTGGACCGCGGCCAGATCGGCGCGCTCCTCCTGCAGGCTGCGCTGGAGCTCCGCCAGCGGGGTCTCCGCGTCGACATCCAGGCTCTCCAGCGGTGGCTCGGTCAGGGCCCGCTCCCGCTCCGCCCGCAGTGCCTCGATCTCCAGGGGCGCGCGCGTGCCCAGGTCCCGATAGGTGGCTGCAGCCTCCTGGCTAGCCCGCACCGCCCCCAGATTGCTAAGGGATTTGCGGTACAACGCGACGAGCCGCTCGCGCGCCTCGTCGGTCAGGTCCGTGGCGTCCTGGGTCTCTGCGATCTTGGCTTCCAGGACGGCTGAGGTCACCAGCGGAAAGGGCAGGGCGCCTTCGCTGTCCTGGGCCGCGGCCGCGAGCGTCAAGGCGGCCAGCAACAAGAGGGCGACGGTCGCCGCGGCGATCTGCCGCCGTTGGCTCATGGAACGGACACCCGGGTCTGTGATCAGGACATCACGCGGCTCGAGAAGCGATGGCCACTGTGCCCTCCGATAGGTCCCGTCTTCACTCTTGCAGAGGGCATGGCTGCTGCCGCTGCGATGCGAGACGGCGAAAAGTAGGGCGGTGGCGCAACCGAGGAGCACGAGCCCATTAGGGGCGTCAATGCCAGTGAGAAGCTGCCATTGCTCGGTGCTCAGCGCGATGTCGCCGCCACCGAAGGTGGTGAAGGTCGCGGCGGAGAAGTTCACCGCCCCCTCGAGACTGTCGATGGGCTGAACCGACGTCAGCGGCCGGTAGGCGACGGCCCAGACCAGGATCTGGACGCAATGCAGCAGCAACAGTCCGAGGGCGGTCAGGATCACCCCCGGTAACGCCTTGTGCGGCGGTAGCTCGCCGTCGGAGTCGAAACTGTGGCGAAACAGGACGCGCAACCGCCAGACGGAGCCGAAGCCCTGGATCAGCACCGTCAGCACGACCGGCAGGCGGCTAGCCACTAGCGGCATGGTCATGGAGGGAACGCCCAGCTGATTTTGCCTATGCGAGTCAGCGGCCGACGCGGTGTGCCCGGTGGCGTGCCGTTGCGAATCAGCTCAACCACATCCGCGCTAACGCGCGGATTGCTCGTGAAGTAGGAGTGGCCGAAGAAATCTGTACGCTTGCCCTCGAAGACGATGACGTCGACGTTTCCGTAGGTCGCGAAATAATCCCGCGTGGCGTCCGAGATCTCCTCGGGTGTCAGCTCCCCGACACGATCCGTGCTGCGAAACAGCAGCTTGGACAGTTTCAGGGCCCGGTCCTCGGGGGAGGCGTAAATCGTGAATCGACCGCTGAGAAACCTCGGCAGGTCGTCCGCATGCCAGCGTGTTGTCAGGTCCGGATCGGAGGCGAAGATCTCGAGCTGTGCGCGGGCCACTTGAGCATCGACGTCCGGAGACATCAACACCAAGTTTTTGAGCTTCATAAGCTCGGCTGGACTCTCCCCGGCCGCGATGGCCTCGATGCTCAGCTCGCGGAGGGCGTTGAGCAGGAGCGCACTGCCGCGGCTGTGGGCGAGAAGATGCAGGCCTGTTACGCCAGGTGTGCGCGCCAGGGTGCGGATGGTCCGCTTCAGGTGACCGACCGAGTAGGTTGCTGACTCGGTAGTGCTTGTAAAGGAGATCAACGGGTTGCCAGTGCTCGACGCGGGCCAGGTGAAGAAGGCGCACACATGCGCCCGCCCGAAGAAATGGCACAGTTCCGCCGCCGTGTAGGCAGCCGTGGCGAAGGTCTCATTGAACCCATGCACGTAGAGCACGACCTCACCCGTGGGCGCAGTCGCAGAGACGTTGTTGGACCTCCGCCTGGAGCGCGGCGTCGGCCCGTCGATGCGCGGACATGACGGCGGGAACGCGCCTGACGCCGTCGCTGGTGCGCTCCACGCTATACGGCCCGGTGGGATAGCGGCCTAGCTCCTCGACCGCGCCGAGCTCCATGCCGATCCGCACGTCCCGCGGATCGGACAGACTGTGGCGCCGCAGCTCATCCCAGGTCATCGACGGGCGCAGTGTCACCCGTGCCGACCCGAACCGGGTGGTGCGCGCCCGCTCTTGGCCGTAGGGGAGCGTCGCGTCCGGACTGGTGTCGGGCTCCCGGTCTGTGATGTAGAGCAGATCGATGAAGTCGGTCCGCCGCTCGACCGGCACGTCGTCGAAGATTGCCCGCGCTGTCGGTAGATAAAACACCGCGGGTGTAGGCATCAACTCGCGGACTTTGGTGGCGCAACCGGTTTGCAGGGCCGCACCAAGAATGCAGAGCAAGACAGCGCCTGTTCGCCGGTAGCGTGCATTGAAATTCGATACCAGGGTCATCGGAAATCACCTTCTTTCCAAACGGTCATCCGCGTACCGTTGAAAAGGGGATAAGTCGAGGCGACGCGTGGTCGACAGCCCGAGAATGCCACGCGCGATGTGCCCAGTTTGATACGACTATGATAATTGACCTTGCTCGGTCGGTGCCAAGCGCGACACACACCAGATCCGAGTCGCACCTCGGCGCGACTGCCGACCTCGTGACACTGACGTTTGCAGTGTTCTCTCATCAACGTCAAGGTCCGGGTTCCGGGGGAAGAGAAGTGGGTGATCCTCACACTGGCCATCGGCGCCACCCTGATCGGCGCGGTCGTGACCGGCCTCGTCACTTGGTGGGTCCTCGGCCTGCTCGGCGTGGGCGTCGGTCTGGTCTTGGCCCTGGTCTTCGGCGCCCTGATCTCTCCGACCGACCCGATAGCCGCACTGGCGATTCTCGGGAAGGTGGGGCTGCCGCCGCGCCTCGAGGCGATCATTAACGGCGAATCCCTGCTCAACGACGGTGTCGGCGTGGTCCTTTTCACCATCTTTCTAGCCGTCGCCGCCGGTACCCAACAGCCGACCCCAGGTGATGCCCTCGTTATGTTTCTGTGGGAGGTGCTTGGCGGCGCGGGGCTCGGTGTGATCGCAGCAGGGGTCATGCATCACATGATCGTCGAGACGAGCGACTATGGTACGCACGTGCTGATTTCCCTGGCCGTCGTCTCCCTGGGTTACGGTCTGGCCGAACACCTTGAGGTTTCTGGGCCGATCGCCATGGTCGTTACCGGGCTGGCGGCGGGCAACTTCAGCCTTCCCCGGCTGGCGGTGCAGCAGAGCGCCCCGTTCGAGACCTTCTGGCAGGCGATCGACGAGGTCCTCAATGCCGTCGTTTTTGTGGTCATAGGACTGCACATTGCGATCGGTCCAAGCACCGGACTGATTCCGACGGCAACCATCGCGGTCTTGGTTTGCCTTGCTGCCCGCTGGGTCAGCGTCTACGTCTCGGTGAGCGCCCTCGCGCTTGCCGGTGCGCTCAGGGCGGACCGGCTCGGGCTCACCAACCTGCGCCCCTGGGGTGGTCTGCGCGGGGGGCTGGCAATCGCCATGGCCATATCGCTGCCGGAGAGTCCCGAAAAGCCGGTGATCCTTCACATGACCTACGGGGTGGTCGCGTTCTCGATGCTCGCTCAAGGCTCGAGCATTCGCCGGTTGTTCTCGGCCGATCGGCTGAAGCGCCTCTTGGGCTAACGACCGGTTCGTCGGCCGGCGCCGCGGCATCTTGCCCAGAATCGCGCCAAGCGATGACCCCGATGCCTGCCATCGGCGTTTCGCGTGATGCACGCGGGGATTCGAGCTTGCGGGCGGTACGCCGGGGGCTTCTAAGTGCAACCTACTGAAGTACAGCGGGAACGGGAGGAACCGGCCCCTTGTCTTCGCCGCCGCTACCGGTCATGACCAATACGGAGGCGGTCGTGCCCACGCGCAGGTCCACGCCATCCGGGATCTCTTCCAGATGCACCCGAACGGGTATCCGCTGAGCCAACCGGATCCACTCGAAGGTCGGGCTGACGGTGGGCAACAGGTCGTTGCCGGTGCCGCCGTCGCTCTGCGAGATGCCCCAGCCGATGCTGTCCACCCGACCCTGCAAGGGCCGGTCCGGGTAGCTCATCAGGGTGATGACGGCGCGGTCGCCGGGGGCGACGCGCTCGATCATGGTCTCGCGGAAGTAGCCGTGCACCCAGAAGCTCGCCGTGTCCACCAGCGCCAGGGCCGGCTGGTTGGCCACCGCCTGGCTGCCGAGACGCAGGTTCAGGTTGGTGACGTAGCCGTCCACGGATGCCTCCACCCGGGTGAAGTCCAGGTTCAGCTTGGCGGTTTCCAGCGCCGCCTTGGCGCCGCGCAGTTGGGCGTTGTCCTCGCCGGAGGCGCCGCGATCGGCCTTGGCCCGGGCCAGGTCTGCCTTGGCCTGCAGCAGCGCGGCGGTGGCCTGGGTGCGCTGGGCCTCGGCCTTGGCCAGATCGGCCTGCGCCACGTTGAAGGCCGCTTCCGCCTCATCGAAGGTGCGCTTGGCCACATCGCCCTTGGCGACGAGGTTCTTCGCGCGCTCGAAGTCCTTACCGGCCTTCTGCAGCGTTGCCTCGGCGCTGGCGAACCAGGGAGTCGGCCTGGGGCAGGCCGGTCTCGGCCTGTTCCACCGCCGCCTCGGCCGCGTCGACCTGGGCGCCGAGGTAGTCGAGCCGATCCAGCGTGTCGTCCAGATTGGCCTTGGCCTGGTCCAGGGCGGCCTGATAGGTGCGCGGGTCGATCTCGAACAGCAGGTCGCCGGTCTTGACGAACTGGTTGTCCTTGATCGGCAGCGCCACGATGGGACCGGAGACCCGCGGTGCCACGCGGACCACGTTGGCGCGAACCTGGCCGTCGCGGGTCCAGGGGTTGACGACATAGTCCCAGTACTTCCACACGACCAGCAGCACGGCCACCAGGACCACGGCGGCGGTAAGGCCATAGCGCATCAACGCGGGGATCTTGTTCATGATGGGATGATGAAGGTTCCGACGAGGACGGTGTAGATCACCACCAGCGCGAGCAGCACGAGCGGCGGGTAGAAGAAGAAGCGCGAGAGCCGGTAGCGGTTCAGCAGGTGCGCCGTGAGCCAGGCCAGCACCATCCCCAGCAGGGTCGCGATGAGGAGGGGCGGGAGGTAGACGTCGCCGATGGCGAATTCGCTCGGGATCAGGTTCATGCCTAGCCCTGTCATGTCAGAAACGCGCCTCGCGCAGCCGCGACCAGTCGATGGTCGGCACCTGGCCGGCGAATGCCACCAGCGCCTCGGACACACCGCGATGGGCGCCCAGCAGGCGGTACATGTTCTCGCCGTCCTCGATGGACAAACGGCTGCCCTCGGTGCCGGCGAGCGCGGCTTCGATCTGCGTCTCGAGCTGCGCCAACTTGGCGTCGAGGCGCTTGCGGTAGACCGCGGTGTCCGCCGCCTCCGGTGTGCTGGCGAGTTGATCGAAGATTTGCTGCACGCTGATGCGCCAGCCGCGCACGTCCTCGCGCAGGGCCTGCACCATGGCCGCGGATTGGCGCGCGTCGCGGGCGCGCATCAACGTCTGCAGGCGGTCGCTGATCGCCTGCACGCTGGTGACCAGGTCCTGCACCCGGGCCGGCGTCGTGGACCCGAGGGCCGCCGGCGGCAGGGCGTGCGCCCAGCTGGCGAGCTTGGCCGGGGCGTTGGCGACGTTGCTCAGGTGATGCGCCTTGCGCCAGCGTTGCGTGAGCGACGGCGCGCGCTCGCGCGACCAGCCGGTGGTGGACATCAAAAACGCGCTGCTGCGCAGGAACCGGCGCAGGATCGCCTGGAAGCGGTCCTCGGGGCGCAGCGACACCGGGAAGTACTGCGTGATCGCGAGACTGCCCAGGATCATCGAGGAGACCAATGCCAGGTTGGCGGCGGTCAGGAAGCTGTAGTGCTGGTGCACATCGATGGACACCAGCACCATGAAGAAGGCGAGCCCGAAGTAGCGCATCAGCATATGCCGCGGGGAATAGAGCAGGTAGACCAGGGAGAACACGGTGACGAACAGCATCGTGCCGAGGCCCGCAAAGCTGGACAGGTGCGGCATGACGAAGATGTGCGCAACGGCGCCGAGCACGATGCCGAAGGCCATGGGCCAGAGGAAGACGCGGACGGGGATCTGCGGATGCGCGGCCAGCAGCATCACGAACACGGCGCTGACGATTACCAGACCGCTGGCCGCTGGCAGGTCCGGCACGTAGATGTAGAGCAGCAGCGTCAGCCAGAGCACCGTGGTCTGCCGCAGCACGCCGAGGAGGCGGTCCGGGTCCAGCGGTGAGGGGCGTACCGGCTCGCCGAGGGCGGGACGGGCCGCGTTCTTCGTGGACAAACCGCGGATGTCGCTTGCGGCGTCGAACAGCGCGCGGGTCTCCTGCTCCAGCCGCGTCAGATAGGAAGCCGCCAGCAGCACCGCGCTTTGCTGGAAGTGCGGCAGCGTCGCGAGCTGATCGCGATCCACCTCGAAGGCCAGGTCCGCGTTCAGGGTCGGTGGCTGCTGCATGGTCATCTCGCCGCTCAGCATGGCCGCGATGGCCTTGAGCCTGGCATCGAGCTCGGCGCGCAGGGCCGGCAGCGCCGGGATCAGGCGCTCGGCGTCCAGCCCATCCAGCTCGTGGAAGAGCTGCCGCCATGCCTCCAGGGTGCTCTGCAGCGCGCCGAGCTGCGCGATGAAGCCGTGCCACGTACGGCGGACCTCCCAGATCTCGTAGGTGTCCAGCTCGGCTTGGTCGAGCTTTGTCGGCAGGCTGGCGAGGGTGCGGGTCAGGTCCGCGCGGAGCTTTGTGGCTTCTTGGGCGGCGTCCTGGCCGGATGCGGCCTTGCCGGAGGTGCCTGTCAAGTGCTCCATATAGAGCGAGAGCAACCGGCGCTGATCGTCGACCACGCCGCGCACCGCGCCCTCGAAGCCGCGGCGGGAGTTGACCGGCCAGATCAGGATCGACACCAGGCTGTAGACGACGATGCCGAGCGTCGTCTGCTGGCTGCGCAGCACCGCCCGGTTGAAGTCGTAGACGGCATTGGGCTCGGCGGTGACCGCGACGATGGGCACGGTGATCCCCGCCATGAACCAAAAATACCAGCGCGTCGTCCCGCCCATCATGTAGGTGCAGAAGGCGACGAACAGGCTCATCGCGAGCATGAAGGTCCAGCGGTTCTCCGGGAATAGGGACAGCAGCACCAGGCCCATGGTGGCGCCGAACAGGGTGCCGAACACACGCAGCATCCCCTTGTTCAGGGATTCGCCGACACCGGTCAGGCCGCAGAAGGCCACGGCGAACCCGGCCCAGAAGGGCGTTCCCCAACCCTGGGACAAGGCGATGGCATAAGTGATCACCATCGCCAGCGCCATCTTGAAGGCGTCTTTAAAGCGGTCAGAGAATGCGATCATCGCGTAATGCCCGAGGCGAATAGCAATCGGGATCGTACCGCTCCCAGCGGGGAATTCCGGGTCTTCATCGGCTTGTGCTCAGCATGGGTGATTCAGTTCTCCCGGCTTTCGCGCTCGAGACCCCTCCAGCTGCGCTGAACGACGACGAACAGCAGCGCTGTCGACCAGCCGGCTAGGAGGATGCCGTCCATGGCCTCGATGCCGCTCAGGAGCCGCCAATCCTGCGTGGAGAGCGTAACGTCCCCGTAACCCAGGGTGGTATAGGTGACGAAGGAGAAGTAGGTCGCCTTCTCAAAGGTATCGAGGGTATCTCCAGGCAGGACGAACAGATACGTCAGCGCCCACAATTGGATCTCGATCACGTGCAGCCCCATCAGGACCATGGCGGTCAAGATCACCGCCGGCAGCGCCTTGTGCGACGGGATCAGCCCGCTGACATTCGCATAGTGCCGACCGAGAAATCGGATCAGGGCATGCGTTCCCACCGCGTGCACCAGCACCGTGGAAACGACCAACCCGATGCCGGTCAGGATGATTCCCGGGTGCGGTGTTGTGATTTCCTGCATTCGTTTGTCTCCCGGCCGAGCGTCGGACGCTCTGGCGCCGCAATCCCAGGTCGCTCTCGCCCCGTCATCGGGGATAGCCACGTCGAGTCCGATAAGGCAGCCCCTGGTGTGCGTCGGGACTATTTTGCAGCGACCCCTGTCTCCTGACCGGTACGCGTTGACGACATCCTCCAGCGTTTCGTAGAAGGCGTCCTTCCCGAACAGTTGGTCGAGATGGTAACGACTCTCGTCCTTGACGTCTTCCATGACCTGGGCAACGACCAGGCGAACCCCCTTTTCCTTCAATATCCCGAAGACGGAGCGCAGGGTCTCCGCCGCCGAGAAGTCGACGTCGTCGACCGCGGAGGCATCGAGACAGAGCCAGCGAAGCGGTGGGTCGGCACTGTTGACCAGCTCCGTGATCTCCTCGGAGAACTGCTCGGCGTTGGCGTAGTACAGGCTGTGGGTGAACCGATAGATCACCAGGCCGGGCAATGCCTGGACCTGGGAGGCCACCGGCTGCGCATGCCAGGCGCCGGACTTGGCCGGCTCGAGCAACGCGTTCTTCGGCCGGTAGCCGCGGCGGGTGTGGTCGATCAGCGACAGCACGATCGCAAGGATGATGCCCTGCTCGACGCCGACGAAAATCACCATCAGCGCCGTGATCAGGGCCACCCAGAACTCGGACCGCCGCTCGCGGTAGATCCTCCGCATGCCCTCGAGATCGATCAGGTCGACGCCGATCAGGAAGACGACGGCCGACAGGACGGCCTCGGGCATGTAGGCCAACGGGGCGGTCAGGAACAGCAGCACGACCAGCACGATCGCCGTCGTCACCAGCAGCGAGAGCTGGGTGCGTCCGCCGGCGCTGTCGACCATCTGCGTCTTGGTGGGGCTGCCGTTGACGACGAAGGTGCCGGAGAGCCCGGCGCCGATGTTGGCCAGTCCGAGCCCGACGAGATCGGTGTCCTCGCTGAAGCGCTCGTTGTAGCGGGCGGCGTAGGCGCGGGAGGTCGCGGCGCTCTGGGCCAGGATGACCACGAACATGGCGAACGCGGTCGGCACCAGCTTGCCGATCAGCTCCCAGCTCCAGTCGACCTGGGGCAGCCCGATATGGGGCAGCCCGCTGGGGACGGCGCCGAGCACGTGGATGTGCCGACCGAGATCGAGCGCCCAGCTCAGTGCGATGGCGCCGACCACGGCGATCAGCGCCCCGGGGATCTTCTTCGAGATCCTGCTTCGAGCCGACGATGACCACCAGCACCGCGATCGCAATGGCCAGCGCGTAGAAATTGACCTCGTCGATCTGCTGAAGATCGGTCCAGATCTTGCCCAGGGTGCCGTGCCCGCCACCCTTCAGGCCAAGCATGCCGGAGATCTGCCCGAGCGCGACCTGCACGCCGACCCCGGTCAGGAAGCCCGACCAGCACCGTGCGCGAGAGAAAGTCCGCCAGGAACCCCAGGCCGATGATGCGCGCCAGGATCAGGAACCCCGCCGCCATGAAGGCGAGCACGGCGGCCAGTGCCACGTACTCGTCGGAGCCGACCGAGGCGATGCCCACCAGACCGGCGGCGAGGATGGCCGCCGTCGCCGAATCCGCGCCCACCACCAGGTGCCGCGAGGAGCCGAAGAGCGCGAACAGGGCCATGGGGATCAGGATGGTATAGAGCCCCGTGATCACCGGCGTGCCGGAGATCTTGGTGTAGCCCATCACCTCGGGGATCGCGAGCGCCGCCAGGGTGAGGCCGGCGATGACCTCGGCCGGGATCTGCGAGGCCTTGATCGGCAGCACGCCCTGGAGGATCGGAAACCGCCATCCGCCTGACTTGTTGCTTTCTGTCGTCATGGGATGCTCCTAGATGATCCCACCCCGGAAGCCCGGGAGTCCGCGGGCCTCGGCGCCCGATGCGAGGAAAAGCGCCTCATCGAGGACCTCCTTGCCGTCGTCGGTGACGGAAAGCAGCCCGTGATCGTCGACCTTGAAGGCGAAATCATCGAAGGTGTGCTTGCCGGCGAGGATGTCCTGGTCGAGCAGGATGCGGGTACGGAAGAAATTCGCCCACTTGAACTCCGAGAAGGGCGCATCGTTCTTCACGTAGCCGTGGTTCTCGCGCACGATCCAGGCGAGGCTGCGATAGGGATCGAAGCCGAGATCCTTGATGTGGGCGGGAAGGGTCTGCGGCTGCTGCGGTCCCCCTCCCGTAGTGGTCGAACAGGTATACCAGGTTCTGCTGATGCATGGTCTTCCAGAAGTAGACGTCCTCGAGGGTGCTCAGGTTTGCCAGCACCTTGACGAAGACGCAGATGTCGTCGCCGCGCGCCTTGTGCAGGGCGTCGTAGAGCGCGCGCACCAGGTGATGGTGGTCGACCAGGTAGAACCTCTCCTGCCGCACGACGATGGGGACCGGGCGCACCCGCAGGTAGTCATGCAGACGCTTCGGGTCCTCCTTGAACTTCTTCTTCATGCGCCCCGCTCGCACCTGAACCTCCGCCTTGCCGACCGCGAACTGCGTCGGCGAGAGGCCGCTCACCTTGAGCTTGTAGAACTCCCCGGACCGCGCGTCCGGCGGGCACCAGGGAAACTCCGAGTCACACAAATGCTTGGTCAAGATGGTTCATCCCCTTGGTTGTCGTGGCGGGTTCGGTCTGTCAGGCGTCGACATGGCCCGGTTGTTCGTCAAATCGATGGGATGCCGTACCTGGTGCGAACCCGGTATCCGTCTACTTCTCAGCGGTCGCGTTACCGTGCCACCGGTCGAGCGCTCTGCGCAGGCCCTGTGCCCACTGATCCATGGCCTGCTTGGTGTAGGCCCAGGTGGAGTAAGCCTTGAGGTAGTCCTTGACGGCGGTGTCCACACCGTGGGTCCAGTTGTATTTCTTGCCCACCCGCTCCTCGATGTAGGCGGCGAGCTGCTTGTTGCTCACGCTGTCGAGGGCCTCGGCCTCCACCGCCGCCTCGCCCAGGAACGGCGTGGTGCCGGCCTTGCCCTTCGCGACGCCGGCACCGCCCTCCGCGATCCAGAGGTAGGGCACCACGAGTGTCACCACGGACGCCTCCGGCTTGTTTGGGACAAGATCCGTGATGGCGATGCGTATTCGCAAGACGTCAGGGCCGGGCTCCTTCACCACCGGGTACGCCGGTTCCACCGCTTTGACGATGGCCTGATGGAAATAGTCCGCCAGCTCCTTCAACTCGGCCGGGTCGATCTCTTTCGACGGGGCGTCCTCCTTCAGGTAGATCTTGATGCGGTCGACCATCAGCTTGTTGTATTTGCCCATGTCCGCGGACGGGTCGCGGTAGGAGTAGGCCTCGCTGTCGCCGCCCTTGGGCTTGAGCTTTGAGTAGTCACTCAGGAAGCCCGCGGGCTTGTAATCGCCGAATTGCCCTGCCCAGCCGGCGGGCGACGCGGCCATCGCGGCCAGCAGCAGAGTGGTCGTCAACGTCAGTTTCTGCATGGATCAAATCTCTCTGTTCTTGGGTTTTTCAACGGTGCGAAAAAAGACAGCAGCCAACACAACCGCCGGCTGCCGGCGCCCCAGATCGGGGCCCTGCGATGTCGGGCAGCCGCCTGTAGCTAGACGCCTAGGGGCCGCGTGATAACGCCCCATGCAACGGGCGCTTCGACAGATCATCGTGGGCAAGCTGGCGTCGCTGATCAAGAGCGCTCCCGAGAGACTGCGCCACGTCAGCGTCTGGCCTGGACGGAGCAGCGCGCTCAGATGTTCCGGGATCTCCGCAGCGTTTCGGAGGGGTTCTCGCCAAAAACCGAACGATATTCCGCGGCAAAGCGGCCGCTCAGTCGGTATCCGAGCGAGAGCGATACGTGTTTCACCACGGCGGGCTTGGCATCGGGTGACAACAATTGGTCGCGCGCCTTCGACAGCCGTGCAAGCCGTATGTAGCGGTAAGGCGACACGCCGAGGACGTCAACGAAACTCTTGTGGAGCCAACGCTGGCTGACACCGGCGGCCCCGCAGAGCTCGGCGAGGCTTGGCGCCGGAAGCGCCTCTGACACAGCGACAGCCGATCGCACCACGCGCACGGCATCCACCCGGAAGGGGCTCGCGTCGAGAGCCCCGGTGCACGGTTGGGGCAAGCCGTTCCGCCAGGAGAGAGGTAAGGTCGTTCTCCAGGGCTTCCGGCATCACGAACTGGCCCCGCGACAGGGGTTTGTCGCCGGCTCGTGTTGCGGCAGCGATCAGTGCTCGTCGCAGACGCTGGCCGATATCCTGTTCCCGCGGAAGGACAAGATCCCTCAACCTGACGTCCTCTGGACCGACACCTGAGAGGGCAGCGCAGGCCGAGATCAGACGGGTTCTGCGGATACCAATCGCGATAATGTGTCTGTCCTGCCCGGTGGTCACGTATCCGTCTCTCCCCGCAGAGAGGAACAGATCCGACGGTCGCGCCACGCACCCGTTGAAGACCCAGTCCGACCGTGGGTTGAGCGACATAATCAGGACAACCCAGTCCCTTCTCGGGACCGTATGGACTGTAAGCTTGGGCTGGATTTTGTAGGACAAGAGGACGAGGTCGCGACCGCGAACTTGTCGCGACACATACTCTACCGTTCCCGGTCCCAGCTGGACGCTCTCCGATTCCGCCACGGGCAAGCCCGCCAGGAAATCGGAGCGACGGTGACTTAGCCGTATCCCGCAGGCAGCGCCGGCTTCCCGCTGCTGGTCGATCTCGTCGTCTCCGGGCGTGCCCGTCTGCACGCGCTTACCCATCTGCACCCCCGCAAGCATGTGGTCCGCAAGTCATACGATTCTGAGCTTAAGGCAAGAAACGGTGTCAAGACCACTAGACATCGGGACCTGCATGCTAGAATTGCATCCAAAAACTTTGTCACTACCAGGTACATGTCGGTTGCGCCTTCTTCGCGTTTCGGCTCTGCGTGGGCCGTATGGTGTGTCGCGACGATCCGCGTGCTGGTCGGCGCACCCGACCTGATCCCAGCCGATGAGCCGAACTAGGCCCTCGACGATAGGGCGAAGGTGCTTTCGTCGATCGGCGTCCCCGAATGCGCTGCCGAGGGAAAAGCACTCCTGTTCGTCAACCTTGACCGTTCCACCGACCTCAGCGGGCTCTGGCGGCAACGCGCTGAACCTCGCGTCAGGCATCGACTCGTCGTTTACAAAAGACGGGGCTCTTATGCGCCTTTGGACGATTCTTCTTGCTCTGCTGTCCTGCCTGGCGTCGGCTTGCAGCCCGCAATCCGACGCCACGGATACGCAAGACAAGGCGGGGCATCCCAGCGAGTCACTGATCCGAATCAGGATTCCCGATACCCGTTTCACGGGCATACTGCCCATGTACATTGCCGAAGAGAAAGGCATGCTCGAGGAAAACGGCCTCGAGGCGCAGTGGATTGACGTCCGTGACCCCGGCCAGGGGACGAAGCTTCTGATTGCCGGGCAAGCCGATCTCATCATGACGACTTTCGCGAACATCCTACCCGTCGAAGCGCGGAAGCCAGGCTCGTTGCGGTTGCTGTTCCCTGCCAGCGAAACGCGCTCGGACCCGGTCAGCTACATCCTGGTCCGCCCAGACTCGACCATCAAGTCGCTGGCCGACCTTGGCGGAAGGACGCTGGGTACCTACAGCGGTCCGAGTCAAAAGGCCTACGCACTCATCGTGCTCGAGAAGCTCGGCTACCGGGAACCCGAGGACGTTCGCCTCGTTCAGGTCGCGACCGCTGCCCAGGTACAGGGCCTATTCGGCGGCGCCTATGATGCCCTGTTTACCGTCGAGCCCTATGCCTCGATCGCCCTCGAACAGGGCGCAAGATCCATTGCGACCGGTGTTCGGACAGCGCTCATCAGCGATCCGTTTTGGCTCGGCGCAGCAGCCGTACCCTCCGGCGTCGCGAACGCCCAACCCAGCTTGATACCGAAATTGCTCCGGGCCTTGGACGATGCGGTACGGTACATACGTGCGCATGACGCCGAATCCCGCGAGGTGCTCGCCCGACGTACCGGCACGGTCGACGCCGTTGCCAAGCGCTCTGCCCTATACAATTGGGTCGCCTACCCGAGCGCCGACCAGCTCCATCAAATTCAAGACGCCGTCGACCTTCTGCATCGGGAGAACATGATCGACGCACCGGTGGACGTCCATACGCTTTTTGTGGGCAGCGATCTGGAATGACATGGTGGAAAAGCCGCTCGGTCGTCGAGGCGATACGATCCACCGGGGCTTCCTGCTCCGCGCCGAAGACCTGTCGTTCCGGATTGACTCCGATACGGACTCTGTCCGGATCGTCGAGGGTATCAGCTTGACCCTGAATGCCGGGGAGATCCTTGGACTGCTGGGTCCGAACGGGTGTGGAAAAACGTCTCTGCTGCGCGTCCTCGCCGGGGTTGTGCAGCCGACTGACGGGGCAGTCATCCGGGGTGGTCCTGATGTCTCCCTGGGCATGGTCAGTCAGCACGTCCATTCGAACCTCTTGCCGTGGCTCACCGGCGTCGACAACGTCGCCTTGCCCTGTCTCGTCAAGGGGCGCAATGCACGGCGGAGTCGCGACGAGGCGATCAAGTCACTGAACGCCCTGGGGCTAAGTCACTTGACCGATCAATATCCACACCAGCTCAGTGGCGGCCAGCAACAGTTGCTCGCGCTCGCTCGGTGGCTCGCGAATCCGCCCAGTGTGCTCCTGATCGACGAAGGATGGTCCATGCTGGACTTCGTCCAGCGCCAGCGAGTTTACGAGCATCTGCAGGGCTTTCGTGCGCGCGGGCAGCGAAGCGTCTGCTTGGTCAGCCATAATATCGGCGAGCTCGCGGGCGTCGCCGATCGCGCCTTGGTGATGAGTGGCCCGCCGGCAAAGATTGCGTCCGAAATAGACCTGACAAAGAGATCCACCCTTGCAGACCGGGTAGACGCCCTATGGGAATGCGCACGACGCGTCTTCGCTATACCTCAGTCGGGATGCTCCTGATCGGACTGATTCTTGCCGCCTGGGAGCTTTCGGTACGCGTCGGTTGGCTCTCGCAGTTGGCTCTGCCGCTTCCGACCAGCGTGCTGCAACGAGGCGCCGAGCTAGCGCTCACTGCAGCGTTCTGGAGCAACTGGGGCCGAACGCTCGCCGTTTGGATCACCGCGTTCGCCGCGGGGACGGGGGCCGGCTTGTTGCTGGGCTTCGCCGCTGGCGTCAGTCGCCGGACATGGTTGGTTTTGATGCCACTGCTCGGCTATCTGCGCGCGATTCCCCCGATCGCCCTGTTCCCGATCGCCCTCATCGCAATGGGCCCTGGAGGCCTTTCCATTGGCATCGTCGCCGGCCTGGCCGCGGCGCTCTATGTATTCCCAGGCACCGCGGAGGCCGCTCGCGAGAGCGCGTCCCGGTTTCGGGAGCTCGCTTCCATCTTGTCGGCGAACAGGTTCGAGTTCTTACGCCACTTCGTTGCGCCCGGGGCTGCCGTTCACGCACTCGTCTCGAGCCGGGTATCGGCCACCATTGCATTCGTCGTCTGCGTTGCAGGAGAGATGATCATTGGTGGACGGACCGGGGTTGGCGCGGCAGTCTTGGACTTCTCGGAACGCTATCGGCTGGAAGAGGCCTATGCGTACATCCTCAGCATGGGCCTTTTCGGCCTTTTGATCGATCTCGCGTTCGCGAGAGTAACTCGCCTCCGAATGGTGGAGAGCGCATCAAGCCAGGTGCCGATGGAGCCTTGACAGGGCACCTCGAAAAATTCGAGGTGCCCGTGCGGGGCAAGGATGCCCCGTCATTTTCAAGCGCCTAATTGCTTGAAAAGGTCCCCGAAAGAGGGAAACGCTGAGTGCGGTCGTCGATCCCGGCAACGGTTTCACGACAGCCCTGGATGCAGGAATTGATCCCAAAAAGTCGCCTGCGACCGAGCGCCTTTCCGTTATCGTCTGTGGCGATTGTGAACGGGCACAAGCCTTGGGGGACGACCGTCGATCGTTCACCCAGCAGTGCGACAAGGCGGGTCGTCAAGGCGCTCCGTTGCCTGGACTTGACGGGTTGACGCGGCAAAGCGACCAACCCCCCCAGCCGGCTGAAGCCACTGGGTGAGCCTGTTCGGCCGTACCCGGATGAGCATCCGATCGAGCCCCATCGCCCCCTTCGCAGGGCAAGGCCCGGCGTTCGCGCGGTGACCGAGCTGGTTCAGTCGGTCGTCCTCTCGGGCCTCTGACAACCGGAGTCGCCATGGACCTCTCTGCCGTTCTTCTCAGTATCGTCGTGATCCTTGCCGCGACGGCCATTTGCGTCGTCCTGTTCGAGCGACTCGGCTTCGGAGCGATCCTGGGCTTCATCGTCGCCGGTATCCTGATCGGGCCGCATACGCCGGGCCCGGTCCCCGTGCACGCGGTCGACGAGCTGCAGAGCATCGCCCAGCTGGGCGTGGTGTTGTTCATGTTCACCGTTGGCCTGGAGCTGCGCCCCGAGAAGGTTTGGGCGATGCGCCGCCTCATCTTCGGCCTGGGCTCCTTACAGATGCTGCTGACCGCGGGCGTTCTGGCCGCGTATCTGATCCTGGTTGTGCACGCGTCCTGGGAGACCGCGATCCTCATCGGCCTGGCCTTCGCCATGTCGTCGACGGCCATCGTCATGGCCACGCTGGGGGAGCGCGGCGAGCTGGCCACCGAGCATGGGCGGACCAGCTTCGCAATCCTGATGGCTCAGGACATGTGGGTTGTGCCCGTCATGGCCTTGGTCCCGATCCTGGCCCACACCACGAGTCAGGGCGCCGCGACACCGCTGTGGCAGACGCTGTTGCTGGTGGTCGGCGTGATCGCGGGCATCCTCGTCGTCGGGCGCTGGGTGCTGCCGGCCGCGCTCGGCTATTGCGCGAGCCGACGGCAGATGGCCGCCTTCAGTCTGACGCTCTTTCTGGCCGTGCTCCTGGCCGCCTGGTCCGTGGACCGGGCGGGCATTTCCATGACCTTGGGGGCCTTTCTCCTCGGGATGCTGCTCTCGGCCTCGGACCTGCGCTACCAGATCGAAGCGACCGTCGCTCCCTTCAAGCAGACCCTGATGGGCCTGTTCTTCATCGCGGTGGGCATGTCCATCGACGTGGGCGCCGTGGTCCGCGACTGGGAAGCACTGCTGGTCCATGTCCCCGTCGTGCTGGTGCTCAAGGCCGTGGTGCTGGTCGCGCTTGTCCTCGCGTTCGGTATCGGCCGCGCCGCGGCGATCCGCACCGGGTTCTATCTGTCCCAGGTCGGCGAGTTCGCCTTCGTCCTCCTGGGCGCGGCATCCGTGGCCGGACTGCTGGACAGCGGCGCGCACACCCTGGCCATGCTGGTCGTAGCGGTCAGCATGATCGCCACACCGCTGATGGTCAAAGCGGGCGCCGCGGTGGCCGACCGCCTCGGGGTGGCGCACAGGCGCGCGGATACGGAGCTGTCCGCCGACCTGGATCGGCATGTGGTCGTCATCGGCTACGACGAGGTCGGGCGTCTCATCGAGCTGATGCTGGAGCGGGCGAACATACCCCACGTCGCCGTCGAGCGGGATCTCGCCGTCGTGCAGCGGGCCAGGCGCGCCGGGCGCCAGGTCTACTTCGGGGACCTGTACAGCTCCACCGCCCAAGAGGCCGCCGGGCTCGGCAGGGCGACCGCGGTCTTCGTGACCTCGCACGACTCGCAGGAGGCCAAGGCGCTTGCCGTCACCCTGCATCGCCTCTATCCGAACCTGGACGTCTACGTGCGCGTACGCACCCTCGGCGATCAGGAGGAGCTGGTCGCCAAGGGCATCAAGCACGCGGGCACGGGCTATATCGAGAGCACGCTGACTCTGGGCGGGGGACTGCTGAAAGACCTCGGGGTCGCGGAAACCGACGTCAGCGAATTGGTGGGCGCGCTCCGGGAAGACGGCTACGCCCCTATCCGCGCTGCCTATGACCAGCTCGAGGGAGCTAGGC
>CAVPOY010000043.1:0-244574 GCA_963707135.1 uncultured Gammaproteobacteria bacterium | reverse complement strand
CAGCGTTTTCCGGACCTACGATGTTACGGCTTGGCTGCGTTACCGAGCTGATGCCATCAGCCCAGCTGCACCACTCGTTGGAAGCTAGCGCGTTCCTAAACTCCGACGATCACGCCGCCGCGTGCGCGAGCGCCGAGGGTGTCTGGCAGCCGACGATGGCCGGGGCCTCGTGAATCAGCTCGTCGTTCTGCAGGGCCTCCACCATGAACAGGGCGAAATCCACGCGGCGGGTGCGATTGCTCCCGAGGATGGGGTCGCCCACGTGCCGACTCCACACGGGCAGGCCCTGGCTCTCCCCCTCTTCCAGATCGCTCCCGCGCACGACCGTCCACCGCGTGTCGCTGGCGAACACGCGCCGGCAGGCTTCGACCTGATCGTCGAGGTCCGCGACACGGAAGAGCCGCGCGAGCCAGCCGAAGGCCGCCACCGAACCACTTGAACCTGCGCGAGTACCGATCCTGCCCATCGCGGGTGATGTGCCACCCGCAGGAGAACACGAGACGCGCGCCCGGCGATGCGTAATCGAGCACCGCCTGCGCCGTCCCCGTCGCGTAGCTCTGGACGCCCCAGGGGACCAGGACAGTCAGGACCCCGTCGCAGCCCGCGACCGCCCTCTCGATCACCTCGCGGTCGTTCGTCGCTCCCGGGATGATCTTCATGCGCCCCGCGAACGCGTCGAGCTTGCCGACGCTCTGCTCGCGGCACACGCCGACGACCTCGTAGCCACGATCCAGCGCATGCCGCACCATGTACTGACCGAGCTTGCCGGAGGCCCCGACGATGCAGACTTTCATGTGCGCTTAATGAATCGCTCGACAGCGGTTCGCCACTGGCTGGCGTTCCTCGACAAGTAGGATTCGTGCCCGCTCCGCTCGAAGGTCACGAGCTCCTTGGTGACGGGGATGGCGTCGAATACGCGACGCGCCTCAGTCAGGCTGACCCGGGGATCGCGTTCACCGTGCATGAGCAGGGTGGG
This sequence comes from uncultured Gammaproteobacteria bacterium, assembly GCA_963707135.1. Taxonomy (GTDB): domain Bacteria; phylum Pseudomonadota; class Gammaproteobacteria; order Chromatiales; family Chromatiaceae; genus JBGSTR01. Next base: position 243,598 of record CAVPOY010000043.1, on the reverse strand, counting down.
ACAGTCAACAGACGCGGCATAGTCCGACGGGTTGTGCTCGAAACCATCGAATCCCCATTGCCGCCCACCCCAGAAGACCAGCAGCTCCGCGCTCGGAAACGCCGGAACCTGCAGGGCGCGGAAGCGATGACGCACCGTATTGAGCAAGGTGTCGATTACCGCTTCCAAGATCACGCCATCCGGTTCGGCGCCGTGCGCGTGGACGGCCCTCAGTATGGCCGCAGCGCCCATGCTCCGGCCGAAAAGGAAGTCGTTCCCATGCGACAGCCATATTTGGGCGTAGCGCACGGCAGCGGCGACGTCCTCCGCTTCGTGAACCCCAACGGTCGTATAGGATGCCGACGATCCGCCCGAGCCCCTGAAGTCGACGAGCATCACCGATGCCCCGAGATCGAGAAACGCCCTCGCCTCGCCCAGGAGGGACGTCTTCTCCGCGGAGTAGCCGTGGAAGAGGATGACCAACGGTGTTCCATTGCCGCGGTCGCAGTACCAGGACGCGAGGCCGATGCCGCTCGGTCCGGGGATGGACAGCGCCCGGCAGTCGGGGGCGAGCCGGAGGGGCGCCGATGGCTTGCGGGCCGCAGGACGTTCACCCCAGCGAGGAGCACCTTCACCCTGGCCAGCAGACCGAGGGGCTCCGGCGTCGTGGTGCGCGGGCCGCCATCCGCGAAACGGAGCATGGCCTCGGCATGGTTGAAGGCCAGGGCGTTCAGCCCGGCGAATCCGGCAACCACGATCAGCGCACCCCTGCCCAGCCAGCGCTTCACCTTTCTCTTCATGCACAACAGCTCAACGCGGCGCCGCGGCAGGCAGCCCGCTCAGTCTCAGCCTTCCGTTCGCTGCGATGGTTTCGGGGAATCCCACCGGTCTAATACGACACCCCGGGTGCCTTATGAAGGTAGGTATCGTCGGCCAGTTGCTTCACCATGAAGTCGGCAACATCGGCGCGGGAAATCTTTCCCTGGATCCCCGTATCCGTGGTGGGAAAGCCGTGCCGATAGGCTCCCGTGTGCGGACCGTCCTTAAGGTGGGGAGGTCGGACGATGGTCCAGTCCAAGGTGCTTTCCTTCACGACGGCCTCCTGGCGCTCATGGTCTGCAAAGGCATGGCGCAGGAAGACCGGAACGATCACGTACTTGGTGAGGAAACCGAGGTTGGCGCGGCTGTCACCGACGCCCATGGAGGACTGGCAGACGAGGCGGCGCACGCCAACCTTCTCCATCGCCCGGACGATGTTGCGCGTCCCCTCCTCGCGCAGGGTGGTTCGCCCGGCGCCTGCGCCGATGGCGCATAACACGGCGTCGTGCCCCGGAACGGCCTTCTCGACCGCCGCCGAATCCAGCACGTCCCCGCGGACTACCTGCAAACCCGGGTGCGTCAACTCATCGAGCTTGGCCGGGTTGCGCGAAAAGGCCGTGACCTCGTGGCCCTGCGCGAGGGCCTGTTGCGACCAGTTCCTGTCCTGTGCCGCCTGTTGACCCGAAAACGAGTAGCTTCATCTTCCCCCCGAGTAAATCCCGGCTCCCGGGCGGTTGAGCCAGGCTTACATCGGTCTCGCGACCCCGAGCTTCATGTTTCCTTCTCATCCTGCGTCCGCCTTGCGCTCGCGAGTGCGTCTGCGACACTGTACACCCCCATCTCGACCGGACAACCACACGATAGACGTTCCCATTTCAACTCGCCGAGGGCCGCGCGCAGGATTTCCCGCTCGTGTTCATGAAACCGCGATTCGAAGGCGAATCCTTCTGCGCCATAATCGCACCAACGTTACGGACATCGAGGCGTCTCGGAGCCAGCCATGTGGTCAACCGTCTTCTGGATTTGCGTCGGCATCCTGATCGGCTGGAACCTGCCGCAGCCGGCCTGGGCCAAGTCTCTGCAGGACAGGGCCATCGCCACAATCAAAGGGGTGATGAACAAGCGCGATGCATGAGTTGGGGAGGTCAATCGGAACCGGACCTCTGAGGCGGGACCTTCTACTAGCCGGCTGGCATCCGAGCCGATCAGCGGCACCTGAGCCAGGGTCTATTCGCGGCGCTTCGGCCTTGCAAGGAGCGCGAAGGGGATCGCCAGGGGACCGAACAGCAGCCCCATCACGCCCCAAAAGACCGGGTTGCCACCGCGCCGTTTGGCGATCGCGTGACAGGCGACGACCGAGGCGAGCAGCACGAGTGCGATGAGAACGATCGCGGTCATGTCAGCCGCTTTCGGAACGCAGTGACCCTGGCGGCGACTTGGTAACCGAGGCGCAGGTGGGCGGCCTCGCTGACGCGATTGGCGAGCTCCGTGTCCGAAGCCATCTCGGTGCAGCCGCGCGAGCGAGCCCAGTCCTCCGCGGCGGCGACGAGCCCGGCGCCGATCCCCTGACGCCGGGCCTGCTCCGCGACGTACCAGCCTTCCAGATAGCCCACGGGGGAGGACTCACAGCCTTCGGCCCAGGCCCGCAGCGACACCTCGGCGAAGCCGGCCAATTCCCCGTGCGGGTCCTGGCAGACGAGGACCGCGAACCGTTCGTCGTCGGACAGCATCATGGCCATTTCCCTGCGGTGCTGTGGTTCATCCGTCTCGGGCCACAACGCCATGCGCATGACGAGCCAGGACTCGGTGTCCTCCGGTCTCACCGCCCGGATCAACATGTTCCGGAGAACACCCGATCGGCGGCCGACAGACGCGCCTGTTGTGCCCGCCACGCGAGCAACGCCGGCGCCCGGCGACGCTAGAGCCGCTGGCACGGCGTCTCGTCGAGCGCGGCGCGCAGGATCTCCCGTTCCTGCGCCGGCGTCGGCTGCCAAGACCCGCCGCGGGCGACGAAGCGGCTGCCGGCGTCGACCACGGCCGTCTCTTCCGCCTCCAAGCGAGGGATCACGGGACTCATGGCCAGCTCCGCCAGCGCCGCGTTGTGGCGTATGAACGCGGCCCGGTCCAACCGCCCTTCCACATCGAACCCGAGCATCTCGTAGAGGAGCCGGACGACCGCAACGGGTGCCCGATCACGCACCTCCACGATAACCTCGGCCATACGCACGCGCTGGCCGGCGGAGCGCTCAAGTCGATGGCTCTCCGGGTCATCGACCATGCGTGAGCACTTCGCATTCGCCAGCCGGTAGAGGGTGTCGTCCGGACCGAGGATGAATGTGCGGGTCGAGTAGCTCACGTTGACCGTCTGTCCAAGACCAGGGGTTTGAGTAAAAGCGTGCCGCATCGGTTACCAGGGCATCCGCGTTCCGTCGAAACGGAAGAAGCCGCCGGACAGGTTCGGCGCGTAGCCATCCACGAGGGAGAGCATGCCGCGAACACTGTCCTCGGGGCCGATGGGTGCGGAGGCGCCGCCCATGCGGGTGCGCACCCAGCCGGGGTGCAGCAGCAGCACGCCGATGCCGCGGGGTTGAGCTCATGGGCGAGACCGTGCATGGCCGCGTTGAGCGCCGCCTTGCTGGAGCGGTAGGCATAGTCCCGCGGCGCATCGATGTCGGCGATGCTGCCCATGTGGCTGGTGATGGCAAGGACGAGCGGACGCTCGCCGCGGTTGAGGTGCGCAAGCAACGCCTCGGTCACCCGCATGGGCCCGAGGGTGTTGACCCGGAAGGTCTCCTCCCAGTCCCCGTAGCGGATGCGGCCGACCGGGTCCTTTCCCCAGCGCTCGAAATAGACGCCCGCGTTGTTGACCAGGAGATCAATGGCCTCGTCTCGTAGTGACTGGGCGAGATCATCGACCTGGCTCGCGTCGGTCACATCGAGCCGATGCAAACTCACCGAGGGATCTCGATCTGCCAGGTCGCGCAGATCCACCGCCGAGTCCGGATCGCGGCAGGTGGCGAAGACCCGCCATCCCCGCCCGGCGCACTGGCGGACCCACTCCAGGCCGAGGCCGCGGTTGCTTCCGGTGATCAGGACCCTCCGCATGGATGAATCTCCGCGTGCCCGCTGACCAGACGTCCAGTGAGCTGCTAGCTTTTCGAACTGTGCGGGCTTTCTCATTCATCGGCCCGGGAGATCGCGATGTGCGGACGTTTCGTGCAGTACTCCGACCCGGAGATCTACGCCAGCCAATTCGATCTGGACGTCGTCTGCCAGGCGACGCCGCGCTACAACGTCGCGCCCACGCAGCCGGTGCTCGCCATCCGCGGCACCGATGAGGGAAAACGCGAGTTAGTGCCCCTGCGCTGGGGACTCGTTCCGGCCTGGTCCAAGGGACCGGACAGCCGTTACAGCATGATCAATGCGCGGGCGGAGACGGTCAAATCGAAGCCCGCCTATCGCAATGCCTTCAAACACAGACGCTGCCTCGTTCCCACCGAGGGCTTCTACGAGTGGAAGGCCGGGAAAGGCGGCAAGACGCCGTTCCTGATCCGAAGGGCGGGGGGCGAGCCGTTCGCCATGGCGGGACTCTGGGAACGCTGGCACGGCCCGGAGGGCGACACCATCGAGTCCTGCACCCTCATCGTCACGGACGCCAACACGCTGGTGCGCGAGATCCACGACCGGATGCCCGTCATCCTCGGGCGGGAGGACCATGCCGCGTGGCTCGATCCCGGCAACCAGGACGCGGACGGCCTGCTGGCCATGCTGAAGCCGGCCAATGCGGCGGCCTGGACGATGCATCCCGTCTCCCGGCAGGTAAACAGTCCCCGCAACGATAGCCCCGACCTGCTGGAGGCGGTGGGTGCCGAGGGGTGACGGGCGGCGCCTGATCCGACCCGATGATCACAAGCGCTTCTGCGCATTGGCCACGGTCGCGCCCACCAAGAGTCCGATCAGCGCCGCAACGACGGGGACGCCGAGCACCGGCAGCGGCACCGGCAGAAACAGCACCAGACCCAGCACGATCGCGATCACAACAATCCCACGCAGGGCGTAGGCATGCGCGAGGGGGACTCGCGTAGGCGAATCCCGCCTGGCGGATGCGCCTCCGCACCCAGCCGTCACCCCAGGCGGCGGCGAGGAGGAGCAGGAGAAACGGCCACCAGGCGGCGAGCATGGCGAGCCGCTGAAGGGCCTGGTGGAACGCCGCCCAGATGACCTCCAGGCGACCGGCAACCCAGGTCCACAGGGGCAGCGTGGCGAGGGGGGACAGGGCGCCGGCGCGCTGGACGTCCTCGTCGTTCGGCAGGGTGATGCGGTAGCTGGTCTCGACCAGCCCCGGCTCGACGAAGAGGGCGGCGTACCATTGCTCGGCACGCTCGACGACGGCCTTGGCCGTACTCGGGCCGAGGCCGTGTTGCAGCCAGGCCAGTTCGGTGGCACGCACGCGCTCTGACCAGGTGGCCGGGACCAGGGCGGCGAAGAGAATCAGCTCCATCACCAGCAGGATAGCGCCGACCAGCAGCGCCCAGAGCCAGTTGCCGGTGCGCGCCTCGCTGTAGCTGCCCGCCTCAGCCATCGCCTTCGCCGGCGAGGCGCAGCGCGCGCGCCTGCAGAGGACTCAAGGCATCGGTCACGAGTGCCTGCTGGCGGGACTCCGCGAGGGCCTCGGTGATGCCTGCCACGAAGGCGGCGAAGCGCGCCTGGTCGCCGATGCGTGCAAGACGGGCGGCCCGGTAGGCGCCGAGCCCGCCGCTCAGGCACTTGCCGAGGACGAGATGAGCCCCCTCGGGCTCCTGGGCGGCCAGCGCCACGCCGAGTCGTGCCAGCAGCGCCCGGCTTCCGGGCCAGTCGAGCTCCAGGTCGCGCAGCATCCCGGCCTCGGCGGGACGCACCTCGGCAAGCGCCGCGGCGAGCAGGCTCGCGCCCTCGGGAGTAATGTCTTTTTTGGTCGGCATCAGGCGGTCCCCTTCGGCGCGCCCAGGATCGGAAGGCGCCCCTTGACGATGCGCCCGCCGGCGAGGACGGCCAGGTAGTGGAGGTTCGGCAGCTGCCCGAGCAGGGCCGGCGGGAAGAGGTCCCCTTCCTCCTCCCCCAGGCGCTCGCCGACGTTGCCGGTGTAGAGGAGCGGGTTCTGGGGAATGAGTGGTGCTGCCCTGGGTGTGCAGCAGGCTCTTGAGGCGGGTCTTGGGCAGGCTGTCGGTGACGTACTGCTGGGTCTCGGCATCGAGCACGCGCAGCGCAATCAGGTTGTTGATGTTGCCGAGCACCTGCCGCGCCTTGGCCTCGCTGCCGGTGCGGGCGGCGAAGTCGGCGAAGGTCTGGGTCGCCACGGCCAGGCGCAGACCCGCGCCGCGGCCCTTGTTGAGGAGCTGGATGAAGGGGTCGTTGACCACCTCGGCGGCCTCGTCGATGAACACGTTGACGGGTTTCAAGCCCACCCCGTAGTTGTAGCGGTCCCCGGCCACCGCGGCCAAGTCCGCTACCAGGATGGAGCCGATGGCGCTGCCGACCATGCTGTCGGAGAGGGAATCGAGCCCAAGATACACCACTTGGGCGCGCTCGATGCACTCGGCCATGGAGGTGAGCCGGCGCGTGTCTCGTGTATCGGCCGCATCCGGCGAGAGGAGCGGCCCAAGGTCCGCCGAGGTCAGCATGTTCAGGATCGGCATGAGCGAGGCGATCATCTTGGAGAAGTGCACCCGCTCGTGCTCGAAGAGGCTGGCGAGCCCGTCGACGACGGTGGAGGGATGACGCGCGCTCACCGACTCGCGATAGTAGCGCACCAGCCCCGCCACTCGGCCGGTTGTGTCGCGGGCCTGGCGCAGAAAGGGCTTGGCCTCGGTCTCCCAGCTCGTCACATGCTCCGCCAGGTAGCGCACCAGAACGCGCTCGACCAGGGACTCGGCGCCGCCCTCCAGGTAGCGGCGCAGGGTCACCAAACTCGGGCGCTCGCCGACGGCGAGGAGGCCCTGGACGACGTTGGACATGGCCATCTGGCCGAAGGCCTTGAAGGGGTCGTTGCCGGTCTCGCTCGGGATCAGGGCGGCCACCCGGCTCGCCACCTCGGTGGCGCGGTTGAAGCTGTGCAGGGGGTCGATGCGGGCGGAGTCCTGGGGGAAGGCGGGGTGAAAGTGGACGAAGCGTCCTGACTCTCCAACCGACCGGCAGGCGCGCTCGGCGGCGTTCCTGAGGTCCTGATCGCCCTTGGGGTCGCTGATGACCACCGCCTCGCCACGAAGGACGGCCTGAGTGACCAGCAGATCGAACAGCCGCGTGTTGTGGGTCACCACGTAGCCATCGGTCAGGTATAGGTGATCGGGATGGTCGATGGCGATGCATTGCGCGGGCGCCTCCCCCGCCGGCTCGATCGCGCAGATCCGGAGCTTGAGGGAGTTGGCGTACTGGTACTCACCGACGATGCGGTCCCGCTTGGAGGCGTCAGCGAAGAGATCCCGCGGCCTGGGGTGGCGAATATGGACCCGGTAGGCGCGTCTGCCCCGTCGGCGCTCACCGCGGTAGGTGTAGACGGGGATCTTGCTCGTGATCCTAGCGATCCCACCGAGAGACCACACCAGCCCCTGCACGTCCCGGGCGAGTTGCGCGCTGCTGGTCGCGTAGCTGAGATCCGACAGACTGCCCCACCCCACGGTCCCGTCGGTATCCATGAGCCCCTGCAGGAGGGCGAGACGCTGCGCGATGCCCGCCTCCTTCAGCGCGTCGCGGCAGCGGTCGAACAGCGCCGTGTTGTCCCTGCCTGGCAGAGGGCGGGAAGGATAGCGGATACCATTCGGCGCAGCGGGCGCTTCGAACGCCCAGCGGGCCCAGGCTTGGGAGATTTGGTAGTCCAGGGTGGTGAGCAGGCGGGCGTCCAGATTCAGGGCGGGAAGTCCCGGACCGTGAAACAGGGCGAGGGTCAGCCCCCGGTCGGACCGGATACGGTAGACGTGCCGCTCCTGAAGCTCGACCAGGGTGACGAACTTGTCCGCCGCCGGTGGCAGGCTCTTCATCAGGGCGTGCCCGAACGTCTCGGCGAAGGCGGTCTCGGGACGGTCGGCCACGTAGAGGACACCGTAGTCGCCGTTCGGATCGTTCCAGCGGGCGTCCGGGCCCTTCGAGAAGTGCAGCGCGCTTCCATGCCGGCGGTGACCGATGCGGTACCAGACCTGGCCCGCGGGCACCCGCAGCAGGCGCAGCTTGTCATGGCCGCCAGCGGGCGGCGCGGGGAGGGTCACGGCCGGCTCCTTGCCACGATCAGGCGATCCGTTTAGAGCCGCACCAGGTCAGGCCACCCAAGAGTATCAAGCGGCGAGCTGCACACCGAACTGCCGCGCCTTGCGCTCCACCAGCGCCCGCGCGTCGGGATCCCCCTCCCGCAGGACCTCGATGGGTGGCGGCCCCCAGGTCCTCATCCGGCGTCAGGAAGAAGCGCAGCTTGGCCGGCGCGCTATCGGTGTCGAGCAGGGCAAGGACGGCGTCCAACCCCGGGACCGGGCAGCGACGGTCCAGATCGAACTGGAAGGCTGGATAGACGCTGTGCCCGCCCCGCGGGAGGGCCAGCAGCTTGCCGCGGCGCGCGCGCTTGCGCACCGCGTCCTCGGTGATACCGAGCAGCTCCGCCACCTCCGCGGCAGTCAGGGCGCCTCCGCCCTGCTCCAGCAGGGAACGCAATGCGAGCTGCCCGCGCAGGCGCAGCCGAAGCTCCTTGGACACCAGAGGGTCAGCCCGCAGGGCCTGGATCAGCAGCTCGGCGAGCAGCGTCTTGTCGTCCTGCGCCAGCAGCCGGCGGTCCCGCCCGGCGGCGCTGAGCTCGTCGCGCAGCGACAGCAGCGCACGCATGAAGGCCGTCGTGGCACGGTCGAACACCGCGGCCGCATCCGGGCGCGACTCCAGGCTGATCTGCGCCTGGTGGATGCGCTCGGACAGGCTGTCGGAGCGAGGGTCTGTGAGGGTGTCTGTCTGCATGGTGCTCTATCGTTTGTCTTCCACGCTAAGTATAGCGGACAAACGAGAAATACAACCACTATGGTCACGGCGCCCGGGCATCTTCGCGGGGTCGGTGTCCGCGGGACAAGCATCGCTCTTCCAGCCCAGACACCAAGCCGCTCTTTGCAGAGGACCCGTTGGCTTTGTGATCGACACAGGATGCCACAGGGATCATGCTCCGGCCTGGGAACGTCCGGCCGCGCCGCTGCGCTCTTGCCCTGGCTACGGCAGGCTGTACCAGGCCCCCCTGCCCTGGCCATGCAGCGCGAGGAGACCCGCGCTCGCGCAACGTCTTGAAGTGCAGCTTCAGCGTGTTGCGGCTGGCGCCGGTGACGGTGACGGCATCGGCGATGGTGACGCGGCCGTGGTCGCGGGCGTGGTCCAGGATCTGGACCGCCAGCTCCGGCAGCTTGGCGAGCAGCAGACGCTCGCGCTCGACCTTCCCGCGCAGTCGCCGCATCTGGCGTTGCAGGGCGGTGAGGAAGAAGGTCAGCCAGGGGGTCCAGTCCGGCGCCTCGGTGCGGATGGTCCCCTGGGTGCGGCGCAGCGCCAGGTAGTAGCCCTCCTTGCTCTGCTCGATGACGCTCTCCAGCGAGCTGTAGGGGACATAGGCATAGCCGGCCCGCAGCAGGAGCAAGGTGGTCAGCACCCGGCTCAGGCGTCCATTGCCGTCCTGGAACGGATGGATCTCCAGGAAGACGACGATGAAGATACCGATGGAAATAAGGGGATGCAGCGCGCCCTGCTGGGCCTGACGGAACCAATCCACCAGCTCGGCCATTCGCCGCGGAGTCTCGAAGGGGCTCGCCGTCTCGAAGACAACGCCGACCTGGTTGCCGTCGGCATCGAAGGCCGCGACGCTGTTGGAGGCCGTCTTGTACGCGCCGCGGTGGCGCACGTCCTTGTCGCTGTAGCGCAGCAGGTCGCGGTGGAGCTGCTTGATGTGGTTCTCGGTGACGGAGATCTCCCGTCCTGGCTACCCTTCGCATCCGCCTGAGAAATCCAAGGCTTGCGGCGCCGATGGCCCTCAGATCAAGTCCACGGCAGCAGGCCTTGACTCGAGTTGGCCGGACCGGTTCTCATCGACCAACCTCTTTGGCGTCGGAAACTCACGGAGCCGCTGTGGACTCGAACCTGGTCGCTGCCCTGATCATCGCCCTCGGGCGGGCGGTCCGGCGCCTGCTGCGTCCGGCACGCTCCGGGGCGAAGTTGATGATCGGCGCCGCCGGCGATCTCACCCGTACGCGATCGGAGCTCATGGCGGAGAACGCCTTGCTGCGTCAGCAGCTCATCGTGCTGCGTCGCAGCATCAAGCGGCCTCGACTCCACCGCGACGACCGCGTGCTCCTACTCGCCCTGGCCCGATTGACCCGCCGATGGCGAGACGCCTTGCATGTGGTCAGCCCCGAGACGCTGTTGCGCTGGCATCGAGACCTCTTCAAGATCGTCTGGAGACGAAAGTCCCTGCCCCGTGGTCAGCCGAAGCGACTCGCGCCGGAGGTCGTCACGCTCATCCAGGCGATGGCCAAGGACAACGTGCTCTGGGGCGCAGAACGCATCCGAGGCGAGCTGCTGAAGCTGGGCATTCGCGTCAGTAAACGAACCATTCAGAAGTACATGAGGCGGGTACGGCCACCCGGTAAACGGGGCCAGAGCTGGAACACCTTCGTCGGAAACCACAGCTGCGACATTTGGGCATGCGACTTCCTGCAGCTCTACGACGTCCTGTTCCGTCCTATCTTCGCGTTCTTCTTCGTGGTCCACGGCACGCGGGAAGTCGTTCACTTTAATGTGACCCGCTGCCCTACCGACGCCTGGGCGGCCCAGCAACTTCGGGAGGCCACGCCATACGGTGACGGACCGACGTACCTCATCCGAGACAACGATGACAAGTTCGGAAGAAGATTCGACGCCGTGGCCGAGGGGACGGGCATCGATGTCGTGAAGATCCCGCCACGCTCTCCCAATCTGAACCCCATCTGCGAACGCTTCCTCGGATCTGTGCGTCGGGAGTGCTTGGACCACGTGGTCATACTCAGCGAACGGCACCTGCATCGTGTACTGCGGGAGTATGTTGAGACCTACTTCAATAGTGCCCGTCCGCATCAAGGGTTGTTTCAGAGGATACCGGCCCTGGCAGAGTCGCGGTCGGTCTCGGAGATCGGCAGGAACGTCGTCGGGCTTCCGATCCTCGGTGGGCTCCACCATGACTACCAGAGGGCGGCGTAGGCGCCCGTCATCCGAGCCGGTGCTCACGTGGATGGAAAGGGTAGCCAGCACGGCGGAGCTAGAGGTATGTTCCGGAATGTCCGGATGTTTGGCCGGTTTACTCTGAGCTCGCGCGCGGCTTGTATTGGTCCGCAGCTTGCCGGTGCTACCACGAGGATGGGATATGTATCAGACACCGAAACAAAACGACGCGTTAGGGACCACCAATCGGGGAAACCCCTGCGAGTCCGGTCTATGCACCCTGTGCACTGCTGACTGCAAGGGCAAGTGCGAAACCTGGCTATCCTCGCTTCTCGGACGCAAGCTGCTCTACCCTCGCAACTTCGGAAACGCCACGGCGGGCTCCGCCAACATCCTCGCCGAAGGCGTCGGATATCATGCCCTGCGCATCCAGGGCTACGCCTACGGAGCCCAAGGCCTCGATGGCCGCTTGTCGAGCAGCGCGGATGACCGGATCTTCCCCAACGTCGACGTCGAGACGTCTTTCGGCCAGACGATCAGGACCAAGTGCCGCGTACCGATCATGACCGGGGCGCTCGGATCGACCTTCATCGCTGCGAAGTACTGGGATTCCTTCGCGGTCGGAGCCGCCTTGTGCGGCTTTCCGATCGTGGTCGGCGAGAACGTCGTGGGCATCGACACCGAAGCCGTGATCGACAACGGAAGGACCCGGTCCGCACCCGAGCTCGATCGGCGTATCGAGACATTCCTGCGCTACTACGACGGTTACGGCGCGATCATCGTCCAGATGAACGTCGAGGACACCCGCAACGGGGTGGCCGAGTACCTTATCGACAAGCACGGGGATCAGGTTATCGTCGAGCTCAAGTGGGGCCAGGGCGCCAAGGACATCGGCGGTGAGATCCAGGTCACCGACATCGACTATGCCTGTTTTCTCAAAGAGCGCGGTTATGTCGTCGACCCGGACCCGACCGATCCCGTCGTGCGCAGGGCCTATGAAAACCGCGCCGTTACCAGCTTCGCGCGGCACAGCCGGCTCGGCGCCACGGACCTGAGCGCGGTCGAGCAGGTGCGCGAGGCCTTCATGGATGAAGTGGCGAGGCTGCGCAAGCTCGGTTTTCAGCGCATTTCTTTGAAGACCGGCGCCTACGGCATGGAGGCACTGGCGATGGCGATCCGTTTCGCGGCCGATGCCAAGCTGGATCTGCTCACCATCGACGGGTCGGGGGGCGGCACGGGGATGAGCCCCTGGAACATGATGGAACACTGGGGCGTCCCCTCCCTGCCGCTGCACGCCAAGACCCACGAGTTCTGCCAGATCCTGGCCGGCCGCGGCATCGCGCCACCGGCGATCTCGCTCGCCGGAGGCTTCGCCAGGGAGGACCACATCTTCAAGGCCCTGGCGCTCTGCGCACCCTATTCGAGGCTGGTCTGCATGGGGCGCGCGCCGATGATTCCCGGCTTTCTAGGCAGCAACATCGAGGGGGTCTTCAAACCCGAAAGACGCGCGACGATCGCCGGTCACTGGGAGCAGCTGCCGTCCTCGGTCAAGACCATCGGCAAGTACCCGGAGCAGATCTTTGCCGGGTGGGAGGCCGTCCGCTCGAAGGTGGGCGAGGCGGAAATGGAGAATATCCCGTTTGGCGCCGTCGCCATGTACGGTTACGCCGACAAGCTCGCGTGCGGGCTGCAGCAGTTCATGGCAGGGGCGAGGAAATTCGCGCTGGACGAGCTTTCCCGCGCCGACCTCATGGCGGCGAATCGGGAGACGGCGGAGGTCACCGGCATCCCGTACATGACCGATGCCCAAATTGATCGAGCGCTGGCGATCTTGCAACGCTGACCGACTGATTGAATCAGGCACCAGACGCCGTGCAGGGAGTCCTGCCCTCCCCCCTCGGCGAGCTCGGCGCAAACCCGGAAACGCCTCGAAGAACGCGGGGACCACAGGATGAAAGACTGGTCGGACGATTACCTGATCGGCATCGACGAGATCGATGGGCAGCACCAGGGGTTCTTTGACGCCGCACATCGCTTGTATGACCAGATCCTGAACTGCGAAGGCGAGCATGGCGTCGAGGAGGCCGTAGCATTTCTCCGCGACTACGCTGAAAGGCACTTTCGGACCGAGGAGGCCTTTATGCGCAAGCACGGATACCCGCACCTGGAGGGGCATAGGGCACTGCACACCGCCTTTTTCGAGAATCTGGAGCACCTGGATGACGACCTCCGGGTTTTCGGTCCCAGCCAGCACCTGGCCGATCGCGCGTTGGAGGTTGCCCAGGACTGGCTCATCGATCACATCGCCGACGAAGACATGCAGTACGCAAACTATGTGAGGCGACAGCAGGAATCGCCTTCGAAAACCGACCGAGGGCAATCGAGCTGAACCTTGGTGCACGCATTTTCGTCGGCCATGGAGAGACGCCGAGGCTGCAAGTCTAGCGGAATCTGAAAGCTCTACCCCTGTGTGAGCTGGAGCGTCAGCACTCGTCCGGCGTATCACGGTCATTAGATCTGCCGGCCCCGATCGACCGCGGCGACTCAAGGCTGCAGCGGTCCCTTGAGCTCGACCCGGTTGCCCTCGGGATCCTCGATGTACAGCGAAGGACCGTTGCCGAGGGCCCCGTAGCGCATCACCGGATCACCAGATTCGACGCCATGGCGGCGCAGGTGCGCCCTTATAGCCTCGACATTCCAGGGCTCTATCTCAACGCAGAAATGGTCCATGTTCGATGTCTCCGGTACAGGGACACATCCAGACTCGCCACCCAAGGGGCCGGCCACATCGACGATATCGATCAACGAATTTCCGGCGCGAAGCTGCGCGAGGCCGATCTCACCGGGTCCTCTCTCGAGCCGGCAACCAAGGACATCGCGGTAGAAAGCGACCATCTTCGACAGGTGGGCCGCGCGTACGACCACATGATCGATCAGGCGGATGTTGATCGGGTGTTGTTGCGACATGCGGCCCTATTCCGTTCCCGGTTGGTCTGACGATCGAGCGACCGGCAGCTTCTCCTGCTCCCAGCCGGTCATGCCGCCAAGGACGTTGAACACCTCCTTGTGGCCGCGGCGCTTGAGCACGCTGGCCGCAACGGAGGAGCGGTAGCCGCTGCCGCAGATCGTCGCCACCGGACGGTCCGTCGGGATCTCCTCGGCGCGTTTGGCGATCTGGGCGCCAGTGATGTGGACCGCCTCGGGGATATGGCCGTCGCTCCACTCCGCCGGCTGGCGTACGTCCAGGACCATAAGATCTCGGTCCTTCTCGATATTCCGGCGCAGCTGCCAGATGGTCCACTGCGGCAGGACGTCGATAAGCATACCGGCGGTGCGCCAGGCGAACATGCCGTCGGCGAGCCAGCCCTTGGGCAGGTCGTAGCCGATGCGCAGGAGCTGCCAGCACACCTCCCAGAGGTCGCCGGGCCGCTCCAGGACCAGGATCAGCGGGGCCTCATAGGGCAGCACGCTGCCCGCCCAGGTGGGGAAGGCGTTGCCCACGCCGACGTTCAGGGCCCCGGGGATATGGGCCGAGAAGGCCTCCGGGGAACGGCAGTCGAGCACGATGGCGCCGTCCTGGCGCATCCGCTCGAACTCGTCCACCCCGAGCGGGGGCGGGTCGGCGAGCACGCCCAGCAGCGGCGGACCGGCGCTGTTCAGCTTGCGCATCCGCGGCCAGTAGGGCGGGACGGTCGGCAGGTCTTTGAGGTCCATGCACTGGCCGACGAACCCCTCGGTGTCGGAGAGTTGGGCGAGAAGCCGGTTCAGCCGCCACTCGTAGCCGATGGTGGTCGACAGCCGGCTACCGATGCTGCCCCCGCACCGCGAGCCCGAGACATGGGTGGGATAGACCTCGACGAAGTCCGGCAGAGTCAGGATCTTGCTCTGCACGGTCTCGCAGAACAGGCCGGCGTTGCGGCGGGTCTCCTCCTCGCCGCCGAGCAGGTCGGGGCGGGCCAGATCCCCGACCAACAGGGCGCCTCCGGAGAACAGGATCGCGGGCTCATCGCCGCGCGAGCGGTCGGTGAGCAGCAGGCTGATGTGCTCGGGGGTGTGGCCGGGGGTGTGCATGAACTCCAGCACCACCTCGCCCATTTCCAGGCGCTCCCCGTCTGCCATGGGTGTGACCTGATAGCCGAGCTCGGATCGCGCGCCCGCCAGCAGCTGAATGTCGCCCCGCTGTGGGAGCTCGCAGATCCCGGGCAGGTAGTCGTTGTGCTGATGGGTGTCGCTGGCATAGCGGATGCGCATCCCCTGGTTGCGCGCCTCCTCGAAGTAGGTCTCCACGTCCCGGCGCACGTCCAGCACCAGCGCCTCGCCGGTCTCCTCGGAGCCGACGAAGTAGGAGGCGTGTGCGAGACTTTCCAGATAGAACTGCTTGAAGAATATAGTGCTGCCTCCTGTCACGCGGCTTGCTGGCCGAGGTCTGACGCTCCGCCCAGGATCAGGCCGGGCGAGAACCGGCCGCGACCGGGACTACCCGCCGGAGTCACGCTCGCGGCCTGTCGCATATCTAATGGGGGATACCAGCATCGGAAATGGAACGACCATCTGAACGAGCGGCCGCCTAGAAACCGTAGAACGCCTCGTTCAGATAGCGCGCGACGGCTTGAATCTGTTCCCTGTCCCAGTCCACGTCGGCCGGGCCAGCGGCACACCGGGCGACCTGGGCCTCGAGCTGGGACTGGTCCTGGATCTCCCGATCCTCTCTGGTGTAAACGCTCGTATCGTGACAACGCAGACAATGCTCGACGTGCAACGTTTCTCCGCGCTTGGCCACCTCGTCCGACGCATTTGCCGTGGCGGTCGCCGCGAGCAATAGGGCGGCAACCCACGGACTCGCACTCTTGTTGGACACTGTTCCCTCCGGACTGAAGAACTAGAGCTGACTCGGTTCGGGATAGTCGCTAGGGCCCCGGCCCGTAGCCGTTGCGGCGACTAATCGACGGCCTGCAAGACCCGCGCCGCACAAACCGCCGACTCCAGACGCCCAGACCAGGCCTGCCCTGCTCAAGCGCGCTCCAATCCTGGGTCTCAGAACCCGCTCCTGGGGCAAATCCCCCAATGCGCGGCTCGAATCCACCGGTATCGACTGCTCGTCGGCCGCAACGGAGCACACGCGAAGCGCAAGAACCGCGAACAAGAACGCGCCCTGCGGCAGTCACTATTGCATCGCGCGCGCATGGGCCACCCAGGCCTTTTGGGCTGGCACGCTGTCTGCGTCAGGTTTCTCAACGGCCAGTGGCCGGTTTGCCAGGATGGCATTTGATCAGCATATTCCTGGAGCCGAATCCGTAATCCGGGGACTGGCTCATCCGGCGCGGCCCGGGATTCCTGCCGGGCCGCTTTCACTACGCATTTCAAAAGGAGCGACAGCCATGACCGAGATCATTACCGCCGTCTACGATTCATCAACCACCGTGACGAATGTGGTCGACGACTTGGCCTCGACCGGCATTCCGAGAGAGAAGATCCGTACTCACGAGAGCAAACCGCAAGTGCAGGTGTTGCTGGGGGATGTTGTCGAGGCGGAGATAAAGGAGATCCTTCAACGGCACCGGCCCGTGGAGATGCAGACGGAGAAAAGCGCCCAATAAGGCGACGCTATGCCTCCGGTCGCATCGCAATGATCGCCGCCCTTGTTCCGTTCCCGGTCGCTCGACTTTTCTACCCGCGACGGTCGAAACACCAGAACAATGGGGATGGCGCAAAAGCATCGTTTTCGCGATCCGCATTTGGAACAGATGCCACTGCAAGCCAGGAGAGAACCATGCGCGTACTTGTAATCAGTGCCGACAATTTTGAGGACAGCGAGCTGACCGAGCCAGTCCAGGCCCTTGAGCAGGCTGACGTCGACGTCGATATCGCCTCCCTGGATACCGAAATCATTGCCGGCAAAAAGGGCACGAAGGTGCTGGCGAAGCTTGCGGTCGCCGATGCCGACGCCGCCGACTACGACATGCTCTTCCTGCCGGGCGGCAAGGCACCCGCCCGTCTGCGGGAGTCCGAAACCGTTCTCGCCCTGGCGCGCGCCTTCGCCGACAGTGGCAAGCCCATCGCCGCCATCTGCCACGGCCCTCAGATCCTGATCTCCGGCGGGCTCGTGGAAGGACGCCGGATGACCAGCTACCAGTCCGTGGCCGAGGAGCTGAAGGCCGCCGGCGCGAGCTGCCTCGATCAGGAGGTCGTGACGGACGGCAACCTCATCACGTCCCGTCAGCCCGGCGATCTTCCGGTCTTCATCGCTGGAGGTGGCTCGCCGGTCCCCCAACTTAGCGATGTTCCACCGCGAAACCGGACGACGCCTGTGGCGCCTTTCCACCGCCGTTGCGGGCGGAGCCTCGATGCTGACGGCGAGCGCGGGACAGTTGCGCGAGGAGTGCATCGCCGACCCGCTGGGCTACTAGGAGAAAAACGGTTTCGCCCGCATGGTCCCGTCGATCCATCTGCCCACCAAGCAGTCCCGCGACGACCTGCCCCGCGTCTGGCTCAAGGTCCCAGACGGCCGGCGCATCGATGCGGAGCGCGCCGGATCCGGCGACGGCTGGCGGCTGGTGCTGCCCCGCGACCCGTGCCGACCGCACGGAATACTTCCGCGCCTCGGGCCCACCGCCCGCCGAGGCGGCGCTGTATCTGGATTCAACGGCGGTGGACAAGCGGGACTGGACCGTGGCCGACCTGCGCGGCACCCAGGTGCTGGCGGATGGCCGCCAGCGCTATCATGTCTACCGCCCGGTCAACGGCGACCTACACGCTCCGCTGGTCCGCTGGTCGGCTGGTCCTGGCCGCGCGGCGATGCCGACGCGCAGCAGCGAGCCACCGAGGCCCTGATCGCGCATTGCCGCGGGACGCGACGACCCATAGACCGACCACCGATGGATGCCGACGGTCTGGCCAGTCTGCGACGCTTGAACGACTGCGCCCATTGCAATCGAAGGGGGTATGCCCGCCCTGCACTGGCAGGAGAGCTAATCTCGGCTTCCTCGTGCCGACGGCCGTACTCTCCGACGACTGCGTCATCGCCAACCACCGCCCTGAGGACGTCAACGGAAGAAGACCCCTACGTCCAGGTGCGTTTCGGCGATGCGCCAGCAGGGCTAATCGAGCGCTACCACTGCCCGAACGGTCGGGTCCCGATCGGTCACCGGGATGTTCGGGCCGGCCTCGCGGCCGGGCACGAATACACCGGGCGGATGTGCGAATCACGCCGCCGGCTGTTCGAGCGCATGACCGAGCACGCCCGATGCGCCTATGCCGATGGGTTTGCGGGCTGCGGGCTCGACGAACGGAACTGAGAACCGCGATGCCGCAAGCCCAACGGTGAACGGGTTACGGCGTGTCGTCTTGGGTCTGGAGCGGCTTCCGGTTTCGGTGCTCCGACCAGCTCGCCCGGGGGCCGGTTTCTGCCCCCCACCCTGCCCGGGCGCGCCTTCTGCTGGCAACCCCGAACTGAGCAGACAACTGTTCGTCGCCATCGTAAGCGGGGCGGCGGCTACGCATTCCCAGCCCAGTTCCGGTAGGGATCCGAGATGAGGCTCGCGTTGAAATAACGCGGATCGTCGGAGACCTCCCGGCCGATCCACTGCGGCTTCTCAAGTGCGTCGTCTTCGCTCTCAAGCTCCACCTCGACGATGATGAGCCCGGCGTTGTCGCCGAAAAACTCGTCTACCTCCCAAGTATGGTCTCCGTAGGGAATCTTGTAACGATCCTTTCGATCAGCGGCCGATCGCAAAGATTGTCGAGCATCGCGTTGGCGTCCTCGAGCGGGATCTCGTATTCGAATTCCGCGCGGGCGATACCCGTGGTGACACCCTTGACCGTGAGGTATCCCGTATCGGCGATGGTGCGCACCCGCACGGTGCGCTCCTTGACGGTGGACAGATATCCCTGCCGATAGTGCGTCCCATGTCCCAGCGAACGCCAGGCATAGCCCTCGACCAGGAATTTGCGTTCGATCTCTTTGCCCATTGATTCAGCCTCTTTCGATATTCAGCACGCGCGGTAGAAAGCGCCGGCCGGCAGTGGCGCCATGCCGATCACCCGCTTGATGGCGAGCAGGTAATTGACGTTGTCGTATCGATCGAGATGTACCCGGGTGCGTGTCCGCAATACCAAGTCCGCGTCCGTGGACTCGAGACTGGCGGTCCGCATCCAGGCGCCGTTGATATACAAATTTCCCAACTCGACGGTGCAACCGTCGATGTCGAAACCGAACCGCTGCTTGAGCACGCTGACCGCCGCGAGGTCGCGATGGGGATGGATGACGCCGCCGAGGAATTCTTCCAGTGAATAGGCGTCGCGCTTCAGCTCGGGTACCTCCACGCCAAACGCCGGGAATACCTCACCCAGGATGGCCTGGCGCGTAAGCGGGAATTCCTCTTTCAGCCTTGGACTCCACTGTTCCAGGCCCCGGTCGCGGTTGAGCAGCACCTTGATGTCCAGGAGACCGCCTCGCACCTTGGTGTTGTTCTCGTCGTTGCCGGCGGACATGAGGTAGACTTCCAGGCTCTCCCGATAGCGTGGCTCCCCCCCATCGCGGCGTATCGCCTCCTCCACGATACCGAAATCCTGGGCGAAGGCTCGGAGCTCGTAACGGGCGCTCGTCTCGTTCATGGTCGGCAAATTCCTCGCAAACGTGTTTCTCTGCGAAGGACACGCGGTTTGCGTAAGGCCTTCGAGCTTTTCGCTTCGCCCCGTGTATCCTCGACCGCCGGCATGGCGCTATCCGAAGCCTTCCCGTGCCGCCCAGACATGAAAATGCCGGCCACCCTTCTGGCCGACGCCGATGCCTCCGTTCTCGGTTTAGAGGGCCCACGCCCAATCCGGCTCGAAAAGGCTTGTCGTCGACGACCAGTAGCCTTGGCGCACGCCCGAGGACCTATGCTCCCGGGACAACGCCGGGGTCGTGCTGGCCGCAATCGACCAGGCTCTCGAGCTCATTGATGCTCGGCAGCCGCCAGTCGCCGCCGAGCGAGGCAACAACGGCAAAGGCCTCTGCCCAATCGACCGGACCCGCGCCAGCATCCGCATCGCGATGCCACACCAGGTCCGTCGCCTGGTCCTGCAACCCCGCCTCTGTCGCGATCAGACGGGGCTCCGGCTATAGACGGCCCGCCCGGATCTCGCCATCCTCCCCTGTCCCCTGGCACGACCGCGGCATCCCGTCCGCGTCGGAGCAATTGACCTGACCCGTCCTCTGCAACACGCCGCTCTGCCCGCGAACGGGCCAGAGGAGGAAGGACTGGTCCTTGCCGCCAAAAAAGGTGCGCGCGGCGTCCAGGTTCACGTACCAGGCATGGTTCGGCGCCGAGACCACCGATGTCGACGTCCAGTACCAGCTCGGAAACACTGCATCGAAGGGATGCCCCTGCGGAAGCGCCGGGCGGCAACTCTGGAAGCTCAACAGGCTTCGCAGCTCGCGCCGATTCGGCAGGCGCAAATCCGAGTGGTCGAGCCAACCTTCCCGATTCCTGTCGGCGACGAAATCCAGGGCCTCCTGCCAGGTCAGCGGATACTCCGCGGGATTGGCGTTCCGGCTCCACCCGAAACTGGTCAGCCGGTCCTCGACGAGGACGCCCCGCGGTGCGAAACGGGGCATCGGCCAAGGCATGCCCTTGCGAAACTCGCCGTCCTGTCCGCTGCCGCGGCAGGGAATGGGCCTGCCGATGTGGTCGCAACAACCGGTCTGGCCGGTTCGCAGGTAACCCACGATGGATCTCATGAATGTGTAGGTGTTCGCCTGAAGTGGTCCGTCTCCTAGTTCTCTCCCACTGCCAACGCCTAGGCGTTCTCGGGACGAACTGCACCTCAAACCTCTAGACGGGACAGACCCATCCCGCTTTCTTACTGCCTTGGTCGGAGCTTACGTACCCCTACCGCGTAGCGGTTTAGTCCATTGGGACCCAACCGCCGTTGGCCGCCCCAGTGCGAATGTCTGCTTTCCGCTCTGGGACTTGGGCCGCGGACAGGCTCTCGGCTATCTCCGGCGTACAAGAGTCCACGGCACGGACTCCCCTGAGTGTCCGCTCCCGAAACGGACCCGGCAGCCCCAGGGCGATACCCCGCGACTGGTCCGGGTCGCCGGGTCCCAAGACTCGCCTACATCGAGACAGATGCCATCCTGGAAGCGGGGCTTAAGGATGCTGTGTCAGACACGCACCGCCCAACTCGTATCAAGAAAGCGCACTAGCTCCCCGGCGTATCGCTGGATCTGGTCCGTGGAGTCGTGTCCCGCTCCAGGGATCTCCAGAAGGCGCACCTGGGACGCGTGGCATCGGTCCGCGATGCGACGTGCGTCGTCGACCGGGACGGTTTCATCATCCCGCCCGTGCACCAGCAGGACCGGACAGGCGATGCGGCACACGGTGTTGATCGGCGCGATGGCCGCGAAGCGGTATCCAATCAGCCACTCCACGTAGCGGATCACCAGGACGGTCATGGGCTGCGGCAGGCGCAAACGGCGCAGGTAACGCTCGGTCACCTCGGCCGGATGGGCGAAGGCCGCGATGCTGATCACCGCCGCGATGTCGCGGTTGCGCGAGGTCTCGAGCAGGGCCGCACCGGCGCCAACCGAGTGGCCAAGCGCCGCGATTTGCTCGGCGCGCCCCGGTTGGTGACGCTTGAGCCATGCGATCGCCTGGCCCAGGTCTTCGGCGAAGCGTGGCAACGAGGAGAAGGTGTCGGAATCGCTCCCGCCGTGGTTGCGCGCATCGACGAGCAGCACGTTGAGACCGGCTCTG
The DNA here is from genome assembly GCA_963707135.1 of uncultured Gammaproteobacteria bacterium. GTDB lineage: Bacteria > Pseudomonadota > Gammaproteobacteria > Chromatiales > Chromatiaceae > JBGSTR01. Next base: position 221,882 of record CAVPOY010000043.1, on the reverse strand, counting down.
CGCAGGGGCGCGGCGATGGGCAGCATCTGCTCGGCGTTGCTGCCCCACCCGTGCAGCACGACGACGGTTCGGGCGGCGTCCGGGGCCGGGAGCAACCAGCCGAACAGGTGACGGCCCCGCACGGTGGGGATGCGCACCGCCTCGAAGGCGAGTCCATAGCCGGCCGGCGTCCCGGTCTCGCGCACGCGGCGGGCGCGAAAGCCCAGATGCACGCCCGCCGGCACCAGCGCCGCGGTGAGCGCGAAGAGCAGGCCAAAGCTCAATACTCCGTTCACGGGTCACTCAGACACTCAGGACGGCGTGAAGGTGCCGACCTCGTCTTGCGACGACGGGCGTGGGCCCAGGCGAAGACTTCGATCTTGCCCGGCGCCCGCCTACCGCGGCGCCTCGTCGTATAGCCGCCCCACCCACTCCCGAAACCACGCCGGCCGGGCGAGCAGGACGTATGCGATCAGCAGCGCCGCGAGCGGCACCGCAAAGGCCGCGACATCGACGACGACGATGAGCAACGCCCAGATGAGACGCTCTGCCAGATCGCATGGCACCTCGCGACGTGAAGGGATGGAAAGCCAGCCGCAAAAGGGACAGAAGACGGCGAATCGTTTCGCGCTGCGATTTCAACCTTCACATAGCCGTGTTGTGCGGGACTTCGCAGACGACTATAGTCTGACTAGGTCTGACTACTTCGTAGCCAAGATGTCCGCAATCCTGAACCTGACTGAAGCCAAGGCGAAGTTTTCCGAGGTCGTCGAGCGGGCGAGTCGGGGCGAGGAGATCATCGTCACCCGCATGGGGCACCCCGTCGCACGGATCACCGGTACGAGCCAGGGGCCGCGAACCGTCGCCTGGGGCTCTTCGAGGGCCGAATCCGCATCGCCGAGGACTTCGATGTCTGGCCAGAGGACATCGCCCGCGATCTCGGGATGACCGACTGAGCATGCGCTTCCTGGTCGACACCCATGCCTTGCTCTGGGCGCTCGGCGAGCCAAGCACGCTGTCCAGGAACTGGTGCCCTGATCTCTCGGGGTCCAAACATCGCCAAGTACGACGTGGCGGTTCTTCCCTGCTGAGGGGGAGACTCAGCCCCGACCCCGCCAGGACGCGTGGACGCGCTCCCTCCTCACCTTGAGCGTCCACCGCGCTAGCTCTTGCCAAATCCCGCCCGTGTGCTACGTTCCCGGCGGTCGCTCGTCGGCATCCTGCCGCGACGCCACCATCGATACCGCCCCAAAAGATCGGCCGCCATGTCCGTCGGAAAGATCATCGCCCGGGTCTTTGAGGCCATCCTCGCCCTGTGGATCGTGAAGGATGCACTTGCCCTCTATTTCGCGGACAAGCCAGCGGCGGCGATCAACGAACGCGATCCTCGCGATAGCCATCGTCGCGCTGGTCGAAGCCCTCCTTTGGCTGATAGCCACTCGGTCGCGGTCGCAGAGGGCCATGTCTTCGGACGAGGTTTTCTTCCGGGGGATTCAGGTTGTCATCGCCGTCGCCATGAGTGCCGACGCGATGGCCTGGTTGCTCACGGGAGAGGGATTCGGTGTCCATCAGCCGGGGTGCCTGCTGGCGGTCGTGATCCTCGAAGGCGTCATCCGCCGGTTCGTCCGCCCCGATCCCAGACCGCCCGCCATGGCGCAGGCGCTGAAGTCCCTGCAAGCCAAGGTCAAAGTCTTCACCCATCTACCGCACGACAAGGTGCGGGAGACACTCGGCATGGTGCGCGGCATCTCGGACATCGAGGCGAGCTCTCGATTGGACTTCGAGCTTGCCGAGCAGGAGGCGCTCTACTCGATGCTGAAAGCGGCCCTGGAGCTTGGAGCGAACGCTGTCGTGGACGCGCGGCTGACGACCGGCACCTACGAGACCAACGGGTCACAGTGGCAGGTGTCCCGCCCGGTCTACACGGGCACGGCGGTCCGCATCTAGGCTGTGACTCGGCGCGAGGTCCCGCGCGTGTCACGACGCCCGGCCTCCGCGAATCTCACGAAGCGAGGCAATGACGGTATCCCAGTCCACCGTCGCTCGGTTGCCTTGGATCCCCTCGTAGTAGCTCTCGATTCGATGCGTCTCTGCGGCAGTCCCGCCCAGACCTGCGAGAGGTTTGCGGCGAAGCGCTCGTCGCTGATTCTCCCAGCGATCCAATCCTCCATGCCCGCGTCCCGGGCCAGCTCCAGGGCCATCCGGTCCTGGAGCGCCGGCGTGAAGCGCTCCGTCCCGCTCAGGCCGAGGCGGTCCACCAGGCCGTCGAGGGTGTCGTCGAGGAGCTGGTACCGCCCGATGGCCGAGCCGCCGTTGGTTCGCACCAGATCGGCCTGGAGATCGCGCACCTGGTCCACGGTGAGGGCGGCCAGGTCCAGCCGGTCCTGGGCCGCATCGCCGTACCAGGCGTTGTAGTTGCCGCGGGACTCCGGGGTGGCGATCAGGTCGAGCAAGGCCCCCGCTTGTCCGCCGGAGACGCTGTGCTGGCTCAGAGGGGGGGAAACCGGGGCGCCCCCGGTGCTTGCCCGATTGTAGGCGCCGATGGTGCGCAAGTAGGTGTCGTCCTGGGAGATGGCCGATCGGGTCAACAGCTCGGCGATGTGCTCCCCGGTCTCGCCCTCGGCCCGAATCAGTGCCGCCCTGGCCTCCTCCCGACTACGCGACGCCTCCGTGTCCAGCATGTCGTGGATCCCGGCCGGGAAGAACGACTCGTTCGCGGCCCTGAAGTAGGTCATCTGCTCGTCGGTCAGCCCGTATCCGCGCACCTGGGCCATGCGTGTCTCGATCAGCGCTTCGCGTGCCTCCTGCCAGCCGCTGCCAGCCGCTTCGAGCGCTTCCAACTTACTCCCCGTCTCGCTCAAGCTGTTTCGTCCGAACTTCTCGACGATGCCGTTCAGTCCGGCCCTGGCCAACGCCCCGGATTGCGCAAACTTGGTGAGAAACCCGCCGATCTCATCCGCAGCGATCTGGGGATAAGGCCGCGGCAGCGTGGCCTGCTCCTTGATGAGCTGGGCGTACTGGTCGCGCTTCTGCGCGCGCATGTCCTGGCTGGCGCCGGCGCCGAAGGCCGCCGCGTCTCCGCGGTGGCGGTCATGGGAGCGATCCACCTCGGTCGGATCGTACCGCTCCCGCGTCAGGCGCCGGTGGTCGGCCACCTCGCCGACGCAGCCCGCTCCGTCTCGGATCTCGGATCGCTCAGGCTCCCCCTGTCCACCGCGGCGCCCGCGGCACCATAGCCGGGCGCACGCCCGTCCAGGTCCGCGTTGCGTCCAGGGGCGATACCGTGCGGCCGCGGTCCCCCGAAGGCATCGGCGAGGATGCCGAACCCCGCCTCGCGCGCCGTCTGCTGCTCCTGCGGGGTGAGGACCCGATCCCCTTCCCCGTAGCCCAGGAGCAGCGCCATGCCCGCCGCCGCCTTGGCCTGCTCGCGGTCGGCGAAGACATCGGCATAGCTCCAGGAGCTGGCGAGGCGCTGGTGGTCCCCGGTGAGTCCGAGCCGATCGAGCCGGTCGTACATGCGGTCCATCAGCGCCGGGTCGCCGGCGACGGCGTGGCCGATCTCCACCGCACGGTAGCTACCCAGGGTGCCGAAGCGCTCGGCCATCGACTCGGAGCGCTCGAGGCTGCGCGCGGCCGAGAGGGTGTCGGTCGCCTGCTCCTGCAGGGTCGAGCGCTCCTCCTGGGTCAGGCGCTCGGCGAAGACGTTGCGGGCACCGGACTGCAGGTCCGCCTTGACCCCCTCGGCCAGGCGGGCGGAGAAGTCGCGGTCGCTGGAGACACGCCGGGCGATGTCGTCGGCGATCTGGTCCTGGAGCTGCTCGTTGGTGGCGTAGGTGCCGGTGAGGGTGCCGCCCCCTCTGAGCACGCCCTTGATGGCCTCGGTCAGCGCGCCCCGGTCGGACTTGTTCGAGGCGCCGATGCCGGCGGACAGCGCCGCGGCGAACTGCTGGGAGCTGAGCCCACTCTCGGCATAGCGGTGGGTCAGGCTCTCGGCCTCCTGGAGCAGCGCCCGGTCGGTCTGGCTGCCCGAGCTCTCGTAGCTCCAGCCCATGGCCCGGCCGTCGAAGGTCTCGCCGGAGCGTGCCGCCGAGCTCGCCGCCACCGAGGCCAGGCCGCTGGTGAGCTGGTGGCTCGCCTCTTGGGCGAGGCGCTCCTTCGAGCTCAGGTCCCGCTGCACGCTCTGGCCCACGTCGGCGCGCCAGAGCACGTTGTCGGCGCCGGTGGTGGTCGTCCCCCGCAGGGGCGCATGCTCCAGGATGGGGCTCGTGGCGAGCGCCGGGGCCGGGCGCAGCACGTCCGGCGAGCTGATCTTCTCGTCGATGAAGTCCCCGCCCTGCAGGCGTCCCGCCAGATGCGTGGCGGTGATGGCGCTGCCGTAGATCAGCATCAGGCTGATGGCCGGGGTGCTCGCCGCCAGCATGCCGCCGGTGGCCAGATAGTCCTGCAGCAGGAAGTCGAGCTTGTAGAGGGACAGGATCGAGGGCACGTCCAGATCGGCGATGTTCTGCAGGGCGTCCAGGTCGCGGGCGATGGCCATGTGCAGATACAGGTTGATGATGGCCATGATCGGCATCCAGAGCTGGATCCACAGGGCGAAGAGCAGGTACTTGCCGGTCATGGCGATGCCGGCGGGACCGAGCGCGATGGTGAAGGCCATGAGCGGGGTGATGGCGAAGATCAGCCCCTCGAAGAAGGTCATCATGGGGCGCACGATGCGGGTGAAGAGCGTCTGCTCCGCCGCCCACTGGGCGTTGCGCTGCTGGGCCGCCTGCTCGGTGGTGGCGGCCAGCTCCCACTGGCCGAGGTTCTCGTGGGTCTGCACGATGCCCTTCTCGAGGAAACCCACCATGGCCGTCATGACCATGTAGTTCTGGGCGTCCACCCCGGCGCCGGCGATGGCGTCCAGGGCGAACTGGACCTTGTTGGTCACGTCCCCCGGGGCGGCGAGGCGCATCTGGGCCTGGAGGTTGCTCAGCAGGGCCGGGGCGAACTCGACGGCGGTGTAGTCGGAAAGGGCGGTCCAGGCCGCGTCGCAGGGCAGGAGCTGGGGTGCACCCCCGATCAGCAGCTCGGTGGTGGGGACGTTGAGGTCGCTGCGCAGCGCCGTGTCCCAGCTCGGGTCGCGCAGGATGTCGTCGATCGAGCGGGTGCCGATGTCGACGTCGTAGAGGGTGCAGTCGGCGACATAGTTGATGAAGGAGCGCTCGATGTCGGCGCCGGGGGTGGGGCTGTTGGCGCTGCCCAGGGCGATGCGCGAGAGGGTGCCCTTGCGCACGCTCATGAGGGTCTGCAGGGGATCGGCGAAGCCGGTGTCGGTCATGGCCGGGGTGGCGAAGGCCTGCTCGAAGAGCCGGGACACCCCGTAGCCGACGTTGGACATCAGCGAGCCCACCGCCGCCGGTCCCAGGGGGACGTTGTCCACCACCCGCACCGCCCCCGAGTAGGCGTCCTCGATGGCGACCCGGGCGGTGGGGCCGAACATCAGGGCGTAGAGGAGCCAGGCGAGCAGGATGTTCTGGAAGCGGATGCCCCGTCCGCCCTGGAGGATGCCCTGGAACAGGACCAGCAGCACCCCGAGCAGGAAGCCCACCCCGGCGAGCTGGCGGAAGTCCCCGGTGCCGCTGATCATGGCCACGGCGTTGAGGATGGCGGCCAGATAGGCCGAGTCGCCGATGGAGTAGATCTCCCACATGGCGGTGCGCCTCCCTTACTGCTGGGTGGCCGGCGCGGCCGCCGCCTGCTCGATGCCGTAGTAGCGCCGCCCTTTGATCTCCTCCACCAGCCCCTGGTAGTAGGCGAGCAGGGTCTGGGGGTTGCCGTAGCGGTCGTCGAGGACGGCGTACTCGCGGTAGAGCTGGGCGCGGGCGTGCTCGATCTGGGTGAGGAGCTGCTTGGCGTAGGCGTGCTCGTTGAGCGCCGCGGCCTGCTCGACGGCGAACAGGAGGTCGTTCAGGATCACCTGGGTGAGCTCCAGCGCGATGACCGGGGCGGCCTGCTCGACGAAGAGCCGGGCCATGCCCTCGTCGTGGCGCGCCAGGGTGCGGATGCCGGCCCCGAGCCCGTTGGGGGCGTACTGCATGAAGGCCTGCTCGGCGGGGGTGACCGCCCCCTGCCCCAGGCGGAACTTCTGCACCAGGCCGAGGGTTTCGGTGCCGGCGGCGTAGGGGCGCACGCCGATCAGCACGTCCTTGACCCGCTGGATCATGCCGTTGACCGTGTCCTCCCGCACCGAGGGCTCCAGACAGCCGTTCTCGCTGCGGTCGATGGGGCCTCCCGCCGGGCCGCACTGGTACAGGCGCAGGCGATGGGGCCAGGCATTGGCGTGCTCGGCGGCGTCCTCGCGGTCGCGGGTGCCGTTCAGGAGATCGGTCGGCCTTGAGCAGGTTGCCGGGCAGATAGGTGATGCGGTGGTTGGGGCCCTGCCCGTCCGGGGCGTCCTCGGGGGGGCCGACGATGACGCTGCCGGTCACGCTCATCATGGCCTCCAGCAGGGTGTCCTCGCCGGCCAGGAACCAGCCCGCGGCGCCCTTGCGCTTGAGCGCCTGCCACACCAGGTTGCCCTCGATCCGGGTCTTGTCCGCCGCGGGGACGTTGTCCCTGACCTGGGCGATGGGGTCGGCGCCGCCCGCCGAGGAGCGGGTCTCGAAGACGTCGCCCAGGCCCTTGACCATGCCCGAGCAGCGAGGTGTTGTCCTTGTGCTTGACGTCGAAGGCGTCGGCCACGTCGTTCACCAGCCCCTTGGCGAGCTGGCAGGAGTTGGCGAAGCCCTGGTTGAGCGCCTGGATCTTCTTCTGCAGGGTCTCCATGGTCTCCAGGCACTCCTTGCACATGGCCCCCAGGGCGACCTCGAAGGCGTAGCCCGCGGCATTGGCCGCGATGGCGCGCAGGAGCTGCTGGAACTGCTCGGCGGAGACGAAGGAGAAGGACCCGGCGAAGAGATCGATGCCGCCGCAGCCCGCGTTGAACGAGGGCGGCACGAAGTGCCACAGGGACTCGTTCATGATGCGGTTGCGGGCGTTGATCGAGCCCCCGGTCACCACGCCCCGCCGCTGGCCCAGATGCGCCGTGGGCTCGGTGTGGTTGAGCAGGGTGTCGAACAGGCTGGTCATCTGGTTGCCGATGCCCCAGCCCGGGGGATCGGCGGCGCCAGCGGGAGCCGAGAGCGCGAGCACCAGGAGCCAGGCGACGGTGAGTCTTGGCGGGAACGGACATGGGATACCTCGTCACTCGGCCGCCGGGACGGCCTGGGCGCGGGCGAGCGCCCGCAGGGCCGCCAGCAACTCGGCGGGGTCATCGGGGAGAGCCGCCGGCAGGGCGCCCGGGTCCAGCGTCAGATCGGCGGTGACCGGGCGGGTGCGGGTGTACTCGTCCGGGCCGATCCAGCCGGCCTCGGCCGCCGCGAGGACGATGCGCTCCTGGAGCTGGGCGAAGGACAGGAGCCCCTGGGCCAGGGGCACGACCGCATCGGGTGGACGCACCAGGAAGAGCGCCGGGGTGGAGACCACGCCGAGGGCCTCCGCCTGGCCGCGATCCTGGCGGAACTGGGGAAACTCCCCGCCCGGGAGCGGCGCCCCGTCGAGGGAGACCGGCAGCACGGCGAAGCCGTAGCGGCTCTCCAGGAGCCTGAGCAGCGGCGCCTGGGCCTCGCAGTAGGGGCAGTCGGAGCGGAAGAAGAAGAGCACGCCGGCGCTGCTCGGCGATGCGCTGCAGGACCGCGTCGCGGTGGTCGCCGGTCTGGCGGTTCATCAGGTTCGCGGCGAAGGTGGCGGTGGGGCGCTGGGTGATCTCGTCGAGGAAGGGGTCGCGCTGCACCGCGCGCTGGGTGGCGGCGGCGAAGCGGCTGGACTTGTCGAGCGCCACCCGCTGCAGGTAGAGGTAGAGGGCGACGTTCTCGGGGGTGGGGTCGTCGATGGCGGCATCCCGGTACGCGCCGATGTGCTCGCGCAGCCATTCGGCCGAGAGGGGCTTGGGGCCTTCGGGTGCGGTCTCGGCGAGGGGCGACTGCGGCGGGGCGGTCGGCTCGGGCGGCGGCGGTGGCTCCGGCGCCGGCGGCTGCTCGGGCTCGCGCTCGTACCAGAACCAGCCCTCCTGCTCGCGGAAGTAGAAGCCGGCCGCGTCCGACTGCGGCGGCAGCGCCAGCGAGAGACAGACCAGGGCGGACAGCAGGGCACGCATGGGGGCGATGGTCGCACCCGGTCGGGGACGCCACCGCCGCGATAGGCTGTCAAACGAACGCTATCTTTCCGGGATCGGAGTCGCGGCCTCTGGCGACGCAGGACGAGACGCGTGGCGCTCCCGTCGCCCTGCGGTGCTTCCAGACACGCTCAGCCGCGCCGGCGGTAGCTCGACCAGGTGAAGGGGACCATGGCCGAGCCGAGGTCCATCAGCCGCTCCATGATGCGCTCCCCCAGGTAGCGCTCCAGCTCGGCGGAGGTGAGGTTGCCGATCAGGATCGTGGGGCGCAGCTCCCCGTAGCGGTCGTTGAGGACGTCGAAGAGCATGGCGCGCCGGGTGGACGCGTTGCCGATCGCCACCCCGACCTCGTCGAGCACCAGCAGGTCGACGGCGGTGAGCAGCGCCAACGCCTCGGTCTCCGTGCGTTGCCCCCGCGGCGAGTAGGCGTCGCGAATGATCCGCAGGGCCCCGGAGACCGGCAGAAAGAGTCCCGTGTGACCGGCGTGGATCACCTGGGCCAGGATCGCGCAGGCCAGGTGCGTCTTGCCGGTGCCCGGTCCGCCGAGGAGCAGCAGACCGCCTCCGCGCTCGCGCATCCGCTCGAAGCCGTCCGCGTAGGCGCGGCACACCTCCAGCGCCTGCCGTTGCGCGGCCGTGGCCGCCAGGTAGCTCTCGAAGGTCCGATCCAGAAACCGCCGCGGAATCCCGCTGCGCCCCACGGCGCGCTCGAGGTCCGCCTGCGCCGCCCGGCGCCGCTCGGCAGCGAGCCGGACGGCCTCGCGTTGGCCGACCGCGGCCAGCTCCTCAGCGGACGGCAGCGGGCTTGAGCCAGGGGATCTGATCGAGCGGGGTGGCTCCGATGAGGTAGTCCTTGTCGGCGAGTCGGGGCTCGGGTTCATGGGCTTGCTCGTTCGGCTGGTTGGCCCGCAGGGCCTGGAGGCGGTTGATGAAGGTCGCGTCCCAGCTCTTGCGCGCCTCCCCGGTGTCGGTCCAGTAGACGAGGAACTCGTCGATCTGGGCCTCGACCCAGTCGCGGGTCATGCCCTGCTTCGTAGCCCAGGCGAAGACCCGATCGCCGGGTCGCCAGTCCCGCGGGATGGGGGTCGCCCTCCTCCAGCGATCGGCTGTGTGGTTTTGGGCGGTGCGCCGTGTCGTCGCCACACACTGACGGTTCACTTTCGGTTCTATGACGGTTCTTATGACGGTTAGGGTCCGTCTCTCGGACTACCGTTAGTCCGTCCGCCGGACTACCTGGTCCGTCTCGCGGACTACCTTGTTCCGTCTGGCGGACTACCGTCCCCCGGACTAGTCCGTCTCCCGGACTGGCAACTAGTCCGGCACGGGAGCCATGTACTGTTCCGGCCGGCGGACTACCACGTTCGCTTCCGGGACTATCCCCACGCGTGTTTCCCTGGCCGTCCGGTGCGGCGCGCCGACCACCCAGTGCAACCCCGGGTCCCTCGATGAGCAGCCGGTACCGGGTCGACTTTCCGCTCCCGCCCCGGTCTCTGACTATGAGATGAGCGTCCTCAAGCCCGATCAGGGCGAGCGCGACCGTGCTGCGCACCAAGCCGGTCATCACGGTCAGGTGCGTGAGCGAGGGCCAGCATTTCCCACCGTCGTCGGCGCGCTCGGCAAGCGCCAGAATCACGAGCTTTTGCGGTGGCGGAACCCGCAACGCCCAGGCCCAATCTCGTGCAATACGGCTCAACTCAGGCGGTCCTGTCGAAGGCTCTGGACACGTGGGACAAGACGGAAACGCCTAGGCGGGGCTGCGGTAGCCACCGACAGACGCGCAATCATCGAACTCGCGAAGTCAACCAAGGGCGCGTTCGTCGAGGGGCCGCAGGGCGGCGGTGGGTCGTCTACGAACTGTCGCGCCGGCCTCGCTGCGCAGTAACGAGTACCGTGGCATCGGCGTCTGTCCCGCGAAAACAGGGACCGAGTACGTGTTAGCCGATGGCAGTGGCGCGGGGTGGGTGATCGCCTCGCCGGGTATGCCGCCTCTTCTATCGTGCATCGCACCGAAAGCCTGATGTGTTGCATCGCTCGTACCTGGGTGTGCAGTGGTTCCCCCCTCGTGCGCGGGGTGCTGAATCGACTCGCATGTCAGCACTTGCGGCACCCCCGGTGTCGCCGCAGTGGCGGAGGAGCGGGGCGATCTGAGCCTCTACCCACCTGCGGGCCGTGCCTAGCTCCGCACCCAGTCAACGACACTTTCACTGGGGCGCCGGTCGGACGGGACGGCGACCGCAGGCGCTCCACGGTCTGTTGAACCTGCTGCCGGTATCCGGCGTCAGCGCAGCCCGATCACGGTTCAATCAATCGCCGTATCGAAGCCGTCTTGCGAACTGCCGGTGCCGTCCAACGAACCTGATCTGCTAGACGGCTGCCGTCTCCCGTACTACCCGACACACCAGCTTCCGGGCCGTCGAGCAGCAGCCGATTGCTGGTGAGCGCGGCGGCCGCCGCCGGAGGCGCGATAGAACTCGGTCGTTCTGGGCACCGGCGGGTGCGTCTTTCGGCGAATTGGCTGCGCGACGGGCACCTTACGTTTGGATGGCAGCGTCAGTGTGGGTTAACTGACCATTGCACTAGCCGCGCCTTCCTAGCCTAAGGGTAAGGTCTGAAGACACAAACCATGCGGGTGAAAGATTTCACTGCACGGGCTTATTACGGGGTTGACTTCTGGGAGGGCGGTTCTGCCGCGGAGACAGAATCTCGGTGTGGATGCATCTCGAAGGCGAGATGCCGCCATGGACGCCATGGGGCTTAACCGGGGATTTTGAGCATTCTGGTTCGCAGACGGTTGTCCACTCCCCCGAGAACCTGAAGGGGGTGGGGCTGCAGCGAAGGAGAAATCGGTGTTGCGCAGACAAACATCTGCACGACGACACTTCGGGTGGTGCGGCCGACAGGTGCCACACGCCTCGATATGGCCGCCCGCAAGCCGTATCGGAGGCTGCCCGTCTGACGGCACCAGGGAATAGCGGCCCGGGGGGACCTTTTCCCACTGGGGGGACACAAAGGGGGGACACAAATGAAAAGGGGGCACTTGCCCCTCTTTCGTTGTATCTATAACTGTTTGTTTTTATTGGTCGGGGCGAGAGGATTTGAACCTCCGACCACCTGAACCCCATTCAGGTGCGCTACCAGGCTGCGCTACGCCCCGTTAGGATCGGTCAGCATAGGTTCCGTTCCGGAACCTGTCAACGGTTCAGCGGCGCAGCACGTGAAGGATCTCTTCGAGTTCCTGGCGTATCTGCCGCAGGACCTGGTGAGTCTGGTTCAGGTCGTGCTTCGCGCCCTCGCCGCTCATCTGCTGGCGCGCCCCGCCGATGGTGAAGCCCTGGTCGTAGAGCAGATTCCGGATCTGGCGCACGATCAATACGTCGTGGCGCTGGTAATAGCGCCGGTTGCCGCGGCGCTTGACCGGCTTGAGCTGCGGGAACTCCTGCTCCCAATAGCGAAGCACGTGCGGCTTGACCCCGCACAGCTCGCTGACCTCGCCAATCGTGAAGTAGCGCTTTCCCGGGATCGGCGGAAGTTCGCCGGTCCCCAGGTCCTCTTCGCTATCGCTCATTTCCAGCATAGGCTTCCACCCGCGACTTGAGCTTCTGACCCGGACGGAAAGTTACAACACGACGGGCAGTTATCGGTATTTCTTCACCCGTCTTCGGATTCCGGCCCGGACGTTCCTTTTTTTCCCGAAGGTCAAAATTTCCGAATCCGGAAAGCTTGACCTGCTCACCTCGCTCAAGCGCCGTTCGTATCTCCTCAAAGAACATCTCGACGATGTCTTTGGCCTCCCGCTTGTTCAGGCCAAGCTCTTCGAACAGGTGTTCGGCCATTTCGGCCTTGGTCAAGGTCATACCTCAATCCCTCAATCGTGCCCCAAGATCAGATTCTAGGCGGGCCAGAACCCGCGAAACCGTACCTTCCACCTCTTCGTCCGTTAGTGTCTGAGAAGAAGCTTGCAAAATCAATCCAAAAGCCAAACTTTTTCGCCCCGAATCTATATTCTCGCCTGCATAGACGTCAAACAGGATCAGATCGCGCAGCAAATCCGAGGCAGCGGAGCGGATGCAACGCGCCACTTCCGCGTAGCTGACGCCCTGGTCAACGACGATCGCGATATCCCGGCGAATCGCCGGAAACCGGGATATCGGTGCGAATTTCGGCATCGACCCCGTGGCCAACGGATCCAGTTCGAGCTCGAACAGGAAGACATCGCCGCCGAGGTCAAGCTTCGAGGTCAGCGCGGGGTGCAACATGCCGATGAGCCCCACGGGTGCGCCCAGGCACTCGACGCAGGCGGTCTGGCCGGGGTGAAGCGCCGGGTGCGAGCCGGGAACGAAGGTGAAGCGTTCCTCTGCCCCAGTCAGAGCCAATAGCGCCTCGACGTCCGATTTGAGGTCGAAGAAGTCAGCGTCCCGCGCGCGCTGGCCCCACTGCTCTGGGCAGACTGGACCGGTCATCAGTCCGCTGATGACGGGTTGCTGCGCGAGTCCGTCCGAGCCGGGTCGGAAGCGTAGGCCGGACTCGAAGAAGCGAATACGCTCCTGCTGCCGCGCGTGGTTGTAGCGTGCCGCCTGAATCAGGCCGGGCCACAGGCGGGTTCGCATCACGGACAGTTCCGCGCTCAGCGGGTTCGTCAGCGCCAGCCCTTCAGTCTCCGGGTCTACCAGGGCCTGAACCTCGGGACTGACGAAACTGTAGGTGATGACCTCGGTGTAACCCCTGTCGACGAGGGCGAAGCGTGCCCGGTCCAGATCGAACGCGGTCTCCGGGGCGGACCGGGTTACCGCGTCGGAGTTGGCGTGACTGATCGGAATATTGTCGTAGCTGTGTATTCGACCGATGTCGGCGATCAGGTCCACCTCATGGACTAGGTCGAAACGCGCGCCTGGCGGTGTCACCCGCCAGCCTTCCGTGGTCCGCTCAACGGCCATGCCCAGCCGCTCGAGGATGTCGGCTATGGTTTCGGTGGGTAAACGCAACCCCAGAACCTGCTCGACGCGGGCCTCGCGCAGCATCAGGGGCTCCCGGCGCGGCAGATGGGCCTCGGCGATCGCCTCGACGACCGGACCCGGATCACCGCCGACGATGTCCCGCAGCAGGCGGGTCGCCCGTTCGATGGCGCGGGTCTGAAGCCCCGGGTCCACACCCCGCTCGAACCGGTGTGACGAGTCAGTATGCAGCCCATAGCCGCGCGCCTTGCCGCTGATCGCAGCCGGGTCGAAGAAGGCGCTCTCGAGCAGGATGTCGCGGGTCCCGGCCTCGACGGCGCTGCCGGCACCACCCATGATGCCCGCCAGCGCGACCGCTCGCTCACGATCGGCAATCACCAGGGTATCGGGGCGCAGCACCGCCTCCTCGCCGTTGAGCAGCGCAAGCCGCTCTCCGGCGCCGGCCATCCGGATCTGGATCTCCGAATCGAGCCGGCCGAGATCGAACCCGTGCATGGGCTGTCCGAGCTCAAGCAGCACGTAGTTGGTGACGTCTACCACCGGACTGATCGGTCGTATTCCGCCGCGGCGCAGCCGCTCGCGCATCCAGAGCGGGGTCTCGGCGGCCGGGTCGATGCCTCGGATGATGCGACAGACATAGCGCGGACACGCCTCAGGGGCGTCCAGCCTGACCGGGAACCGGTCGGCTATGGTCGGCTCCACGGGCTTGGCCGCCGGAACCGTCAGCGGGGCGCGGTTGATCACCCCAACTTCGCGAGCGACCCCGGCAATGCTCAGGCAATCACCGCGGTCCGGGGTCAGGTCGATGTCGATGCAGGCATCGTCGAGCGCCATAAAGTCCCGGAAATCCTCGCCCACGGGAGCGTCCGCCGGGAGCGGGAGGATGCCGTCAGAGGATTCGGCCAACCCGAGCTCGGTCGCCGAGCAGATCATGCCGAACGACTCGACACCCCGGATCCTGGCCCTCTTGATGTTGAGCCCACCGGGCAGCCGTGCCCCGACCGTGGCGACAGGCACCCGCATGCCCTCGACGACGTTTGCCGCACCGCAGATGATCTGCAGCGGGTCTTCTCGGCCCAGATCAACGGCGCACACCCTTAGTTTCTCGGCGTCCGGGTGCGGCGCGATCCTAAGAACCAGGCCCACGACAACCCCGCTGAAGACCGGCGCGGCCGGCACCACGGTGTCCACTTCGAGGCCGGCCATGGTGAGCTGATCGGCCAGCGTCTGGGTATCGACCGGCGGGTTCACCCACTCCCGCAGCCACGCCTCACTGAATCGCATGTCCCGGTATCCTGTTCCATTACCTCGGTATCAAATCGGCGCCGAGGCTATTACTGTTTCGAAAAAAATCTTCTGCTAGGCGAATTGCCGCAGGAATCTCAGATCGTTGTCGAAGTAGAGCCGGATGTCGTCGATTCCATAGCGCAGCATGGCCAACCGCTCGACGCCCATCCCGAAGGCGTAGCCAAGATATCGCTCCGGGTCGATCCCGACATGACGGAACACCTCCGGGTAGACCATGCCGCAACCCAGCACCTCGAGCCACCCGGACTGTTTGCAGACCCGGCAACCGTCACCGCCGCAAATCACGCATTGGATATCGACCTCGGCCGACGGCTCGGTGAACGGGAAATAGGACGGGCGGAAACGCAGCGCGAGATCTCGCTCGAAGAAATTCGTCAGGAAATCGTAGAGCACGCCCTTCAGATCCGCGAAGCTCACCTGCTCGTCGACCAGAAGCCCCTCGACCTGATGAAACATCGGGGTGTGTGTCAGGTCGGAGTCGCAACGGTAGACGCGCCCGGGTGCGATCACCTTCAGCGGCGGGGCCTGATGCTCCATGACCCGTATCTGAACCGGCGACGTGTGGGTGCGCAGGAGCAGGTCGCCGTTGAAATAGAAGGTGTCGTGCATGGCCCGGGCGGGATGATGCTCGGGTATGTTGAGCGCCTCGAAGTTGTGGTAGGCGTCCTCGACCTCGGGTCCCTCGACAACGGCGAACCCGGCGTTCTCGAACAGCCGTTCGATGCGCCGGAGGGTGCGCGTAATGGGGTGCAGCCCCCCCGCCCGCTGGCCCCGTCCAGGAAGGCTGACGTCGATCCGCTCGCCCGATAGTCGTGCCTCGAGCGACGTCTGCTCGAGCGCGGCCTTGCGTACATCGAGCGCACCTTGAACCGCAACCT
Source organism: uncultured Gammaproteobacteria bacterium (assembly GCA_963707135.1). Classification (GTDB taxonomy): domain Bacteria; phylum Pseudomonadota; class Gammaproteobacteria; order Chromatiales; family Chromatiaceae; genus JBGSTR01. The sequence continues at coordinate 206,571 of CAVPOY010000043.1, read as the reverse complement.
TCGCCTGGTTTATATGCTGACCCGCCGCGGGGCGCTCATCCTTGGGGAGGCCCCCCAGTTGTTTCAGCAAAGACGTCAGCTCGCCGCTCTTTCCCAGGTAGCGCACGCGTACCCGGTCGAGGTCGGCGAGGTCCGCTGCATCGGCGATTGCCCGAAGGGCCGCGTCGCGCAGGGTGTCGATTGCGAGACCGCTCGATTCGGTCATTCCAGAGTCTTCCGTCGAGGTTACCCGCCCCGCCGCATCTCAACAAAAAAGGGAAAGACCGGGGCCTTTCCCTTTTTCTCAAGGGCGCGGGCGGGCAGGATACTGAATATCTAGGCCAAGGCCGCCTTTGCCTGTTCCGCTAGCGCGGTGAAGCCGACGTCGTCGTGGTAAGCGATGTCGGCCAACGCCTTGCGGTCGAGCTCGACGCCCGCCTTCTTCAACCCGTCGATCAGCCGGCTGTAGGACAGGCCGTTCACCCGGGCCGCCGCGTTGATGCGGGCAATCCAGAGCGCGCGGAATTGGCGTTTCTTCTGGCGGCGGTCGCGATAGGCGTATTGGCCGGCCTTGATGACGGCCTGCTTGGCGACCCGAAAGACCTTGCTCCGGGCACCATAATAACCCTTGGCCTCGTTGAGGATCTTCTTGTGACGGGCATGTGCGGTAACACCGCGTTTTACGCGTGGCATGACGAATCTCCGATTTCAGTGTCAACTAGCAATACGGAATCATCCGTAGCGCCGCCCGTACATCCGCCTTGTGGAGCGTGTTCGGTGCGCGCAGGTGCCGCTTCCGCTTCGTGCTCTTCTTGGTCAGGATGTGGCGCCTGTGGGAGGCGTTGCACTTGAATGAACCGGACGCGTTGCGCTTGAAGCGCTTCGCGGCCCCGCGATTGGTTTTCAGTTTGGGCATCTTTCCATTACTCCGCAATTTGCAAAAGACCGCGCGCCAGATAAAGGGCCGCGCTATTTTTTCTTGGGACCCAGCACCATGACCATCTGGCGTCCTTCCATCTGTGGTTGTTGCTCCACGATGCTGATTGGGGCCAGGTCTCCCTCCACGCGCTTGAGCAGCTCCAATCCGAGCTCGCGGTGCGCGTGCTCGCGCCCGCGAAAGCGCATGGTTACCTTGGCCTTATCCCCTTCGTTGAGGAAACGCGTCAGGTTGCGTAGTTTTACCTGATAGTCTCCTTCGTCCGTCCCTGGCCGAAACTTCATCTCCTTGACCTGAACCTGCTTCTGCTTCTTCCTAGCCTCGTTCTTCTTCTTTTTCTCGTCAAAGAGAAATCTTCCGAAATCCATCAGCCGGCAAACTGGGGGGTCCGCGTTAGGCACGATCTCGACCAGATCCAAACCAGCCTCCTCCGCCATCTCCATGGCCTCACGCATTGCCACGATCCCGACTTGATTTCCGTCAGCGCCGATCAGACGTACCTCTGGGACGTTGATCTCTCTGTTGACGCGGTTTCTCTTTGTTGCAGCTATAGCAGATTCCTCCAGTGCACAAATAAAAAAAACGGCCGGTCAGGCCGACGACCGCGGGCTGCGGTCTCCTGCGCTGATCCGGACGTCAGTGGGTTCGGCTCGCCACCTCGTCGCCCAGCCGGTGGACAAAGTCCTCCAGCCCGAGCGACCCGAGGTCCTGACCCCTACGGTCACGGACCGAGAGAGTGCGAGTAGCCACCTCTCGGTCACCTACAACGAGGAGATAGGGCACCCGTTGCAGCGTGTGCTCACGGATTTTAAAGCCGATCTTCTCGTTTCTCAAGTCCGATTCCACGCGGAAGCCTTTGTCCCGCAAGGTCTTAGACACCTCGCGGACAAAGTCGGCCTGACGATCGGTGATATTCATGACCATCGCCTGGACCGGGGCGAGCCAGACCGGAAGCTGGCCCGCGTAGTGCTCCACCAGGATGCCGATGAAGCGCTCGACCGAGCCCAGAATCGCACGGTGGATCATCACCGGGACCTGCTTGCTGTTGTCCTCGGCGATGTAGTGCGCGCCAAGGCGGCCGGGCATCGAGAAATCCACCTGAATCGTCCCGCACTGCCAGGTGCGGCCAAGGCTGTCGTGCAGCGTGAACTCGATCTTGGGCCCGTAGAAGGCGCCCTCCCCCGGCTGCACGCGGTACTCGAGCCCCTTGGCGTCCAGGGCCTTGGCCAGGGCCTCTTCGCCCTTGTCCCAGAGAGCGTCCGCGCCCACCCGCTTCTCGGGGCGCAGTGACAGGGCCAGCGCGATGTCGGTGAAGCCGAAGTCGCGATAGGTCTCGAACACCATGTCGATTAAGGTCGCGACCTCGTCCTGGAGCTGATCCTCGGAGCAGAAGATGTGCGCATCGTCCTGGGTGAAACGGCGCGCGCGCATCAACCCGTGCAGCGTGCCCGAGGGCTCGTTGCGATGCACGACGCCAAACTCCGCGATCCGCAGCGGCAGGTCCCGGTGGCTCTTCAGGCCCTGGTTGTAGAGCTGGATGTGCCCGGGACAGTTCATCGGCTTGATCGCGTAATCGCGGTCGTCGAGATGAGTGGTGAACATGCCGTCCGCGAACTTGTCCCAATGCCCGGAGCGCTCCCAGAGCGATCGGTCCAGCAGTTGCGGCGTCTCGACCTCCTGGTAGCCGTACTCGTTGAGCTTCTCGCGCATGTACTGCTCGGCCAGCCGATAGATCACGCGGCCCTTGGCGTGCCAGAAGGCCATGCCCGGGGCCTCGTCCTGAAAATGGAACAGGTCGAGCTGTTTGCCGAGCTTGCGGTGATCGCGCCTCTCCGCCTCCTCGAGCCGATGCAGGTAGGTCTTGAGCTCCTTCTTGTCTCGCCAGGCGGTGCCGTAGATGCGCTGCAGCATCGCGTTGCGCGAATCCCCGCGCCAGTAAGCGCCGGCCACCTTCATCAGCTTGAACCCGTCGCCAAGCTTGCCGGTGCTGGGCAGATGCGGCCCGCGGCACACGTCAAACCACTCTCCCTGACGGTAGACCGAAACGTCCTCGCCCTCCGGGATGATGTCCTCGATGATCTCGACCTTATAGGTCTCGCCAAGACCGCCGAAGACCCGCTTCGCCTCCTCCCGGTCCCAGACCTCGCGTACGATCGGCAGATCGCGCTTTACGATTTCCCGCATGCGCTGCTCGATCCGCTCCAGGTCCTCGGGCGTGAAGGGCTCGTCGCGCCCGAAGTCGTAATAGAAGCCGTTCTCGATCGCCGGTCCGATGGTGACCTGAGTCCCCGGGTAGAGCTCCTGGACCGCCTGCGCCATCACATGGGCGGCGTCGTGGCGAAGAAGCTCCAGCGCCGCCTCCTCGTCGCGGGCCGTGACAATCGCCAGCGCCGCGTCCCGCTCGACCAGGTAGGAGGTGTCGACCAGACGACCATCGACCCGCCCGGCCAAGGCCGCCTTGGCGAGCCCGGGGCCGATGGACGCGGCAACCTGGTGAACGGTCACGGCGCCGTCGAATTCTCGGGCGGAGCCGTCTGGAAGGGTGATGCGGGGCACGGGGCAAGTCCTCGGGGGATTCAGTGGTGATCGATACCAGGGATCACATGACGCACGGGCAACAAACGAAAAGCCGCCACGCTCCAGCCCGGGGCCGCCAGCCGCCGGCAATCGCTGGGGCGATGACCGAAGGCTGGAAGTTCCCGGCTGGTAGCTGGCGGCCGGAATTTGGTAGGCGCGATTGGACTCGAACCAACGACCCCCACCATGTCAAGGTGGTGCTCTAACCAGCTGAGCTACGCGCCTGTCGTCGAGAGCCGGGAATAATACAGACCCAACAACCGTCCGCGCAAGCGCGCCGTAACGCGGCGGAATCCAGCGGATCGACCGGGCTATACTGCGCGGGCACCACAACAGCAACCAATTGCGCCGATCACCAAGAATCAAATGACCACCATCAGGCAAGCCGACTTCATCCAGAGTATCGCCGACGCCCTGCAGTTCATCTCCTACTATCACCCCAAAGACTACATTCAGTCGCTTGCCGCGGCCTACGAGGCGGAAGAGTCGCCGGCGGCCAAGGACGCGATGGCCCAGATCCTGGTCAACTCGCGCATGTGCGCCGAGGGCCATCGGCCAATCTGCCAGGACACCGGGCTGGTGGTCGTGTTCCTGAAGATCGGCATGGACGTGCGCTGGGACGCGGAGCTCGGCGTGCAGGCGATGGTCGACGAGGGCGTACGCCGGGCCTATGGCAATGCGGACAACGTACTGCGCGCCTCGATGGTGTCCCCACCGATCGGCGCGCGCAAGAACACTGGCGACAACACGCCGGCCGTGGTCCACATGGAGCTGGTGCCGGGCGACGAGCTCGAGGTGCGCCTGGCCGCCAAGGGCGGCGGCTCCGAGAACAAGTCCAAGTTCACCATCCTCAATCCAAGCGACGATCTCGTCGCCTGGGTGCTCAAGACCGTGCCGACCATGGGTGCCGGCTGGTGCCCCCCGGGGATGCTCGGGATCGGGATCGGCGGCTCGGCCGAGAAGGCCATGCTGCTGGCCAAGGAAGCCCTGATGGAGAACATCGACATCCAGGAGGTCAAGACCCGCGGCGCCCAGAACCCGATCGAGGAACTGCGCCTGGAGCTCCATGAAAAGGTCAACGCGCTGGGAATCGGCGCCCAGGGGCTCGGCGGCCTGACCACCGTCCTCGACGTGAAGATTCGCACCTACCCCACCCACGCGGCATCTCTGCCGGTGGCGATCATCCCGAACTGCGCCGCGACCCGCCACATCGAATTCAAGCTCGACGGCTCAGGACCCGCGACCCTGACCCCGCCCGATCTCGACGACTGGCCGGCCATCGCCTGGGACGCCGCGGCAGGCGCCACCCGCGTGGACCTGGACAGCGTGACCCGCGAGCAGATCGCCACCTGGCGGCCGGGCGACCGGCTGCTGCTGAACGGCCGGCTGTTGACCGGCCGCGACGCCGCCCATAAGCGCATCGTCGATCTGCTCGACCGCGGCGAGTCGCTGCCGCCGGGTGTCGATCTGACCGGCCGGTTCATCTATTACGTGGGCCCGGTGGACCCGGTCCGCGACGAGGTCGTCGGGCCCGCCGGACCGACCACGGCGACCCGGATGGACAAGTTTACCGAGCAGATGCTCGCCGAGACCGGCCTGATCGGCATGGTCGGCAAGGCCGAGCGGGGGCCGGTCGCCATCGAGGCCATCAAGCGCCACGGCGCCGTATACCTGATGGCCATCGGCGGCGCGGCCTACCTGGTCGCCAAGGCGATCAAAGGGTCGCGTCTCATTGCCTTCGAGGATCTCGGCATGGAGGCGATCCGCGAATTCGAGGTCCGCGATATGCCGGTCACGGTCGCGGTCGACAGCCGCGGGGAGTCCGTGCACGTCACGGGCCCCCGTGAGTGGCGCAGCCGGATTGGCAAGATCCCGGTGGAGGTCGTCTAGCTTTCGTGACTGCCGAATCGCAACGGGCATTCGTCGGGCGAACCAACGGCATCGCGATGAGCGTTCCTTCTCCCCGGGGAGAAGGACAGAATGAGGGCATCTCCGAAATGCGGCGACCGCACATCGCTTGCGCCGTTTTTCCCCTTCACTCTGGCCCTGTGCGGCGGGGAGACAGAGACCGGAAGCGCCTTTGGACGACGCTGACTCTGCGACAACACTCGACCGGCAAATTCACCCAACAAACACCACCCGAGGAGAATAGAGAATGACCACCTACCAAGGCCTGCGTATCCACAACGACGATCAGGGTCACCGCGCCGCTCTCGAGACCCTGCCCAAGCCGGTCCCCGCCGACGGCGAGGTGCTCGTCCGCATTCAATACTCGAGCGTCAACTACAAGGACGCGCTGGCCGGCACCGGCAAGGGTAAAATCCTCAAGACCTTCCCGCTGGTAGGGGGCGTCGACGCCGCGGGCGTAGTGGAGGCATCCGCCGACCCGCGCTTCCGCGAGGGCGACGCGGTGATCGCCACCGGCTGGGGGTTGAGCTTCGACCACGACGGCGGTTACGCCGAGTATCTGTGCTGCCCGGCCGACTGGCTGGTGCCCATGCCGGACGGGCTCGATGCACGCGGCGCGATGATCCTGGGCACCGCGGGCTTCACCGCGGCGCTTGCCGTTCATCGGATGCTGACCAACGGGCAGCACCCCGAGATGGGCCCGATCCTGGTCACTGGCTCGACCGGCGGCGTCGGCTCGATGGCGGTCGCAATTTTCTCCAAACTCGGCTATCAGGTGACCGCCATCTCGGGAAAGGCTGATTTGCACGAGTGGCTGCGCGCGCTCGGCGCGACCGAGATACTCGGTCGGGACGCCCTGGCCGATGCCAAACGACCACTCGAAAAGGCACTCTGGGGCGGCGCGGTGGACAACGTGGGTGGCGACCTGCTCGCGCAGATCACCCGTACCGTCGTCCCTTGGGGCAATATCGCCAGCATCGGACTCGCCGGCGGGCACTCGCTCAACACCACGGTCATGCCCTTCATCCTGCGTGGCGTCAGCCTGCTAGGCTGCAACTCGGTGGACGTACCCTACCCGCTCCGCGCGGAGCTCTGGAAGCACCTCGCGGGGGATTGGCGACCCGCGGACCTCGCGGGAATGGCCAGCGAGCAGGTCGGCCTGGAAGGACTCGCCGACGTGTTCGAGCGGATGCTCGCCGGCAAGATCCACGGACGAATCCTGGTCGACCTCTCGGCTGGGTGACGCTGAGCCGAGCGGCGTCCCTTTGGCCCGCCCGCTCAAGCGGGCCTTCGATCTCGGCCCCGAGTGACCCGGATCGACAAACCCTCGAAGCGCTCGTCAGCACCTCACACTACGCCTGACGTGATCGACCCGGCCATGCTTCCGCGCGGCAGACCTGCTGGAGGACGGTCCCCGCTCCCTCCCGGCCAGTGACCCCCTTCATCGGGCGGACGCCAAACGGCTCCCGTCAAACCTAGCGCACCGTACCTAACTTTTCTTTAGCTTTGTCGGTTTTGGCAAGAATGGACTCGGGAGTCGCCGTCCACCGATAGGGTTTCGGGTTGGCATTTCGGTGCTCCAAGTACTGTGTGATCGCTTCTTTCAATTCCGCCACACTGAGGAATACCCTACGACGAATTCGTTCCTCAGTGATGTCGCGGAAGAATCGTTCAACCAGGTTCACCCAAGACGCTGATGTCGGGGTGAAGTGCAGGTGAAACCGGGGATGCTGGGTCAACCAGGCTTTGACGTTCGGGTGCTTGTGGGTCGCGTAGTTGTCAACGATCAGATGCACATCCAGGTCGTTGTCTGCTTCCCGGTCCAGTTTCCGGAGAAAGGACAGGAACTCATCATGGCGATGCTTCGCCAAACACTCGCCGATGACGGTGCCTTCGTGGACATTCAGCGCGGCGAACAGGGTGGTCGTGCCGTGGCGTTTGTAGTCGTGCGTCAGGGTGCCGGCTTTGCCGCGCTTGAGCGGCAGGCCCGGCTGCGTTCGATCCAACGCTTGGATTTGGCTCTTCTCATCGACCGAGAATACGATCGCCTTCTCCGGGGGATCGAGGTACAACCCGACGACGTCACGTAACTTCTCCTCGAACCGCGGGTCATTGGAGACCTTAAACCCATCACATTACACACAACTCATAAGCCATGAGCCTCTCTGGCGAATTTGATCCCGGCGGCGAAGTCCATGACGCGCTGAAGGCCGAGCCAGATGGTTTTCACGCCAGGCTCCCCGTCGCCTTTGCGTCCCAGGAAGCCGCCCAGTTGGGCGATCAGGCGCAGGACCGCGTTGAGCCGCGGGGGCGCTGTGGGCAAGGGTTTCTTGGCGAGGATGTAAGCGGCCTGCCACTCCTCGGGTTCGAGCAGGAGGGCGGCGTCCAGATCGGGTACGGTACGCCCCAAGCGCATCAGCCGGGCGATGCGCCAGGCGACCACCAGGAACAGGGCCAGGGCGCGCTCAATCCGTTGCATGGTCGCCAGTTGCAGTGCCTCGACACGGCAGCCTTCCTTCAGCACCAAGAACAGCCGCTCGATTTCCCAACGGGCCCGGTACCAGTCGATCAATTCGGCGACGGCCTCCAGGCGCTCAGCAGTGCGGTTGGTCAGCAGGCGCCACTCGATTGGCTTGGCTCCCGGCGGGGCGTCGAGTTCACGGGCGATGAGACAGGTGACCTCGAAGTGCCCGCGCTGGCCGTCGCAGAGGGCGAGGCGTTGGGCATAGAGCGCCTGGCGCACCTCGCGGGCGGTGCGCTCACGGCCCGCGGGCAGGGTGAAGCGGATCGCTCCCAGCAGCGGACTGGCCAGCACCTTGGCCCACAGCCGCCCGCCCTCGGGCAGCGCCCGGTTGTGCTTGGAGCGCAGCAGCCAATCCGCCGGTGTGCCCAGTTCCCGGACCCGCACCATCAGCTCCCGGATGTCGGCCTCGCGGTCCGCCACATAGACCAAGCGGGTTTCGGGCAGCTCGGCGGCCAGCTCCGCCACGCGCGCGTAACCCTCCATCCAGCGCAGGCTCTCCTTAACCCTCGGGCGGGTGCCATTCGGGGCCTTGGGCTCGCGTGCCCACATCCAGGCATCCAGTACCCCCAGCGGTTCGCGCGCCGGCGTCACGGCGAAGGTCGGGTGCAGGTACATGCCGCGCTGCGCCTCGTAGCTCAGGGGACCCAGCCCCGCGATCGCTTGGCCGTTGAAGTCCAGCTCCGTGGTGTCCTGCAGGCACAGCACCACCGGATGCGGCGCCATCCGCGCGCGGGTGCACTGGCGATGCGGTTCCAGAAGGTCCATCCAGTCGTAGTCCTCCCCAGACAGCAACCGGTAGGCCGCCTGCGTCTCCGCCCACCCGTTGCAGGCCCGGGGATGCTCGCCGTCGGCCGCTCGGCCAACCGCTCGATCAGCCGCACGGCGCGTCGGTCCCGACGCTTGTCGCCCAGATCGATCTCCCGAAACTCGTCGTCCACCCAGCCCATGCCGCCTCCAGAAGCTATGTGAAGGCAGAATGTTACATCGCACACTTAAAGTTGCGTGTAATGGAATGCCTTTACCCCCGGCATCGGAAAGAGGCAACTGCTCGGTAGCTCGGTAGGGTGGGCATGGTCTCTATGCCCACGCGGTTCGATGCCGCATCAATCGCATACCCGATGATGGCATCGGTCAACGTTTGGCAATGCAGGGTCCGAACCGCGTACGTTTGGACTGGCGGGCATCAACAACGCGCCTCTCACGCGTGGACACTAACACCGAGCCCACCCTACGGTGACTGGCGGGCTCGCCAGTCGGCAATGGCGTCAACCACATCACCGAGCCCGGACAGGACATGCACGCCTTCGGGGACCCGGCTCAGTCGCGCGGTTCCAGCGCCGCCGACCCAAAGCTCCGCGCTTGGAGGCAATCCCTGACGCACCTCCTCGAGTGCCGGCAGTATCTTGCGCGCCGGGTAGATGCCGCTGAAGGAGAGTGCCACCGCATCGATGAGCCTGGCCTGCGTCGCATTCCGAATCTCCAACACCGGCGTCTGCGTACCTAGGGTAAGGCAGTAGGCGCCCTCGAGAGCCGCCAAGGCGGCGGCCATCAGCAGGCCGAGACCGTGCGGTTCGTCCGGCAGAGTGGTCAAGAGCAGCCTCGGCGCGCCCCGCTCGTCGTTGAGGTCGTCGATCAACCCCCCCAGAAGGCTTTGCATCAGCTCTGAGAACAAGTGTTCCTCGTAAATCTCCAACTCTCCCCGAGCCCAGGCCTCACCGACCGTCGCGATCAGTCTGCTCGCCCTCTGCTGAATAAAGCGGGAAACGCCCTCGCGCAGAATTAGCCGGTTAAGCCCCTGCCGCAGCACGGGGGTGTCGTGCCGGCGCAGACCCTCTAGGAAGGTCACCTCGAAGTCGTCGGCTCGCCCCGCGCCCGACTTCGGCAGATGGCGCTCCAGGAGATCCGAGAGCACTTCCGGCGGCTGGCCGACGACTCCGGACGGACGCAGGCCGGAGTCGAGGAGACGCTTCACCAGACGCAGGCGGTCGACCTGCGCTCCGGGGTAGACCCGCTCCCCGTTCTCGTCCCGCGACGGTACCGGGAATCCGTAGCGAGCCTCCCATTTCCGGAGCACATCCTTGGAGAGACCCGTGTCCCTCTCGACGGCACTGATGCTCAGCAATGAATCCGCTGGCGAAACGCTATTTGTCATGGACAGAAGACTTGATTTACCGAGAGTCTCACGCTATCTTCCGCCTATCGCAATTCTTTGTCCAGGACAGAATGTGAAAACAGCACTTTCTACCGCCCGCCCAGGCAAGCGGGTAACCCGGTTCCCGGCCATGCCGGTCACCAACGCGACCGGGAGTAATTCGCTATGACCGCCCCCGAGCGTCTCGCCATCGACTGGGTGGAACAGGGACTGGTGCCCGACCGCGTCGTCCGCCAGGGCATTCGCCGCCTTTTGGCCGTTCGGCTGAAAGAGATCGGCGCCGCGGACTGCGAACTCTCCGCAGGCTCGGAAGAGACCCTCGTGCGCCAGATGCGCGAAGCCCCGGTGGCGGCGGTTCCGGACCTTGCGAACGCCCAGCACTACGAGGTTCCTGCGGACTTCTTCGAACTCGTGCTCGGGCCCCGGGCCAAGTACAGCGCGTGCTGGTGGGGCGACGAAACCGCGGATCTGGCCGCGGCGGAAGATGAGGCCCTTGCAGAGACCTGCGGCCGCGCGGGCCTCGCCGACGGGCAAGACATCCTCGAGCTCGGCTGCGGCTGGGGAAGCCTCACGCTCTGGATGGCCGAGAAATACCCGGGTTCGCGAATCACGGCCGTGTCGAACTCGCACTCCCAGCGGCGCTTCATCGAGACCCGCGCCGAGCGGTCCGGATTCTCGAACATCCGTGTGGTCACGGCCGACATGAACCAGTTCGCGCCCGACCGCAGCTTCGACCGAATCGTGTCGGTCGAGATGTTCGAGCACATGCGCAATTGGGGGGTCCTGTTCGAGCGCGTCCATGACTGGCTCGCACCCGGCGGCAGGTTCCTGTTGCACGTCTTCTGCCACCGCTCGACCCCCTACTTCTTCGAAGACCAGGGCCCGGCCGATTGGATGAGCCGTCACTTCTTCAGCGGCGGACTGATGCCGAGCGACGATCTGCCGCTGCGCTTCCAGGACCAGCTAAAGCTCGTGCGCCGGTGGCGTTGGGACGGGCGTCACTACGAGCGCACGCTGAATGCCTGGCTCGCCAATCTGGACGCCCGGCGGGCCGCAATCATGCCGATTCTCGCCGCGACCTACGGATCCGATCAGGCCGAGCTCTGGCTGCAGCGGTGGCGGATCTTCCTGATGGCCTGTGCAGAGCTTTTCGGCTACGACAGGGGCCAGCAGTGGTGGGTCAGCCACTACCTTTTCGAGCGTCCCAGTGCGGTCGCCCGCTCGGCCGGTGATTTGGCAGGGAAGACGCACAAGTGATCATCCCGGTTGACTGGAGCCCGTACTGGGCAGGTCTCGCGGTCTGCGCGGCGCTGGCGGTCGGCGGTTGGCTGATCACGCTGCCCCGCGAGAACGTCAACCTCGTCGACAGTCTGTGGCCCGGCTTTTTCCTCACCGCGGCGGTCGCCTACACCGCGCTCGCGCCAGTGATCGGTCCCCGTGCCCCCCTGGTGCTGATACTGGTCGCCCTGTGGGCGCTCCGCCTCTCTGCCCATCTGATCGTCCGCAACTGGGGCAAGGCGGAAGACCGGCGCTATCGCGCGATTCGCGTGAACAACTCGCCGGGGTTCGCCTGGAAGAGCCTCTACATCGTCTTCGGACTGCAGGCGCTCCTGGCCTGGTTCATATCCATGCCCTTGTTCGCCGCCACCGTCTCGCCCGCCCCGCTCGGTTTCCTCGACATGATCGGCGCGGCCCTCGTCCTGGCGGGCGTGGCGATCGAAGCGGCCGCCGATCGGCAGCTGGCGCGGTTCACGTCGGACCCGGCGAACCAGGGCCGGGTCATGGATCGGGGTCTGTGGCACTACAGCCGACACCCCAACTACTTCGGCGAAGCGACGGTCTGGCTGGGTTTCTTTGTCATTGCCGCGGCGGGCGGAGGCTGGTGGACCCTATTGTCGCCACTCCTGATGACCCTGCTGCTGCTCAGAGTGTCAGGCGTCACCCTGCTCGAGCGAGACATCGCCGAACGTCGCCCCGGGTATCGCGATTACGCCCGGCGGACCAATGCCTTCTTCCCGTGGCCCCCCAACCGGGAGGCCCTGGATCCAACCGGAGAGATCCGCTGATGCACCGTCTGATGCCGCTTGTCGCGGCCGGTCTGCTGGCCGGCTGCCAGTCCACGCCACTGCCGCCGATGGAGCCGGTGTCGCGGGTCGATCTCCAGCGCTTCATGGGTGACTGGTACGTGATCGCGCACATCCCGACATTCCTGGAACGCGACGCCTACAACGCGGTGGAGTCGTATGCGCTGAACCCGGACGGCTCGATCGCCACCACCTTCAGCTTCCGGGAAGGCGGCTTCGACGGGGAGGCGAAACGCTATAAACCCACCGGGTTCGTCTCGGACACCGGCAGCAATGCCGTCTGGGGCATGCGGTTTATCTGGCCCATCAAGGCCGATTTTAGAATCGTCCACCTGACCCCGGATTACGGCGTCACAGTCATCGCGCGGGAGAAGCGCGATTACGTCTGGGTCATGGCGCGCCAACCCCGGATACCGCCGTCCGAGCTCGAAGACTTGAAACGTCGCATCGCCGCCTGGGGTTACGACGTGAGCCAGATGCGACTCGTACCGCAGCGTTGGGAGGATCAGCCATGAAGATTGCCATCGTGGGCAGCGGGATCGCGGGCCTGACCGCGGCCCATCAGCTACATCGAGAGCACGAGATCACTCTATTCGAGGCTGGGGCGCACGTCGGAGGACACGTCCACACCCATGACGTGAACCTGGGTGGACGGCACTATGCCGTCGACACCGGGTTCATCGTGTTCAACTACCGCACCTACCCCAATTTCTCCAAGCTGCTCGCGGGGCTCGCGGTGATTACCCAGCCCAGCGACATGAGCTTCAGCGTATCCTGTGCCCGGTCCGGGCTGGAGTACAACGGCACCAGCCTGAACGCGCTGTTTGCCCAGCGGCAGAACCTGGTGCGGCCGGGTTTTTGGGGCATGCTGCGGGACATCGCGCGGTTCAACAGAGACGCGCCGAGCTTGATTCGGGAGGACGGAGAAGAGGGCGAGGAGCTGGCTCTGGGCGAATACCTGGAACGGGGCCGCTACGGGCAACGGTTTCGGGACTATTACATCCTGCCGATGGGCGCCGCGATCTGGTCCACCGACCCCGAGCGGATGCTGGACTTCCCGGCCCGGCTCTTCGTGCAGTTCTTTATGAATCACGGTCTGCTCTCGATCACCGACCGCCCCGTCTGGCGGGTCATCAAGGGTGGCTCCCGGAGCTACGTCGAACGGCTAGTCGCCCCTTTCGCCGACCGAATCCGACTGAACAGCCCCGTTTTGGGCGTGACACGGGCGGACGCCCATGTGGACGTTCACCTGGGCGACGGCAGCGAACGTTTCGACGCCCTGTTCCTGGCCTGCCACAGCGACCAGTCGTTGCAGATGCTCTCCGACGCCACGGCGGCGGAGCGGGAGGTCTTGTCGGCTGTCCCCTATCAGGCCAACGAGGCGGTGCTGCACACGGACACGCGCCTGCTGCCCAAGCGTCGACTTGCCTGGGCCGCTTGGAACTACATGATGCCGGGGGGGCCGGGCGGCAAAGTAAGCCTGACCTACAACATGAACATTCTCCAGGGCCTGGATACGCCGGAGACTCTCTGTGTCACCCTGAATGACGCCGGTCGCATCGACCCGGCCAAAGTGATCGCGAGCATGACCTACCACCACCCCCTGTTTGTCCCGGAAGGGGTAGCCGCGCAGCGGCGTCATAGGGAGATCAACGGGACCAGGCACACCTACTACTGCGGGGCCTGGTGGCGTAACGGATTCCACGAGGACGGCGTCGTCAGCGCCCTCGATGCACTGCGTCACTTTGAGCAGGACCGCCGCGAACACCAATCGCGAGTTTCAAGGGCGGCATGAACTGAAATGCAGAGTGCACTCTACGAAGGCTGGCTGCGACACCGCCGCCATGCCCCAAAGGCCCATGAGTTCAGGTACCGGCTGTCGATGCTGTGGCTCGACCTCGATGAAATCGAGACGGTGTTCGAGGGCCGCTGGCTCTGGTCCACGAAGAAGCCATCCCTGGCGCGCTGGCGCCGCGAGGACCATCTCGGTGATCCGGGCACCCCGCTGATCGAGGCCGTGCGCGATGAGGTCGAGCGCCAGAGCGGACGGCGTCCCGACGGACCTGTGCGCCTGCTGACCCATCCCCGATACTTCGGCTGCGGCTTCAACCCGGTGAGCTTCTACTATTGCTATGGGAGCGACGGCCAGGCGCTGGAGGCCGTCGTCGCCGAGGTCACGAATACCCCCTGGGGAGAGCGGCACGTCTACGCGCTGCCGATGGCCCAGAGTCTCGGCGGTTCGCGCCGGCCCGACTTCCGATTCCGCAAGGCCATGCACGTATCCCCGTTCCTGCCAATGGACCTGGAATACCGCTGCCGGCTGACCTCACCGGGGGATCGACTGACCGTGCACATGGAAGACCTTCAGGAGGAACGAACCGTCCTCGATGCCACCCTGGTCCTGGAGCGTCGCGAGATCAGCGGCGCGAGCCTCGCGCGCGCGCTGATTCGATACCCCTTCATGACCGGGCAGGTTATTGTCGACATCCACTGGCAGGCTTTGCGCCTCTGGCTCAAGGGAATCCCCATATTCGACCATCCCGCGGCGACGCACACCGAGAAAGAGCGAATCGCATGAACGATACAACCCTCGCCCGCATCGAGGATCTATCCCCAAAGACCGGCCCGCTGGTCGACCTCACGCGCCGCGCCGTTCTGCGGCGGCTCGACGGCCTGGCGGGCGGGACGCTGGTGCTGCGCGAGAACGGGCGCTGCTGGCGATTCGGTGACGGACCTGAGTTGCGGGTGGACGTGCTCGCGCCCGCGTTTTGGAGCGCCGTGGCGCTGCGCGGCAGCGTCGGGGCCGGCGAGTCCTATATGGACGGTCTGTGGCGTTGCGACGACCTGGTCGGCCTGATGCGCCTATTGCTGCGCAACCGCGCGGTGCTCGACCGGGTGGAAGGCGGCCTCGCCCGTCTTTCGGCGCCGCTACGCGGTCTGTTCCACCAGATGAACCGCAACAGCCGCTCCGGCAGCCGCCGCAACATCGCCGCCCACTATGATTTGGGCAACGATTTCTACCGTCTCTGGCTTGACGAAACCCTAATGTACTCCTGTGCCCTGTTCGAACGGCCAGGGATGAGCCTCGCGGAGGCCTCGACCGCCAAGCTGGAGAGAATCTGCCGCCGACTCGACCTCGGCCCCAACGACGAGGTACTTGAGATCGGCACAGGCTGGGGCGGTTTCGCGCTGCACGCCACCAGGCGCTTCGGATGCCGAGTGACCACCGCGACCATCTCGGCACAGCAGTTCGAACTCGCCCGCCAGCGCGTGCGCGAGGCCGGCTTGGAAGACCGGGTGCGGGTCGTGCTCGAGGACTATCGCGATCTACACGGCCAATACGACAAGCTGGTGTCCATCGAGATGGTCGAGGCGGTGGGCGCCGACCACCTGCACGCCTACTTCCGTCAGTGCGCGCGGCTCCTCAAGGCCGACGGCGCCATGCTGCTGCAGTCCATCACCATCGCCGACCAGCGCTATAAGCAGGCCCTGCGGGAAGTGGACTTCATCCAAAAGCACATCTTCCCCGGCGGGTTTCTTCCCAGCGTCACCGCGCTAACCGCCGCGATGACCCGTGCGGGTGACCTGCGAACCGTGCACTTGGACGACATTGGTCCCCATTACGCCGAGACTCTGGCTCGTTGGCGCGAGAATTTCCTCCGAAGCCTGAATCGCGTCCGCGCCCTCGGCTTCGACGATCCGTTCATACGGATGTGGGAGTTCTATCTAGGCTACTGCGAGGCCGGCTTCAGGGAGCGAGACATCGGCACCGTGCAGATGCTGCTCGCCAAGCCCGGGTGGCGCGGCGATGTACCGGGGCTGTCGATGACGGCGGTGAGGTCGTGAGCGCCGTCCGACACGCGATCATCACGGGGGCCTGCGGCGGGCTTGCGCAAGCGCCGGCGGAGCGTATCCGGCAGTACGGCTGGCGACCCTCCCCGGCGTCGCAACGGGTTTTCGGTCAAATCTGGTCGATGGACGGGGGCTTCAGCGCCACCCGCCTACTGGTGCGTGCATGAACGGGATCAAACGCCTGGTCTTGCTGCTCCCCCTGCTGTTGACCGGCTGCACCGGGCTGCCGGACGGCGTGCGGCCGGTCGCCGGGTTCGAGGTGGAACGCTACCTCGGCACCTGGCACGAAATCGCACGGCTCGACCACAGCTTCGAGCGCGGCCTCACCGCCGTCACCGCCACCTATAGTCCGCGTGCGGACGGCGGCATCGATGTGCTGAACCGGGGCTACGACCCGGCCAAGGGAACCTGGAAAGAGGCCGAGGGCCGGGCCTATTTTCTCCAGGGGCCGGATGTGGCAAGCCTGAAGGTGAGCTTCTTCGGACCCTTCTATGGCGGCTACCACGTATTCGCCCTCGACCCCGAGTACCGCTGGGCCTTGGTGGCCGGGTACAGCCACGACTACCTCTGGATACTAGCCCGGGATAAACGGATTGCACCCGCAGAGCTTGAGCAAATTGTCCGGCGAGCGCGCGCGGCAGGCTTCGACACCGACGCGCTGATCTTTCTGGATCCGGCGGACAGATCTTCCACGCCGGCTGCTGAGTGAGATTGAGCGAACGTTGAGCTTGCTCCGACGGCTTGCAACCCTGCTAACCGATTACTACTGCTGTCACCGCGACCATCGGTGCCGACAGCCGCCATTCTGAGCTGAGCAGGGCGGTCACCTAGTTGACCCAACGAAGAAAGTCCTACGCGACGCCCCATCGAAGAAATGATTAGCCAATCAGGTCGCGATAGCCTTGCCAGGTGCCATAGACAAGTAGCGGGAAAATCAGGGCGAACGCGAAAAAGGATGTGGCAATACCAATCGTCACGAGTAACGCTACAAATCCGGCCCACAGCAGCATTGGGAGGGGGTTGAGGGACGCCGCCTGGAAACTCGTGATCATCGATGTCACGAAGTCCGCATCCCCATCGATCACCAGCGGCAGGGCAATGGCACTCGCGATGTAGGTGAGCCAGGCGAGAAATACTGTTAGGGCAAAGAAGAGGCCGAGAAAAATCGACGCCGGTATGCCGGAGGCTGGGCTCGGGGTTTCCGCACCTACATTAGGTAGGGTATGGGAGCCCACATCGGTGAACAGCAGGACCAGGCGTAGCCAACCGACCGCTAGGGCAGCGAGCATAATCGCGCACATGGCGATGTAGATGAACCGCTCGCGAACCAGGCGAAGCGCAGATACGACGTTGGGGTTAGCGCTCTGCTCAATATCCCGACGAGCGGCGAACAGTACCGACGCAAGCACGGGCGTGAAAAGCGAGAGGGCGCCCAGAAAGCTGGAACCGCTCACCGCGGCGGTGTTGAGGCGGGACAACACCCAGGACCCTAGTACCCCGAATAGTACGCCGCAACAAAGGCTAAGGACTGGTGTGCGCCGGATATCCCGGAATCCTTCGCTTATCCACCGGAAAGGAGCGCTCGTGTGGATACGCCGGGGCTTACGGCGGGGGCAGTCCCCGAGGAAGCTGGTTTCGACGACAGTTTTCGACATGACTGATCACCGTTAACGTAAAACCGTGGACCTTCGGGGGCATTCCACTAACGAAACGATTGCGGACCAAGCCGGATCCCCGATTTTTCGCCGAGGCTTTCCAGCCCCTCATCTGCAAATCGTCTGCACCCAAGACGGTGAAGATCTTCCCTCCCCTGTCAAGCACCTCCTCGGTAGCGTCCGAAGTGCCGAACGAAGCGGGGTTCCGCACTACATCCACGGTCTCCGGTAAGGTCAGCGGCGTTTGCAACCTTGCCGATGCCGGCCTTGGAACCTCCGAGATCGGAATATTTGTCCTAGACAAGTACCTTGAGTTCCGCGATATCTCCCCAATCATGGCTGAACAATCAGACTCCTCCGAGAAAAGTCGACTCCCGTCGTCAAGCCGTTAGTGCAATCAGCTTCTTCAACGAAATCTCTGGGAACCGACAAGGTCTCCACATGACCAGAAACCTCGCCAACTTCTTCGCCTTTCAGCTCGGCTGGTTCGCCTGCGTGCTCGGTGGCGCACACGGCCAGCCATGGCTCGGAGCGGGCATCGGCCTGCTGATCGTCCTCGTGCACCTGAGGTGGGTCGCCGGGCACCGGAACGAATGGATCCTTGTTGCAGCCGCCGCGACGGCTGGCGTCTTCTGGGACAGTCTGCTGGCGAGCCTCGGGGTCGTCAATTACACCTCCGGTCAGCTCGCCGCGTGGGCGGCCCCTGTCTGGATTGTCGTGATGTGGATGGTCTTCGCCACCACGCTGAATCAATCCCTGAGCTGGCTGCAGGGGCGATATCTGCTCGCTGCCGTCCTGGGCGCGGTCGCCGGCCCCCTCGCCTACAAAGCCGG
The DNA here is from genome assembly GCA_963707135.1 of uncultured Gammaproteobacteria bacterium. Taxonomy (GTDB): domain Bacteria; phylum Pseudomonadota; class Gammaproteobacteria; order Chromatiales; family Chromatiaceae; genus JBGSTR01. The sequence continues at coordinate 188,070 of CAVPOY010000043.1, read as the reverse complement.
CACCGCTTTGGGCGCGGCCAGCTTCCCCGATCCGCTCACAGCCATGTTGTTGCTGGCCGCAGGCTGGGCCGTATTCACGCCGGCCCTGCTGGTACTGGCCGCGAGGCTGAATCAACGTGCGGCTTCAAGTGCGGCCGGCGACCCGGCGGTCGCGGGCACCGTTGCCTGACTATTCGCCACTCCACACACGGCTGGGTCTTAAGCAGGGTCATTTGCATGCGAAACGAACGTCCGGTCCCGTCCTCCCGCTTCTCCCGGCTGGTGCACTTGAGTCGCCTCGGCTCCGGCATTGCGGGCGCGGCGGTCGGAGAAGGGTTACGCCAGCTTGGCAGCGGTATCCGCCCGCGCGCGACCGACCTCCTCCTGACGCCCTCCAATGCCCGGCGGCTCACTGAACGTCTCTCGGAGATGCGCGGCGCCGCGATGAAGATCGGCCAGATGCTGTCCATGGAGGCGGGCGACCTGCTGCCGCAGCCCTTGCCGGAAATCCTTTCCCGGCTTCGCGAGAGCGCTCACCCCATGCCTCTTGGCCAAGTCGCGCAGGTGCTGGACGACGCCTGGGGACCCGGCTGGAAAGACAAGTTCCGGCGATTCAGCTTCACGCCCATCGCGGCCGCCTCCATTGGGCAGGTGCATGAGGCGCTTACCAAGGACGGCCGGCGCCTGGCGATCAAGATCCAGTATCCGGGGGTTGCGCGGAGCATCGACAGCGATCTCGAAAACGTCTCCGCGCTGCTGCGAATGTTCAGGCTCCTGCCCGCGAACCTGGACGTCGACCCGCTGCTCACCGAGGCGAAATCGCAGCTCAAGCTGGAAGCAGACTATCTGTTCGAGGCGCGGCAGCTGCGGGACTACAGGGCAGCCGTCGGAGAACTGGCCGGTCTACGCGTACCCTATGTTGCCGACGACCTCACGACCGCGACGGTACTGGCGATGGAGTTCGTCGACGGTGATCCCATCGAGTCCCTCGGATCGGCCCCGCGCGAAACCCGCGATCGCATCGCGACCCGATTGCTCGATCTGGCCCTGCGCGAGCTGTTCGATTGGGGGCTGGTCCAGACCGATCCGAACTTCGCGAATTTCCGCTATCGGCCCGCGGACGACGAGCTGGTGCTCTTCGATTTCGGCGCGGCGCGACGATTCGATCGGGATAGAGTCGAGGCATTCCGGTCGCTGGTCTGCGCCAGCCTTGCGGACGACGGGCGGGCGATAGCGGAGGCCGCCGAAGCGGTCGGCTACCTCGCTCCCGCGGACACCGATGCCTACCGGCGTGCGGTAAGCGACCTGATCGCGACCGCGACCGCCCCGGCCCGCGTCTCCGGAGCCTACAATTTCGCGCTCTCGGACCTCAGCGAACGCTTGAGCGCGCAGGTCATGTCGCTCCGCGTCGAGCAAGGGTTCGGCCGCCTCCCCCCGCCCGACATACTCTATCTCCATCGAAAGCTCGGCGGTCTCTACCTGCTCCTGAAGCGATTGTCCGCACGGGTACCGGTCTCGGAGTTGATCGGACCCTACCTCGACCCCGGGCTGCGGCTAACGGCCGTCGCCGCTGATGGCAATTATCGGAGAGTGAAATGACCAAGAACTATCCACTGCCAACCCGTGTCGCGGCCGCGGCTCTTGCCCTGGCAGCGGCCTATTCGGCGTCGTCCCCGGCCGCCGCCAACAAGACGGACAACTTGCGGTTCGAGGTCTTTCTCGACGACGAAAGAATCGGCACCCACAGCTTCAACTTCGCGACCAGCGGAGACGGCGTCGTCATGCGCAGCAACGCATCCTTCGACGTCCGGTTCCTCTTTCTGACCGCTTACCGGTACCGCCACCAGAGCACGGAAACATGGCAGGACGGGTGTCTGACGGAGATTCGATCCGAGACCGACGACAACGGCAAGTCCTTCAGGGTTCGAGGGGAGTCACGGTCGGCGGGCTTCCAGGTCTCGGGTGTGAGCGAGCGCGTGGTCAAGGACGACTGCGTCATGTCGTTCGCGTATTGGGACCCGCGCATACTCGACGAGCGGCGCTTGCTGAACTCGCAGACTGGCGAGGTTCTCGATGTGGACGTGACCGAAAAGGGCCGCGCGACCCTCGTGCTGGGTGACAAGGAAATCGATGCCCGGAAGTACCAGCTGACCGCCGAGGGAATGGACATCACGCTTTGGTACGACGGCAACGATCAATGGCTTGGCCTGGAGTCGCGAGTCGGCGACGGCAATCGGCTTAGATACAAGCGGTTATAGAACAAATCGCACGTCGTTAGAAACGGTCGAAGCAGGCGTTCGATACGACCGCATTGGAGATCTCAGATGAAAGTGGCAGTTATCGGCGGTACCGGTTTCGTCGGCGTACACCTGACCGATCGGTTGTTGGAGGCCGGTCATACCCCTCGGCTACTCGTTCGCCGGGGCAGCGAGGCCAAGGTCGAGCGCGCGCCGGAATGCGAGCTGGTCACCGGCGATGTAGCCGATGCGGGGGCTCTGGCGGACTGCCTGACCGGTGTCGAGGCGGTCGTCTACCTGATCGGAATCCTGCGCGAGCGCCCGGAGCGGGGAATCACGTTCGAGGCGCTACAGCACCAGGGTGTTAGGCGCACTGTCGATGCGGCCGAAAAATTAGGCGTCTCCCGATTCTTGCTGATGAGCGCCAACGGGGTGTGCCGAGATGGAACGGCCTATCAGCGCACCAAGTTCCTGGCGGAGGAGGCACTCAAGGACTCGCCGCTGCGCTGGACCATCTTCAGGCCGTCCGTGATTTTCGGTCCGCCGCGGGGCCGGATGGAATTCTGCTCCCAGCTCAAGCGCGATATCATCGACAGTCCCCTGCCCGCTCCGCTCTTCTTCAAGGGGCTGCTCCCCACCGGCGCAGGCCAGTTCGAGCTGGCGCCCGTCGCGGTGGGCGACGTGGCGGACGCGTTCGTCCTGGCGCTCGCAGACGAGCGGACCGAGAGTCAGACCTACAGTCTGTGCGGTCCGGACCGGCGTACGTGGCGAGAGATCCTGAAGGACATCGCGGCCGCCAGCGGCCGGTCCAAATGGATGCTGCCGGCCCCGGCCCTGGCCATTGGCACGGTCGCCGGGCTGCTCGACCGATTCCCCTGGTTCCCCATTACCCGCGACCAGTTGGCAATGCTGCTCGAGGGCAACGTCTGCGACGACAACGACGGCTTTGCGCGCTTGGGGATGACACCCGGGCGATTCGGGGAAGAGGCGCTGGGATACCTGAGAACCTGAGCATCGAGCGCGGGCCCGGGCACCGCCATTCGCGCGTTCGCGTCCCCGCGCCTGTCACTTCCCCGGCGGTATCTTGTAGGACGGATCAAGGAACGCGGCAACGGATGCGCTCAGCACCGAGACATTGATGGGCCCGCTTCGACTATCCCGACCTCCGGCGGCCTGAGTACGCCGGCTTTTCGTTAAGCCATAAAACCTAGGCCATCACCTGCCCCGATCCCCAGGTTTCGGACCCACCGTCCCCGCGCCACGAAAGATCCCTGGGCCCGGACTCCGGCCCGGGAAAGGAGAATTGCCAAGAACTCCCCTGCCCCACCAAGTTATCGTCAGAGACGATCAGCCCGCTAATTACAATCGATTTCGTTTTCTCATCGTTCGCCCCTACGCTTTAGTCACGAACACAAGGGGAGAAATCCGGACATGACGAAAACGCTGACATTCGGTGCGGTCCATATGACAGTTGCCTTCACGGTCGCCTACGTGCTGAGCGGAAGCCTGTTGGTGGGCGGCGCCATTGCATTGGTGGAGCCGGCGATCAACACCGTGGCGTATTTCTTCCACGAAAAGGCGTGGGAGCGGGTTCAAGCGACCCGCCGGGACAGGGCCACCCCGCTCCCCGCGTGACCCAGTTACCCCGAACGGAGATTCGAGATGAAAAAAGACCTGACCATCGACATCGGTATTTCGGAGCAGGATCGAGCGGCCATTGCGGAAGGCCTGTCCAAGGTGCTGGCGGATTCCTACACCCTGTATCTCAAGACCCACAACTATCACTGGAACGTGACAGGACCGATGTTCAACACCCTGCACCTGATGTTTGAGCAGCAGTATACGGAGCTCGCTCTCGCCGTGGATCTGATCGCCGAGCGTATCCGCGCGCTGGGCCACCCAGCCCCGGGCTCCTATCGCGCCTTCGCCGAGTTGACCGCGATTGAGGAGGACGATGACGCCCCCGGCGCGGAAGAGATGATCCGTCGGCTGGTCCGCGGACAGGAAACGGTGGTCCGGACCGCCCGATCCATTTTCCCGCAGGTGGATGAGGCCAGGGATGAACCGACCGCCGATCTGCTCACGCAGCGGATGCAGGTGCACGAGAAGACCGCCTGGATGCTGCGAAGCCTGCTCGGTGACTGAGCACGACCGACTCGTCGGACTGCCGGGACACAGGCAAGCGGCAGTCCATCCGCGACCTGGAGAAACGGTCAGCCCTTGAGATGACGGAAGGCGGCGGTTGTCCGAGTACGGCAGAGCGAGGGCGCGGGACGACGAGTACCTCTTGAGCGGGTCTCGCGCTTGCCTCTCGGTGCGACCCGGGCGCCATGAAGGGCCACGTCGAGCAAAAAGACCAGGCCGAAGCGGGCGACATGGGCTAATCGACAGCGATCCGCCACGCCACCCTGGTGTCCGGCGAGCCGCCCCAGCGATCAGTCGGACAGGTAATACTCGACCGTCGACACCACCCGGATCTTCTTGATGTAGGGCGTGTTGCTGTCGCGATCCTCAATGGAAAACTGACCCTGACTGGCGCGGCGGATCTTGCCGAGCCGGCTCTCGGAGTCCTGCGCGAACTTTTCTGCGACCTCGCGCGCGTTCCGGGTCGCCGCCTCGATCATCTCGGGCTTGACGTCGTTAAGACGGGTGAACAGGAATTGGGTCGGTGCCTCGAAATCGGCCGCCCCGATCGCGAGGCCCTGTTTGCCCAGATCCACCAGCCGGGTCATCGCGCGGCGCACCTGCTCGACATTGGTGCTGTAGACGGTAACGGTCGAGGTGGCCGCGTAGCGAAACTTGATCTCGCCGGTGTTCGCGTAGGCCTGGGCCTGTCGGTCGACAATGGCCGGCACCGAGACGCTGGTCTCCGCATCGCCGAAGCCCTGCTGCCGGAGAAAATCCACCACCAGCCCGTTGTGCGCCTGCACCGACTGGTACAGCTCCGTCAGATCATTGCCCACTTCGGTGAAGCGTATCGGCCAGATCGCCACATCGGCCTGAACCTCGCGTTCCGCCAGCCCCTTGACCGTGACGCTGCGCTCCAGCGCCTTGACCTGCAGCACGCCGTTGGTCATCCAGTAGCCGAGCCCGATCAAACCGGCGCATACGAAAGCGCCGAGAACGAAGGCCGCGCCTATACCGCGATTGTTGTTCATGCCGATCTTCCTCTCCGCCGACGTGGTTCGCGCCGTGCTGGTGCGCCAGGCGACATAGTAGCCGAGGGCCTGACGTCGCGAAAATCGATCGCCGGTTGGCGAGGGGCGAAGGATGGACCAACCGGCGCCCCATCGGCGCTATCCTCGGTGGGTCTCAGCCCCGTTTCAGCGCAGTCACCGCTGTTTGGGGCAGATCAACGCCTCGCTCAGCGCTGCCAACATTGAGCGCAGCGCAGCGAGCCCGGTGCACGAAGCTATTCAGTAGCTCCGTGGTCCGGCCAGCGGCAGTCCCTACCGGGGGTTCTGCCAACGGCCGAAGTGGTATACCCGGGGAACACTCCGTATTGAGAGTGCGTTAGTATTCTACGGGCAGTCCGTAGGCGAGCACGCCGAGGTAGCCGTTGCCGAGCGGACTTGGTGGTGGAATCGAGGTCGCAAGCTGGTAGAACGGTCAGGCCAGCGTTTAAAGCAGTTTCGATACGTCGACCCGAAGCGAGATCGATGCAACAGAACGCTGCGCGGCGTTGCGTCGCCATCCGCTGGGACGTGCAATCGCCTCCATCTGGCCGGGGCGATTCTCACCTCTACTGTGCCCCGCCGGCGTCTTGGGCTGTCACCAGGGTTCCTGAGTCTTACCGGCAAGGTCGCACGGAGACCCGTACCCTTGTTTTCCCTGCCCGCACGTACGGAAGATTCCACGGAGATTGCTTTGAAAAAAAGAACGACTTTCTATGGGTTGTTGTTGCTTGCATTCGTCGCCTTTGGCGGTCTGAGCTCAGGCTGCAGCTCGGTTGCGCCCAGCGGGAAATCCGCGAGTACAGCCACAGCCGTTGGCATCATCAACGATCAAGTGAAGAAGGGCAACGTTAAGGTTGAAGGGGACACGGACGCGGCCCCTCCACCCTAAACGGTCCCGAAGGGAATATCGTCTCATCAGCGAATGTTCTCGCCCGGCAGCGGCCGGCCGATCTCCGGGTTGAGCTCCGGGGCTCGACCAACGGCGAAGCCGATACGGGGCAGGCCCATCCCACGGCGCCGACATCCGCCCGCGCAGGGGACGTCAAACTCAACCCGCGGCCTGCTCCCCGGCAGGCACCTTGCGACGTCTGAGTAGGTCCGTTAGGCGGATTCGACTTCCCCTCCACTTCCCAGGGCCGATGTGTATCCCTTCGGCGGTGGCGTCCAGCCGCGCTCCGACCGGTCGTGAAGCTGCAGACGGTCAGCCTCCATCATGTCCTTCAGGGTCTCGCCATGCTCCCTGGCGCGCGCGAGAAAGGCCCGGTTGCGGGCGATATCCGGATTCTCGTCCCAGAGATCGTAGAGCTGCTCCAGACCTACTTCGTCGTGACGGCGAAAGGCCTGCGTCATTTTCGCGACCTTGAAAGGATGCACGCCCAACACCTTCAGGGTCTCGGCACCGAGTCTCAGTGACGCGTCGAACATCTCGCGCACGGCCAGGTCGACTCCCGCCTTCTTCAGGAGGTAGAGGTGGTTCACGTCGAAGGCGCGAGCCAGGATCTTGACCCGCGGATAGTGACGCCGAACGTGCTCGACCATTTCCAGCGCCCGGTCGCGATCGTCAATGGCAATGACGAACGCCGCCGCGCCCTCGATACCCGCCGCCTCCAGCAGCTCAGGCCGCGATGCGTCACCGTAATAGCTCTTGATGCCGAACTTGCGCAGCATGTCGATCATCGCCGCCTCGTGATCTAGTACGACGGTGCGCACCCCGCTCGCCACGAGCAGGCGGTTGATGATCTGGCCGAAGCGACCGTTGCCCGCGATCACCACGGTGCCCCGCTCTTCGATGGTGTCTGGTCGCTCGGCCCCGGCGGTACGCAGACGGGGCAGGATCAATTTCTCATAGAGGATGAAGAGCGCCGGGGTGAGCAGCATGGAAAGGGCCACGACGAGCGACAAGGTCCTCGTGAGATCGTCCGGGATGACGTTGTTTTGCGCCGAGAAGCTCAGCAGCACGAAGCCGAACTCGCCCGCCTGCGCGAGCCCGAGCGTGAACAGCCAGCCGTCGCCGGGGTCGAGTCGAAACAGGCGCGCCAGACCAAAGAGTACCAGCCCTTTCAGCGCCATCACGCCAAGGGTGAGACCCAGCACGGTGGCGAAGTCGCCAAACAGCACGCCGAAGTCGATCCCGGCGCCGACCGTGATGAAGAAGAGCCCGAGCAGCAGGCCCTTGAACGGCTCGATGTCGGATTCGAGCTCATGGCGGAACTCGCTGTTGGCGAGCACCACACCGGCGAGGAAGGTCCCCAGGGCCGGGGAAAGCTCCACCAGGGTCATCAGCAAAGCGATACCCACCACCAGCAGCAACGCGCTGGCGGTGAAGATCTCGCGCAGGCGCGACTCGGCGATCAGGCGAAACAGGGGGCGCGACAGGTAGTGCCCGCCGAACAGCACGACGGCGACCGCGCCGAGCACGACCAGCGCGTGGCCCCAACCCGGAAGACCCGCGACCAGGCTCATGGACGCCGCATGGCCCGCCGATTCATGACCCTGAGACGCCGCACCCGCGGCTTGCTCCAGACCGTTTCCGGCCAGCTCCGGCAGCGCAAGCAGCGGAATCAGGGCGAGCATTGGTATGACGGCGATATCCTGGAACAGGAGGACCGAGAAGCTCGCACGACCGCCCTCGGTCTTGGTCAGACCCTTCTCGTTCAGCGTCTGAAGCACGATCGCGGTGGATGACAGGGAGAAGATGAGCCCGATAGCGACCGCAACACGCCAATCCGTTCCGAGCGTCAGGGCTATGCCGGCGATGAGGCCGGCCGTGACGGCGACCTGCAGCCCGCCGAGGCCGAGCAGGCGGGCGCGCATCTCCCATAGCAGCCGCGGCTCCAGCTCCAGCCCGACGAGAAACAGCATCATGACGACACCGAACTCGGCGAAGTGCTGTATCTCCCGGGTCTCGGAGCCGACTAGCCCGACGATGGGACCGATGACAATACCAGCGATCAAGTAGCCCAGCACCGAGCCCAGTCCGAGTCGCTTGGCAACGGGCACGGCGATGACCGCGGCGCACAGGTAGACGAAGGTCTGAAACAAGAGTCCGCCCATCGGTCAGCCCTCCGCGATGATGGCGGTGAGATCGGCGTTGAGCCTGGGCAGACCCAGTGCGGCGTCGATGTCGAGCCGATCGTCCCGCAGCGCCTCCAGCACACGGACCCAATCCGCGACGTGCGCGGCGACCCGTGCCTCCTCGACCGCGGCGCGCGACCCATACAACGCGAACGGCGGCAGATAACGCATGCCGCACATCAGGGCCGTCTGCTCCAGCGGGTGCAGCAACTCGCGGATGGTGAAATGGTTGTAGCCCTCGGAGCAGTACGCGGCCTCGGCGCCCCCGGCGGTCAAGGCGTTGAAGAAGATCTTGCCGTGCAGGGCCGTCCCGTGTGATCCGTAGGCGAATCCGTGCTCGAGCACCAGATCCTGCCACTCCTTGAGGATCGCCGGCGTCGAATACCAGTAGAGCGGGTGCATGAAGACAACCGCGTCATGCGCCAGCAGACGGGCCTGCTCGCGATCGATGTCGATCTGAAAGTCCGGATACTCCGCGTAGAGGTCGACGAGCGTCACGCCGTCAACGCCAGAGGTGGCCAGCGCGAGCGGACGGTTGACCTCGGAGCGGTCGAGCGATGGGTGAGCAAAAAGGACCAGGATGCGACGCATGTTCGAATTGTCCCTTGTGAGTGCTTCAAGAAGATTAACGGGCGACGCGGGGACTTGTCGCCGTGCGGTGGGTCGAATACCTCCATGCCCGAATACGCGCAGGACGGGCAACCAGCCGAACCGGGCGCTTATCAGGATCCCGACAGGTCGACTAGTGCTCACACGACCCGCTCCCGCTCAATGCATTTTGTTTAGTCAGTGTCCACGACGTTGTCGTGCACACGGACGGCGCGCCCAGGGACAATTACCCCCGGAAGCGGCAGACCGGACCTGTCGGTTGCGTTGTAGGCCCGAAGGTAAAAACGCTGGGCTCTGCAAGCAGACCTGTCCAATCAAGCCTGGCCCAGGCATGTTTCGGGCAACTGGAAAGGCTCGGTCCTCCGGCATCTGAAGTAGGACCCTGTACGCCTCAACGACGTGGCTCGACAACCCGGGGGGCGAACAAGGAGAGGGTGACGCAGCGGCTGAAGGAGATCGAACAAGCCCGTTCGATCCTCCACGAGTAGATCACAGCCTGGATTGGCCAAAGGCCAACTCATTCGGTGTTTGTGGACTGGAGTAGCTATGGGCGGGGAATCGCGTCGCTATCGCGAAGACCCTAAGGCCTCTAGTCAGGCGCGATACAGCCCAATGTGCCAGCCGATCGAGCCGCTGTTGGTTTTTTCTGAGAGGAGTAGGGGGGCGTGCAAGTAAACGATTGGGATCAGGCGAGTTCGCGGATCAAAAAGTTGTCCGCTTAAGGGCACCGACCGCCAAAGCGGCGGACGCAATCGGACGGTGTTCCGTACTGCGAATCACAGCATGGCCCTAGGAGATGCTTGTCAAATGCCATCCTGTCACTTGATCAGCATCTTTTCCGAGAGGCGCGATACTATGACCTCCTTATTTTCAATGGCTTACATCCATATAAAGCTCCGGACCATCCTTGGCCCGGACGGGACACGCGATCGATCAGCGTCTGTTCAAAGGGCAAGTCCAGGCCCGACGTAGATCGTACGGTCGTCGTTGGAGAGGGATCCCGATCCGCCTGCAGCGCGGTCTGACGGCGAGAACAGGTCGGGGTTGCCGGCTGAGAAGCCGTGGTAGAGGTCGAAACTGTCTCCGATACCGGGCTGAGCCCCCATATAGGAGCCCGCGTTGTAGTGCATCGGTGCCAGATCCCGGTTACCGGTGCCGAGGCCATCATAGAAGTCCGCGGCATTTGCGCCGAAGGTAAACAGAGTGGCAGCGGCTGCGGCGAAAATGGTCTTCATATCAGTTTCTCCAGAAATTACAGTTTGTTGTGCAAAGAATCGGATCGGCTGGCTTCACTACCGCTTAATCTTGGCCGTTTGCTAGCCTCCGACGAAATCTCTTACGCTGATTGCCTGACCGGGCAGATCCTAGCCCTCGTCGATACCCTCCTGGGTGGGGTTGTGGATAATCCGATGTAGGTTTGCGCCAGGCGCGGTCGAGGACAGGATTTCCACGCCGAGTTGCTCCACGGAGCGCATCTGGCGATCGTAGTACTCCGAAGTCGCGCGAACCTGTTTCTCGTAATCGCTCATGGGTTATCTCCCGTAGAAGTTTCTGTCTGTGTCTCAGGCGGTGTAATCTTTCGCCTGGTGTAAATATAGACCCGAAAATCGTTTTGTCTAGGACAAAAAAGCAATCCAGTATTTGTGGTAATAGTGAACGCGGTGCCGACAAAGACAACGGAAGACACGGCCAACCTTTCCATCGGCTCGGTCGAGCGCGACACCGGGATCGGCCGCGACACGCTGCGCGTCTGGGAGCGGCGATACGGCTTTCCTTCACCGGAGCGTGATGCAAAAGGCGAACGGAGTTACAGCGCTGGACAGGTACGGCGCCTTCAACTGATACGCCGCCTGCTGGACCAGGGGTTACGCCCTGGCAAGGTCGTTCCCTTGGATGACGAGGCGCTGAGCGAACTATCGGACGCCTTCCCAATGTCCTCGGGCACCGACGGGGAAGTCGAGGATGCGCTGTCGCGGTTCATCGCTCTCGCCGTCGGGGGAGATATCGAGGCACTGATCGCGGCGATGGAGCAGGCCCTCGCTCAACAGGGGGTACGCGAGTTCGTGCTCACCACGTTTGCGCCTCTCGCCCGCCTGATCGGGGAGCAGTGGGCGGGGGGGCGGTTGGAAATCTTCGAGGAGCACCTGCTGACCGGGCAGATGTCCCGCTTTCTGGAGGCCGCCATGAGCCGACTTGTAAGGCCTCCGGGCAATCCACGGGTGCTGTTGGCGACCCTACCGGGCGAGCGGCATTCCCTCGGCTTGCTGATGGTGGAGGCGTTACTCTGGCACGCCCGCACTCCGACCCTGAACTTGGGCGCGGATATCCCCGTGGACCAGATCGTTGCCGCGGTCAACCGCTCCGGGGTATCGACGCTGGCGCTGTCCTTTAGCGCCTGCTATCCGCGGGGTCCCGTCGGCGTTCATCTGACCGAGCTACGCGCCCTGCTTCCGCCCGAGGTGACGATTTGGATCGGCGGCGCGGGTGTGCAGCACCTTCGCCGTCTACCCGCGACCGTGGTCAAGAAGACACTGGAATCCCTTTAATACCGGCTCGCCGCGGTGGTCAACCGACCGCTGATGGCTTACCGCGGCCGATCGGCGAGGCAGGTCGAGGGTCGCGCCACACTCGACCCGAGCTCACAGCAAGGCCTCGATGGCCGACACGACCTTGCCGCTATCCGGAGTGGTGATGCTCGAGAAGTAGTCCACGTAGTTCCCGTCGCGGTCGATCAGGTACTTGTAGAAGTTCCATTTCGGGTAGGGTGCGCCGGCGTCCGCGAGTCGACCGAACAACGGCGCGGCCGTGCCGCTCGAAACGCTGACCTTTTCGAACATCGGGAACTCGACCGAGTAAGTCAGCCGGCAGAAGCTCTGGATCTGCTCCTCGGTGCCGGGCTCCTGACCGGCGAAGTCGTTGGACGGAAAGCCGATCACAACCAGTCCCCGGTCCTTGTACTTCCTGTAGAGCGCCTCGAGCCCATCATATTGGGGCGTGAAGCCACACTTGCTGGCGGTGTTTACCACCAGGAGAACCTTGCCCCTGAACGCATCGCAGAAGTTCACGACCTCGTCGCTCGCCAACCGGCGGGCTTCCAGATCGAGCAAGGGCGGACAGTCCGAGGCGTCAGCCGACGCCGTTGCACCGAGAGCGGCCAAGCAAAGAACCGACGCGGGAATACGCATACTCACCCCCAGGTTTACAGAAACTTGTCCTGGACACATCTGTGCGCTGCCGTGCGCTTTGCAACCGTGCGTCCAAGCGCTGGCAACCGACGCCTGGGAGGCGTTCGGCCTGCTACCGCCCTTTCAAACGGCAGGCACGGAACGCGCCGGGCTGCCGTTGCATGGGGTCGACGCGAGATCCGGCCCGTCCGAGCGCGCACATTTTCAGCGAGACGTGATCCCGCGGCACGGATCTTCAGCGCCCTAATGTTGACGTCGGGCCTCCCCCGGCCAGGCTACAATTGAAGTTGGGCAGCCGTTTCGCAGAGGCCCATGGCGGGCTTCGGGGAACGGAGCCATACAACACCCGGACGCCGTATCCCGGGTGCGGGAGGTTGGAATGCCTCTGCGGCCGTCAGCAGCGCGCTGGTTCGAGGTCGTGGTGCCCAGAGAGGACACCGACGACGCGATGGAAGCCCTTGCCCGCCAGGGCGAGGTGCAGTTCGAGTGGGCCGGAGACCTGGATCCCGCCGGCGAGATCGAGCGTCTGCGCGACCCGGTAACCCGCTACCGGACAATCGCCGACGCCTACGCGCCCCACTGGCCCGATCCCGCGTTCGAGAAGCGCTGCTGCGAACTGCCGGTCGAGGCGGCCGCCGCGGCGGCCCTGCGCCAGATCGAGCGCTGGCTGGCGGACGCGGGTCCGCTGCTCGCTCGCCTCGCCCAGCTGGAGGCGGAACGCGAAGCGCTCGCGCTCTGGCGGCCGGTCGCCGCGTCCCTGGCCGGCACAAGGGTCGACCCCCGGACGCTCGCGACCGCCGGGCCCGTGCTGGCCGGTTACTGCCTGCTGCTGCCGGCGGCGGCCGAGGTCGCCGGACCGGCCTTCGCCCTGCACGCCGAGGCGCGTTTCGGCGACCGGCGCGCCCTGTTGGGGCTTGCCCGTGGTTCGGACCTGCCGGCGCTCCGCGAGCGAGCGGAGGCGGTGGGCGGGAACCTTCTGCCGTTTCCCGACTGTCCCACCGAACCCGGGGCGGACTGGGTCACGTCCTTGGACCGCCGTGTCGCCGACGCGGACCGCGAGGCTCGACGGCTCGAGCAGGAGGTGCGCCGCCTAGCCGCCGCGCACGGCCTGGCGCGCGCGAGCGGCGTGCTCGAACGCATCGACTGGTTCCGGCAGACCTCGAGCCGAATCCAGTGCGACACGGAGAGCTGCCGCATCACCGGCTGGACCGGCGCGGCGGACGAACAGGCCCTGAATCGGGCGCTGCGAGACGTCGGCGTGCGGGGAACCCTGGAATTCGGCGAGCCGCCACCGGATCTCCCCTCCCCCTCGGTGCTGCGCAACCCCGACTGGCTCAAGCCGTTCGAGGTGTTCACGACCGCGGTCGGCACCCCCGGAAGCGCCGAGATCGACCCGACCCGCTGGGTCGCGGTCCTCGTCCCGCTGATGTTCGGTTATATGTGCGGCGACGTCGGCCATGGCATCCTGATCGTCGCGACCGGGCTACTGCTGCGGCGTCGGACGGACCTGTGGCGCCTGCTGGTCTACTGCGGCCTCGCGTCGATCGCCTTCGGCTTTGTCTACGGCGAGGTCTTCGGTTACGGGCACTTTCTCGAGCCTCTGTGGCTGAGCCCGCTGGAGGCCCCGTTCGCCGTGCTGGTGGTCCCGGTGATCGCCGGCGCGCTGGTGCTGAGCCTCGGTATCCTGTTGCACGCGGTTCAGACCTGCTGGCGGGGGCAGGGCAGCTCGGAGCTGCTAGCCGATACCGCTCAGCTCCTCGTTTACTGGGGCCTGGCGCTGGTGCTTCTTGAGCCTAGGTTAGGCTGGCTCGTCCTGGCCGGGGTTGTGCTCTGCGCCGGCAACCGGCTGTGGTCCGCCCGCTCACCGACCGTGCTGGCGGCCGGGCTCGGCGAGTTGCTGCAGAGCACCTTTGAGCTGCTCCTCAACACCCTCTCGTTCGCCCGCGTGGGCGCCTTCGCATTGGCGCACGCCGCGCTCGAGTCGGCGATCGTCATCATCGCCGGCGATCTGAGCTCGACGGCCGCGGCCGCACTGGTCCTGGTAGTCGGCAACCTCCTCGTGATCCTGATAGAGGGAATGGTCGTCAGCGTACAGACGACGCGCCTGGTGCTCTACGAATTCTTCGTGCGTTTCTTCGAGGGCGGCGGCCGTGCGTTGAAGCCCGTAGCGGCGCCCACCGGCGATCGCACGCCGCGGATGGGTCAGCGAGCCGCCCGCGGGCAGGATCGGCGCGGCCGGCAGTGACTCCACGTGGTCAAGGCGTTATCGTGCGCCCCTGACCCGCGCCTTCGCGCGCCAAACGAGATTTTTGACAATGCGCTGGCTCTGGATTTCGGTTCTGGTCGTCGCCGCCGACCAGGCCACCAAATGGCTTGTAATGACCGGACTGCGCCCATTCGAGGCGGTCGAGATCGTACCGAACCTCAACCTGACCCTGATGTTCAACACGGGGGCGGCGTTCAGCTTTCTGTCCGACGCGGGCGGCTGGCAGCGCTGGCTGCTCGCCCTGCTCGCGCTGGCCGTGACCGGCGCGCTGACCGTCTGGTTGGCGCGACTGAGGCGCGACGCCACTTGGCTCGCGGCCGCTCTGGCGCTGATCATCGGTGGCGCCGTCGGGAACCTGATCGACCGGGTGGTGCTCGGCCACGTTGTCGACTTCATCCAAGTGTATCTCCCGTTCATTCCGCTGGAGCTGTTCAATCCCTGGCCCGCGTTCAATATCGCCGACAGCGCGATCAGCGTCGGCGTGGTGATCCTGTTCGTCGCGACCCTGACCGCCGACGAATCCGAGGCCGGGGCGCCGGCCCGGGGAGGCAAAAAGACCTGAGTCGACGAGGCGGATGACACCCGCCGGATCATGGTGTTGCGAATAACAATGGGCGCACCACCGGGCGGAGCGCCGAAGGAGGGAGTTTGAGCCAATTATTCGATCAAGTCGCAGATTACATTAAACAGCAATGGTCGCGGCTGAGGGTCCGGAGCGCCGAACAGAAGCTCTTTGAACGTGAGGTCGCCGAGGCGACCGAACGCGTCGTCGACCAGTCGGACCCGCGCATCCGGGGTGTCATGGGTTATCGGCGCAAGCTTTTCGACTCGGTGGCGGCCTCGCTGCGCGCGTGCGCGGCACTTGCGGACCAGATTCCGGGGCCGGTGCAGGTCGACCCCCAGACTTGGGCGACGGACCCGCTGATCAACGCCCTGTTCGGCAGCGTCGAGCGCATGCGATGGGTGCTGAGTAGCCCTGCCGCCCGCCACTACGTCAAGGAGACGGCGCTGGAAACCGGGGACTGCTACGCGCTCCTGCTCGCGATGCCGCAAGTCCGCACGCAGCTCGGTATGGAGCTATTGGGGAGCGCGGTGCAGCGGGATGTGCGCCAGACGACGGTGAGCTTCGCCAACCACGAGGTGGTCCTGCCGGCCCCGGACCCCGATAAGGTCCGCCAGCTCGCCGGGCGCGCGATCATGGACACCCTGGTCGGTATCGCCGTCGGGGACATCACCGCCCAGGAAGAGCGTATCGCGGAGCTCGAGGACCGGCTCAGGATCGTCCGTCTCAAACAGAAGGTCCTCAAGCCGCGGGCTCACGGGGTTGACTTCGTGAGCGAGGGCGGCGGTTCTCATCTGGCCGATTACGAGGCGCTAGGCAAACGCATCCTGGAACTCGAGAAGGACCTCGCCGAGGCGCGCAAGGGGCTTTCCACCGTGGACGACTACCTCGAGCGTCTGAATACCGAGCTCAGGCACCCCGATCGGCTGGGCGGCGCCAAACTGGAGCGGGTCCGGCTCGACCGGATGAACATAGTCCGCAAGGAAACCGCCAGTGGCGACGACGCGGTCGAGTTGGAGTTCCTGCGCGGATACCGCCGCGGCCAGCCGGGACGGGTACTGCTGCTGATACGGTTCCCTCGCTCGGAGCTGATCGCCGAGAAGGAACGCCTCGCGGCGATCGATCGCTACGTGAACACCTGACAGGCGTACCACGGCCATCGGACTCCCGGTACCGGCCCCGCAACCGCACGTCTCCAATGAGAATCGCCATCCTTTCCCGAGACCCGCGCATCTTCTCGACCCGCCGGCTGGTCGAGGCAGCACGCGCGCGCGGCCACGAGGCGCGCGTGATCGACATCCTGGGCTGTTACATGAACGTCACCTCGCACGCCCCGTCGATCCACTACAAGGGTGAAAGCCTGAAGGGTTTCGACGCCGTCATCCCGCGCATCGGCGCCTCGGTGACCTTCTACGGGGCGGCGGTGCTGCGCCAGTTCGAGATGACAGGCGTCTACGCGCTCAACGGTTCGGTCCCGATCGCCCGCGCCCGCGACAAGCTGCGCGCGCTTCAGCTGCTGTCGCGTCGGGGCATCGGCCTGCCGATCACCGGGTTCGCCCACGCGCCCGACGAGAGCCGGGACCTGATCAGGATGGTCGGCGGCGCGCCGCTGGTGATCAAGCTGCTGGAAGGCACGCGGGGCATCGGCGTCGTGCTCGCCGAAACCGATAAGGCGGCCGAGAGCGTGATCGAGGCCTTTATGGGCCTCAGGGCCCACATCCTGGTCCAGGAGTACATCCGGGAATCCCAGGGCGCGGACATCCGCTGCTTCGTGATCGGGGACAAGGTGGTCGCGGCGATGAAGCGCCAGGCGAGAGAAGGTGAGTTCCGCTCCAACCTGCACCGCGGGGGCACCGCGAGCCTGGTCCGGATCACGCCCCAGGAGAGGTCCACCGCCATCCGCGCCGCTCGTATCCTGGGGCTCAACGTGGCCGGCGTGGACATTCTGCGCTCCGAGCGCGGCCCGCTGGTGATGGAGGTCAGCTCCTCGCCCGGGCTCGAGGGCATCGAGGCCGCAACGGGCAAGGACATCGCCGGTCAGATGGTCGCGTTCGTCGAGAAGCACACCGTACCCGGCAAGGGCCACCGACCTGTCGAGACCTGATCGGCGACCGCGCCGGCCCCGAAGACAACCGAAACCAACCACCGAGATCGCGAGACGATGACCGCAGCCCCCGTTGTGATAGCCGGCCGGTCGGTCGGCGCCGGCACGCGCACCCGCGTCGACGTCCCGCTACCCAACCTCTACACCCAGACGCCGGTGTTCATGCCGGTGCATCTGGTCAACGGCCGCCGCCCCGGCCCCCGACTGTTCGTGGCGGCCGCGCTGCACGGGGACGAGATCAACGGGGTGGAGATCATCCGCAGACTGCTTTCACACCTGAGTCCGCGCCAGCTCCGCGGCACCCTGATCGCCGTACCGGTGGTCAACGTCTACGGGTACATCCGCCAGTCCCGCTACCTCCCGGACCGACGCGACCTGAACCGGAGCTTCCCCGGATCGGACCACGGCTCACTGGCCGCGCGGCTCGCGGCGACCTTGTTGAGCGAGGTGGTCGACGGCTCGACCCACGGGATCGACCTGCATACCGCGGCCCTGCACCGGGAGAACCTCCCTCAGGTGCGCGCGCGACTGGCCGCCTGCGACGCGATGCCGGGGCTGGCACGCGCCTTCGGCACGCCGGTGATCCTGGACGCCGGCACCCGCCCGGGTTCACTGCGGGCGGCCGCCGAGGAGCGCGGCGTCCCGATGCTCGTCTTCGAGGCGGGCGAGGCACTGCGCTTCAACGAGTTCGCCGTAAGGGCCGGCCTCCGTGGAATCCTGGGCGTCATGCGTCACCTGGACATGATCGGCAAGCCGTCGGCGCACCACCCGCCGGCGCGTGAGCCGGTGGTCGCCCGCTCGAGCCTTTGGGTACGCTCCCGGCAGAGCGGCGTTCTGCTTTCCGCGACGCCGTTGGGGGCCCGGGTCGCCAAGGGCGACACCCTCGCCGTCATCACCGACCCCTTCCAGTCCACCGAGACGCCGGTCATCGCCCCGATAGACGGTATTGTGGTAGGAAGGACCAACCTGCCGCTGATCACCGAGGGCGAGGCCCTCTACCATGTCGCCTGCTTCGGCGAGCCGGACCTGGCCGCCGAACTGCTCGCGGAGTACCGCGACGCCCTGGACCCGGACGACGAGGGCTACCCGGTCATCATCTGACCGCGCTGTGATAGCCTTACCATCACAACCTCACGTTGGCAGCACACAGATGCAGCAGCTCACGACCGAAGGCCAGCATACCGCGGAGGATCTCGCGCGGCGTCACGGCTTCAGCACTGACGCCGTCACGCACATGCTGTTCGCGGTGCGCGACGGCAACGGCTCAATGGCCCAGTTCAACCACCCCGAGTTCGCAGGCTCGGGCCAGTGGATGCGCGGCGGCATGTTGATGCTCGGCGACATGTTCAACAACTCGCTCAAAGGCCGTGTCGATGCCCTGTGCAACGACATCTCGAATCTGCTCGCAAGCCAGCCGGGGTTCCTGCGTTCAGGCAGCTTCCAGTCCCAGAGCCAGGGCAGCGCGGAGCGGCAGACCCAGGCCACCGGCGCGCCAAGCGCCGAGTCCAGCCTTTTCCGGCCCGACCCCAGAGACCACTGGTGGCCGGCCTCGCTAGGCACTCCGAACGCGACCGGCTCCCAAAACGACGTGCGCTACGCGTATTTCGCCGATGCGCGCCGGCTTGCGGTCCAAACCGGCAGCGAGGTCTGGGTCTACGACACCCTGGACCACCAGATCGGGGGCTTCTCCCAACAGCAGGGCGGCGGAGCCGCAATCGGCTTCTCCAGCCAGCTCGGCACGTTGAATTTGGCAAGCCTGCCCGTCGTATCCCGCAATGGACAGCCTGTTCAGCCGGCGGCAGGGGTGCAAAAGGGCATGGGCGCGCAGGAGGCAGACATCTTCGCCGCCATCGAGCGCCTCGGAGACCTCAGGGCAAAGGGCCTACTTACCGAGGAAGAGTTCGTCGCGAAGAAGTCACAGCTATTGGAGCGACTCTAGAAATTCAGTCCCACACCGGTCGCCGAGGCACGGATCCCCGATCGATCAGCCCCTACAATACGAGGACGCCCCACGAGTCCAATGAGCCTACTGCAGCCCGCAAGCCCAGACTTCCACGACCCCGGCCTGGTCTCGACCCGCGCCGCGCTGGTCCGCGACCTTCGCGCCTTCCTCCCCGCCGACTCGGTTCTGGAGCAGGAGGAGGAGGTCCGTCCCTACGAGTGCGACGGGCTCTCGGCCTATCGCCAACTGCCGCTGCTGGTGGTGCTGCCGCGTACCGTCGAGGAGGTGCAGCGCGTCCTGCGGGTTTGTCACGAGCGAGACATCCCGGTCGTGGCGCGGGGCGCCGGAACGGGGCTCTCGGGCGGCGCCCTGCCGCTGGGCGAAGGCATCGTCCTTAGCCTGGCTCGCTTCAACCGGATCCTGGCACTCGACCCGATCGCCCGTACGGCGCGCGTCGAGCCCGGCGTGCGCAACCTGGCCATCACCGAGGCGGCCGCCGCCCACGGGCTCTACTATGCCCCGGACCCCTCCAGCCAGATCGCCTGCACGATCGGCGGCAATGTCGCCGAGAACGCCGGCGGCGTGCACTGCCTGAAGTACGGCCTCACGGTGCACAATCTGCTCGCGGTAAAGCTGGTGACCATGGACGGCGAGCTGGTCGAGGTCGGCTCCCAGGCGCTGGACGCGTCCGGCCTCGACCTGCTCGCGCTGTTCGTGGGCTCGGAGGGCATGCTCGGCGTCACCGTGGAGGTCACCGTCCGGCTGCTACCGATGCCGGAGCGCGCCCAAGCCGTGCTCGCCGCCTACGACGACGTCGAGCGGGCCGGTCAGGCGGTCGGCGACATCATCGCGGCCGGGATCATCCCCGCGGGCCTGGAAATGATGGACGGCCCCGCGATCAAGGCGGCCGAGGACTTCGTGCACGCGGGTTATCCGACCGACGCCGCGGCGATCCTGATCTGTGAAATCGACGGGACCAACCAGGAGGTGTCCGAGCAGGTGATGCGCGTACGCGAGCTGCTGCTCGCGAGCGGCGCCACCGAGGTGCGGACCTCGCGCGACGACGCCGAGCGGATGCGGTTCTGGAAGGGGCGCAAGTCCGCTTTCCCGGCCGTCGGCCGGATATCGCCGGACTACTACTGCATGGACGGCACCATCCCGCGCCGGGCCCTGCCCGAGGTGCTACGACGCACCGCGGAACTCTCGCAGGAGTACGGTCTGCCGGTGGCGAACGTCTTCCACGCCGGGGACGGCAACATGCACCCGCTGATCCTGTTCGACTCCAACAAGCCCGGTGAGCTGGAGCGAACCGAGGAGCTGGGCGGCCGCATCCTGGAGCTCTGCGTCGAGGTCGGCGGCACCATCACCGGCGAGCACGGTGTGGGCATCGAGAAGATCCAGCAGATGTGCGTGCAGTTCAGTCCCGAGGAGCTCGAGCAGTTCCGGGCGGTCAAGCGCGCCTTCGACCCGAAGGAACTCTTGAACCCGGGCAAGGGCGTGCCGACGCCGCGCCGCTGCTCCGAGTACCGCCAGCTGCCGCACCGTCACGCCCAAGGGGACTGAAAGGGTGTAGCGCCTATGTCGGGGTGAGCTTGCGAACCCCAACAATGCAGCCATGGGCGCGGAAAAGGCGTTGGGGTTCGTTCCTCGCCCCAACCTACGTCTTCACGTAGCTTTCGACACACCAACTTTAGGTGAGGAGCGCCTCCGCGGCCGATGAACCGGCCGCGTCATTCCTCGACGGGCGCGGGTGTTCCCCGAGGTGTCGCGCCGACCGCCGACTTCGCCCGCTCCCATTGCTGCTGGGAATAGTCCTTGGTCGACTCCCAGGCCTGTCCGGACTGCTCGGTCGCCTCGTCCCACTCCCGCTGGGAGAAATCCCTGGTGGACTCCCAGGCCTGTCCGGAGCGCTCGGCCGCCGAGTCCCAGGCCTCCTGGGAGCTTTCCTTGGCCTTGTCCCAGAGGCGCTTCGAGTCCTCCTGGGCCTTCCGCCAGGTGCTCTCGTCGGTCACCTGGTCCCAAAGCCGCGTCGAACCGTCCCGGGCACCCTCCCAGGCCCGCCGCGAGGTCTCCGAGGCCTCATCCCAGGCCGTCTTGGAGTCCCTTTTGGCCTGCTCCCAGATCGATCGGGGCGTGCCGGGCGACGCGCCCCCGCGGGCCATACCCTCTTCGGCCCAGAGGCCGCCGGGGACGACGAAACCGAGGACCAGGGCGACGGTCGACATCGTCCGGTTCAATAACGGGGCGGCCGTTCTCCGACGGCTAGGGTGCTCGGTCTTCATGGAATGCTCCTCGCTCTAACGCGCCGGTGGACGCGATGGTTGCATGCGCGCGGCCGAACACGGTCCGGCCGGCGGACCCTAACAATACTTTGCCTAGCCGGTGTTGCGCATCCCCGCCGCGATGGCGTTGATGGAGCGCAGCAGCGGGTCGAGCCATTCCTCGCGCCCCGACTCGTCCGCCTCGGACCGGTAGCGCTCGAGCGCCGCGATCTGAATGTGGTTCAACGGGTCGAGGTAGATGTTGCGGCGCGCCAGCGAGAGCTGCAGCTCCGGCGTCTCCTCCATCAGCCCCTGCAGGCCCGCGACGTTCATGACCTGAGTCAGGGTCCGCTGATACTCCGACTCGATAAGGGCATAGATGGCTTGCGCGCGCCCGCGGTCCGAGGCAAGGCGCAGATACGCCTTCGCGATGTGCATCTCGGCCTTGAACAGGGCCATCTGGGTATTGGACAGCAGCGCCCGGAAATAGGGCCATTCCTGATACATCAGCTGCAGCTTGGCAAGACGCTCGAGGTCATTGCCCCGCCAGCGCTCGATGGCCTGCCCGATACCGAACCAGGCCGGCAAGGTGTGCCGGGACTGGGCCCAGCCGAAGACCCAGGGAATCGCGCGAATCGAGCCGAGCGAGCGATCCGCCTTCTTGCGGTGCGATGGGCGCGAGCCGATGTTCAGCAGCGCGATCGCGTCCAGCGGCGTGCATTCGTAGAAGTAGTCGAGGAAGCCGTCGGTATCGCGGATCAGAGCCCGATAGGCCTCCTCGCCGTAGCGCGCCAACTCGTCCATGATCCCCAGGTAGTCGTTGCGGTCCTCCGCCGGCTCCTCGATCAGGCAGCGGCTCGCCTTTATCAAACCGCTGATGCCCATGATCAGCTCGTAACGGGCCGTCTCGGGGTTGGCGTAGCGGTAGGAGAGCACCTCGCCCTGCTCGGTGAACTTGATCTGACCATGCACGGTATCGGAGGGCTGGGACAGGATCGCCTCGTGGGTCGGCCCTCCCCCGCGGCCGATGGTGCCCCCGCGGCCGTGGAACAGACGGCAGGCCACCTGGCGGTCGTCGGCGAGCCCGATTACCCGCTTCTGGGCCTCGTAGAGGCTCCAGCTGGAGGCGAGGATGCCGCCGTCCTTGCAGGAGTCCGAATAGCCGAGCATCACCTCCTGCTGATTGCCGGAGGCCTTGAGCAGCGCCGAGTAGACCGGGTCGTCGAGCAGGGTCGCCATGACCGACTCGATACGGAGCAGATCGTCGATGGTCTCGAACAGCGGCGAGACCCTTATGTCGCAGAACCAGCCCCGGCTGTCCTGGCCGGCGAGCCCGGCCAGACGCGCCAGCAGCATCACCTCCATGACATGGCTCGGCGCGTGGGTCATCGAAATCACGTACTCGCCGAACAGGTTCGGGCTGACCTCGGCGCGCATCCCGGCCATGATCTCGAAGACCTCGAGGGTCTCTCGGGTCTCCGGCGTCAGGGTCGCCTTGTCGATGACGAACGGGTGCGGGTGAGCGATGGCCTCGGCCAGCGCCAGCATCCGCTGGTCGTCGTCGAAGGCCTGGTAATAGGGCGCACCCGGCTGGCGCGCGAAGAGCTCGGTCACCGCCTCAGTGTGCCGGCCGGACTCCTGTCGAACGTCCAGCTGAACCAGATGGAAACCGAAGGTCTCCACCAGACGGATGAGGTCCTGCAACGGGCCGGCCGCCGCCGCGGCATCCCCGTGGTGCACCAGAGAATCACGGATCAGCTGCAGATCGGACAGGAAGTCCGTATCCCGCAGATAGCCCTCGGGGAGATCCTCGTAGGGACGACCGTCGATGCGCGCCTGGACCCACGCGAGACTGGCCGCCATCCGATGCCCCATCATCGAGAGCTTGCGCCGGTAGGGCTCGTTGACGTAGCGGCGCTGGCTCTGTCCCATGGTGACCAGCCAGTAGTCCTCATCCGAATCCAGGCTGTCCAGGAGGGCGGGCGAGGGTTGGCACAAGGCGCTGGAGTGGCTCAGCATTCGGCGCAGCTCCCCGATCCGGCGGATGTACTCCTGCAACACCAGCTCGTGGTGCATGCGCACACTGAGCGCGGTGGTCTCCGGCTTCACGAACGGGTTGCCGTCCCGGTCGCCGCCGATCCATGACCCGAACCGGATGAAACTCGGAACCCGGATCCCGCTGTCGGGCCCGTAGGCGCGCCTGACCGCCTTCTCCAAGGAGCGGTAGACCTCGGGTACGGCCTCGAACAGCGACTCGCGAAAAAAGTAGAGTCCGCGGCGCACCTCGTCGGTGACCTTCGGCTTGTGCACCCGCACCTCGTCGGTCTTCCAGAGTATCTGGATCTGGGTGAGTATCTCCTGGAGCTTCTCCTCCAGCTCCTCGTCGTTGAGCCTGCGACGGTGCAGGTCCTCGGCGACCAGGAAGACCCGCCGGAAGGTCTCCGAGAGGGTGCGGCGGCGGGACTCGGTGGGGTGGGCCGTGAACACCGGCAAGTAGACCAGGTGCTCCAGCAGGCTCTGGAAGCGCTCCGCGCTCACGCCGTCCGCGCGGAACTGGCGCACCGTGTCGTCGAAGGAGCCGACCCAGAGCCGCTCGCCCGAGCTGATGCGGTCCATGCGCTCGAGATAGGCGTTCAGCTCCTCGGCCGTGTTGACCAGCCCGAAATAGATGCTGAAGGCGCGGACCACCTCCGAGAGCGTCTGGGGATCGAGCCCGTCGATGCGCTTCATCAGCCGCTCTCGGAGCCTGGGGTCCTCGCGCTTGCGCAGCTGCATGAACCCTTCGCGCAGCCGCTCGACGACCACCAGGACCCGCTTGCGGCTGTGCTCGCGCAGCACCTCCCCCAGCAGGGCCGTGAACAGCTCGACGTCGCGCTCCAGCGCCGGGGCTTCCGTTGTCTCGATCATTGGGGGTACTACTCGGTGCCTTGAAGGGCGGAACGGGGAACGCGTGGTGTGCGGGCCCACGCCAGCGGGCGCGGACTCGGCCGCCATCATACCCCGCGGGCGGCGCCGAATCATGGCCGCTGCGGTCGGAGCGTCAAGCAAGCAGCATAGCAACGAAAGGACAGCTGCTCCCACCCGCGCCAAGCAGCGAGAAGCGGCTCAGGTTACCTGGGCAACCGAAACACTGGAATCGCCGCCTGATGTCGGAAATGGCTCCGCCAAAGTGGGCCAGTCGCGGCTGACCCTGGCCCCGGCGTCCGATAGCGCGGGTCCAATTCGGCTCGCGGGGCAGCCGGCGGTACCCGTTGATGGCGGCGCGCGTCTCGCTGCCGCGACCGACCAGGCGTCAATCGCGGGGACCGGCGAATACGAGGCAGTGAACGCTGAACAGTCGGTCCCGGTCGGTCCAGACCTGCTCTGATCCGAAGCCGGCCGCGCCGGCAAGCTCGCGGAACTCATCGATGCCGTACTTGTAGGAGCTCTCGGTATGAATGGACTCGCCCCGGTCGAACTCGATCGTGCGGCCCGCCACCCGCGCCTGCTGCGCGCGGCGGCTGACTAGGTGCATCTCGATGCGCCCCGCCCCGTCGTTGTAGAAGGCGCGGTGATCGAATGCGCCGAGGTCGAAGGTCCCGCCGAGCTCCCGGTTGATGCGCGCCAGCAGATTCAGATTGAACGCGGCGGTCACGCCTTGCGCGTCATTGTACGCGGCGTTCAGCACGGCCGGATCCTTGCGCAGGTCGACGCCGATCAGCAGCCGGCCGCCCTCCCCCACCACCCGGCCGATCCGCGCCAACAGTGCCCCGGCCTCGTCCGGCTCGAAGTTGCCGATGCTGGAGCCGGGGAAGAACAGGGCCGGTTCCCGCCATTCGGGCTCCAGCGGCAACTCGAAGGGTCCCGAGTAATCGGCGCAGGCCGCGCGAATCGAAAGGCCCGGAAACAGTTCCGCGAGCCTTAGCGCCGAGTCCAACAGGTGCTGCCTGGATATGTCCACCGGCACGTAGACAGCGGGTTCCAGGGCCTCAAGCAGGACCTGGATCTTGCGGCTGCTGCCGCTCCCGAGCTCGATCAGGACACTGCCGCGGCCCAGACGCTGCACCATCTCGGCCCCGTGCTCACGCAGGATGCCGATCTCGGTGCGGGTCGGGTAGTACTCGGGCAGCTCGGTGATCCTGTCGAACAGCCGGGAACCCCACCGGTCGTAGAAGAACTTCGGGGACAGCCGCTTATCGCGCCGGGTCAGCCCACCGAGGACCTCCGCGCGCATGTCCGCGGGCCTGGGCTGATAATCGAAAAACTGCACCCGCTCCGCGGGCCGCCGCGCCGCCGCCGGCCTGCTCATTTGAGGCTCCGCGCGAGCCGGAACCCGCTGAACTGCCAGCGTTCGTGGGGGTAGAAGAAGTTGCGGTAGCTCGCTCGGATGTGATTCCGGCTGGTCGCGCACGAGCCGCCGCGGAGCACCATCTGGTTGCACATGAATTTTCCGTTGTACTCGCCGAGCGCCCCGGGCGGCGCACGATACCCCGGGTAGGGCAGATAGGACGAACCCGTCCACTCCCAGACGTCGCCGAACAGATGTTCGATGCCGTCGCCGGCCGCGGCCGGCCGGGGGTGCATCCAGCCATCGTCGAGGAAATTTCCGGCGACCGGGTGTCCGGCCGCGGCGTGCTCCCACTCGGCCTCTGTCGGCAGCCGGGCGCCGGCCCAGGCGGCGAAGGCCTCGGCCTCGTAGTAGCTGACGTGACAGACCGGCTCCGCGGGGTTCAGCGGGCGCACGCCTCCGAGTGTCATGACCCGCCAGTCCCCGTCGGCCCTATCCCAATAGAGCGGACTGCGCAAGCCCTCGGCCCGTACCCTCGCCCAGCCGTCGGAGAGCCACAGGGCCGGGTTCGCATAGCCGCCATCGTCGATGAAAGTCAGGAATTCCCCGTTGGTCACCGGGCGGGTCGCGAGCGCGTAGGGCTCCAGAAAGACCCGGTGCCGCGGCCGCTCGTTGTCCCAGGCGAACCCTGAAGGCCCGGCGCCGATCGGGCAAACACCGCCCTCGAAGGACACGAACTGAAGCGGCCCGGGATCGGCAGGCGACGTTTGAGGCAGGTCGGGACGGTAGGCCGGGCGCAGCGGGTTGTAGGCGAAGCTGAACTTGATGTCGGTGACCAACAGCTCCTGGTGCTGCTGCTCGTGGTTCAGACCGATATCCAACCGCTCCGCCACCGCGGGCCAGTGCGCCGACGGACAGCGGGCGATCAGGGCCTCGATCCCGGCGTCCACATGCCGACGGTAGTCGTAGACCTCCGAAACGGTCGGGCGCGACAGCAGACCCCGCTCCGGGCGTGGCCAGAAGCCGGTTCCCGTCTGCTCGTAGTAGCTGTTGAAAAGGTAGTCGAAGCGGTCGTGGAAGACGTGATAGCCCTTCAGGTAGGGGCGGAGCAGGAAGGTCTCGAAGAACCAGGAGACGTGGGCGAGATGCCAGCGCGGCGGGCTGGTCTCCGCCGTCGGCTGAAGCATGAAGTCCTCGGTCGCGAGGGGCTCGCACAGCCGCTCACTCAGCGAACGGATGCGGAGATATTCGGCATTCAACGCCTGCCTGGTTTCGCGTTCGTCGGGTGCGGCGTCCTCGAATACCGGCATCTGGGCCTCGCTTCGCGCTCCGCAGAGCGCATCCAGGGCAAATCGCCCGTAGCGATCTACAGACAGGGTCGATACGAATAGCGGATTCCCAGGAGGTGTGGCCCTTTCGCCCGAAATCAAAATTAGATCGGAGCCTGGCGTCCGATCATTCTCTTAAGGCGCGAGCGCGGCAGGGACAGAGAGGCATTGCGGGTGACGAGGCGCGCCCTCCCCCTTCCATCTCCCGCCAGCGGGAGAGGGAGCCAAGCGCGGGCACCGCCGGTGGCGGACGGCGCGCTTCGCCAGCAGCATCCATGCCGCTCCGCGAGCTTTTCGAGGATTCGAGCTAGGCCGGATGACCGGCCCGCTGCTTGGCGCGCCGAGCGATGGCCGCCGCCTCGTCGCCAGTCGCGGCCGCCGACAGCTCGTCGAGCTCCTTCTTGGCCCATTCGCGGTCACCGAAGAGGTCGGCGATGGCGTCGGCCCACTCCAGCCTGTCGGCCGTGTCGGCGAGCTTGCCCTTCAGAGACCCGTAGAGGTCCCTTACCTGGTCCTTCGGGAAACCGCTCTCCAGCAGCCGGCGGGCAAGCTGCCCCGCTTGACTGCCGGAGCCGCAGCATGCAGCCGCCCGCCCCATCAGGGCCTCGACCTTATCGTCCAGGTCGAGCGACTGGGCCACGCGGGCCAATTCGGCGAAGGTGAAGTGACTGCCACCCTTTTCGGCGGCCTTGTCCAGCGCGGCCGCGGCGGCCGCCTTGTCCGCGAGCAGGCGGCCGCGGACCGCGGCAAGCTTGCTCAGATCGTAGGCACTGGCCGCTTCCAGCTTCTGCTCGAATCCGTCGAACAACTCCCCGACCAGCGCCTTGGCCTTATCCTTGTCCGGCAGCATTTCAACCGCGGATTCCGCCACCGCGCTCAGGTTCGCAAAACCCTTGACCCTGCCCGCCGCGTCCTTCAGGAGCCGGGTCGCCCATTCGGTATCGCCCAGATGGCGGCTGACCCCGGCGATCAGCTTGCGGGCCTTGGAGAAGTCCCAACCCTCGGCATCCAGCTTCTTTTGGGCTTCAACCAGCAGCTTCTGGGCGTAGAACCTGTCATCGAGCTCCGCCATCACCGAATCGGCGAGTTGAAGCGTCTTGACCGACGTGTTCGCGGCCTTCTCGCGCTCCTGGAAGACCGCGTACTTGGCCTGATTGGCCTCGCGCTTGGTGAGCTTCTCCTCGACCAGGGCGATCCAATCGGCGTCGTCGGCGAAATCGGTCTTGACCGCCGAGACGAGGCCCTTCATCTCCCCGACGGAGGTCACCCGCTCGTCGGCCTTTTCGAGCAGCTCGCGCGCCATCGCCTTGTCGCCGAGGCTGGCAATGGCCCGCTTCGCGAGGTCGAGGAACTCCGGCGTACCGGATGCGACCGCCCGGGCCTTCGCGAGGATCTCGCGGCCGAAATCCTTGTCCTCGAGCTTGCCGTCGACAGCCTCCAGCAGCTTCGTGTACTGCCCGAGATCGCTCATGGCGGCCATCGCCTTGCGGTAGATCTCGCTCGACTTGGTCTTGTCGCCGAGCTGATCGAACAGGTTCGCGGCTACCGACATCAGGTCGTTCGGCTGGGACAGGCTGTCCGCAGCCCGACCGTAGACCTCGGCGGCATACGCCTTGTCGCCGGTGTCCTTGATGACGGCCTCGGCAAGCTTCATCCGCTCGGCGGCCGCGGACATCTTATCCTCGGCCTTGGCGTAGAACTTCTTCGCCAGATCCGCCACGCCGACCGACGAGGCAATGAAACCGCCCAGCTCGAGGAGCTGTGCCTTGTCGTTGACTTCGGGCAGCGCCTTGCCGAAGGCCTCCGCGGATTTTTCCTTGTCGCCGAGCAGGTTCCAGTAACCCTTGGCTAGATCCAGGTTCTCCTCTCCGCTCATCGCGAACTCGGCCGCCTGCTCCATCAGCTCCGAGACCTTGTCGCCGTCGTCGAACAGCTCCTTGAACCCGGCGGCCAGGGCCGAGAAGTCCTTGGGGAACTGGCAATCGGTCTCCGCGTCCTCGAGCACCTTACGGGCGGCGTCCGTATCCGAGAATATTTCGCTATAGCCCTTCGCATAGAGAACCGTTTGATCGAGGCCATCGACATGGCGGGCGGCCTTGGCGTAGAACCCACGCGCGGCCTCGGCATTGCCTTCCGCGACCAGCGTCTTGGCCAGATCCAGATAATCGGGCAGGGTCTTGGCCTTCTCCTCGACCTTCGCCAGCAGGCTCGCGGCCAGCGCCTCGTCTCCCAGGACCTCCTTCGCGTAGCCGGAGATGGTGAGAAGCTCGGCAAGTTTGCTCGCCTCGCCCGCGGCCTCCTCCAGCAGTGCCCGACCCTTGTCGGCATCGACGCCGGTGCGCGCCAGGCTGGCGCCGAGTGCCGCCTTTTCCATGGCGTCGAAACAGGCGTCCTCGGCCTGGCCGTAGAGGTCTTTCGCGTAGTCCCCCAGATCGGCGGCCACGGCGCCCTCCGCGGCCGCGATATAGTCCGGGGGCATCTGGCACTGCATCTCCGCCTTCTCGAGCAGGGTCTTGGCGTAGTCCGCGTCCACCGCTACCGCTTCCTTCGCCAGGACCGCGTAATCGGCGGCACTCTTGCACTCGGCCTCGCGGGCCTCTAGGTCCTCTTTGGTTGCCATCTTGCCTCCGGATGAATCGGAACCGCGTGACGAACGAACAGCCGCCCCGGAGGCGGCAATCAAGTCAGTCGCTTAGTTTATCGTCAACTTCTAACGGACGCACGGCGGGTTTCTCAACGGGGAACGGTCGCCGGGCGCCAGCTCTTGGCGTCGGTTCCTGCGCCCGGTTCGAGCGTACCTTTGCGACGTCTCGGAAGCCCGATCCTGGTCGAGCACTGCCGCAGATCGCTCCGGACAGGACGACGATCGGGACAGGGTCTCGGCGACGCTCCGTCTCGGCGCGGGTTCGCGGAAGCTACGCACGGGATCCGGATGGATATGAGCCAAGAGCGATGCCTATCGCATCCGTGCCCTGGCGACCCTTCAGCCAAGAGACCCTCATCAAACGATCGGTAGAGCGCCCCGGCAGGGCGCTTCGCCGCCAGGAGCCTGGCACCGGACCCGAACAACCCTGCTCTACCGCACGCCGGAAACTACTGCACTGCCCCCGAATCCCGCATTTCCGGTTTTGCGGGCAGCCATCGGTGTCTGACCCGTCGGGCTAAAGGACATCTCCCGGAACCCGGACCCAGCCCTCCATCAGCACCCGGGCGCTGCGGCTCATGACGGCCTTGTCGACGGTCCACTCGCCGTTCGTCTGGCTCGCCTCGGCGCCGACCCGCAGGGAGCCCGAGGGGTGCCCGAACCGCACGGCGTTGCGCACCCCGCCTCCGGCGGCCAGGTTGACCAGGGTACCCGGAACGGCGGCCGCGGCGGCAATCGCGACCGCGGCGGTTCCCATCATGGCGTGGTGCAGCTTGCCCATGGACAGGGCGCGCACGTTGAGGTCGATGTCCTCCGCGTCGATGCGCTTCCCGCTGGAGGCCTGGTAGGTCTGCGGCCCCGCCACGAAGGCCACCTTGGGGGTGTGCTGGCGCCCCGATGCCTCCTCGACCTTCTGGATCAGGCCCATACGCAGGGCGCCGTGGGCGCGGATGGTCTCGAACATGGCCAGCGCCTTGTCGTCGCCGTTGATGGCCTCCTGCAGCTCGGTGCCGGTGTAGCCGACATCCTCAGCGTTGAGAAAAACGGTGGGGATCCCGGCGTTGATCATGGTGGCCTTGAAGCTTCCCACACCCGGGACATCGAGGTCGTCCACCAGGTTGCCGGTGGGGAACATGGCCCCCTCCCCGTCCGCCGGGTCCATGAACTCCACCTGGACCTCCGCCGCCGGGAAGGTCACCCCGTCGAGCTCGAAGTCCCCGGTCTCCTGGACCTCGCCGTTGGTGATGGGAACATGGGCGACGATCGTCTTCCCGATATTGGCCTGCCAGATGCGTACGACGGCCTCGCCGTTGTCGGGTATCCGGTCGGCATCCACGAGGCCGCTGGCGATGGCGAAAGAGCCGACCGCCGCGGTGAGATTGCCGCAGTTGCCGCTCCAGTCGACAAAGGGCCTGTCGATGGACACCTGGCCGAACAGATAGTCGACATCGTGATCCGGCCGGCCGCTCCTGGACAGGATCACCGTCTTGCTGGTGCTGGAGGTGGCGCCACCCATGCCGTCGGTGTGCTTGCCGTAGGGGTCCGGGCTGCCGATGACCCGCAGCAGCAGGGCGTCGCGGACGGGACCAGGGACCTGAGCGACCTCGGGCAGGTCGGTCAGCTTGAAGAAGACGCCCTTGCTGGTGCCGCCCCGCATGTAGGTGGCAGGGATCCTGATCTGGGGTGCGTGACTCATGTCATTGATCTCATTGCGTAGGGTGCAACAAACAAAGCGCGTTGCGCCAAATCGAACCGTGCCACACGGCGGGTGCGCCCTCGGCTTCACCCACCCTGCGGACTCGCCCGTCAGGCGGCTGCAGACGACTCGAGAAAGTCCTGGGCGAAGCGCTGCAGGACACCACCGGCCTCGTAGACCGAGACCTCCTCGGCGGTATCCAGGCGGCAGGTCACCGGGATCTCCACCGTCTCGCCGTTCTTGCGGTGCATGACGACCGTCAGCTCGGCCCGCGGCGTGCGCTCGCCGACCACATCGAAGGTCTCGGTGCCGTCTATACGATAGGTCTCGCGGGTCTCACCGGGCTTCAGCTCCAGGGGCAGCACGCCCATACCCACCAGGTTGGTGCGGTGGATGCGCTCGAAACCCTCGGCGACGATGGCCTCCACGCCAGCGAGGCGCACGCCCTTCGCCGCCCAGTCGCGGGAGGAGCCCTGACCATAATCCGCCCCGGCGATGATGATCAGCGGCTGCTTGCGCTCCATGTAGGTCTCGATGGCCTCCCACATGCGTGTGACCTTGCCATCCGGCTCGATCCGGGCCAGAGAGCCCTGCCGGACCGCGCCGTTCTCGTCGCGCACCATCTCGTTCAGCAGCTTGGGGTTGGCGAAGGTCGCGCGCTGGGCGGTCAGATGATCGCCGCGGTGGGTCGCGTAGGAGTTGAAGTCCTCTTCCGGCAGGCCCATGCGCGCCAGATATTCCCCCGCGGCGCTGGAGCGCAGGATGGCGTTGGACGGCGAGAGGTGATCGGTGGTGATGTTGTCCCCCAGCACCGCCAGTGGCCGCATGCCCTTGAGGGTCCGCTCACCGGCCAGCGCACCCTCCCAGTAGGGGGGACGACGGATATAGGTGCTCTGGGGGCGCCAGTCATAGAGCGGGCTCTTGGCCGCTTCCACCAGACCCAGGTCGAACATGGGGTCGTAGACCTGGCGGAACTGCTCCGGCTTGACGTGCTCGGCGACGATGGCGTCGATCTCCTCGTCGCTCGGCCAGATGTCCTTGAGCGTGATCGGATTGCCCTCCCTGTCCCTGCCGAGCGCGTCCTGCTCGATATCGAAGCGCACGGTGCCGGCGATGGCGTAGGCCACCACCAGCGGCGGCGAGGCCAGGAAGGCCTGCTTGGCGTAGGGGTGGATACGGCCGTCGAAGTTGCGGTTGCCCGACAGCACCGCGGTGGCGTACAGGTCGCGGTCGATGATCTCCTGCTGGATCTTGGGGTCGAGGGCGCCGCTCATTCCGTTGCAGGTGGTGCAGGCGTAGGCGACGATGCCGAAACCGAGCTTCTCCATCTCCGACAGCAGACCGGCCTCCTCCAGGTACAGCCTGGCGACCTTGGAGCCGGGCGCGAACGACGACTTGACCCAGGGCTTGCGCACCAGACCCAGCGCGTTGGCCTTGCGCGCCAGCAGGCCCGCGGCGACCACGTTGCGGGGATTGCTGGTGTTGGTGCAACTGGTGATGGCGGCAATGATGACCGCGCCGTCCGGCAGCTTGCCGGCCTGCTCCTCGGCCCGAGCCTTGTCCAGGTCGACGGCGATGCCGCGCTCGGCCAGCGCGCTCGTCGGCAGGCGGCGATGGGGGTTGGAGGGTCCGGCCATGTTGCGCACCACCGCGGACAGGTCGAACTCCAGCACCCGCTCGTATTCGGCGCCTTTCAGGCTGTCCGCCCACAGGCCGGCGGTCTTGGCATAGCGCTCGACCAGACCGATCTGGTCGGCGTCGCGGCCGGTCAGCCGCAGATAGTCGATGGTCTGGTCATCGATGTAGAAGAGACCCGCGGTGGCCCCGAACTCCGGGGTCATGTTGGAGATGGTCGCGCGGTCGCCGATGGTCAGGTTCGCGGCCCCCTCGCCGAAGAACTCGAGGTAGGCGGAGACGACCCGCTCCTGGCGCAGGAACTCGGTCAGCGCCAGCACGATGTCGGTCGCGGTGATGCCCGGCCGGCGCTTGCCCGTGAGCCTGACGCCGACGATGTCCGGCAGGCGCATCATCGAGGCGCGGCCGAGCATGACGTTCTCGGCCTCCAGCCCGCCCACGCCGATGGCGATCACGCCCAAGGCGTCGATGTGCGGGGTGTGGCTGTCGGTTCCCACGCAGGTGTCGGGGAAGGCGACCCCGTCGCGGACCTGGATCACCGGCGACATCTTCTCCAGGTTGATCTGGTGCATGATGCCGTTGCCCGCCGGGATCACGTCGACGTTCTTGAACGCTGTCTTGGTCCACTCGATGAAGTGGAAGCGGTCCTCGTTGCGGCGGTCCTCGACGGCGCGGTTCTTCTCGAAGGCGTCCGGGTCGTAGCCAGCGTGCTCCACCGCCAGGGAGTGGTCGACGATCAGCTGAGTCGGTACCACCGGGTTGACCTGGGACGGGTCGCCCCCCTTATCCGCGATGGCGTCGCGCAGGCCGGCCAGGTCCACGAGGGCGGTCTGGCCCAGGATGTCGTGACAGACCACCCGCGCCGGGTACCAGGGGAAGTCCAGCTCGCGTTTGCGCCCGATGATCTGCCCTAGGGCGTCCGTCAGGGACGCCGGGTCGCAACGGCGCACCAGATTCTCGGCCAACACCCGGCAGGTGTAGGGCAGCTTCTCATACGCTCCGGGCTGGATCGCATCCACCGCCGCGCGAGTATCGAAATAGTCCAGCCGGGTGCCCGGCAGGGGCTTACGGTAGGTCGTGTTCATAGTCGGTTCCACAAGCCAATGTTCATCGTTCGCGGATCGTTCGGGCCCCCGTCCCCCTCGATGCCGCCGACTTGGTAGCAAGCCTCTGAAATCGAGAAAATACTGGCGGCCACAGCGGCTATGCCAGCCAGGATCTTCGCGCAGAGGAAGCACCGTGGCGCCCTGATCGGCGTCCGCGTGGCCGAGACGGTCGCGGCTATTCTAATCTGTTTATGTGCGCATAAAATAAACCCGATGCGATTCTGTTGCCGCCCAGCGCCTCGGTGTGCGCGTCAACGCCTTCTCGCGGCAGCGCGCTTTGTGCTTCCCGGCCAACGAACAACAACTGCGGCCCCGGCAATCCACCCATCGAACCAAGCTGAACTCCTATGACGGCCAGAGACCCGTTCTCCGCGCGGCCCCGCCCCACCCGAGCGCCCGCGTTCGGGATCGCCCTCCTCGCGGTCGGGGTTGCTGCTCGCCGCTTGCTCGGGCGGCGACGAGGTCCTCGAGCTGCGCGGCAGCACGATGGGGACGACTTACAGTGTGAAGATCGCGGGCCTTCCGGCGAACGCTCGAACCGGACTCGCTTCAAGCCGAGATCGTCCAGAGTCTGGACCGGGTCAACGCCCTGATGTCCACCTACCGCCCCGACTCCGAACTTTCCCGCTTCAATGCAGGCAGGTCGATTGACTGGGTTCAGGTATCGGCCGAGCTGGCCGGCCTGGTCGATGAGGCCCGACGGATCAGCGACCTCAGCGGAGGCGCGTTCGATGTGACGGTGGGACCGATCGTGAACCTCTGGGGATTCGGACCCGACGAGGTGCCCGCGGGGCCGCCTGAGGACGGCGCGATCCAGGCGGCCATCGAGCGCACCGGATACCGGAAGCTTGGCGTGCGCACAGAGCCGCCGGCCCTGCGCAAGTCCCGGCCGGACATCTATGTCGACCTGTCCGCAATCGCGAAGGGGTACGGGGTCGATCGGCTCGCCGAGCTGCTGGAGCGCAACGGAATCGACAGCTACCTGGTCGAGATCGGCGGCGAGGTGCGCGGCAAGGGGCTGAAGCCGGACCGCAAGCCCTGGCGCGTCGCCATCGAGCTGCCCGACCCGGCGCGGCGGGATGTCTATCGGGTGGTCCCATTGCGCGATGCGGCGATGGCGACCTCGGGCGATTATCGCAACTTCTACGAGCGCGACGGCCGCCGCTACTCGCACAGCATCGACCCGACCACCGGCCGGCCGGTGACCCATACGCTCGCGTCGGTGACCGTAATCGAGCCCGATTGCGCGAGAGCCGACGCGCTGGCCACGGCGCTGCTGGTGCTGGGGCCGTCGCGCGGCTACGAGCTTGCCGAGTCAGCGGGTATCGCGGCCCTCTTCATCGGCCACGACGGTGATGGGTTCATCGACAAGGCCACCTCGGCCTTTGACGCCCACGGACATCAAGACGTCGGCGCCGACTGATCCGCGGCGTCTCCGGGCGCTACCCGCGTCGCCGTCTCAGCGTGGCCGGAAACGGCTCGCCGGAGATCGTACGGACGTCGCGCCTGAAGGTGCCCGTATCTCCGCGGCGCACGGGCACTTCCGATAGCCGCCCTGTTCGAGCAGGCCCTCGTCGAAAGCCCCATTGAACGCGGCGAACCGGCGCCCCACTCTCTGCCGCGTCATATGAACTGGCGGAACACCACAGAGGACTACGGCTTTGTCGCGATCGGCCTTCATTGGCTGGCGGCGCTTGCCGTGCTTGGGCTCTTTTGCCTGGGCCTGTGGATGGTGGACCTGACCTACTACGACAACTGGTATCAAACCGCCCCGGCCATCCACAAGGGCGTCGGGGTGCTGCTGTTGCTGGTCATGGCCGGCCGCCTCTCATGGAGGCTATTCAGCCCCCCGCCACGACCCTTGCCGAGCCACAGCGCCTTCGAGCGGCGCGTATCCGGCCTCGTTCACGGCGCGCTCTACCTGCTGCTGTTCGCCGTTATGGCGAGCGGCTACCTGATCTCGACCGCCGATGGACGACCCATCGACGTTTTCGGATTGTTCGAGGTCCCGGCCACGTTGACCGGCCTGCCGAACCAGGCGGATCGGGCCGGGGACCTGCACCTCGCGCTCGCCATCGGCGCCGTGGCCCTGGCGGGCATTCATGCGCTGGCCGCGCTGAAGCACCATTTCATCGACCGGGACCGCACCCTGTCGCGTATGCTCGGCCGGCGGGCCGGATGATCGAATCCGATACTCTGCTCAAGACCAACGGAGATACCGATGAAAGCCCTGAAGCTACCTGTCCTCTTTGCCGCCGCCATTGCCCTGTCCGGCCCCGCGTCGGCGGCGCCCGAGCGTTACGTCATCGACACCGAGGGGGCGCACGCCTTCATACAGTTCCGAATCAAGCACCTGGGGTACAGCTGGCTCTACGGCCGCTTCAACGACTTCAGCGGGACTTTCACCTACGATCCGGACGATACCGAGAGCTCGAAGGTCGAGGTCGCGATCAAGACCGCCAGCCTCGACTCCAACCACGCGGAGCGGGACAAGCACCTGCGGGGCGAAGACTTCCTGGAGGTCGACAAGTACCCGCAGGCGGCCTTCCGCAGCACGTCCTACAAGGAGACGGGATTCAACACGGCTGTCCTCGAGGGGGAGTTGACTCTGAAGGGCGTGACCCGGCCGATCCGGATCGAGGTCGACCGGATCGGCAACGGCCCCGACCCCTGGGGAGGTTACCGGCGCGGTTTCGAGGGCAGCACCCGCTTCGCGCTCAGCGACTTCGGCATCGACTACAACCTGGGCCCGGCCTCGCGAGAGGTCGAGATGATCCTGTCCATCGAAGGCGTGCGCCAATAGCGGCTGCGAGGTCACCCGGGAATAGGCGGCCAGCGGCGGCGCCGCCGCGCGATCCCGGACATCACCCGGCAGGCGCGTCGGTGCCGTCCGCGAGCAGACCCGGAAACCGGGCGTCGAGCTTGACCGCGAGCGCGTCGAGGTCTGCGGCGTCGAAATCCGGCGGCGGAATATCCCTGACCCACGCCCTGCCGGGCGGGAAGCGCCCGGTCCGCACCAGCGCGGTCCACATGCCCAGACGCTCGGCGCCCGCGATATCGGTGTCGGGCCGGTCGCCGATCATCAGGCATTCGGGGGCAGCGACACCGAGACATGCCAGCGCCATCTCGTAGAGCAACGGCTCCGGTTTGCCGATCACGGTGGGAGTAACGCCGGTGGCCGCCGCAAAGGCCGCGACCAGCGCACCACCGCCGGGCAGCACGACACGCCGACCGTCGCGCACGCCGTCCACGGTGACATCCGGGTTGGTGACGACCAGACGAGCCCCCCGGCCCAGGATAAGATTGATCCCGATCGTTAGGCGCTCGTAGTCGATCCCGGGTCCCTCGCCGACGACCACCACGTCGGCCTCGCGCTCGTCGGGCCGACCGAACTCCCGAAGCGCCGCATCCAGGCCCGGCGCCCCGACCGCGAAGTAACGGAAACCCGGGCGCACGCGCGCCAACCATACCGCGGTGGCGCGCGCGGAGGTCAATACTCGCGCCGGGTCCGGCCGCGGCAGACCTATCGCGACGAACGACTCCACCACCTGATCCGGGGTGCGGATCGGATTATTGGTGACCAACACGTGCGGCCGAGGGGCCACGCGAGCTAGGAAGGCGCCCGCGCCGGCGAGCGGCCGCTCTCCGTGGACGAGCACGCCGTCCATGTCGATGAGGAGCGCGGTCGGCGCGGGACGAGTCATTTGACGTCCTTGTGGCTGCCGTCGCAGAAGGGTTTGTTTTTTGAGGCGCCGCAGCGACACAGGGCGACCTGCGCGCCCTGCCAGGCCTCGCGGCCCGAGCTCGCATAGATGGTCAGATTTCCGTTCAACAGAAGCGGGCCGTTGGCCGCGGGCTTGATCTGAAGTGTACCGCCCGTCGACGCCATACCGGGGCCCCGTTCGCCGACCGCGCCGGAATCCTCGAACCTGGCCGCCAGATGACTGTTGTCGCAGAAGGGCTTGTTCTTCGACTGGCCGCAGCGGCAGAGGGCGACCCGGCGCCGCACGCCGGGCATGTCCTCCGGAGACCCCTCGATGGCGAGATCGCCGTGCGCGTAGTAAGGCCCGTTGTACAGGACCATTAACGTGTTTTGCGCCGGGGCCTTTTCGGGGTCGCCAGCCTTGTCGCGGTAGGTCAGCGCGCCGCTCGGGCAGCGCTCGACGATCTCGCGAACCTCGGCCTTCGAAGCCCGGTCCGGAACGCACCAGGGCTCGCGTCCCCCTTCGAACAGGTCGCCGGAGGACTTGCCACACTCGCCGATATGAATGCAGAGCCGCTCGTCCCACTGGACATCGATCTCGCTTCCGGGAAACTCAAACACCTTGGGGTTGCTCATTTTCTGTCTCCTGCAGGGAGTGGGAACCGGGTTTGGCACAAACGGGTTGGGCGTGGGGTCGGGGCCGCTTCCGAAAAGATCGAAGCAGTTTCCGGTGGGATGGACGCGACTCGCCCCGGAAACGGCCGGCCCCGAAATGGCGTCGGGCTAGGGCAGGTCGAACAACAGCACATCCGCGGCCTCGACACCGACGATCCGGATCTGCTCCCCCGCGCCCAGGTGAGCGCCGTCGCCAGCACCAAGCGCCTGATCGTTCACTCGGGCAGATCCGCGCGCCACATGGACGTAAGACTGGCGGTCCCGCGCCGGCGAATGCTGCACGAACTGATCGCGCTCGAGCACGCTCGCGTAAAGCAGGGCATCCTGATGGGCGCGTATGGAGCCATCGCGGCCGTCCGGCGACACCAGCAGCGCGAGGCGGCCACGTCGCTCGTCGGCGGAGAAGTGCTGCTGCGCATAGCCGGGTTCGACGTCGCGGGTGTTGGGCAACAGCCAGATCTGGAGCAGGTGCACGGGCTCGCTGTCGGATGCGTTGATCTCGCTGTGCCGCACACCGGTTCCTGCGCTCATCCGCTGCACGTCCCCGGCGCGGATGATGGACCCGTTGCCCATGCTGTCACGGTGCTGCAGCGCCCCGTCGAGGACACAGGTCACGATCTCCATGTTGTCGTGGCCGTGCATGCCGAACCCGCGGCCGGGCGCGATGACATCGTCGTTGATGACGCGCAGATTGGAGATCCCCATGTGCTGCGGGTCGTGATATTCCCCGAAGGAGAAGGTGTGGAAGCTGTTCAGCCAGTCCAGCCGGGCGTGACCCCGGTCTGCGGCTCGACGGATGTTGACCATGGTATCGGCTCCGCGGTTCGGTTAGATACGCGGGAACATGGTGCCGGATTGGCGCCCCCAAAAGCCGCGAATGCTGGAAGCGAACCAATTACAGCCGCCGGCCGCGCTCTGTGTGGGACGCACGCCCGCGCACGGCGCCGGCTAGCCCCCGCTGGCCGGCAGCGCCGCACCCAGATCGTAATAAACCAGTGTCGTCGCGATCCCCACCACCCCGATGACGAGGAACGGCCCGAGCAGCTTCTTGAACAGGTCCCGGTCCCCCAGTCCCAGCACCAGGAAGAGCTTCATGAAGGTGTTGGAGATCGCACCCAGCACCAGGTTGAAGCTGGCCCAGTCGATGTGGATAAGGCCGGATGCCTGCAGGCTGCTCAGTGAGAAGGCGATGGCGTCGGCGTCGGTCAGGCCGCTGACCACGGCAACCGCCGGAAGCCAGGCGTCGCCCAGGTAATGGGTCGCCACGCGGGTCAACATAAGGATCAGGGCAAACACCAGACCGAAGCTGACCGCCGACTTGAGGCTGAAGGGGTTGTTGAACTCCACCTGGGGTGTTTCGACGGTTGCCTGCTTCGATCGGAACCAGAGCAGCGCCGCCATCAGGGCTCCGGTGGCCCCCATGACGCCGAGCGGCAGGGCGATGTTCTTCATCAGGGCCGTGTTGACGACGGCGATCTCCAGGATCAGACGCGGAAACATCACCGAGCTGGCCAGGATGATCGCCATCGCGAACAGGCTGTTCGCACCCGGGGATTCGATGCTGCGGCGGGCGAAGCTCAGGGTCGTGACCGTGCTCGACACCAGTCCGCCGATCAACCCCGTCAGACCGATACCGGCGCTGCTGCCGATGACCTTGATCAGCACGTAGCCGGCGAAGCTGACGAAGGAGACCAGCACGACGATCAGCCACAGCTTGTAGGGCCGAACGGCGGAGGCCATGACCTCGAGGAATTCGATACCCAGGCGACCCCGGACCCCATCCTCGGTATCCAGATCGGCGAGCCGGGTCCCCTCGTAGGTACCACTGGCCGAGGTGCGATTTGCGACCGCGACCCGGACGCTGCCCACCGGATCCCAGTCCGGCCCGAACAGCAGGACCTCCGACCCTGGGGTCAGTCGCTTCCCCGGGGCGAGCGCGATATCGACCCGGCCGCTTGCCTGATCGACCGCCGCCACCGTCCCGACCGTATGGGTCAGGAAGCTGTCCAGGGACTGCCGCGGCAGGACCGGAAGGATGATGAAGGTGATGGTCAGGAACAGCAGCACCGCACGCATCTCGTGCAGCTGAACGCGGGCGCGGAAGCGCTTTATTGACTCCTTGGGGAACATGACGCCAAGCACCAGGATGGTCAGCGCGATGGCGAGCACCGAGGCCCCGCGCATGATGAGGACGCCGAGGAAGAACGTCAGCAGCGCGCCCAGCTCGGTCGTGATGCCCGGCCCGTGGTCCCGCTGGGCCCAGTAACTGGACAGCAGCATCGCCAAAAAGCCGACAAAGCCGGCGACGATCAACCAGCTGTTCGCGTACTCTTCGGCCGCGTAGCTCGAAACCGCACCGAGCAAGGCGAACAGCACGAAGTCGCGGATTCCGATGGTTACGCTGTCCTGGTCCCGCAACTCCCGCTCCAGGCCGACGAGGAAACCCAACAGCGCGGCGAGGCCGAATCGGGCGAAGAGCTGGATAAGGTCGTCCTGAAGCATGGGGCGTCACCGTTTTCGGTAAGGGCGAGCAATGCTATCAGCAAACCGGTCCGCGCCATCAATACGGCGGACGCTGATCGGCCGGCGCGTTTAAAAGACGAGCCGCGGCACCTACCTCTAGCACATCGAACGTTCGTCGAGGTGGCCGACGGCACCGGATCCTTGTGGTTTCGGATTCCCGGCCGTATCCGGCCATCGAAAGCATCGCGACCCGCCGGTCGCGTCCGTCGCAGCGAATCAACCAGCGGAGTACGGCATCCTCATGAGCGAATGGGTCAAGGGAACCGTTGTCGGAAAGCACGAATGGGCGGACGGACTGTTCAGCATGCAGATCGAGGCCCCCATCTCGGACTTCACGGCCGGTCAATACGTCAAGGTGGCGCTGGACATAGCCGGCGAGCGGATAGGTCGTCCTTACTCCCTGGTCAACCCGCCGGGCGAGCGACCGCTGGAGATCTACTTCAACGAGGTCCCGGAGGGTCCGCTCACGCCCCCGCTGTCCGGCCTGAACCCCGGCGACCAGGTCTGGGTCTCGGCCACGGCCGGGGGCGTCTTCACCCTCGACAGCGTGGAGCCGGCCGAGACC
The DNA here is from genome assembly GCA_963707135.1 of uncultured Gammaproteobacteria bacterium. Taxonomy (GTDB): domain Bacteria; phylum Pseudomonadota; class Gammaproteobacteria; order Chromatiales; family Chromatiaceae; genus JBGSTR01. The sequence continues at coordinate 146,532 of CAVPOY010000043.1, read as the reverse complement.
CTCTGGCTGCTCGCGACCGGAACCGCGCTCGGGGTCTATCTGTCGATCCTGCGCTCGCCCGATCCCTGGCAGAAATTCCGGCGCGTCATCCTGGTCCACGGGGTCCGGCTGGCGTCCAGTCTCGCCTATGGCGAGACCATCGCGGCCATCGCGGAACGCCACGCCGAGCGCTTTAGTTTCATCCCGGTCGTTAGCCGCGACGCGCACCCGGGCGGCGCCCTGGGCGGGCGCATCACGGACCGGCTGAACGACGGCACGCTCGAAGCCCGGGCCGAGGCCGAGATCGCGCACAACAGCAGCCATGTGATGCTCTGCGGCAACTCGGCGATGATCAAGGACGCGAAGGTCATCCTCGAGGCCCGCGGGCTGATCCGCCACCGGCGCCACGCCCCTGGACAGTACACCACCGAGCAGTACCACTAACCGGGCCTGGTCCCGGCTCCGACCGGATAGATCGGCGGCACCATACCCTCAGGGCAATCGACCATGAAGGCCATGATCCTGGCCGCCGGGCGCGGCGAGCGCATGCGTCCGCTGACCGACCAAACGCCGAAGCCGCTGCTGGAGGCCGGCGGCAAGGCCCTGATCCAGTACCACATCGAGCGGCTCGCCGCCGCCGGCATCCGTGAGATCGTCATCAATCATGCCCACCTCGGCGACCGGATCGAGGCGGCGCTCGGCGACGGGAGGCGCTTCGGCGTAAGGATCCGCTACTCGGACGAGGGTCAGGGCAAGGCGCTCGAAACCGGCGGCGGCATCTTCAAGGCCCTCCCGCTGCTCGGCCCCGACCCCTTCCTGGTGGTCAATGGCGATATCTGGACCGATCTGGATTTCGCCGGGGTGAGGCTCGCGGATGGAGACCTCGCCGAGCTGGTGCTGGTGCCCAACCCGCCGCACCACCCGGACGGCGATTTCGCGCTCGCGGCAGGCCGGGTGAGCGATGCCGGCCCCCCGCGCTACACATTCGGCGGCATCGGCGTCTACAGCCCGGCACTGTTCGACGGCTGCGAGCCCGGCGCCTTTCCGCTCGCACCCCTGTTGCGCCGGGCCATGGCGCGGGACCGAGTCGGCGGCAGGCTGCACCTCGGCCGCTGGCTGGATATCGGTACGCCCGAGCGGCTTACGGAGCTCGATCTCATGCTGCGGCGTTGAGGTGGCGTCGCGCACTGTCGGCGACCGGGTCCTGCCCCCATAATGGCGCCATTGATGGCTCTAACAGCGACGGGGGCATCGCATGGGTCAGGAGATCGCGACCTCCCGGTTCACCGAGCGGGACTTCTCGGAATTCAACGAGCGGCTGCGCGCCGAGACCCGGTTGCTGGAACAGTGGTTCGCCGACGGCGTGCTGGAGGACGCCGAGCCCACCGGGGGCTACGAGCTCGAGGCCTGGCTCGTCGGTCCCGACATGGCGCCCGCGCCGCGGGTCGAGGCGCTGATCGAGCGGCTCGACGACCCGCTGGTCGTCCCCGAGCTCGCGACCTTCAACACCGAGATCAACGGCACGCCGGCCCTGCTGCGCGGCGACGCCCTGACCCGGTTGGCGACCGAGCTCGACGCGACGTTGGCCCGCTGCGAGGCCGCCGCGTCCGAACTTGGTGTACGGCTCGCGATGATCGGTATCCTGCCGACGGTGCGACCGGAGCACCTGACCGTGGCGTCCATGACCCCGCGCCGGCGCTACCGGGCGCTGAACGACCAGATCTTCTCGCTGCGGCACGGCCGCCCGCTGACGCTGGACATCCAGGGCCGCGACCGGCTCACGCTGGAGTGGGAGGACGTGATGCTGGAGGCCGCGGCGACCTCGTTCCAGATCCACCTCAAGGTGCCACCGGAAAAGGGCGCCAGGGTCTACAACGCCTCGAAGGTGCTCAGCGGGCCGATGGTCGCGATCGCCGCCAACTCGCCCTACCTGTTCGGCCGCGACCTCTGGGACGAGACCCGCGTGCCGCTGTTCGAGCAGGCGGTCTCGGTCGGCGGCCCGATCCTCCAGGAACGGGTCAGCTTCGGCTTCCGCTACGCGGAGCGCTCGATCCTGGAGACCTTCCGCGCCAACGCCGACCACTACCCGGTGCTTCTTCCCCACGTCATGGACGAGCCAGCGGAGCAACTCGCCCACCTGCGGTTGCACAACGGCACCATCTGGCGCTGGAACCGGCCGCTGATCGGCTTCGGCCGGAACGCTCGGCCCCATCTGCGCATCGAGCACCGGGTGGTCCCGGCCGGACCCACGGTGGCGGACGCGTTCGCCAATGCCGCGCTCTATTTCGGGTCGGTCGCCGAATTGTCGGAGGCGGCGGATCCGCCCGAGCTGCAGTTGCCCTTCCTGCAGGCCCGTACCGGCTTCTACACCTGCGCCCGCGAAGGACTGAGCGCGGAGATTCAATGGCTGGACGGGCATATCAGACCGGTCACCGAGATTATCGGGAAGGACCTGTTGCCACGGGCTCGGCGCGGCCTGGTCTCGCTCGGTATCGACCCCGACGAAATCGACCACTGGCTCGGCATCGTCGAGCGCCGACTCGCGCTGCGGCGCACCGGCGCACGGTGGCAGCGGGCCTGGGTGGACCGCTACGGCCCGGACATGCCGGCGCTGGCGGAGGGCTATCTGGAACGCCAGCAGGCCGGACTGCCCGTGTCGGAGTGGACGATAGAATGACCTGATTTTCCAGAGTGGCCAGCCCTCACCACGCCCCCCGCCAGCGGGAGAGGGAGAATGAGGAAGCTCCGTCCATGGAACATCTGGACACAATGGCCCTCACGGCCAGGGCGACGGGGAGCGCCTCCGGCCTGCGTTATCAAGGTGAGCCAGACGTATGCTGCAACAGCTCGAAAGCCTGCCCGACGGACTGCTGGATGCCGGCGCCCGGGACCTCGACGGATTGTTGGGGGCGCCGACGCTGATACACCTCCCCGGCGCCCGCCAGCCGGCGCTCTTCGTCTCGGTACTGATGCACGGCAACGAGACCGTCGGTTGGGACGCGATCCGCGGCCTGCTCCTCGAGCGCCTGGCGCGATTCGGCGAGCCGAGGCTGCCGCGGGCGCTGAGTCTGTTCATCGGCAACGTGTCGGCCGCCGCGAGCGGCGTGCGGCGGCTACCGGGCCAGCCGGACTACAACCGGGTCTGGCCCGGAGGCGAGTTGCCCCACTCCCGCGAGCACGAGCTGATGGCCGAGGTGGTCGCGATCATGGCCGGGCGCGGGCTCTTCGCGAGTCTCGACCTGCACAACAACACCGGATCGAACCCCCACTACGCCTGTGTCAACGTCCTGTGCAACCGGTTCCTGCAGCTGGCGACCCTGTTCGGCCGCACGGTCGTCTACTTCATCCGTCCCGCGGGCGTGCAATCGATGGCGATGGCGCGCCTGTGCCCGTCGGTCACGCTCGAGTGCGGCAAGGTCGGCGAGCAGCAGGGGATCGAGCATGCGCGGCGATTCATCGACGCCGCGCTGCACCTGGCCGAGATACCGGATCACCCGGTGGCGGAGCACGACATCGACCTGTTCCACACCGTGGCCCAGGTCAAGGTCCCCGAGGACCTGAGCTTCGGATTCCCGCCCGAGGAGGCCGAGCTGCTGCTGAATCCGGAACTCGAGCGCATGAACTTTCGCGAGCTGCCGCGGGGAACGGCCTTCGGTCGGCTGGCCGGCGGGAGCGGCAACGGAATGGCATTCGAGGTCCGTGACGAGCAGGGCCGGGACGTCGGTTCCCGGTACTTCCAGTACGAGGACGGGGAGATCAGGCTGAACCAGCCGGTGATGCCCTCGATGCTGACCCGCAACGAGGTGGTGATTCGCCAGGACTGCCTCTGCTATCTGATGGAACGCTACAACGACCACGTGCCCAGAAGGGACTGCTAGGAAAACGCAGGGGTTTACGGGGCTTCTCCGGCCCAGCGGCGAATCTGGTACCAGACCCGGCCCAGATGTTCGTTGACCGCGTAGAGACTGGTCCGCAACGCGCCGGCGTCCGGCAGCCAGTCGCGGTAGGTCAGGTCCGACTCCCAGCCCGGATAGGAGACGAACCCGGTCGGCGCCGGCGCGACCTCGAGTCCGATCCGCTCGAAGACCTCGACGGACCGCGGCAGGTGCCAGGCATCGGTTACCAGCAGGATGCGCGAGACGCCGTCGCGTTCCAGGATGGGGGCCAATAGCGCCGCGTTTTCCCAGCTGGTACGGCTCTCGGACTCCACCGCCTCTACCGGCACCCCGAGCTCGTCGCGCAGCACGTCGGCCATGAGCTCGCCGACCGCGGGGCGCTCCCCGGACGGGCTGCCGCCGGTGACATAGATCGGCAGCCCGCTCTTGCGGTGCAGATGGGCGGCGTAGCGGACCCGCCCCAGACTCAGCGGGTCGACCGTGTCGCCGCCGTACTCGGGCGCGCCGCGATATCGGCCCGCGCCCATGACGACGATGGCCTGGGCGCCTGCCGGTAACGGCGCGGAATCGGTACCGATTGGCGGGTAGGTCTCCAGCGGGGCCATCAGGGCGGTCGCGACGGCCGGCAGACTCATCATCGTCAGGGCACAGACCGCGCTCAGGAGGAGGATGCGGCCGAGCACCCCGCGCACCAGCAGGAAGGCCGCCACCAACATCAGAATCAGGATGCCGGGCGGGGTGAGCAGGCTCTTGGCGATGCCGTAGGCAATCATGGCAGGGAATTACGGCGATCAGCGAGTGGTTTGGTCAAGACGCTCCGCCCTCGGCCCCCCGGCCCCCCGCGATCACCCGGAACAGGACCGAGAACAGCAGGACCGAAGCGGCGCAGAGCATCGCGAGGGTCGCGACCAGCGCCAGCCAGCCGCCGGTCCGGGCGCGCACGATGGCAAACATGCCCAGGGACGCCCCCGCCGCCGCCACCGCGGGCACCCAGAAGCCCGGGCCGCCGAGCGCTTCGACCTCCGGCGCGGCCGGAGCCCCATGCGCCTGGATCACCAGGACCGCCAGCAGCCCGTGAGGAATCAGCATGAAGGCGAGGTTCGGCAACGCGAACGGCAGGTAACCGTAGCGCCGTTCCCCGTAGCGGTCGAGCGCGTGCGCGGCCCCGATCGCGGCCATGAACAGCAGAAAGCCTCCGATTAACGCCAACAGTGTCACGGACGTGCCCGCAGGAACGCTCGCCGCGCAGGGCGCTCAGGCGCCGATGACCCCACCGGCCTGACGATCCGCATGATAGGACGAGCGCACCATCGCCCCGCTCGCGACGCTCGAAAATCCCATCCTCTCGCCGTCTGCCCCAAGGGCCTCGAACTCCTCCGGGGTCCAATAACGTCGGACCGGGAGATGGTCCCGGCTGGGCTGAAGATACTGGCCGAGCGTCAGCATATCGCAGCCATGCGCGCGGAGATCACGCATCACCGCGAGCACCTCGTCGCGCTCCTCGCCGAGCCCCAGCATCAGGCCCGACTTGGTCGGGACCCACGGGTGCCGGTCCTTGAACGCACGCAGCAGCGCCAGCGAGCCGGCGTAATCGGCGCCCGGGCGGGCCTCACGGTAGAGCCTCGGCACGGTCTCCAGATTGTGATTGAACACATCGGGCACCGCGTCCCCGGCGAAGGCGTCGAGCGCAACCGACTCGCGGCCGCGGAAATCCGGTACCAGGACCTCCAGCCGGATTCCGGCGTTGCGCGAGCGCACCTCCCGCAGGCAGTGCGCGAAGTGCCCCGCCCCGCCGTCGCGCAGATCGTCGCGGTCGACCGAGGTGATGACAACGTAGCGCAGGCCCATCGCGGCGATCGATTCGGCCAGATGCGCGGGCTCGGCCGGGTCGACCGCTTGCGGTCGGCCATGGGCGACGTCGCAGAACGGGCAGCGGCGGGTGCAGATGTCGCCAAGGATCATGAAGGTCGCGGTCCCGTGCTCGAAGCACTCGCCCAGATTCGGGCACATGGCCTCCTCGCAGACCGTTGCGAGCTTTGCTTTGCGCAGGATGCCCTTGATGCGCGCGACGCCAGGCCCGACCGGCGCCCGGGCGCGGATCCAGCTCGGCTTGCGCAGGGGCTCGCCGGCGGGCTCGACCTTGACCGGGATGCGAGAAACCTTGTCCCGGCCACGTTGGTGGGTCTCCGGGCTGGACCGTGACGGGGCAGCGAGTGGCCGGGAGTCGTTCATCGATTGGTCGGTGCTCATCGATTGTCTCGATCTGGAGGCCACCTGGTGGCGGTGTGCCGGGCAAAGACGGACGCTGCACCCGGATCTGGCGGCGATGGTAAGGATTGGAAGGGTCACGAACAACCGGGCGGGTGACGCGATTCACCCGTGCCGCGGTTCGAGCTATTTTTCCGATCGGGCAGCCGCCCACGGTGGAAGCGCTGCCCTGGTCAGACCAAGTGCCCGAGCTGCGACACCGGTCACGGGCGCCCGGTCGAGACGCCGGTGCGAACGGGCTAGACTGGCCGCCATCGAAAATAACGGGCTGCGGGCGCCCTTCCGCCCCCGTCTGCCGCCCGGAAGATGAGGCTCAGGGCGACGGAAACCCGTACCGACGGCCATGCCCTGCCGGTCGGGGATGATAAGGGTTTCATCGAGGGATCGGCGCGCATCATGTCACGCGGACGACTGGCCCTTGAAGTCCGCGCACCGGATGGGTATATGGATCGGGTCCGATCCACCCTGATAAGAGGAGCCGAAGCTACCATGAAGAACACGGTCCTGCTCACTGTGCCCGCCCTGCTGGTCGCCAGCGCCCTATGCGCCGGGGACGCGCCGAACCCGAACGCCGAGGAGGCCAAGGGAATCGTCAAGACCTTTGCGACCCAGTTGAAGGGCGAGTTGGAGGCGGCCATGAAAGAAGGGGGACCGACCAAGGCGATCCCCGTCTGCAAGGACCGGGCCCCGGCGATCGCCGCGGACCTCTCCGCCGAGACCGGATGGAGCGTCGGGCGCACCAGTCTGAAGACCCGCAACATGGCGAACAACACCCCGGACGACTGGGAGCGCGGCGTGCTCGAGAAGTTTGAACAACGCAAGGCCGGTGGCGAGGCGGTCGACACGATGGCCTTCGCCGAGGTCGTCGAGACCGGGTCCGGCAAGTCGTTCCGGTTCATGAAGGCGATCCCGACCGGGGACGTCTGCCTGGCCTGCCACGGCACCGCCATCACGCCCGAGGTCGCCGCGATGCTTGACGAGTACTACCCGGAAGATCAGGCCCGCGGGTTCGCCGCGGGCGATATACGGGGTGCCTTCACGCTCTCCAAGCCGCTGTAATCCGCTGGTTCGGCCCCGGCCCGGCCATGGGCCGGGGCCACTGTGGCGAACGACATGACAGAAGACAGATACGATCTCAGCTTCGACGGCACGCTTTCACCCGAGGCCGACCCGGACGAGGCACGCCGGCGCCTGATGGCGATCTTCAAGCTCTCCGAGAGCGGCGCGAAGCGGCTGTTCACCGGCCGGGCGATGATCGTCAAACGGAATGTCGACGCCGCGACAGCCGCCCAGTTCCAGCAGGTGTTCGCCACCGCCGGGGCGGTCCTGCGGTTGTCCCGGGTCGAGCCGGCAGCCGCGCCCTACAACCCAGATCAGGCAGGACCGGATCAGCTGGGCGCCGATCAGCCCTCCGGCGACGACGTCCGCGTGCCGGTCTCCGGCCGCGCCGTCGACACCTCGGGCCTTTCGCTGGCACCGCCGGGCGGCCGGCTCGAGGAGCCGCCGGAGTATGTGATACCGGTCCTCGATCTCAGTCACCTGAGCCTGGTGCCGGGCGACGAGTGGACGTTGAAGGACTGTGAGGCGCCGCCCACGCCTATCCCCGAGCCCGACACCAGCTACCTGTCGCTGGCCGAGATCGAGAACCCGGACGACAACGACGAGCCGGTGAGCGAATGGATTCGATGACGGCCGACTTCGATCACATCGTCGTCGGCGGCGGAATAAGCGGGCTCGGGACCGCCCACTTCTCGGCCAGCCGCGGCCTGCGTTCGCTCGTACTCGAGGCCGCGGACCGGGTCGGCGGCTGCATCAACAGCTGCCGGTTCGAACAGCTCGACGGCTTCTGGACCGAGGGCGGGAGCCATACCTGCTTCAACAGCTACGGCAACCTGCTCGCGATCATGGACGACCTGGGCCTCACCGCGCGGGCGACCGCAAAGGGCAAGGTCAGCTATCGGCTCTGGAAGAATGGGCAACGCCGGCCGGTGCTCTCGGCCCTGCACCCCGTCGAGGCCATGGTGTCCCTACCAAGGCTGTTCTCGGCGCCGAAAGCGGGGCGCGGCGTCGCGGACTACTACGGCACCGTTCTCGGCCGCAAGAACTACGATGACCTGCTGCGCCACGCCTTTCAGGCGGTCATCTGCCAGCCGGCGGACGACTACCCCGCCGAGGCCCTGTTCAGGCGCAAGCCCCGCCGCAAGGGCATGATCCGGGCCTTCACGTTTCCCGAAGGCCTGTCCGCGATCCCGGACGCCCTCGCGGCACGGGGCGGGATCGAGATTCGCACCGGCCAGCGGATCGACTCTATCGGGCCCGACGGCGACGGGTTCCGGGTGCTGGTCAACGGCATCGACGAGCTTCGCTGCGCCTACCTCACCCTGGCGGTGCCGCCGGACGCGGCGGCCGCCCTGATCCCGAGCGGCTTCGACGAGGCCAGGGCCGCCGCCGCCGCGATCGGCATGGCGGAGATCGAGACCCTGGTGCTGGCCTTCCGCTCATCGGACCTGGACCTGCCACCGTTGGCCGGGCTGATTGCCGTCGACGACGCCTTCTACTCCGCCGTGTCGCGGGACTTTCTGCCGGATGCGCGGTATCGCGGCTTCGCTTTCCACTTCAGGCCCGGCACCCTGGGCGCCGGCGCTCAGATCGAGCGGGCCTGCGCCGCGCTCGGCACGACCTCGGACCGGATCGCCGCGCAGGCCAGGGTCCAGAACCGGCTGCCCGCCCTTCGCACCGGTCACGAACGGTTGGTCCAGCGGCTCGACACGGCAATCGCGGGCACCCGGCTCGCCATCACCGGAAACTGGTTTCTCGGTGTCTCGGTCGAGGACGCTCTGACGCGCAGTCGCGGCGAAGACGAGAGGCTGTTCGGCACCGAAGGAGGCCCACGATGAACCGATCCCTACACCACGGCCTGCTCGGCCTGCTCCTGCTCGGCCTCGTGGCTCCCGTGTTGGGCGAGGAGATCGGCAGCGTCAGCACCCGCTTCAAGTTCATGGGTCCCAACGACAAAATCGTCGTCGAGGTGTTCGAGGACGAGGCGGTGCCCGGCGTCGCCTGCTACCTCAGCCGCGCCAAGACGGGCGGGGTATCCGGTGCGATCGGCGTCGCCGAGGACACCTCCGACGCGTCGATCGAATGCACCCAGGTCGGTCCGATCGAGCTGTCGGACGACATCCGTAACGGCAAGCGCGACGGCGACGAGGTCTTCAAGAAGCGCACGTCGCTGTTGTTCAAGACCCTGCAGGTGGTGCGCTTCTATGACGCGGGACGTCATGCCCTCGTCTACCTGACCTACAGCGACCGGGTGATCGAGGGTTCGCCGCAGAACAGCATTACCGTCGTCGCGATCCAGCCCTGGGGACAGCCGGTCGAGCAACCGGAGAAAGCCGGCCCGCCGCGGTCCGCGACGACCCCCGACGCCAAACGGAATAATTAGTGCGGCGCCGCCGATGTGCAGGCTCGCCCGATGAGTAGCGAATCCGAGTCCCTGAGCGCCGCGCTTTGGAAGAACGCGCGAATACACCAGTGCGTCCTGCCGGACGCAGCCGAGGTCAATCAGAGCATTCTCGAGGCCTTCGACGCGCTGCGAGAGGAGGACTTCGACCGCCGGAGCCATTATTTCGGCGGCCGCTACGAAAACCTGTACCTGGCTCGCGAGCGGATGCCGGCACTCCAGGCGGTGCTGGATTATGCCCTCGCCTGCGCGGGACGCATCCTCGCCCGGCCCACCGAAACCCTGCGCTGCGGGTTCTGGTTCAACGCGATGGGACCGGATCACCTCACCACCGAGCACACCCACGACGAGAACGACGAGCTGCTGTCCGCCGTCTACTACGTGACGGTGCCGGAGTCCTCGGGCGATCTGATCCTCTACAACGGACCGCTGACCATCCGCGTCGAGCCGGAACCCGGCACCCTGCTGTTCTTTCCGCCCGACCTGCCGCACGCGGTCGAGGTCAACCGCAGCGGACTGCCGCGGATGTCCATCGGCATGAATTTCGGCCCAATTTCGGATGGCTGACGCCGGGCTCTTCGGTCCGGACAGCCGTCGGGCGGGACGTGGAGGCTTGCGACAGAAATCGGTGCGTTACGGCGCTTACGCGCCTAACGCGCCCTACAGACTCGGCACGGAAGACGGAATTAACGTGGTCGTTACAAAGTTCTGACGGCGCCCGTCGGTCCGGTGCGGCATCATGCGACCATCGCGACCTTAACGCCGCTCGAGCAGTTCCGGTAACAGCGGTAGCTCGGATGGAGCCGGGCATGTTTCTGGGTACAGTAAAGGACCCCCCGCTTGGCCCGGATTGTTTTAGTGAATCGAGTAAACTGTCCCGGGAACTCGAGCTTGCAGCCCCGGCCGGCAGCGCCCTTTCCCCGACCCCTTCCCCTGACATGCAACAATGCGAGAACTGGCCCCGGTGATTCGTGACGGTCCTGATGATCGCGAGCGTCGTGCTCTGGTCGAGCCGGGCGCGGTTCGCCTACGACGCCGCGTCCGTCGAAGCGGCCAGTTCGCTCCATGACCTGAGCTTTCAGACGCCGGTGGGTGCCCGGATCAACCTCTACCGGATCGGCCTTCGCCTGTTCGCCGAACGACCCGTCCTCGGGTGGGGTCCCGGCACCAGCGGCACCCAGTACCTGGTCTAGAGCCCTGCGATGGGCTTCCCACCCAGGGACCGGGAGGGCGCGGCCGAGTACTCGCACCTGCACAGCGCGGGGCTGGAAATCCTGGTCCGTTTCGGGTTGGCCGGCGCCCTGATGGCGTTTACCATTCTGGCCGTCATGGCCCGCGCGTACCGCTGCCTTAGTGACCGTGAGCTGGGGGACCAAGGGCGTCTGCGGCATTTTCTGCTGCTCGCCGGCGCCATGACGCTGATCTTCTGCGCTTACGACTTTCGCCTGCTCAACACCGAGTTTCGGTTCTTTCTGATCCTCTATCTGGGCATCCTCTATAGTTTTCGGGTGCACGCGTGTTGCTTCCCACAATATTCCGGCACGAGTCTTCAAGACTCACCCACCTCGCCACCGGCAATCTTGCCCACACTGCAACACCACGCGAAGGGTAACCATAAGGTCGGGAATCAACACTCGCGGGACGTGTCGTCGGAAAAGGCGGCTTCAGTCCCTGCTGCGGACTATCCCAAAGAAGTTCAACAGCGTCTCGTGACCGCGCTTTGCGGGCGCTGAGTGCCTATTCCGCCGAAACTGGACAGCCATTCCAGCGCAAACTCGACACCGATCCGCCGCAAACTGGACGGCTGTTCCAGGCGAAACTGGACAGTCGGAGCGAAGCGACGCGCGGGGGCGATGCTGTTTACGCGCTGCGGGTCACCTCCGTCAATGTTGGGTTGCGCTGTCACCAGTGACGGCCCTCATCTTCGTCCTGAAATAGTAAAGACCTGTTGTCATTGCGCCGCAGGCGTCCTCAGCCCGCGGTGTGGTCGGTGCGGCGCAGTGTGGTCAACGGGTGACTGAGTGGGGGCAAGGCGGGGGCAACGCCGGGCACGGGCCTCACCGAGGCGCAGACGCTTGGCGGCGTTGTCCCCGGCTTGTCCCCACGGTCGCTTGCGACAGTCACGCGTTGTCCACACGGAGTCCGCCTCCACGGGCCTTGCCGCCACCTCACGGACCCGCAGTCACGCTGCTCGGGGTCTTGCCTGGGTCCATGGGACCTGAGCCCAGCCCCTCCGCGCGCGTGAGCGCGCCCTTGACCTTACGCAGGGACTCCCCGGTCAGGGTGATGGGATGGGCGTGGTGGACCAAGCGGTCGAGGATGGCGTCCGCCAGGGTCGCATCGCCGAGGGCCTCATGCCAGTGGGCCACCGGCAGCTGGCTGGTGATGACCGTCGAGCGGGTCTGGTAGCGCTCATCGAGCAGCTCCAGCAGATCGCGGCGGCGCTCATCATCGAGGATGGCCAGCCCCCAGTCGTCGAGCACCAGCACATCGACCTTGCTCAGCGCGGCCATGAGCTTGAGGTAGCGCCCGTCGGCACGGGCGACGGTCAGCTCCTCGAACAACCGTGGCAGGCGCTGATAGAGCGCCGTGTGGCCCTGGCGGCAGGCGGCATTGGCCAGCGCGCAGGCGAGATACGTCTTGCCCACCCCGGTGGGCCCGGTGAGCAGGACATTCTGGTGCCCCCGCACCCACTCGCCGGTGAGCAGCCGTCGCAACAGGGTGCGGTCCAGACCGCGCGGGTGGCGGTAATCGATGTCCTCGGCCACCGCGGCCTGCTTGAGCCGGGCGCGGCGCAGCCGGCTGCTGGTCTGGCGGTTGTGCCGCTCAGTGGCCTCGCGCTCGACCAAGAGGCCGAGGCGTTCCTCGAAGCTCAGGGCCTGGACCTCGGGGGTCTGGGTCTGCTCGGTGAGCGCCTTGGCCATGCCATGCAGACGCAGTTGGGTCAGCCGTTCATAGGTCGGATGGTTGAGCATGGGGTCGCTCCTGTCAGTGGTAGTACTTGGGTCCGCGCACATTGGCGTGGTCAAGGGGGAGGTTGGCCTGGGCCGGTGTGCGGGGTTGGCGCTCCAAGCCGTGCTTGAGGAGCGAGGCGATACTGCGGTAGCTGATGGACTCGATCTGGCCGGCCCGCTGGCAGGCCGCCTCCAAGCGCGCCTGCCCATGGACCTTGGCCAGACGCAGGATGCCCAGCGCGGCGCGGTAGCCCTGTTGGGGATGGGCGCGCGCCTGGAACAGGTGGGCAATGACCGCCTCGGTGTGGGGACCGATGGTGGCCGCCCAGCGCAGCAGGCGCGCGCCACTCCAACCCGCCACCTCCTGGTGCGCGGGGGCCAGGTGGGCCTCGAGCGTCGTATGCCGACCCTTCAGCGGACTCCTCGGATGGCTGGCGATGCGCTCGCGGTCCTTGAAGACCTCCACGCTGGTGGCGGTGAAACGCAGGTCCACCTTCTGCCGGGCGTAGCGGTAGGGCACCGAGTAGTAGTGCCGCTCCAGCTCGACGTGGTAGTCGATGCCCACGGTGGCCACCTTCCACGCGGCGAACTCATAGGGGGTCAGCGGCAGGGGCTGGAGGGCCGGGCGATCCAGCTCCTCGAAGACGCTCTGCCGCGAGCCCGGGAGCTTCTTGAAGGGGCGGCCGTTGAGGTCCCTCAGGAGTGGGCGGATGGCGCCATTGAGCTCGGCGAGGCTGAAGAAGCGCTGGTGGCGCAGCCGCGCCAGGATCCAGCGCTGGGCCAGCAGCACCCCGGCCTCGACCTTGGCCTTGTCCCGCGGCTTGCGCACCCGCGCCGGCAGCACCGCCGTGCCGTAGTGGGTGGCCAACTCCTGGTAGCTGGGGTTGAGCTCGGGCTCGTAGCGCGAGGGGTGGGTGACGCCGCTCTTGAGGTTGTCCGGCACCAGCAGTTCGGGCACCCCGCCGAGGAACTCGAAACAGCGCACATGGGAGCCGAACCAGTCGGCCAGGCCCTGGGTCCAGGTGGCCTCGACGTAGGTGTAGTTGGAGGCCCCGAGCACCGCCACGAAGATCTGCGCCGGGCGCTCCTCACCGGTGGCCGGGTCGATGACCGCCACCGTCTGGCCACTGTAGTCGAGGAACAGCCGCTCCCCGGGGGCATGGCTCTGGCGCAGGGTGACCGGCAGGGCCTGGGCAAAGGCCCGGTAGCGCTCGCAGAAGGTGCTGTACTGGTAGCCCTCGGGATGGGTCTCCCGATACTCCTGCCACAGCAGATCCAGGGTGACGCCCGAGCGACCCACCTGGCGATGCACCGCCGCCCAGTCCGGCTCCGGGCGCTTGACCCGCGAGGGCGCCTGCGGCGGGAACAGCGCCGCCTCCAAGGCCCGTTCGTTCAGCCCCTCCGCCAGCGGCCACGACAGGCCCGCGAACTGGGCCCGCCGCAGGTACTCCGCCACCGTGGTGGGCGAGGCCCGCACCGCGCGGGCAATCTCCCGGTTGGTGCGCCCGCACGCATGGTGCAGACGCAGCACTTCTTCGATCTTGCGCATGGATAACCTCTTGTTCAAAGACGACACCTCCGGGCAAATCGCCCAGGGTGCCACGGTTATCCCGCGCGCCGCCTCCCTCTTTCTGCCGTCCAGTTGGCCCTGGAATCAGTGTCCAGTTTGCGCTGGAACGGGTGTCCAGTTTGTCGCGGAATCAGTGTCCACTTTCACGTGGAATCGGTGTCCAGTTTCGTCCGGAATACGCACGCTGAGGGCCGGGCTCCGAATAGCTACGTTACGACCCTAATCCGCTGATGGACGGGGCCTGTGTTGCTGGGCGCAAACGACCCAGCACAGTTAGTCGCAATTCGACGAGTAGCTTGCGCTGAACGCGGGGACGCGTTCCTCGACTTCCGGTTAAACCGTCGAAGCCGTGTCAACGCCTGAGCTTTGCCCCACACCGCGCCCCTCTGGATTTTCACCTCGCTATAGTTAAGGTACGGATAGCAGCAGGAGATCGAAAAATGGCAAGGGCGATTGGACTTGTCATCGTTACTCTAGTTCTTGCCGTCGCATCAATGGGAGCCGCTGAGATTTTCAAGTGGGTGGATAGCGAAGGCTACACTCACTATGGAGACTGCCCATCACCCGAGTGCGAAACTGAAGAGATAAAGTTTCGCCCCGGACCTTCTGAAGAGGCTGTTCGCGAGGCACAAGACAGACTCGAGCGCCTTCTAGATCACAACAAGGAGACTGGAGCCGATCGCAGCAAGGAACCCCTCCCGCAAATTCGCGATCCCGCGAAGCCCCACGCTGTTCCAGATGCCGCAGATGTTCCATGCTTCTCACGCCTAGGGGCTGCCTGGGGCGGGCGCATTCCCGAGGATGCAAAAGAAATTACTCGTACACCGTTGTCTAAGAGAGACCTTCGCCGGCTGCGAAAGCTTTTCCGCCTCCTCGAGGGCCCGTCTAGCGGGACCATGGAAGAAATCGAGTGCCTAAAGCCAGAGGCAAACCCTCCGGTGACAACTGGTCGCTTCGCGGTTCGATTGGATGGTCATTGGAAGTCACAGGAGACGTTCGCATTGGAAGCGCACCTTGAGGTCATTGAAGCCCCCGCCGGCGGGAGGGAATTCTTCTGGTTTCTATTGAGCCCGGATGGACTGCGCTTCAGATGGGTGCCTAGCGACAAAGTCGTTTTGCTCACACCAGGCGACGACGTCGAGATCTTGTCGATTAAACCCGACGCTTTCACCTTCTATTGGCAACGCGGTGGTCGCTCGCCGAGAACCAACGTTTTCTCGTTAGAGAAGGCCGGTCGCGGGATAGTCTTTAGTGAATTACATTATGTGTTCGGCAGGCTGGCGCTCAAGCGAACCTGGGCGGTCGACTGATCGAGAGCATGCCGTTCTTCCCGGTTTCCGAGTCTTGTCGCTGCTGGAGCGGGTCCTTGCGACCGGTGATGGTACGGCGCCTTGCCCCAGCCGCAGCTCGCCAGAGGGCAGCTCGACGGGGGTGCCAAGGCGCTGCGCTTGTGCCTTGAGCGAGAGCCGAACGGAAGGACCTCAGCGCAGTACTGCATATCGTGGTGCGCATCGTGGAGGCACATCGTCGTCGGGCCAACGGCCGCTGCCCAACATCCTGACATCCGGAAACATTCCTCCACGCCGCTGCGGAAGCACTCTTTTGAATACCCAGAACCTATCAAAAGGGCGGGAGTAGAATAATCTTGCATCATTTGCCACCTTCCACGCCTTCACTTCGATTTCCGCTTCCTGCGGAACTGCCTATTCGCGGGACGCGCCGGTGACCTCCACCGGGTTCAGCGCCCGTTCGCGGGGTCCCCTGACCGTCAAGTGACGGGACGTGGGCGACGCGGCGAGAGGTGTGTTGTTCCTCTCAGTAATCCACGATCCACCGGCACCTTTCTGGAAGATTGCGTCACCGGTGACTTTTTTTCGGTGCTGTAGAGCGGGCAACGGGTAGAGGCATCCCATTACACACAACTTTAAGTGTGCGATGTAACATGCCGCCTTCAGATAGCTTCTGGAGGCGGCATGGGCTGGGCGGACGACGAGTTTCGGGAGATCGATCTGGGCGACAAGCGTCGGGACCGACGCGCCGTGCGGCTGATCGAGCGGTTGGCCGAGCGGCCGACGGCGAGCATCCCCGGGGCCTGCAACGGGTGGGCGGAGACGCAGGCGGCCTACCGGTTGCTGTCTGGGGAGGACTACGACTGGATGGACATTCTGGAACCGCATCGCCAGTGCACCCGCGCGCGGATGGCGCCGCATCCGGTGGTGCTGTGCCTGCAGGACACCACCGAGCTGGACTTCAACGGCCAGGCGATCGCCGGGCTTGGCCCCCTGAGCTACGAGGCGCAGCGCGGGATGTACCTGCACCCGACCTTCGCCGTGACGCCGGCGCGCGAACCGCTGGGGGTGCTGGATGCCTGGATGTGGGCACGCGAGCCCAAAGGCCCCGATGGCACGCGCCCCGGGATCAAAGAGAGCGTGCGCTGGAGCGAAGGCTACGCGCGCGTGGCGGAGCTGGCCGCGCGAGCTGCCTGAGACCCGGTTGGTCTATGTGGCGGACCGCGAATCCGACATCCGGGAGCTGATGGTGCGGGCCCGGGAGCTGGGCACGCCGGCGGACTGGCTGCTGCGCTCCAAGCACAACCGGGCGCTGCCCGAGGGCGGGCGGCTGTGGGCCAAGGTGCTGGCAAGTCCGCCGCTGGGGGAGATCCGCTTCACCCTGCCCGGGGGACGTGGAGCGCACCGCCCGGGAGGTGCGCCAGGCGCTCTACGCCCAACGCCTCGCCCTGTCGGACGGCCAGCGCGGGACCTTCGAGGTCACCTGCCTGATCGCCCGCGAGATCGGCGCGCCGCCCGGGGTCAAGCCGATCGAATGGCGCCTGCTGACCAACCGCACGGCCGAGACCCTGGAGGCCGTCGCCGAATTGATCGACTGGTACCGGGCCCGTTGGGAAATCGAGCTGCTGTTCTTGGTGCTCAAGGAAGGCTGCCGGGTCGAGGCACTGCAACTGGCGACCATGCAACGGATTGAGCGCGCCCTGGCCCTGTTCCTGGTGGTCGCCTGGCGCATCGCCCGGCTGATGCGCTTGGGGCGCACCGTACCCGATCTGGACGCCGCCCTCCTGCTCGAGCCCGAGGAGTGGCAGGCCGCTTACATCCTCGCCAAGAAGCCCTTGCCCAAACAACCCCCGCGCCTCAACGCGGTGCTGCGTCTGATCGCCCAACTGGGCGGCTTCCTGGGACGCAAAGGCGACGGCGAGCCCGGCGTGAAGACCATCTGGCTCGGCCTTCAGCGCGTCATGGACTTCGCCGCCGGGATCAAATTCGCCAGAGAGGCTCATGGCTTATGAGTTGTGTGTAATGGGATGCCTTGTACGTTTAGTTTCGAACCACCCGCCTACCGGAACAAGAAACATCCAGACTGCGCGCCTCCGCCGAGCAGGCGGTCGGCGCGCTTGATGCCATGGCGCAGACTCGTCTTCGACTCGAACCGTCGCCCGATATCGGTCAGCGTCAAGCGCGGACCGCTAACGCACGCGGCGACCGCAGCAAACAAGGTCTCGCAGCGGCGACGGTGCACGCAGGTGAGCAACGTGTCGAGGCATCGGTATAGGATCGTCAGGGCATGCACGGAGGTCTCCTGGCTCGTTTGGTCACCTGCCAGGGACAACGGCCTCTCGTGTATGTTCATTTTTCGTCGAAAAATGTTATTTAACCTTATGTCTTGAAAATGTATTTATAGGGGATACCTCAGGGTCTGCCCCCTTTAGCCTAGCCGCTCCCACCGTTCCGTGGACCTTGCGGGCGCCCACTCCAGCGAACGAGGTTGTGCGAACGGCCCTTCGCGTGGTCCGCGCATCACGAGCTCGGGGTGGCGGTCGGTAGCACCACCGCTGAGGCATGGCGTACACTCCGCGAGCGCTAACCACCAAAGGACCCGTCATGAACCTAGTCGCAGCACTCCGCCTTGCGGCCCTGCTTTGCCCCCTCGTGGCCGGCTCTGCCGTTGCCCAAGACAAGCCCAACATCCTGGTCGTCTGGGGAGACGACATCGGAACGACCAACATCAGCTTCAATAACCGGGGCCTGATGGGCTATCGCACACCGAATATCGATCGCGTCGCCAACGAAGGCCTGTCATTCACTGACTATTACGGTCAGCAGTCCTGCACCGCCGGGCGCGCAGCGTTTCTCGGTGGCAACAATCCGCTGCGGACGGGCATGACTAAGGTCGGTGTGCCTGGTGCGATCGAAGGCTGGCAGAAGAGCGATGTGACCATTGCCACCGTGCTCAAGAGTCAGGGCTATGCCACAGGCCAGTTCGGCAAGAATCACCAGGGCGACCGTGACGAGCATCTGCCCACGATGCACGGCTTCGATGAGTTCTTGGGCAACCTCTATCACTTGAATGCTGAGGAGGAGCCGGAGAATGAGGACTATCCGCAGAATCCAGAGTTCCGCGAGCAGTTCGGACCACGCGGCGTGATCAAGGCCACGGCCGACGGCCAGGGCGGACAAACTGTCGTCGACACGGGGCCCCTGACCAAGAAGCGGATGGAGACCATCGATGACGAGACCATCGAGGCGGCGAAGGACTTCATCACGCGTCAGGTCAAAGCCGGCAAGCCCTTCTTCTGCTGGTGGAACGGCACGCGGATGCACTTCCGCACGCACGTCAGGGAGGACCGCCGCCACCCCGGCAACGACGAATACACGGACGGCATGATCGAGCATGATGCGCATGTCGGCCAGCTGCTGGACCTGCTCGATGAGCTGGGGATCGCCGACAACACCATCGTGCTCTACTCGACCGATAACGGCCCCCATTTCAACACCTGGCCGGATGCGGGCAATACACCCTATCGTTCGGAGAAGAACTCCAACTGGGAAGGGGCCTATCGGGTACCGGCGTTCGTGCGCTGGCCCGGCCACTTCCCGGCCGGTGCCTCCCTCAACGGGATCGTGTCACACCAGGATTGGCTACCGACCTTCGCTGCCGTGGCCGGCGCGTCGGATATCAAGAAACAGCTCTTGGAGGGCGTCGAGCTCAACGGGCGGACCTACAAGAACCACATCGACGGCTACGACCTGCTCGATTACCTCAGCGGCACGACGGAGGAGTCCCCGCGCAGGGGCTTCGTCTATGTCAACGACGACGGCGACATCGTCGCCGTCCGCTGGGAAGACTGGAAGGTCGTTTACGAGGAGAACAGGGGCAAGGGCTTCGGCGTGTGGCGCGAGCCGTTCACCGAGCTGCGCGTTCCGCTGTTGTTCAATCTGCGTCGCGATCCCTTCGAGCGGGCGCAGCACAATGCCAATGTCTATGAAGACTGGGCGCTCGACCGCGTCTTCATCCTCTTCGGCGCCAACAAGCTGGCGGGGCAGTTCCTCCAAACCTTGGTGGAGTATCCGCCCAGCCAAACGCCTGGATCCTTCAACCTGAGCACCGTTCAGAAGAAGATCCAGCAAATGTCGACCATGGAGAATTGAGGGAACCGAGGCCGCCACGCGAATGGGCCGGGGATGATGAAGGGAGCCTTCTTCCTGGGGGCAGAGTGCAATCGCGCTTGCGCCAGCATCGCACGCGCTTCTGCCCATGAATCTGCTCCCTTGGGAGACGTTGATCGAATGGCAACCCGGCATCCCATGCGCTCGGGTAGGCTAGGGGCGGTGCAATAGACTCAGGCCGTCTGGAGTCTGCTTCGACGGACGCAGACCAACACGCAAAGGAGCCCACCGAACCGGGCCAAGCCAGCCACGAGGATTGGCGGATGATGAAACTTCCATATCGAATGGCCCTCCTGGCGGCGGCGTGCCTTGTGCCGTCCCTGCCGGCCTTCTCCGAGGACGCCGCCGACCGGATCTGGTCCGGCGGGCCGATCCTCACCATGAACGACAGCGCGATGCGCGCCGAGGCCATCGCCGAGAAGGGCGGCAGGATCATCGCCGTCGGCCCCGCCGCGGAAGTGATGAAGCGGAGGGGCGCGAGCACGCAGCTGATCGACCTCGGGGGCCGCACGCTGCTGCCTGGCTTCGTCGACGCGCACGGCCACATGCTCATCGGCGGACTCCAGGCGCTGTCGGCCAATCTACTCGCGCCGCCGGACGGCGAGGTGACGGACATCGCGTCCCTGCAGCAGGTCGTCCGCGAGTGGGTGTCCAAAAACCATGCGGCGATCAGGAAGGCGAACCTGATCCTCGGATTTGGCTACGACAACGCGACGCTGGCCGAGCATCGACACCCGACCCGCGGCGACCTCGACGAGATCTCGAAGGACATCCCGGTCCTGATGTGGCACCAGTCTGGACACATGATCGCCGTGAACTCAAAGGCGCTCGAAGTCGCGGGCATCACGGCCGAGACGCCAGACCCGGAGGGCGGGGTGATTCGCCGCAAGCCGGGGAGCCGGGAGCCCGACGGGGTATTCGAGGAGCTCGCCGCATTCCCGGTCCTCATCAAATTGCTGAAGCCCGTGGGGCCGCAGGGCTTCAAGACCTTTGCGCGCGCTGGGGCCGAGCTTTGGGCGCGCTACGGCTACACAACGGCGGACGAAGGCCGCTCGGTGCCCGGAACGGCGCGGCTGCTGCGCGAGGTCGCCGACGAGGGGGGCTACCAGATCGACGTCGTCACCTACCCCGACGTGCTCGCCGACCGGGAGTTCATCGAGCAGAACGTCAGCCAAGCCTACCTGAACCGGTTCCGCGTCGGCGGCGCCAAGCTGACGATCGACGGCTCGCCGCAGGGCTTCACGGCCTGGCGCGACCGGCCCTACGTCGACCCGGTCGGCGACTACCCGAAGGGCTACGCGGGATACGCCGCGGCGACGCCCGATCAGGTCCTGGGCGCCGTGGACTGGGCGTACGCCAAGGGCATCCAGCTGCTGACGCACGCCAACGGCGAGCGCGCCAGCGATCTGCTGATCGCCGCGCACACCATCGCGCAGATGAAGCACTCGGGAGATGGCCAGGACCGGCGCCACGTGCTGGTCCACGGCCAGTTCCTGCGCGAGGACCAGGTCGATGCGTACGGGCGGCTTGGCGTGCTGCCGTCGCTGTTCCCGATGCACACTTTCTACTGGGGCGACTGGCACACGAGCAAAACCGTCGGCCCCAAGCTCGGACAGAACATCTCGCCAACGGGATGGTTCCTGAGGCGCGGGCTCAAGTTCACCTCGCACCACGACGCGCCGGTCGCCTTCCCCGACTCGATGCGGGTGCTCTCCGCCACCGTGACCCGCAAGGCGCGGGGCTCCGGCCAGATCGTGGGCCCGGAGCAGCGCGTGGACGTGATCACGGCTCTGAAGGCCATGACTCTCTGGCCGGCCTGGCAGCACTTTGAGGAGGCATCCAAGGGCTCCCTCGAGGTGGGGAAGCTCGCGGACTTCGTGATCCTGGACCAGGACCCGACCGCCGTGGACCCGGAGGCGCTCGACACGATCAAGGTCGTCGAGACGATCAAGGAGGGCAGCACGGTGTTCGCGCTGACGGCGGAGGAGGAGCGCAAGGCCGAGCTGATGCACAGGCCCGACAGCCGCGGCGACTACGCCTTCGCAAAGGCCCTCGGCCTGCTGGCGCATCGCCAGGGCCAGCGGGGCCCCTCGTTCCAGCCGAGGTACCTCAATGCGCTGCGAGCCCGCGGCAACGAGTCGCACGGCGCGGCATGCCTGAGCGGGGTCTTCGTCGAACTGGCGGCCGCGATGGCCGGGGGCGGCGAGGGGGCATCGCTCATGCCGGACGGGCGGGGGCCTTGATTCATCGCTTAGGCGGGACCGGGGCCACCACCAGGAGGCCCCGGAAAAGCGGAAAAGAGGTCAGTACCTGAGGTATCCGGGCGCGGCCTCCGAATGATGTCCTCAGCAGCATTCAGCGCCAAATCGATCGACTTTCTCCCAGAACTGAGCCCAGCGTCCGGTGGTGTGGACCAGCGAGCGCAGGCTGAGAATGATTTTGGCCCCTTTGGTCTTCCAGCGCATCCCGGAGGCGCACAGACGCTGCTTGACGAGGGTCTTGCAAGCGGCCTCGGTCACGCCCGATCCGATCGGCAGACGCTCGGCGAGGAAGCCCGGGTAGTCCATCTGGTGACGATGATTGTTGAAGTAGGTCCAGGCGCTGTAAGCGCCGTCGCGAAGTGCCTGCGAGAGGGCGGTGCGCCGCGAGAGGGTAGCTGCTTCCTCGATGAGCCGGTCCACGGCGTTGGGATCGTGCTTGAGGTCGCTGCACTGCTGATGGCGCCAGCGCGAGCGTTTGTCCTCGGCATGGCGTTGCGGATAGCGCGCCTGAGCCAGCGTGCCGACATATTCGCTGACGTGGAAGAAATCGATCAGTTGGCGCTCGGTATGCTCCTCGAGAAAGCTCCAGTTGCTGGCGGCGCCGTCGGCGATCCCCAGGTAGAGCGCGTCGGGATAGTGCTGCTTGGCCCGGTCAATCTCGCGTGTCATGCGCTGGTAGAACTCGTGCTTGCCGTACTCGGGCGCGGCGGCGAGGTAGATGGTGTGCGCTCGCTCGCCCTCTGGATCGTAGAACGAGAGCGTGCCGACCATCGCCTCGCGGTAGCCCGCGCTGTCGGCCATCGGGATCATGGCGCCATCGAGGCTGACCATGACGGTGTCGATGCGCGCACTGAGCTTCGGCACCTCGTACTCCCAATCCTCTTCCTTGGCCGCGGCGATGTTGCCGACCCACTCGGCGACGTTCTGAATGGAGGACGTGGCCACTTGACGGCCGTGGTTTTGTTCAAGATCCGTCTGCACCGCACGCACGTTGAGCTGCGCGTACTTGTGGCTGAACTGGCTGGCGAAGCGCGGCGTGGCCCCGCGGATGATCCGCCCCTGGTGCTCCAGCGGGCAGTAGATCCGCCCGCCGCGCGAACTCTGGTAGACGTAGCGCTCCACACGCACGACCCCGTACGGGCTCTGATAGTCCTTGGGATCACGCCCGCGTGCGGTCTCAGCTTCATCGCCCCGAGGCGAATCGGACTGCCGTCGGTGTCGAAACGCGTCAGCGCCTCCTCGGTGGCACAACGGCCCACTGCGTTGCTCGCCTCCTGGATCGCCCCTTCCATCTCCAGCAACGTGCCCTGAAGATCCACTGTGACCTCAACCGTCACTTGCGTCCCCGTCCTTCTGACCACTTTGGCCACGCCGACGACTTCTCTCGTTGTTACAGAAGGTTACAGCATACTCCTCGAAATAACATCATGTCGAGGCCGCACCCCACAGTAATCCCGCGCCGGATGGTACGGTCTCCAATCTCGGTAAAGAAGTGACATGACAACGCCTGCAAAGAACACGGTTTGCCTTTGGTACGATGGTAGCGCCGAAGATGCAGCACGGTTTTACGCAGATACCTTCCCCAACTCGTCCGTAGGGGCTGTGCACCGCGCTCCGGGAGACTTTCCGTCGGGGAAGAAAGGGAACGTATTGACCGTGGAGTTCACGGTAATGGGCATTCCGTGCCTCGGCCTCAACGACGGGCCTGCGTTCACACACAATGAGGCGTTTTCGTTTCAGGTGGCAACCGCCGACCAAGCCGAAACGGATCGCTATTGGAACGCGATCGTCGGCAATGGCGGTCAGGCGAGCGCGTGCGGCTGGTGTAAGGACAAATGGGGGTTGTCCTGGCAGATAACGCCGATCGCGCTGACGAATGCGATTGCTGACCCCGATCCCGATGCGGCCAAGCGCGCGTTCGATGCGATGATGCAAATGAGAAAAATCGACATCGCCGCCATCGAGGCCGAGCGTCGCGGTTGAGAGGCGGGCTGTCTAACTCAGGCGTCGGTATTCGGTGGCGCGGTCTTGAGCCAGCCTATTCCAAGCGTTAACCGAAGGCCAATCAGCCGGCATCCCAGTGGGCCGTTGCTATCCCTGCCCCGAGGTCCGCATCGATCAGGCGCTGACGCACCTCTAGGAGCCGCTCGATAAGCCGCGGCTCGAACG
Organism: uncultured Gammaproteobacteria bacterium; assembly: GCA_963707135.1. Taxonomy (GTDB): domain Bacteria; phylum Pseudomonadota; class Gammaproteobacteria; order Chromatiales; family Chromatiaceae; genus JBGSTR01. The sequence continues at coordinate 122,516 of CAVPOY010000043.1, read as the reverse complement.
CCTCATAGGCCGGCGCGTCCGGGACGCGCCTGACGACGACGCCGAGCAGCTCGGTGATGGCGTTGCCGACCGAGTTCTGGCTGATGGTGACCAGGAGTCTGCCGGCCTCGTTCCTGAATATGAGCTGCTTGAAGGCGGGCTCCCAGCGCAGCGCGTTGGCGTAGGCGGGATCACGGATACAGCGATCGCGCACCTTCTTCGCCGTCGACAGGAAGTCGTTGTCGAACAGCAGCACCTGTTCCACCTGCCGGGGGAAATAGACGTCCGCCAGCATCGGGGCGTTGCGGGTGGAGACCTGCGAGAAGAAGGTGCGGTAGAAGTCGAGGAATCCTTCCAGCACGGCGTCGTACTCCTGCCAGAACCGAATATCGGCGAGGGCCCCGACCCCGCCGCTGATCTCCCAGCAGGGCAGGCCTTCCGGGTACCCCGTCAGCCGCATCTCCGACTCCCGCGAGGGAACGGTCTTGAGGATCCGCAGATCGAGCGCCTCGTCGAAGAACCGGCGGTAGACCTCGCGCATGTGGGCCTGGAACAGGCTGTGCTGGCCGCCGTCGGTCAGGTTAGGGTTTGCCGGGTCGGCCAACGCCGCCTCCCGCAGCCCGGCCATCGGGAACACGATGAAGTGGTTGTGCAGCATCCGGATGCTCGGCACCCCGGGCGAGGTCAGGGGCCAGGTCGCGTCCAGGCTGGCCTCGCCGGCCAGGACCAGGGCCTCGCTCGGGTCCGGGTAACGCTCGATCATGTAGCCGATCAGGACCTGGTTCATTCGGTTCCAGACCCGGCGGACATGCTCCGGCACCTGGGTGCGCCGCACCGGCCGGCCCAGCGGGTTCAGGATGCTCTGCGAGGTGTTGTAGATGATCGAGCAGTCGAATTCGCACGAGTGCCCGAGCGCCTTGCGGTAGAGCAGCAGCCCTTCCGGGTTGACCAGAAGGCCGTTGTTCTCGACCAGGTCGTTCAGGTTCTCGGTGCTGTTGAAGAACTCGTTGGGTTTCATGCCCTCCGGCACGTCCAACGGGATCGGGCGGAACGGGGTGACGATCTCTCGCGGGCCTATTTCCATTAGCGTGCAGCTTCCCGAGGTAGGTTGAGGTTCGGATTCGAGATTCGGAGTCAAACGGCGCTGGAGCAACCGGACCTCCCATGAGACCCGACGGTTAAAGCGAATCGACGACGGCGGTCACCAGCCCGGTCTCGAGGGCGTCGCGGAGCGGAATCAACAGGATCTTGTCGTTCGGTACCGTGGCCGCGACGATGGCGACGTCCGCGTCCACGCCCATCTCGCGCAGGTACCGAAAGGAGTCGGCGACGTAGAGCTGCCCCCCTTCGTGACTGCTGTACTCGGTCGGGACCTTGCTCTGATGGATGCCCAGCCTGGCCCGTCGGGTCGCGTACCGCTCCGCCCCCCCGGCCAGCACATCGATGCAGGCCGACGTGCAGGCGCCGTCCACGGCCGAGCGAAGGCCGTTCGAGCGCAGGTAGCGCCCGAGCCGGCGGGCCTCGAAGACCGATCCCCCGGGGCTGTTGATCACGAGCCCGACGGCCTTGGTCTTGCGGAGCGCGGCGATGGTCCGCTCCGCGAAGCCGTCGGTGATCTCCGCCCCGTCCACCCGCAGCCAGGTGGTGCGGAGTCTGCCGGTGGGCTCGAATCGGACCAGGGCCGGCGCCACGCCGGTCAACAACGACAGGCGCTGGCAGGCCTCCGACGTCTGACGGACGAATTCGTCCCCAGGGGCGCGCTTGGCCAGGTAGCCCCGGACGCGCTGGTTGGAGCGCGCGACGACCTCTTCCATCTCGATGCCGTACTTGTCGAGCGCAGCGATCACCGAGGCGTCCGTGACCTCGACGTCGACGGTCTGTCCGACCCGCAGCAGATGACAGTCGGCGATGACGGACAGCAGGGCGTCGCGGTTCAACTCGGTTGCGGGGGCGCCAGCCCCGACCGCTCTACCGGCCCCGCCAATGGACGCGCAGCCGGCCAGGGCCAGGGTGAGAACCGGCACCAGGGCGAGCGCCTTGACGGTCGGGTAAAGCCGCTTCATTCGAGGTGATTTGACTTGAGAGGGCTTGCTCGAATTTGGGGCTGAGCAGACCAGGTTTCACTCCCAGCCCCACGCCCCGGCGCCGGATTAGACCCTGGTCTCGATACCTTGATCCCGCAGGTGTGTCTTTACCGCTCCGATCGGCACCTCGCGGCGGTGAAAAATACCCGCGGCCAGCGCGGCCTCGACGCCGGTCGCCGCGAAGACCTCCGCAAAATGCTCGACCCGCCCGGCGCCGCTCGAGGCGATCACCGGAATGCCGACCGCTGCCCTGACGGCCCCGATCAGCTCCAGATCGAAGCCGGCGCCGGTGCCGTCGCGATCGATGGAGTTCAGCAGGATCTCGCCCGCGCCCAGTTCCTCGCAGGCGCGCGCCAGCTCGACGGCATCCAGGTCGCGGCCCTCGCGCCCGCCCTTGACCGTGCACTGGAACCAGCAGAAACGCTCCCCGTTCGGTCCCGGCCAGGCCGTCTCGATCACCGGACGCCCTGTGTCGCCCGGGGACCCGACATAAACGCGTCGGGGGTCTATCGAGATGACCACGGCCTGGTTGCCGTAGACCTCGGCGATCTGCTCGATGGAGCTGGTGCCGTCCTTGGCGCCCCGCGCCCTATATTGCTCGACCGTTTGAACGGCGTCCGAGCCGATCGAGATCTTGTCGGCCCCGGATCGGAAGTACTCGTCGGCCACATCGAGAGCCGAGTAATACCGGCCGTTGGCGTCGGTGAACGCGCGAATGCCGCCGCCGATGGTCAGGGGCACGAACACCCGCTCGGAGGTGCGCCTGAGCACCTCCAGCATCGGCTGATCTGCGAGCGGAAAGTCCCGGAACGCCGTGATGTTCAGAAAGGTGATCTCGTCGGCCCCCTCCTCGTAGTAACGCTGCGCGAGCTCCACGGGCTTGCCGAGGTTGCGCACCTCACCGGCCTCGCGGACGTCGTACTGATCGCCCTTGGTGACCACCAAATCGCCGGCATCGTTCGTGCGGACATCGAGACAGGCGATGATGCGCTTCGCCAAGCGGGTGGTGCCGCCGGCCCGGTCCCTGAACCCGCCCGATATCGGCGCCGACGGGCCCTCGTCTCCGGACAGAAAGCGCCGCAGCAACCCGAGCCCCGCCGCGCCGCTCTTCTCGGGGTGGAACTGCACCGCGGCGACCCGCCCCTTTTGCACCGCGCTCAGGAAGGGCTTGCCGTAGTCGGTGAGCGCGAGCTCCCAGTCCGCATTCTCCGGACCCGGGTCCGCGTGGTAGGAGTGCACGAAGTACAGCTTCTCGCCCGCGTAGTCGGCGAGCAGCGGGGAGTCCCCTTCGATCCGTACCCCATTCCAACCCATGTGCGGAACCGCGAGCCCGGCTCCGTCGAATCGTCGTATGCGGCCCGGGATGAGGCCGAACCCGGGTACGCCGGGCGACTCGTCGCTCCCCTCGAAGAGGGTCTGCAGCCCGATGCAGATCCCGAGATAAGGCCGGCCGGCCGAGAGGTAGGCCTTCAGCGGCTCCGCGTACCCCAGCCGGTGCAGTCGCTGCATCGCCGCCCCGAAGGCGCCGACGCCGGGAAAGATCAGCCGCTCGGCCTTCAGGATATCCTCGGGGCGCTCGATATCGGTCAGCGCGAACCCAAGGGCCTCGATCGCATTGCGCAGGCTTCGGACATTGCCGGCGCCGTAATCAAGAACGGAAATCATCGGTGCAATCCCGGGGCCCTATGAGTGGTCGCGGCGGGGTGCATTCGCCCGCCCTGTCCAGAAGGCGGTAGTTTAGCGCCTTCGCCTCGGCCGGTCAGGGGTAAGGGTCAGGGCTTACGCGCCAGAAACTGTTACTAACCATGCCGAGCTTCGGGTAGGATCGAGTGTTTTTCGCGTCGCCGCTTTACGGCGGTGCGACCCGTTCTGCCCCAAACAAGAGGGTTCCCAACCCGTGCATAACCCACTCGCGATCCTGCGCCTGTTCGTTTTGGGGGCGCTGCCGGGCCTGGCAGCCGGCGCATTGGCGCAAGACAAGGTCCACATCTACAACTGGAACGACTATTTCGCCGAGGATACGCTCTCGACGTTCGAGGAGCGCACCGGCATCCGAGCGGTCCTGGACGTCTACGACTCCAATGAGGTCCTCGAGGCCAAGCTGTTCGCCGGCAGCAGCGGCTACGACCTGGTCTTCCCGACCGCCCGCCCGTTCGGCGCCCGCCACGTCAAGGCCGGGCTCTACCTGCCGCTCGACAAGTCCAAACTGCCCGGCCTAGACAAGCTGGACCCGGCAATCATGGCAAGCCTGGCTGCCATAGACCCTGGGAATGCCCATCTGGTGCCTTACATGTGGGGCACATCCGGTCTCGGGATCAACCTCGCCAAGGTCAAGGCGGCCCTGGGCGACACTGCCGAGCTCGACACCTGGGCGCTGGTGTTCGACCCGGACAAGGCGTCGAAGCTCGCCGGTTGCGGCATCAGCCTGCTCGACGACGCCACGGAGGTATACTCGGCGGCCCTGGCCTACCTTGGCAAGGACCCGAACAGCCAGGTGGCGGCCGATCTGGAAGCCGCTTCGAAGCTGGTCAAGGCGGTCCATCCGCACATTCGCTATTTTCACTCCTCCCAGTACCAGAGCGACCTGGCCAATGGAGACCTGTGCGTCGCGCAAGGCTACTCGGGCGACGTGCTGCAGGCCCGGACCCGGGCCGAGGAGGCCGGTAACCAGGTCGAGATCGCCTACCTGATCCCGCGCGAGGGCGCCGCGCTCTGGACCGACGTGGTGGCGATCCCGAAAGACGCGCCGAGTCCGGACGCCGCGCATGGCTTCATCGCCTACTTGCTTGATCCGGCGGTGATCGCCGCCGCCTCCAATTACATCCTCTACGCGAACCCGAATCCGGCGTCGGAGGCATTGCTGGACGAGTCGCTGCGCAAGGACCCCGGCGTCTACCCGTCGCCGGAGGTCAAGGAGCGCCTGTTCGTACCATCCGAGCGCACCGACCGGGAGATCCGCAACCTCAACCGCTTGTTCACGCGGCTGAAGGCGGGGCACTGAGCCTCACGCGAGACCGGATGGCCGTCGCCGAGAACCCGACCGAGCTGGAGCCCTGGCAAGACCCGAGGGCCGCGCCCTATGTCCGGATCGAGCGGGTCACCAAGCGGTTCGGCGAGGTCTACGCGGTCGACGACGTCAGTCTGGAGATCTACCGCGGGGAGTTTTTCTCGCTGCTCGGCAGCTCAGGCTGCGGCAAGTCGACCCTGCTGCGGATGCTCGCCGGGCTCGAACGACCGAGCGCCGGGCGCATCTTTATCGACGGCGCGGACGTGACCGACGTCCCTCCCTATTCCCGGCCCGTCAACATGATGTTCCAGTCCTACGCCCTGTTTCCGCACATGAGCGTCGAGCAGAACGTCGAGTTCGGACTGAAGCAGGGTCGGATGCCGCGCCGGGAGCGTTCCGAGCGCGTCGGCGAGATGCTGAATCTGCTGCAGATCGAGCCGCTGCGAAAGCGCAAGCCGGATCAACTCTCCGGCGGACAGCGGCAGCGTGTGGCCTTGGCGCGCAGCCTGGCCAGACTTCCGAAGCTGCTTCTGCTGGACGAGCCGCTGGGGGCGCTCGACAAGCGGTTGCGCGAGAACACCCAGTTCGAGCTGGTGAACCTGCAGGAACGGCTCGGCATCACCTTCGTGACCGTGACCCACGATCAGGAGGAGGCGATGACCATGTCCACCCGCATCGCCGTGATGGACGAGGGCCGGATCATGCAGGTGGACGTGCCGACCGCGATCTACGAGTACCCGAGCTGCCGGTTCGTGGCCCAGTTCATCGGTTCGGTGAATCTGTTCGAAGGCAAGGTCGTGAAGTATGACGGCGACCATGCGCTGATCGAGTCCCGCCTGGGCCGCCCGATCCGGATGCGCAGCCCCCATCCGCTGACCCGGGGCACGCCGGTCGCGGTCGCGGTGCGCCCGGAGAAACTGCGCCCCTGCGACGACTATCGTGAGGACGCCGTCAACCAGGTCCGGGGAATCGTCGAGGACATCGCCTACCTTGGCGACGTCTCGGTCTACCGGGTCCGCGTCGGTCCCGGTCAGCTGGTCGAGATGACAATGACCAACGTGCAGCCGCTCACCCGCCAGGCCCTGACCTGGGGACAGGAGGTGGCAATGGAATGGTCACCCGAAAGCGGCGTGCTGCTGACCGACTAGCGGGCAGATGGCAAGTCCAGCGTCAGAACGAGATCCGAGCTCGCGTCGCCTCAGCCGCCTGACCAATATCGGGGTCCCGTACCTTTGGCTTGGGCTGTTCTTCCTGCTCCCTTTCGTCATCGTCCTGCAGATCAGCGTCGCCGAGCCTACGCTGGCCCAGCCGCCGTATTCGGCGCTCTGGCAGTGGGTCGAGGATGGGGTGCTCCAGATCCAGCTCAATCTCCGGAACTATCAGCTGGTCTGGCAGGACGAGCTATACCTCACCGCGTTTCTCAACTCGCTCTGGGTCGCGTTCGTCTGCACCCTGCTCTGTCTGCTGATCGGCTACCCGATGGCCTATGCCATCGCCACGGCGCCGGAACGCCGGCGGGTCCTGCTGTTGATGCTGATCGTCCTCCCGTTTTGGACCTCGTTCCTGATACGAGTCTACGCGTGGATCGGCATCCTGAAGTCCAACGGACTGATGAACAATTTTCTGATGACCGTGGGGCTGATCGACCAGCCTCTGGAGATCCTGCACACGCCGTTGGCGGTCTACATCGGCATCGTCTACTCCTATCTGCCGTTCATGATCCTACCGCTGTACGCAAACCTGACCCGGCTCGACCTCGGCCTCCTGGAGGCAGCGGCCGACCTGGGGGCCCGACCGTTCGAGGCCTTCCTAAAGGTCACATTGCCTCTGTCGCTACCCGGGATCCTCGCGGGAAGCATGTTGGTGTTCATCCCGACTGTCGGCGAGTTCGTGATTCCCGACCTCCTGGGTGGGCCCCAGAGCCTGATGGTCGGCCGGATGCTCTGGACCGAGTTCTTTTCCAACACGGACTGGCCGCTGGCCTCAGCCCTCGCGACCGTGCTGCTCGGCCTTCTCGTGATCCCGTTCGTGCTGATGCAGCGGATCCAGCAGCGCGTCGAGGACGGACCGACGTGAGTCGCCGCGGCTGGCCCCTCTACGGGATCCTCATTTTCGGCTACGCATTCCTCTACGTGCCGGTGCTGCTCCTGGTGCTGTACTCCTTCAACGAGTCAAGGCTGGTCACGGTCTGGTCGGGTTTCTCGACCAAATGGTACGGCGAGCTGTTTAGGAACCGGCAGCTGATCGACGCGGCCTGGCTCAGCGTCCGCATCGCCGCCGTGAATGCCACCTTTGCGGTGCTGTTGGGGACCCTCGCGGCCAACGCCCTGGTGCGTCACGCCCGATTTCGCGGACGAGCGGGCTTCGAGCTGCTGCTGACCGCACCGCTGGTTATGCCCGACGTCATCATCGGCCTGTCGCTGCTGCTGCTGTTCGTCGCCATGGAGCAATTGACCGGATGGCCGCCGGGACGCGGGTTCACGACCATCACCATCGCGCACATCACCTTCAGCATGGCCTACGTGGCCGTCGTGGTAAGGGCGCGACTCTCCCAGATGGACCGCTCACTGGAGGAGGCGGCGATGGACCTGGGTGCACGCCCGCTGGGCGTCTACCTGCGCATCACGCTGCCGCTGATGGCGCCCGCCCTGCTCTCCGGCTGGCTGCTGGCGTTCACGCTGTCGCTCGACGACCTGGTGATAGCGAGCTTCGTCGCCGGACCCGGCGCGACAACGCTGCCGATGGTCGTCTACTCGAGCGTACGCATGGGTGTGTCGCCGCAGATCAACGCGCTCGCGACCCTGATCGTCGCCGTCGTCTCACTGGCGGTGATCGTGGCCGGACTCTCGATGCGGCAGCAACCCCGCCGCGGGGCGCCCGAAAACAAACGGCCGGCAACCGGGCAGCGGCGCTGACAAGGCCGCGGGCCCGGTTCCGCCGAGCGAATTATTACTCGGGCAGTCGTGGTGCGGCCGGACGGTCGCTACCCGCCCCGCCACCCTGGGGCGTCACGACAATGGTGCTGCCGGGGCCGTAGCCCGGGTACCCGCCCCAGCCACCGTAGGGTCCATATCCGCCGCCCCAGGGGCCGCCGCCGTAGCCATAGGGGCCTCCCCAGCCGCCGTAGGGCCCGCCATAGCCGTAGGGGCCGTAACCACCACCGTAGTAGCGATCGTAATAGCGGTCGCGGTCACCGCCGAACCAGCGGCTCGGGTTCATCATGTCCCCGAAGTTGAACGCCATGGCCTGCTCCATCGTCAGGAGCGCGCCCAAGCCGACAACCGCGGCCGCAGTCAGAGAAGAAAGCTTCTTGAGATTCACGTCTAGTCTTCCTCAGCACCTTTTGATTAGTCGATTGGGAATCCTATGCCGGCGGGGTGTAAGGCGCCGACGGCGACCCATAGCCGCCCCGGTCAAGCGCCGCCTTGCGCGGCAGCCGCGCCACCGGCAAACTCCGCAGACAGAGTATTTGTAGTATAAATCCATAAGGTGCCTGAAGAGCACATCCGGAGCCCATCTACGCGGCTTTCACTCGTCCCTGGGGAGCAAAAAATGAAACACCTCGTTGCGTCGCTGCTCGTTGCGGCTCCGCTGCTCTGCACGGCGGCAGACTATGAATCCACGCTGCTCGTGCAGACCGGAAAGCTGCGCGAAAGCGATCTAATCGTACGCACCATCTCGGATCTCCAGAGCAACAAGATCTGTCTCGCCTTTTATGTGCGCACGGCAGGGACAAGCTCGGTGATCACCTGTTACGACGCCGTAAAGGGGTTCCGTTCCAACATAAACCAGGTAGGATTCTTCAAGGAAGGCGACCTGGTCGTACGCAAGGTCAAGGACCTGCAAAACGGCGTGGCCTGCCTCGTGGCCTACATCTCGACGCCGGGGACCGCCCCCGCCATCGACTGCTATAAAAGCGCGAGCGCGGGGGGTGACGTCATCGCCCGTGGCGGCCATGTCCGGGAAGGAGATCTGGAGGTGCATCGCCTCTCCGACCCGGACAGCAACAAGACCTGCCTAATCGCCTACGTCGGCTCGGGTGGCACTTCACCCTCCCTGACCTGCTACCCCAGCCTCGGTCAGCCCGGCGAAGGCGGGATGGTCCAGACCAGCCAGCTCCGGGAAGGTGATTTGGTGGTGCGGAAAATGACCGATCCGCCGAACCAGAAGACCTGCCTGATCACCTACGTCAGCACCGAGGGGACGTCGCCCTACATGTACTGCTTCGATGAGCGGACGGAACCTGCGCCGACGCGATAACGGCAGGGCCGCACAACCCGTCAAGGCGCCGCCCGCGCCGCGGCGGCGCCCGCGGGGCGGTCGGACCACTGTTTGAAGTGCCGGAGGATCAGCAGCCCCGGGATCGCGATCAGCGCGCAGAACAGGAAGTACTCGAACCAGCCCAGGAACTCGGCCATGTAGCCGGTCGGCGCCGAGGCGAGAACTCTCGGCACACCCATCAGGCTCGACAGCAGCGCGTACTGGGTGGCGGTGAAGCGCTTGTCGGTCAGCGCACCCATGAAGCCCACGTAGGCGGACGTGCCCATTCCCGCGGCCAGGTTCTCTCCGGCGACGGCCGCGGCGAGCGCCGCGGTGTTGTTGCCGATCAGCGCAAGCGCCGCGAAGCCGGTCGTCGCGAGTCCCTGCAGGATCCCGAAGTACCAGAGTGCCCGGTAGATGCCGATGCGCAGGATCAGCACGCCGCCGATCAGGCCCCCGAAGATGGTGGCCCAGAAGCCGAACAGTTTGACGACGGCCCCGATCTCGGTCTTGCTGAACCCGAGGTCCAGAAAGAACGGCGTGGTCATCGCACTGGCCATGGTATCGCCGATCTTGTAGAGCAAGATGAACGCCAGAATCCAGAGTGCGTTGTCGCGTCGGAAGTATTCCATGAAGGGCTCGACGACGGCCCCACGCAGCGTGCGCGGCACCCCTTCCGCCTCCGGCGGCTCGGGGGCCAACAGGGTGGTCACGATGCCGATCACCATGGTCAACCCGAGCAGCAGATAGACGGTCTGGAAGCTCACCAGATCGGCCAGTATCAAGCCGCCGCCTCCGGCGAGCAGCATGCCGACCCGATAGCCGTTGACGTAAAGAGAAGCGCCAAGCCCCAGCTCCACGTCGGCCAACGCCTCGCGCCGGTAGGCGTCGACGATGATGTCCTGGCTCGAAGACAGGAAGGTCACGGCCAGCGCGCAGGCCGCCACCATCCAGGGATCGGCCACCGGGTTGGTGAACCCGAGCCCGATGATCGCCAGCGTCAGCGCGATCTGCACGGCCAGCATCCAGCCACGACGCCGGCCCAGGAACGGCAGCCGGTATCGGTCCAGCACCGGCGCCCACAGGAACTTCAACGTATAGGGCAGCTGTACCAGCGCGAACACGCCGATCGTACCCAGGTCCACCCCCTCGTCGGTCATCCAGGCCTGCAGCACGGACAGCGTGAGAAGCAGCGGCATGCCACTCGCGAACCCCATCGCGAAGGCTACGAGCATGCGGCCGCTGAAGATCACGCGCAGGGTTGGAGGTAAGGGATGGGCGCTCCGGTGCATCAGGGTTCCCGCGGCATCGCACGACACCGGATCGTTCAACAAAGTAACGGTTAGTCGCGCCGCCGGGGCTCGAAGGCGGCCGTCTACGCCCGCCGCATGGTAGAGCTTCCGCGCCGCGCTGGCGAGGCGGTGGACCGGTCCGGGCTCAATCCATCAAGTCGACCTCGATTCCGCGCTCGGCAAGCGCGTCACGACGGGCCGCCAGGTACCGCTGGAAGCTCGGCTGCCAAACGTAGGCGCCGGTGGCGACGTAGTCCAGCGCGCCGCCGATATGGAAAGACTTGAGGTAGCCCTCGGTGCGAAACACCTCGCGGCCGGCCGCATCGAAGAACACCAGGCTCGGCGTGTACTCGACGCCGAGCTCCGCGGCCCAGTCGCGCGAGGGGATTTCACGGCCGTCCGGTGTCTGGAGCGGCTCGTTGGAACCGATGTCGACGATCGCGCCGTCAAACGCGGTCAGCGAATAGGCGATCGGGGCTCGGCGCAGGATATCCTCGTGGAACTCGTCGCACGCCTTGCAGGTCGACTGCTCGAACATGACGACCAACGGACGCAACGACGCGTCCCGGTTGTCCGCCAGCCGCAGCGGCGTCGGCAGGAACCCGCCCTCCGAGTGCAGCTTGCCCTTCGCCTCGACGGGGTTCGTGGACGCGTAATAGTCCGCGAATCGCTCACCGACCTGCTCACGTCGCTCGGCGACGAAGGACAGGGCGGCCCCGAGCTTGTGCGGTGGGTAGTAGCCGTTGATCCGCAAAACGACTTGGCCGCCCTCGTCGAGCAGCAGCAGCGTCGGCGTGAACTGGACCTTGAGGTCGGCGGCGAACTGCTTCTCGGTGGTCGGCTCGCCGGAGAAGCCGGTGACATCCCGGTCGCCCCAGATGTTGATCGAGATCACGTCGAACCGCTCCCGGGTCAGCTTTCCGACGCGCTCGTCGGCCAGATTCTCCCGCAGCAGCTTGGCGCAATAGGGACAGCCGTCCTGGAAAAAATAGAGGATCACCCGCTTGTCGGCCGCGGTGGCCTCGGCCACGTCCTCTCGGATGTCGAGAAACGACTCCTTGAACCAGTCCGGTTTCTCGTGATAGCCGGGATTTTCCAGCCCGGCCCCAAGATCCGCCGGACCCTCGGTCGCCGCGGACGTGGCCACCGATACAACCAACAGGACCAATAAGCTTGCTAGCCCGCGCATCGGCCGGCCTCCCGTATCCAAACAAGGCTTCAGGGCATTGTGCGCTAGCGCGAGTTCACCCGACTTGCTCGCCGGATCCAAGCCGCGAGCGATCGTTGTGCGGTGTCGTCCGACCACGCCGCGGACCTCGGCCTGGGAGAGACCAAACCCCCGGCTGGCTTTCAGGAGCGCCTTGCCCAGGACGGCGCGCCGGTCAGTGAGCCGCTCGGGCGTTGCGTGCATAGGTCACCGAGCCCGGGGCTCTTCAGTTGATTCAAAGGCCCGTTATAGACTCGAGAAGTTGCTTTTCGCAACAAAGGGTCGACGGCCCGAGGCGATTTCAGGGATCACTCCGGGCGCGGGCGCCCTGCGCGGAATCGACCGCCTCACTCGACCCCGCCGGCCGTCTTGAGTCGGGACGCGTTCGGCGCGGGCTCGCCCAAACGCGGGGTGCGCCTGAAACGCTTCTCCTCCGCGTACGGAAAGACGTCCTCAAGGTGCCCCAGCCGGATGTGCTCTTGTCGCTCCCGCCACCAATGCGGGTCGAGCAGGTCGCTATGAAGCTCGCGGAACACCTTGCGGATACGCGGATCGGTGAGCAGGAAGGTCTCGAACTCTTCCGGAAAGACGTCATCCGGACCCGCCGTGTACCACGGCTCATCGGCCATTTCCATCTCCGGGTAGGGGGCCTCGGGGATCTCGCGGAACTTGCAGTCCGTCAGGTAGCAGAGCTCGTCGTAATCGTAGAAGACGACCCGATTCTGCCGCGTGACCCCGAAGTTCTTGAACAGGAAATCGCCTGGGAAGATGTTGGCGGCCGCGAGCTGGCGGATCGCGTTCCCGTATTCGCGCACCGCGTGCCGGTTCTCCTCATCGTCGGCCCCGTGAAGGTAGAGGTTCAGTGGTGTCATCCGCCGTTCGATGTAGAGATGCTTGATGATCAGCTGATCGCCGTCCCGTTCAAGGCTGTTGGCGCATTCGCCATCCAGCATTTCCCGCAACTCCGACGAGAAACGGCCGAGCGGGAACGCCACGTGGGAATACTCCCAGGAGTCCGCCATGCGCCCGACCCGGTCGTGCATCTTAACGAGCTGATACTTCGCCTTAACCGTCGCACGGCTCATCTCCTTCGGCGGCGGAAAACGATCCTTGATGACCTTGAACACATACGGGAAGGACGGCAGCGAGAAGACGCACATGACCATGCCGCGGATACCGGGCGCTACGACGAAGTCATCTCCCGAGTAGCGGAGGTGCTTCAAGAAGTCCCTGTAAAACTCGGCCTTACCGAACTTCTGCAGCCCGATCGCCGTATAGAGCTCCGCCTTGCTCTTGCGCGGCATCAGTGGCCGCAGGAAATCGACCACGGCCGCGGGGACCTCGGTGTCCACCATGAAGTACGCCCGCGAGAAGCTGAATATGTCCGAGAGCTCGTCTTCGCCGCACAACAGGGTGTCGACGTAGAGGCCCCCGTTGTCGTCATTGAGCACCGGGATCACGAACGGGATCTGATCGGCGCCATTGATGGCCTTGCCGATGATGTAGGCGGCCTTGTTGCGGTAGAAGGGCTCGGTGAGCACCGCGAGCTGGAAGTTCTGGTGCCTGGCACGATTCGACGGAAAGCGCTTGCGGATCGCGCGCATCAGCAGACGTATGTCACCGCGCTGATCCCGGTAGGGAACGCGGAAACCCACGCCATCGAGGATACTGCACAGCACGCGGGCGAAGCCGTCCCGGGCTGGGTAGTAGGGGCGGAAGATCGGGATCTCGGCCTCCAGGTGCTCGGTCGAGATCATCGGCCAGACGAAGATGTTGGCGTTGTTGTAATAACGCCGGTCGAACAACCGACAGAAGACAGAGTTGTAATAGGTCTCCGCGAGCTCCGGCTGACGGTGCTGGGGCAGAAGGCGCAGATACTCGATCTTGATACGCCGCCAGAGGAGGTCGTTGCGGCCGCTGAAATCGAACTCCCGGCGCAGTATGGCAAGCGTCTCGACAACGCGCTGGTCGTAGAAGCTGATGCGCTCCTGAGAGGCCGTCTGAACGGCGGCCCAGTTTGCGTCCTCGAAGCGTTCCTTGGCCCCGACGGTGATCCCGCGAAAGAGCCGGTAGTGGCGCTCGAAGCCGTCGAGGATGGCCTCGGCGATCTGCTTGGCTTCTGTCCAGGCCATGGCGCAGACCTAGCGGGTTACCCTAAGCCTAAAGCGGCCGTGTGCTGGTTCACAGCGACAACGCCAGCGGACCATCCGCCGCCAGGATGCCATCGGGATCGCAGTAGACCCAGTCTCCGGGAGTGAAGCGCACCCCGGCAAAGGTGACCGGAAGGTCGCGCTGGCCCTCACCCCGCTTCTGGCTCTTGCGAGGGTGAGTGCCCAGCGCCTTGACCCCAAGGGCCATACCACCGATCTCCACCGAGTCCCTTACGCAACCGAAAAGGATCACCCCGGCCCAGTCGTTCGCGACCGCGCTGGCGGCAATCAGATCACCGAGCATCGCACAGCGCATGGAACCGCCGGCGTCGACCACGAGCACCCGCCCCGCCCCGGGCTCCGCCAAAGTCGACTTGACCAAGGAGTTGTCCTCGAAGCATTTGACCGTTACGGCGGGTCCGGAAAAGCATCGTGCGCCGCCGAAGTCGCGAAAGACGGGGTCGCAGATGCGCAACTGCTCTTCGTACTGATCGTAGAGGTCGGCGGTCTTGAAAGCCATCGGTTCAATCTCAGCGGTTGCCTAAGTGGAGGCGGCCCTGGGGCGCTCTGTTCCGTGCGACGCAACACGGATACTCCGGTTACCGTAAACGACGCGAGCCGGCGACCACGCGGAGTATCGGTCTAGTCGGCCTGAAACACGAAGGCGAAGGCCACTCACGTGCCCTTCGCCTTCTGACGATCTTCAGCGCGGCATACGGCCGCGCTCGGCGACGCTGGACACGCGTCAGAACTGCTCTTCCTCGGTAGAACCGGTGAGCGCCGTCACCGAAGATGCCCCGCCCTGAATGGTCATGGTGACATCATCGAAGTAACCCGCGCCGACCTCCTGCTGGTGGGAGACGAAGGTGTAGCCACGGTTTCGCGACTCGAACTCCGGCTCCTGGACCTTCTCCACGTAGTGCTTCATACCCTGGCCGCGGGCGTAGTCGTAGGCCAGATCGAACATGTTGAACCACATATTGTGGATTCCGGCGAGCGTGATGAACTGGTATTTATAGCCCATCTCCGAAAGCGCGTCCTGGAACCTGGCGATCGTGGCGTCGTCCAGGTTCTTCCTCCAGTTGAAGGAAGGCGAGCAGTTGTAGGCCAACAGTTTGTTGGGGTTCTTCTCCAGAACGGCCGTCGCGAACTCCTTGGCAAAGCCAAGATCCGGGGTACCGGTCTCGCACCAGACCAGGTCGGCATAGGGCGCATAGGCGAGGCCGCGGCTGATCGCCTGCTCCAGTCCGTTCTTGACACGGTAGAAACCCTCGGTCGAGCGCTCGCCGGTAAGAAACGGCCGATCGTTGTCGTCCACATCATTGGTCAACAGGTTTGCGGCTTCCGAGTCGGTGCGGGCCAGTACGAGGGTAGGCACGCCCATGACGTCCGCGGCCAGTCGGGCCGCGATCAGCTTCTCAACCGCCTCTCGGGTCGGCACCAGCACCTTGCCGCCCATGTGCCCGCACTTCTTCACCGCGGCAAGCTGATCCTCGTAGTGCACGCCGGCGGCACCGGCGCCGATCATGTTTTTCATCAGCTCGAAGGCGTTCAGGACGCCGCCGAAGCCGGCCTCGGCGTCCGCCACGATCGGCAGAAAATAATCGATGTAACCGTCTTCGCCCGGACCGATGCCGCGCGACCACTGGATCTCGTCCGCCCGCTTGAAGGTATTGTTGATGCGACGGACCATGGTCGGGACCGAGTCGTAGGCATAGAGCGACTGGTCGGGGTACATGGTCTCCGAGGTGTTGCCGTCCGCCGCCACCTGCCAACCGGAAAGGTAGATGGCCTCGACACCCGCCTTGGCCTGCTGCATCGCTTGCCCGGCCGTGATGGCACCCATACAGTTCACGTAGCCCTTACGCGCGCCGCCGCGTACCAGTTCCCAGAGCTTCTCGGCGCCGCGTCTCGCGTAGGTGTACTCGGGCTGAACCGAACCCCTAAGTCGAACCACGTCCTCCGCGCTGTAGCCGCGGACAACGTCGGTCCAGCGTGGATTCTCCGCCCAGTCCTTCTCGATGGCCTTGATCTGCTCGTTGCGGGTCATGAAGACACTCCTCTTTGGTTGGTGCCGGGCTGCTCGGTGACGGATTCGCGGCGGGACTCTGACCAGCCCACCGATCACCGCGAAACGACGCCTTACAGCGACCGGCGAAGCGCCGAATCCCGCTGGGCGTCACGAGGGCTACCCGTCTGAACGATTGTGGACGAATGCGGCCGCGAAAGTCGACCGGGCTGCCAATTTATGACCGAAGAACTCGGTCTTGCGGCGGGAAATTACCTAGGCACCGACCATTTGGCGAGTCAATTATGCCAATTTTGTTTATTCGGTGACCTAATTGTTGACGGGGACTATCCAGGCCGTCGTGCTTTTGGCAATCCCTTGCCTCCCGGTTTCCGTCCGGGCGGACGGGAGTCCGCCCGGAGTCGCACAACGTTCAGCGTCCTTGGTGCAGGACTACGGGATGCGCACCAGGATTGCCGCATCCCACGGGTCGATGGTCACGGAGCGCAGTCGCTGGCCGTTGTTGATCGGGTCCTGGCCGGTACCCTTGATGCGTTGGAAGGTCTCGCCGAGATCCACCGTCCGCGCTCGTTCCGTGGCGTTGACCACAACAATACCGCCGTCGAAATCGCGCCGGTAGATGTTGGCGTTGCCTTCGAACAAGTAGACGGAATCGATCCACACCGGCGTGTCGTCTCGGCCGACGAGAAAGGATACCGTCTGAGAACCCGTGGAGGTAGCCGTGAATGTCATCACGCGCCGCGCCCATCGATCCGGAATGGCAAACCGCTCCGAGGCTCCGCCAACCGACGCCTTGATATTGCGGTGCGTGCCCGCCTTCGCGGAGAACACCAGCGTGTATTCCTCGCCCTTCGTCAGCGCGACCCTCGGACCGACGATCCTAGCGCCGGCGATATTCGAGCTGTAGCTCAATTGCTCGCTGGCACGCAGGGCGCCGGCACCGTCGAGACGGTTTGCGGCCGCCGTGTCGCGGCTCAGGTTGACGTTCGTCCCGCTCCAGCCCTGGATGCTGGCGTCGAAGTCCCCTCCGCTCAGCAGGCTGCGGTTCGGGGCGAAGGCCGCGGCGTCATAGATGCGATAGCGCGGGCCCAGGGGGAAGCCAAGCCAGTGACGATGCCGGCGTATCTGCGACTCGTCCGTTCGGGTTGGATCGAATCGCCTGTCCGAAGGTTGCGGACCCGCTCACGACATCGACCGCGTACTCGTCATACCAGGGGTCTCCGGAGGGTGAGGCGTCTGCTACCTGTCCGAAATAACCGCCCTCCAGCAATGTCAGACCGAAGCTTAGTCTGAACGCCGCGTTGGAAGTCGGCGGCTTGTCCGCCCCGGCGGGGTAGAGACGTGTTGGCGTCTTGAACTCGGTCTCGGAATAACGTGGCGTCTCGACGCCATTGTGCATATGGGTGCTGAGCGTAGACAGCAGCCCGTTCGCGTTACTGAAGTCTGGTTGCGACACGCCGTCGTATTTCCCGAGTACCGGGAAGCCCTCCATCTGCGTCCCATTGTTGTGCAGGTATCCTCGTGCGTTACGTAGTGCCCCCCACGATCAGCGCGTTTCTCGGCAGCCGACTCCTCAGGCGCTCATAGAATGCGTCCAGGCCTTCGCCCCAGAGATTGACACCCGCGGGTGAAATCCCGTCATCGACGATCAGGTCGTTGTCGACATCGGCGTCTTTCCCGGCTTTGCAGGAAATGGGCATCGGCATCGAATATGACCCCGTCGATCTTCGCCTTCACCGGATTTCCGTTGGCATCCTTATCGTAATTGACGGCCAGCCAATCGGCCATGACCTGGTTCCACCGCCGGCCACTGCCGTCCTTGGGGCACGTCGAACTCTGGTTCCATGCCCAAAGACGCTTGTCAGTACCTTGCCCAAGCGCATGCGCGGCAACGATAGCCCCGACTGAATGGCTAGCCGCGGTGGATTTGTACCCGCGCGAGACGGTCAGGGTGTTCGTCGACTTGCTGACCGCGGTGATGCGCGCGTGCTCCGCATTCTTGAACGAACCGGCGGGGGCATCGTAGATCACCACATATTCGCCGACCACGAAAGAATTCGCGTTCTGAACGCGTAATTGGGTAGCGCCCGCGCTGACCGCACCGGTCAACTGGGTGCCGGCTTTGTAAAGCCAGTGGCCCGCGAACATATTGCAGCCCTGGGTCGATGGCCCCGTTCCCGCAAAGGGAACGCCGGCCGACGCGCTGCAGGTCTTGCCATCGTAGGCCTGGAATGCGAGCGCGGAATTAAGACGCAGACCCTCAACATCCGGGTTGATCGCTTGGACCTTCCCTATGTCGTTAATCAAAAATCCCTTTCCAAATATAACGTCATACTTCGAGTGGCGCTCAGGTTCGATCCTCCTCAATCCCGTCCCAATCGAAATCCGCGGATACGGCAGTTCGCCGGCGGTCGTCACGTCCGGCTCACCGTCCTCCAGATAGGGTTGTGTCTCTCTGGTCGTGGAAATGACAGGCGCTCGTGAGCACTCGGCGGGACGGTTGGAGTCGCTGGAAGCAGCGCACGCGCCCAAGTCGGCCAAATTAAACGGCGTTGACGCCACGACACCGGTCGGACCCACTAAGACCTTCTCGCCCGCCACGTCGCTGTCGACACAGACACTTGCCGCGTCGGGGTTCTCGAATCGGAATCCGTCCTCCCAGGGTCCGGTCACGTTTAAGTCATACGTGATCGACTTGGTTGTCGGTGTGTTGAGACTGTCATTGTTCTCCAAACTAACCGGCTCGATACTGCTGAACGCTTGGCTGGCGACGACCCTCCCCTGGTAGGTCGAGACCGACGCAGACCCTCCGCCAGACGCACGAACCTCCCAAGTTCCGGTCGTGCAATCCTGCCAGATGCGCAACCCAGCCTGGACGCTGGGGTCATAATCCGGCTCACCGCAGCTCGGGCTAGCCCCGCAAGACCCAAGCGTCGTCAGGTCGAGGCTGCCACTTACCGGGGTGCGGCCCGCGCCGACGAGCAGTGACGCCCCAGGGGTATCAAGTGAAACGCAAACGTTCGCGCGAGCCGGAAACAAGAAGTCGAGTCCGTCGGTTCGATCTTTTGAAACGTTGAACTGAAAAAGAATTTGATCGTTGGTAGGTGTAGCCAGTAGATCACCGCTTTCCACGCCCGCGGGGTTCACCGAGCTGAACGCTCGATCGGAAACAATGGTTCCCTCGTAGCTTACTTTGCTAATGCTGCCCCCGGCTGTTGCTCGCAGGTACCACATTCCGGTACCGCAGTCCTCCCAAAGCAAAACGGCCGCCTCGCGGTTGGCGAGCAAGGGGGGCTCGCCGCAGGTGTCCACGGCTGCTTCGGAGACGTTTGCGCCCCAAAACAGGAACGCCGACCGCGAAACCGATCCTACCGAAAGACGCGTTTAGGAACTCTAACCCGCGCTTTTGCCCGCCTCGACCGGTGGATGCCTCACCGATTCCACGGCGTGTCTGTAAGCCCCAAGTAACTTCAGTCATTAGCTGTACTCCCAACCAGTGCATTTACCGTCACTTTCAATGCAAACCTAAATTATTCATTCCGCGGACGCGCTTGGCGCGAATGCGATGCACCCGACGCAAGGCCCAAGTATGGGAATGAACTGCATCAGAAAAACCGAACCGCTTTGGCGGCTCCGAGACCGGATCCAACCACCTTTCGCAAACGCTTAAAACGGGTGCGCAACGCAGCGAGCGACGCCCCAAGCGCTTTATGATCTACCCCGTAACCGCGGCTCAATTGCTCTGCTCTTGCTTGACTAACCGCGAAAGAACCGGCCGGCTCCCGTGCCGAAACTAACGAGGTCGCGTTGATCGAATCAGCAGGACGAGATCCGCAGCCGCGCAATGGTCATCGCGGCCGGGACCTGAGGATCCCAAAAACCATGGTGTCAGCATATGCAATAATAATGCCATTACTATAAATTTCTATTATTTTATGCGGTTACTATTGAAATCCGCGGACGGGGCCGTGGGAGTCTCGGGCGTTTCGTCTCTGATGAACGACGATTTTCCGGGAACAAACAAGAAAATTTATATTATCAGATACTTATGATGTCGCCTATTGGAGACATGCAGGCTATTCATAGCCGAAAAATTGAGATTTAGCGTTAGCGCTATGCTCTGGCAGCCCCGCTGGGCCGCGACCGCGACAGCGTGACGTTCCGTCGGGCGTTCAGATATTCTGAGGGCCACTGCTGCGCACTGATTCGCCCTCGCCAAGGGTAAGCGCGCTTGTTCTTGCTGAGAGGCACCTCTTGGACCCTAAATCCTTCGTGTACTCGGCTGTGCTGCTCCTGGTGGCCACCTCGATCGCGGTCGCCGTCTTCCGTCATTTCGGACTCGGCTCGATCCTCGGCCTGCTGGTGGCCGGTGTCTTTATCGGGCCCCACACTCCCGGCCCGTCGGTCACCACCCACGTCGAGGATGTGCGGCACTTTACCGAGCTCGGCGTGGTACTGCTGCTGTTCCTGATCGGCCTGGAGATGCAGCCCCATCGCCTCTGGTCCCTGCGCCGATCTATGTTCGGCCTCGGTTCGCTGCAGATTCTTATCTCTGGGCTGGCCATCGCCCTCTACCTGCACCTGTTCGAGCCGCGTTGGGGCATTGACCTGCTGGCGGGACTCACGCTGGCGCTGTCATCCACGGCCTTCGTGATTCAGATCCTGCAGGAGCGGGGTGAGATCGCCAGCCCGCACGGGCGGACCGCCTTCGCCGTCCTGTTGATGCAAGACCTCGCCGTCGTGCCCCTGCTCGCCCTCGTGCCCATCCTCGCGGACGTGGGCCCCCTACCGAAGGAGATCCCACTTTGGGAACAGGTCGCGACAGTGGCGATCTCGGTTGGCCTGCTGGTACTTGCCGGACGGTACCTGGTGCCGAAAGTCCTCGACTATCTGGCCCGGAACAACAACCGCGAGGCGTTCCTATTGGTGGCCATGGCGGCGGTTTTCGCGTCGGCCTGGGCGATGGACCTGGTCGGCATGTCCATGGCGCTTGGCGCCTTTCTCATCGGTATGACGCTTTCCGGATCACGGTACAACGTCCAGATTCACGCCAGCATCGAGCCCCATAAGGGCCTCTTGATGAGCCTGTTCTTCGTCGCGGTGGGTATGTCGATCGACATCGAAGAGATCATCCGGGATCCGCTGGTGTTCGCGCGGCACGTCGTGGTCATCGTCCTGATCAAGATCGCCGTGCTGTTCGCGCTCTGCCTGCTGTTCGCCCAGACGCGCGGCACGGCCGTACGCGTGGCATTTCTGTTGGCACAGGGCGGCGAGTTCGGCTTCGTCCTTTTCGGCGCCGCCAAGGCGCTGGCGATCATCGACGACAAGACGTTCGTGCTCGCTGCGGGCGTGATATCGCTCAGTATGCTGGTGACGCCGCTGCTGGTGCGGATGGGTGACTGGCTGGCGGCGCGCGTATCCACCGGAACCGCGCAGGACGGAGAGCCGTATAAATTCCCGTTGGAAGGAGCCGAGTCCAGCGCCCGGGCCGTAGTGGCCGGGTACGGGCGAGTCGGACACGCGGTGGGAACGATCCTAAAAACCAGCGGCATCCCCTTCATCGCCTTCGACACCAGTCCGCTGAGGGTGGCCGAGTTCCGGAACCTTGGCCACCCCGTCTACTACGGGGATATCTCCGATGCAAACCTGCTGGCCGCCGCGCATCTGGACCAGGCCGACCTGGTGGTCCTCACCATCGACGAGGCATCCACGGCGCTCCGCGCCACGACGCTGATCCGCGCCCTCGCGCCCCGGGCCATCATCGTCGCTCGTGCCCGAGACCTTGCCGCCAGCGACGCCCTGCTTCGTGCAGGCGCCGACAAGGCCTTCCCGGAGGCCCTTGAAGCCAGCCTGCGTCTGGCGGCCGAGGCGCTCGAGAGCTTGGGCGTCGCCTCCGAAGATACGAACAGGCTGCTCAGGGGCGTGCGCAACACCGATTACGCGCTGGTGCGCGAGGATTCGGACAAGGCCAATGGGATCAAACGCCCCGCACCGACCCCTCGGAGTCAGGACTAGCGCGTCACACCCGCCGTGCGGTGGTCCCCGGCCCGGCAACGTACATGAAGGCACAATCGTCCGTGTAGCGGTTCGGCTCGTGATCCGCGCCGGCCGTAAACCGGGCACCGGTCCACACCGGGACGGCCGGCAGAGCGCCCGCCATTCCGGCCGCAGCGAGCCGGCTCTTGTCGCCGGTCTTGGCGAGAAGCATCCGTCCGAACGCCTTCCTGGCGACGCTGAATCACTCAAGGACCCGCCCGGTCAAGACCTAGCTCATGGGTTACTGCCGATGGAACGAAAATGGCGCCAACCGACACCCCGCATCTGGACGGCCAGCGACAGGTTCACCCATTGGGCTAGAGTTCCCCCCACATCCGCAGCAGGTTCGCATAGGCGCGGTCGACGTAGCCGGTCGTATCCTCGCCCGGTGCGTCCCTAAGCAGCCGCTCGCGCGCCAGGTTCAGCTCGAAGAGCAACTCGCGTCGGGCCGGGTCGCGCACATAGCTCTGGATCCAGGTCAAAACCACCAGACGCTCGCCCTCGGTGACCTCGGCCACTCGATGAAGGCTCGACGACGGATAGATCACCGCATCGCCTGCCGGCAGCTTGACTCGGCGCTCGCCGAACGAGGTTCGGATTACCAGATCCCCGCCGGCGTAGCTGTCCGGCGGATTGAGGAAAACGGTCATTGACACGTCGGTGCGGAAGCGCGGCCCGGCAGTACCCATGATCGGGTCGTCGACATGGTCGCCGTAGGTCATCCCGGGGCGGTAGCGCGCGATGATCGGGTCCGCCACCCGGTGCGGCAGTACGCCGAACCGAAAGGTCTCGTTGTGACCCAGACTCGCCATGATGATGCGCACCAGGCGCTGCATGCGCTCCGGCTCCGGGCGCAGCTCCTGGTTCTGCTTCACCCGGCTCGCTGCGAACCCGGCGGTCAGCCTGCCGTCGACGAACTCGGCACCCTCCAGGGTCTCGTGGATCTTTGCGATCTGGGCGGGATTCAGCAGCGCCGGAATGGTAAGCAGCATGTCGGATGGCCTGTTCCGCGTGATCGGGTTGCCGCACGGCGTGCGCCGCGCCTTGTTAGAATCGGCGCCGCGGCAGTAACCGAAGGAGGCGCTGGATGATCCTGAAGGCCATCATCGACGATCAGATCTACGAGCTCAACGTGCCGGACGCCCTGTTGAGCCAGGGTCGGGGCTTTTTCGACAAGCTCGACCAGGACATGGACGGCGGCTGGCAGATGAGCCGGGAATGGGTGCGACGTCCCGACCGGCTACAACGCTGCCAAATAGTTGCCGACAAGCTGCTGACCGCATTGGAATCAGAGAACTACAGGCTCGGGCGGCTGATGGCAGGCTACTTGCTGACGCGGCTCCCGGGGCTGGAGTCCGTGGAGCTCGACATCCAGGGCGAGATCCAGAACAACCAGTTCAACATGGGCACACATCCGCCGCCAGGCGAGGCAGGTCCAGACCCGGTACGGCGACACGGCCAGAGCAAGCTGGAAGCGCTGGAGTCGGCCGGCAACGATGTCACCCAGGTCTTCAAGGTCGGAAAGGGGTACCGGTTCTCGGTGTTCGATCACGCCAGCGGCGGCTGGAAGGACTCACCGTTGTTCGCCACCCGGGACGAGGCATCCCGTATGCGACAAGATGTGTTCCGGACCCGTTATGAGGCCCTAACGCGGGACGCACCGGAATAGCCCTTGATGACCTGTGTATATAGCGGCCGGTCTGCCTCGAGCGCCACGGACCCGGCCGATACCCGCCAACGGAACGGATGCGGGCGATCGCGCACCGGCTCGGCGCGCGGGCCTGACCCGGGTCATTGAGCCCTTTGGAGACCTTACCGCATGTTGGGTGGGAAGGCTGGTTCAGCCTCGCCATCGTATGCCTATGCTTCGGCTTGTTCGCCTTCAGCCGTGCCGCGCCGGACGTGGTCACGTCAGGCGCCCTGACGCTCCTCCTGGTGTTCGGTATCGTCACGCCGGCCGAGGCGCTAGCGGGCTTCTCGAACGCCGGCATGCTGACCGTCGGCGTGCTCTATGTGGTCGTGACCGGACTCACGGAAACCGGGGCCGTCGGCTGGATCGGGCAGCGCCTGCTCGGCCAGCCCCGAGGGCCGACCGACGCGCGGTTGAGGCTGATGTTGCCGGTAGCCGGCTTGAGTGCGTTCCTCAACAACACGCCGGTGGTCGCGATCTTCATCCCTGCTGTGCAGGACTGGGCGAAGCGAAACCAACTCGAACTCTCCCGGCTGCTGATTCCGCTGTCCTACGCGAGCATCGTCGGCGGTACCTGCACCCTGATCGGCACCAGCACCAACCTGGTGGTGAACGGGCTCTACGTCGAGCGCGTCGGCGGCTCCGGCTTCGCGCTGTTCGAGCCCGCCTGGGTCGGCCTGCCGGTCACTTTCGCGGCACTCCTGTTCATGCTCATCGCCGGACACTGGCTGCTCCCCCGCCGCCCGCCGGCCGCCGCGAGCTACGAGGACGTGCGCCAGTACACGGCCGAGATGCTCGTCCAGCCGGGCAGCCCGCTGGTTGGCAAGAGCATCGAGGACGCCGGGCTGCGCCAACTGCCGGGCCTGTTCCTGATCGAGATCGAGCGCGGCGAGCAGGTGCTGCCGGCGGTCTCCTCCCAGGAGCTGCTTCAGGCCAACGACCGCCTGGTCTTCGCGGGTATCCTGGACTCGGTCATGGACCTCCAGCACACGCGCGGCCTGATTCCGGCCACTGACCAGGTCTTCAAGCTCGATGTGCCGCGGCCCGGGCGTTGCTTCGTCGAGGCCGTGCTGTCGGACAAGTGCCCGCTGATCGGAAAGACCGTCAGAGAGGGCCGCTTCCGTAATGTCTACGATGCCGTGATCATCGCCCTCGCTCGCAACGGCGAGCGCGTCGAACGCAAGATCGGCGACATCGAGCTGGCACCCGGCGACACCCTGCTGCTCGAGACGCGAACCGGCTTCGTCGACCAGCAGAAGAACTCGCGGGACTTCCTGCTGGTCAGCCGGATCGGCGATAGCCACCCCCTCCACCACGAGCGGGCGCCGGTAGCGATCGCCATCGTCACCGCCATGGTAGCCGTGGTCACCGTTGGCTGGTTCTCGATGCTCGAGGCCGCGCTGCTTGCGGCAGGGCTGATGATCCTAACCCGCTGCACGAACGGCCGGACGGCTCGCCGCGCGCCCGACTGGCAGGTGCTGGTGGTAATCGCGACCTCGTTCGGGCTGGGGGCGGCGCTGGAAAAAACCGGGGCGGCGAGCCTGCTCGCCGGCGGCCTTATCGGGCTTGCAAGCGGAAACCCGCAGGCGACGCTGGCGCTGGTGT
This sequence comes from uncultured Gammaproteobacteria bacterium, assembly GCA_963707135.1. Lineage (GTDB taxonomy): Bacteria > Pseudomonadota > Gammaproteobacteria > Chromatiales > Chromatiaceae > JBGSTR01. The sequence goes on along the minus strand of CAVPOY010000043.1, from coordinate 97,177 downwards.
TCGTGGCGACCGCCGTCCTGACCTCGATGGCGACCAACAATGTCGCCGCGGTGCTGGTCTTTCCGATCGCCCTGCAGGCGGCGCAGAGCATGGGGGTCGCGCCCGAGGCCTTCATCATGACGGTGATGGTCGCCGCATCCGCGAGCTTCGCGACACCCATCGGCTACCAGACCAACCTAATGGTCTTCAACGTCGGCGGCTACCGCTTCGCGGACTTCATCCGCATCGGCGTACCGCTGACCCTGCTCGTCGGTCTGGTTACAGTGCTCGTGGTGCCACTGGTCTGGCGATTCTGAGCCCCAGGGCATCCGACGCGGCGCTTTTACCTTACGGACCCCAGTTCGAACGAAATCACCATTCGAAGCACGGACCGCACCGGTATGTATTCGGCCGCGACATCGCCGATACCGCCGCGCTCACTGTCTCTAAGGTCCCGAAGCGCCCGCACCAGATCGGACGAGACCTGCGTACCGGGCTCGCCGCCGAGCCGAATGCCGCCGTCGAGGCCGTGCTCCCTCGGGCGGCCGTCGACAATTTGGGCCGCCAGCGTTTTGGCGATGGGCGGGTCGATGCCCGAAATCTCGATGGTCTGGACCATGGCGGCGTCCGCGGCTCGGTATCGAATGGACTCCGAGACATGACCGCCGGCGATCCGGGACAGCGCCTCGCGCAGCTCGATGACCGCCTGGATGACATAACCGGCATGCCCGACCTTGGCATATTCGCGCCAGAAGTCGGGCGCATTATGCCCCGTCAATACCGTGATTGCCGATTCCAGGTCCTGCGCCGTCTCCAGGTGGTCCCGGCGCCACAGCAGGCACAATACGGGCAGCCAAATTCGGTCTATCCGCGCGAGGGTGTTGGCTGCGCAGAGCACGGCGGCACAGTCCAGCTCCGAGCCGGCCGCGCCTCGACCCTTCGCATCCAGCCACTCGATGAGGGGCTCGGGGCCGATGCGCCCTCCGCTGCGCCTGTCCAGATCCGATAGCCGACGGCGGAGCTCTGCAAGCAGGTCGTCCGTTCCTCGCTTGCAGACATCTCTCCAGGCCGGGAGCGGGCTGCTACGCTTCTTGCTCCAGAAAATGTTGGTCAGGGGGTCGCCCGAGCGGAGCGGGTTCGGCCCCAAGGCGCCGAGGAATCGGTTTTTCAGCCAAGGCAGACCGGACCAGTATTGATCGCCGAACTCGCGGTTCCAGCGATGGTAAGGCGTTCGATGGAACCGAATCGGATAGTAGGTGGCCAGGTAGCGGAACAGCAGGTCCGCATCCAGCGGTCCGCAGGTATCGCCGCAAAAGGCGGCCAGCCAGACGGAGCGATCGAAGGTCCCCTCCAACGAGTAACCGGCCATGAGGACTCGCACGTTCGTCCCGGCCCCTACTTCGTCCATGTCCCCTTCCACGGACGCCAAGCCCTGCTCCAGGTCCATTGCCAGCAGGTAGGGACCATCCGAGACGAAACTGCCGCGCAGACGTTCCACGCGCCCCGGCGGGCATGCCCCCATCCGCCGCGATTCGACTGACACGCTCTTTTCCGCCAGCAACTTGCGCCCGGATTTCGCGTGCTCGTTCGCGATGTCACGCGCGACCCGGGACGGATGGCCCGCGAACCTGGCCGCCATTGAACCGGCGAGACAGACCGCCGCGTCGTCATCGCGCACGAACCACAGAATGCTTCCCTCTCCCTCGTACCCTTCACCCAACACAACGAGGGACAACCGCAGTGCCAGCACCGACGGCTGGTCGCCAAACAATCCGTCGACGAATTCGAAATAGTCCATGCAGCACCTGATGATCGCGGAGATGCAGTCGACCCGCTGGAGGAAGATTCCACACGCGCTCTGTTCCGCGCCGATTTCGCGACGCACGAACAGGAGATGCGGCCGACTCGTCCCCGGCGGCACGGCCGCTGGTAAATCAGTATTGTTACCAAAACACGACAGGCATGGGAACGGGCAAGTGACCCGTCAGCGGGGCGACCCTGAGAGGGATATCCGCTGGAAGTGAAATCGGATAAAAGGTAAACGGGATCTTTCACGGAAAAGACGCGTTCGCCGGATGGCGCGGGCGGATCGGGACGTTCAGTGAGACAGCCGATCCGCCGGTTTCACGACTGGAGCATCTGCGACTGTGCAGCCTGCTCCCGATCCGCGAGCGCCCGGCCGGTGATGTCGCGGAGCACTCTATCCGCGGCCATCTCCACGACCGAAAGGCTCACCTTTACCGCGCCCAGCGTGTCGCGCAGGAGTTGAAGCTCCGTTCGAAGGCGTGGATCGAGCCCCTGTCTGCTCATCGCGTGACGCAGAGCGATCTCGATATTGCGCACGCCGTGCTCGGTATCCTGCTTGAGCTGAACGGCCTCCCGGAACCAGTCCGGGAGCGCTTCCACTGGAATTGGATTGTTCATCGGCTATCTGCCCCTTCTCGCGGCGTTCGCTCGTCCGGTAGTGGAGCCGGCGACCTCAAGCCGCTGGCCTCGGGATGGGGAGCAGTTTACCGGCGATCGCACGAACACCGTTTGACTTAACGCGCCAGATTGAGTGTCCCGGTGCGCCAATCGTGCCGGTGATGATCGGCGATCCAGGAGCTGCCGGCCGGATTCAACCGGAAATGGAACCCGTACACTCGCCGAGGGCCGCGGGCATTCATCCCGGATGGCCTGTCAATAACCCTGAGAACTGGATCTCTGCACGCTCGCGGCCCCGACGGCGATGCCGCCCAGGATCCGCCAGAGGATAAAGTCGAACAGACCGAACGGGAGACCCGAGCCGATCGCGCTGACCAGGAAAGGTCGGCGGCCGGGGTCATGGTCCGCACTCGGGCGATGCGGTTGGCGACCGGGCCGGCGACGGCGCCGCCGGTGGCCGAGCCCAGGAGCGCCAGGGAAACGGCGAGCCCGACCAAAAAGCTGTTGGCGTTGAACCCGTTCTTCAGCGCGATCACCGCGCCGTTTGTGGCCGCGGTATCGAAACCGAATTGGAGGCCGCCGAGGGCGGCAGCGGCGGCGGTTAGATCGACGAAACCCATGGCGGCAGACTGGCCGGCCGCGGCAGGGTTAGAAGACGCGGTCGTTCGACTGGGTCTCGGTGCTGTTGTCGTTCAGGGCGCGAACAACGCCCGGCTCAGTCTCGGCCGTGGTCCGAGCTCAGCGTCTCGCTAACGCCTCCTCCCCGAACCAGGCGGCCCCGCGAAGTGCGACCTTGGAGTCGCGGATCACGTGCACGGGCAGGTTGGAGCAAAAATCGCTGAAGCGCCCCTTGTCCGCAATGGCGCTCAGGAAATCGGGCCGCTGCAAGCGTTTCAGGATACGAGGCGGGATACCGCCACCGAGGTAGATCCCGCCGGTCGCGAGCAGGCTCACGGCCATGTTGCCCGCAACCGTACCAAGGGCGTGTACGAAGATGTCCAGGGTCGCCTCGCAGATGTCCGCCTTGTGCGCCAGCGCCGACTGAACGATGACCGGCGTGCGGTCGCGGGCCTGCGCCAGCTCATCCCTTAGCCAGGCGGGCTCCGGATAGCTGCCCTGCTCCCGCAGAAACTCGTAGATATTCGGCAGGAAGCTTCCGGAGCAGACGCGCTCGAAGCTCACGTGCCCGTAGCGGCCGATCAGGTACTTCAGGAGCTCGATCTCCTGCAAGTTGCGGGGGGAGAAGGAGGTGTGTCCCGCCTCGCTCGGATAGGCCTGATAGCGCTCCCCGGTCCATAGCAGCATGCCGATACCCAGACCTGTACCGGGTGCGACCACGGCAATGTTTCCGCCGTCCACCGCCGTGCCTGGGTTCAGGGTCGCCAGGTCATCCCTATTGAGGTGAGGAACGGCTATAGCTATCGACTGTAGGTCGTTCAACAGGAAAACGTCGGGTATACGAAACGATCGTCTAATCGAATCGGTTTCAATGACCCAGGGCAGGTTGGTGATATGTGCGCGCCCCCCGTCGACCGGTCCCGCGACGCCGAAGCTCGCGGCCACCGGCCTGGCACGGGTCTCGCGGAGAAACTCGACGATGATCGCCTCGAGCGAGCTGTACTTGCCGCTCTCGAAGCGCGTCTCCTGGATCGCACCGCCGGCCACGCCGCCATCCTCGGAGTAAAGGGCGAGGACCGTCTTGGTGCCCCCGATGTCGCCCGCAAGGATCACGCTGGTATTCCTCCGCTGACAGGTTTCGATATCCCGCCTTTCGGCCGTGTGACGAATTCACCGCCGGCGGGACGTTTCGGGGCCGCGCATCCGACCGCGGCGCGATGCGATGCGACACACGCGCTGGCAGAACGCGGGCGGTACACACGAGTAGAGGGTGAATGGTTGGCGGATCATACTGTGTGCGAGATTTCCACCGCAACGCGGCGAGCACCAGTGCGTTAGACACGTTCCAGGCGCATCACCCCCTCTCGGGAGCAGTGCTCGAGCAACTCCTCTAACGCACCCACGTCCGGCACCCACAACCCGGCCGGCGCCACGTCCGCCAGCGGTACCAGCACGAAGGCCCGGCGCGCCATCTCGGGGTGCGGAACCCGGAGCCCCGGCTCGGCCACCCGCCGGTCGCCATAGAGCAGGATGTCCAGGTCCAACGTGCGCGGCCCCCATCGGGTGCCGTTCCGTTGCCGGCCGTGCCCACGCTCGATTGCCTGAAGCGCCTCGAGCAGCTCGCGTGGCGACAGCCTGGTCCGCAGGCTCACGACGGCGTTGACATAATCGGGCTGGTCGGCAGGCCCGACCGGGGCCGTGCGGTAGAGCGCGGAGCGGGCGATCAACTCGCTCCGCGGTATTGCGGTCAACTCGGCCAGAGCCCGTCCGACCTGGGCCTCGGGATCCGAGAGGTTACTGCCCAACCCGATGTAGGCGTTCACCCCGGCGGACCGGACCTCACCAGGACGCTCAGACATCGGCCACGCCGTCGACGCGCCGGACCGCCAGCCAGGAGCTGCCCCAGACGGGATCCGCGTAACCCGCAAGCGAGTTGGGCAAGACGCCATCGAGTCGCAGCGTGATCAGGCGCAGCGCCGGACCAAAGGCACAGGCCGCGGCGATCCATGGGTCCATGGCGCGGATCTCGCCGCTCAGCATCCCCTGATTGACGATGTCGCGGAGCTTGACGAACGGCTTCGCCGAGCAGATCGGAGGCTCGTCGGGCAGGAATTCTCGGTGCTTGGCGTTAAGGATGAAACGCATCGACACCGGGTCCTGCTCGGTCAGGGCGAACAGGTTAGTGACCACGGCGCGGCCACGCGCGTAGGCCGTATCCGATGACTCCATCACCTCGTCGACCAGCGTGTCCATCCGCTCCAGCAGATCGTGGTAGAGGGCCTTGGCTATCCCCTCCTTGCCACCAAAGTGGTTGTAGATCGAGCCAATGCTGATCCCGGCCTCGCGCTGGATGTCGTGGATCGAGGTGTTGAAGTAGCCGTTGCTCGTGAAGAGCCCCAGTGCCCGATCGAGAATCAGGCCCCGCATCCCGTTTGGATGCGCTGCCGTGGCCGCGCTCACCGGTGACATGAACCATCCCCCCTTGAATGAATGTTCATTCTAGTCTAAAAATGGAATTGCGTTCTCTTCGAGACCGGTGTCCGTCGCCCGGCCAGGCCCGAACTCGATGCCGCAACATACCAAGAAATTTCGCTTTTGTTCGCGTACCACCCGCGACCCCGATGGAGGTTAGATCAGATGCCAAGCTTCAACATCCTGTCACGAGGTGCGATCCCAGCATTGGTTGCCTTTGGCGCTGCCGCCATTACGGCACTTCCGGCGCAGGAAATCCGCGCCGACGAGACCTGTATGTCGCCCTACATGGCCAAGATCGTCGGTCAGGAGGACTTCGTCTATGTCTGGACCCTGGGGGTAGAGGGACTCGGCGATGGCCAGGACAAGCTGGTCACTGTCGACGTAAACCCGAATTCGGCCAATTACGGCAAGATAGTCAGCACCTTATCCGTCGGCGGCCGCAACGAGGCCCACCACTCCGGTTTTACCGACGATCGCCTATATCTCTGGGCCGGCAGCCTGGACACCAACAAGATTTTCATCTTCGACGTCCACAGCGACCCGGCGAAACCGACGTTGCACAAGACCATCGAGGACTTCGTCTCGGCCAGCGGCGGCGTCGTTGGACCGCACACGACCTACGCGCTCCCCGGACGGATGATGATCACCGGGTTGTCCAATAACAAGGACCACGGCGGCCGCACGGCATTGGTCGAGTACACCAACGAGGGCGACTATGTCGCGACCCATTGGATGCCGACCGACGAAGACCTTCGGGGCGCGGCCAAGTCCGGGAGCTACGCGGACGGCTACAACTATGACGTACGAGCCCTGCCCCGGCGCAACGCCATGTTCACGTCCTCCTTCACGGGCTGGTCCAACTACATGATGGACTTCGGCAAGATGCTAAAGGACGAGGAGGCGATGAAGCGTTTCGGAAACACCGTCGTGGTCTGGAACGAGCACACGCGCAAGCCGAAGAAGGTCCTGGACGTGCCCGGCGCGCCGCTGGAGATCCGCTGTGCCTGGGGGCCGAACCACGACTACTGCTTCACGACCACGGCCCTGACCTCGAAGATCTGGCTCATCCACGCGGACGACGCGGGCGAGTGGCAGGCGACGGCGGTGGCCGATATCGGCGACCCCTCCCAGGTCCCACTGCCGGTGGACATTTCGATCACCGCGGATGACAAACATCTCTGGGTCGACACGTTCATGGATGGCAAGACGCGTCTGTTCGACATCTCCGACCCGTTCAACCCCAAGCAGGTCTACGAGGAGGTGATCGGGCGCCAGATCAACATGGCCTCCCAGAGCTGGGACGGGAAACGTATCTACTACACGTCCTCGCTGCTCGCCAACTGGGACAAGAAGGGCGAGGACAACGAGCAGTACTTCAAGGCCTATGACTGGGACGGCAAAGCGCTTCAGCCGCGCTTCGCGATCGATTTCACCGCCGAAAAGCTCGGTCGGCCCCACCAGATGCGTTTCGGAGCCTATGCCCTGTACTCCCGGGCACCGGAAAATCGGCCGGAACGCGAGCTGGCGCAAACTGACTGAGGCGCCTCGGGGCGACTGCCGCGAGACATCCCGAGTGAGCGCGAAGTCCAGCGGCTCGCGGTTTCGCCAAGCCCGGCCGTCACCGGCCGGGCTCGTGCTCGCGGTCGCCCTGCTCGCCAACATCAGCCACTCCGCCGCGGTACCCCGGCCGGTGGGTTACGGTGAGCTCGGCTACCCGGCCCCGATGCCGGGAACCTACGACTTGCCGCCGCTCTTCGACGCGGCCGATGGCGCGGTGCTCGATACCGACGGCGAACCCACTCGGCTGCATCGCTACCTCGGAGACCGCATTGTCCTGCTCAGCTTCGTCTACAGCACCTGCAGCGACGTGGCGGGCTGTCCGCTGGCCACCGCAGTCTTCCATCGCATCAAGCAACACCTGGCGTCCGAGCCAGACCTGGCGCGGCAGCTACGCTTGGTGACGCTCAGTTTCGACCCCGACCACGATACGCCCGAGGTCATGCGCCTCTACGGCGCGGGGCTCGACGGGGACGGCGTGGAGTGGGCGTTCCTCACGACCGCTAGCGAGGATCGGCTCGAGCCGATCCTGTCAGCCTACAAGCAGACGGTGCTGCGCGAGTACGACGACCGGGGTGAGCCGGCCGGCACCTTCGCCCACCTGCTGCGCGTCTATCTGATCGACCGCCGCAAACGGATCCGCAACATCTACAGCGTCTCCTTTCTGCACCCGGATCTGCTCGTCAGCGACGCGAAGACCCTGCTCATGGAGTCAGAGCCTGCCGGGTCCGCGCCGGTAGACGCCGATCCAGCAACGGTTGCCGCGGCGAGCGGTCTGTCTCGGGCGGGCGACTACAAAAACGGTTACGGGAACCCGGACTACCGGACACGGTCGCTGAGCCTCGAGCAGCGACTGGGGAGCGAGGCCGACCTGTTGTCCGTGATTGAGTCCCCGCCGCTCGGCCTGCCGCCGGTACCGGTCCCGCGGGACAACCCGATTACCGAGACCAAGGTGGCGTTGGGGCGCAAGCTGTTCTACGACCGCCGCCTCTCGCTGAACGACACCTTCTCCTGCGCCATGTGCCACATCCCGGAGCAGGGGTTTACCAGCAACGAAATGGCCACCGCCGTCGGGGTCGAGGGACGAAGCGTGCGCCGCAATGCCCCGACCATCTACAACACGGCCTACCTGACCCGGCTCTTCCATGACGGGCGCGAATACAGCCTCGAGCAGCAGGTCTGGGGGCCGCTGCTCGCGGGCAACGAGATGGCGAACCCGGCAGTCGGAACCCTAATCGAAAAGGTGCGCCGGCTGCCGGATTACCAGGGGCGGTTCGAGGCCGCATTCGACGGCCGTGGGCCGACAATGGAAACCCTCGGCATGGCGCTGGCGAGCTATCAGCGCACTCTGGTCTCGGGTGCATCGGCGTTTGACCGCTGGCGCTATGGCAAGGACCCGGAGGCGATCCCAGAGGACGCCAGACGCGGCTTCGAGCTGTTCACCGGCAAGGCCCGATGCGCCGCCTGCCATCTCGTCGGCGACGATGCCGCGCTGTTCACCGACAACCAAATGCACAACACCGGTATGGGTTTTCGCGAATCCATGCGCCCTGAACCGCCGATCCGGAAGGTCCAGGTCGCCCCGGGCGTGGTGCTCGATGTGCCGGGTTCGGTCATCGCGTCGGTATCCGAGCCGCCCGCCAGTGATCTGGGTCTCTATGAGGTGACCCAGGATCCATCCGACCGGTGGAAGTACCGCACGCCGTCGCTGCGCAACGTCGCTCTGACGGCGCCCTATATGCACAACGGGTCCCTAGCGTCCCTGCGCGAGGTCGTCGCGTTCTACAACGCCGGCGGCGAAGCGAACGAGGTCCTCGACCCGCTGATCGCCCCGTTGGGACTCACCGACACCGAGATCGACGATCTGGTCTCGTTCCTCGAGTCCCTGACCGGGGACAACGTGAACGTACTGGTATCAGACGCCTTCGCCGCGCCCGTCGGCGATCCGTCCGACAGCACGGCATCGACTGGATCGTCCGGATCGGCACGGTGACCGGCTCACCGTGGAGACGCCGCCTGCGATACACCTTCCTCACGTGGGTGACGCTCTGCATGTCGGTCTCGTGGGCGGCGGCCGACGCCGAGTCACCGGTTCGCTCGCGTGCCGACATCGGCGGCGACTTCACGCTCACCGACCACGAGGGCCGCGACTTCTCGCTTCGCGACCTCGAGGGAAAAGCGGTCCTGCTCTCGTTCGGCTACACCTATTGCCCGGATGTGTGCCCGTTGACCCTCTCGGTCAGCGCCTGGGTCGTCGATGCCCTAGCGGAGCTAGATATGGATGTCGTCCCGGTCTTCGTCTCACTGGATCCGAAGCGCGACACTCCCGACGTGCTCGCGAGGTATGTTAAGCATTTCCACCCGAGGATGATCGGGCTGACGGGGAGCCCGGAGCAGCTGGCCCTAGTTGCCGAGCGATACAGCGCGAGATTCGAGATCAACGGCGATGGATGGGGCGACCGTTACACCCTGGACCACACGTCGAACCTCTATGTTCTCGACACACGGGGCGAGTTGGCCGCTATCGTACCTTACGGACTACCCGCGGAGCACGTCGCCGAGCGGGTCAAGCGACTCCTTCCCACCCCACCCTGACAGGCATTGGCCCCGGAACGCGGTTGCCGGCCCGAACCTTGCTGTAACCTCCAAACGCGGAACCTCGCTCCAGTATGCTACGGTTGCCGCAGCTCCCAAGACCTGCTTCCATCGCAGCCCCACGCCGATCCACCCTTGGAGAAATCGACAATGAAAGCAACAAGAAAGCTCGTCGCGACGCTTGCCCTTTGGTCGGTCTGTTCCGCTGGCGCTTACGCGCTCGACGGGGCGGCGCTGTACCAGGAGAAGATCTGTAACACCTGTCACGGTGAAACAGGTGCCGAGCCGATCCTGACCGTCTACCCGAAGGTTTCTGGTCAGAACCCCCAGTACCTCTTGCAACAGATGAAGGACATTCGCGACGGCGTGCGCACCAACGGCCTGTCGGTCGCGATGAAAGCGGTGATCGGTACGGTGACCGACGAGGAGCTTCAGGCGATCGCCGACTGGCTCTCGACCAACTGACAGACCGGGCGAGGCGGGCCTTGACGCCCGCCAACTCTTTCCCGATTCGGTGTCAGGTACGCAACGCAAACTCAGCGTGCTGCGCACCTCAGATTTTCGAGCAGTTCCACCTCAGTCGCGCCGCTGTCGTGGAGCGCTGTCAGGAACCCGGATCTTCGTGCCTGGTCGCACTCGACCTGTCGCTCCCGCCTTCGGGTTCCAAGGGTTCCCGGTCCGCGTCGGGAAAGCGGCGGGGATCGGTCTCGTCCTCATCGAGCAGGATGCGCCTCCCATCGCCGTCCAGGTCGTCGTATTGGCCGCTGCGCGCTGCCCAGAACAGCACCGCGACGGCGACGAGCCCGAGCAGCAGCATTCCGGGGATCAGACCGTAGATGACTTCCATAGCGTCGGGAATCCTATCAGGCTGCAGGCGTACGCGGCACGCGTATTCTCGACAGTCCTGCGGTGCTCGGCGCAACCTGGGCCGCGTTCCACGGTGCCCCAAGAAGATACTGATCAAGTGCCATCCTGGCACTTGATCTGCTCACGCTCCGAGAGGCGCGACTCTCGGCGCGCGAAATCTTCAATGGCGTACATCCACTGAAAATGCCGGGCCATCCTTGGCCAGGACGGGAAACGCAATTAATCGGCGTTGTCCTAGGGCGTCGTACGCTCTGCCGCGGCGTCCGACTTGAACAGGTTGCGTATCCGGGCCGAGTTACCGATCACGGCCAGCGAGCTCAGCGGCATCGACACGGCCGCGACCAACGGCGTGACCAGCGCGGCCATCGCCAGCGGCACCATGACCAGGTTGTAGACGATCGAGATGCCAATGTTCTGACGAATGGTGCGCAGCGTCCGGCGCGAGAGCTCGGCCGCCTCGACGACACGATCCAGTTCGCTCGACATCAGCACGATGTCGGCGCTCGCGATCGAGACATCGGTGCCGCTGCCCATCGCGATGCCGACGTCCGCCCGCACCAACGCCGGGGCGTCGTTGACGCCATCGCCGATCATGGCGACCTGGCTCCCATCGCGCTGCAGCTCGGCGATCACCCGGTCCTTGTCCTCGGGAAGTACCTCGGCGATCAGGTCCACGGCCCCGAGCCGCGACGCCGCCTGCTCGGCGCTCGCGCGACGGTCGCCGGTCAGCAAGGTGACGCGCAGGCCCTGAGCGGTCATCCGCTCGACCACCGCCTCGGCCCGCGGGCGCAGCCGATCCTCGACCGCCAGCCAGAGGGGCTCATAACTCTCGACCATGCAGCGAACGATGCCGCCGCCCATAGCGTTATCGGCGCCCGCCGCGGGATCCGCAGAATCGGACGAGCCGCCCGCGACCCAATCCGCGCGGCCGACTGAAACCCTCGCCCCTCCGACCCGGCCGCTGATTCCCAGCCCGGGGCTCACCTCGACGTCGTCGACGATCTGGTCCTGAAACCGGACACCGGTGCGCCGGCACAGATCCAGCACCGCGGCCGCGACCGGGTGCTCGGACAGGCGCTCGAGCGCGCCGGCCATCCCGAGGCGCTCGCGATCGGTCGGTTCCAGCTCTAGCCCGTCGCTGTCGACAGGTCTCCAGGGTCCGGAGCCGCTCCGCAGGGCCACCACGGAGGGACGGCCCTCGGTCAGCGTCCCGGTCTTGTCGAACACATAGTGGTCGATCTCCGAGAGCCGTTCGAGCACGGCCCCATTCTTGACCAGGATGCCCCGCGCGGCACCCGCGCCGGTGGCTACCGCGATCGCCATCGGCGTCGCCAGGCCAAAGGCACAGGGACAGGTGATGATCAGGACGGCAGTGGCGGCCATCAGTGCGACCTCGAAGCCGGTGCCGACCCAGGCCACGAATGTCAGGGCCGCAAGGCCCAACGTCGCGGCGACGAACCAGGGGACGGCCCTGTCGGCGAGGGTCTGAATCGGTGCCCGGCTCGCCTGGGCGTCCTCGACCAGCCGGATGATGCGTCCCAGGGCGGTGTCCCGCAGCAGCCCGTCGATCCGCACCCGAAGCACGCCGGCGCCGTTGATGGTCCCGGCCGACACCGGGTCACCGGCCTCCTTCGGGACCGGTGTCGACTCACCGGTCAGCATCGACTCGTCGACGACACTGCGGCCCGAGACCACCCCACCGTCCACCGGGATGCGCTCCCCTGGACGAACAAGAACCAGCTCGCCGACCGACAGTGAGCGGACTGGCACCACGGCCTCGTCGCCGTCGCGCAGCACCGTGGCGACCTTCGGCTGGAGATCGAGCAGCCGCTGGGTGGACGCCACCGCATCGCGCTTGGAGATGGCCTCCAGGTAGCGCCCCACCAGGATCACGAACATGAAGTTGACCACCGTGTCCCAGTAGACCGCCCCGACCAGCGAGCCCGACAGGGTCACGTATAGGGAGTACAGATAGGTGATGGAGGCGCCGATCGCGATCGGCAGGTCCATGCCGAGGCTACCGCCCCTCAGACCGGTCCAGGCGCCCTTGAAGAAGGGATAGCCGGAATAGAGCAGCGTGGGCGTCGCGAGCGCAAACCCAATCCAATGGAACATCTCGCGGAACTCGCCGCGGTCCGCCCCCGAATAGAGCGCGATCGAGATCCACATCAGGTTCATCATCGCGAACCCGGCCCAGGCCAGCCGGAACAGCATGGCGCGGTTCTCGCGCCTAAGCGCCCCTTCCGCGCTCTCCGGATCGAACGGGACCGCCGAGTAGCCGATCTCGGCCATCCTCTTAAGGATTCGCGAAAGCTGGAGCCGGCCGTTATCCCAGCGCACCCGTAGCCGGCGCCCGGTCAGATTGACGCGCGCCTCTTCGACCCCGGGCATCGCCTGCAGGCCGTTCTCGATCAGCCAGACGCAGGCCGCGCAATGGATGCCTTCCACCAGCAGGTTGACCTCGCGGGAGTCTCCGTCGCTGTCAACGTACTCCTCCTGAACGGCGTCGAGGTCGTAGAGAGCGAGGTCCTTGTCCGGCTTCGGTGTCGGCGGGGGGCCGAGCACCTCGCCCTCGGGGGTGCGGCGGTAGAAGCCCTCGAGCCCGGACGCGTAGATGGCCTCGCAGACGGCCATGCAGCCGGTGCAGCAGAAGTCGCGCGGTTCGCCCGCAATCGCGGCACGCGCGCCCGCGCCGTCGGCGACCGGAAGACCGCAGTGGAAGCACCGGACCTCGGCGCAGCGGCGGGCCCCCATCGACTCCGGAAGCTTCGTCAGGCTGGCATCCGGCGCGGACACGCGCTCACGGCCCGGCGACGCTGATACGCTCGCCGAGCGTGAATTCCTCTCCACCCTGCGTCACCGCCACCAAGCCGTCCCAGAAGCCCACCAGCGGAAAGCTGACCTGGAGTCCATAACGCCCCGGGGCCTCCTCCTCCATAACGGCTGAGAAGTCTTGCCCCTTGTCCGACGGACGGTAGGCGAAGAAACTTACACGGTCCGGACTCACCGGCTCACCGGCCTTGTCCGTCAGCAAAACTCGGATCCGCGACGATTCATTGACCCTGACCGACTCCGGTAGATCGAGGCGCATCGTCCAGCCGGGGTCGTTGGCGAGCTTACTGGCCATCGTCCGCTCGTAGTGCTGCCCCCGGTCGTAGAAGTCTTCGTTGACCAGGCCCGGGTTGGTCACTATGGCGAGATAGACCATCGTCAGGTTCACTCCCAGTACGAGGATAACGAGCGCAACCCAACCGATGACCCAGGGACTTCGCCACGCCGGTGTCGGCGCGGTTACCGGGGTAAGTCGTTCCAGCGTGGTCATTTTCATAGGAATCCGTTTGCCAAACCATCATGTGGTCGGGCGGTTCGATAACGAAAAGGGACGAGCCGGCAGGGCTCGCCCACTCGGGAGGTATCTCCGGCCTACTTACGTGGGCCTATAAACACGCTCTCTCGCCGCGTCTCGACGGACTGACCGGTCGAGCGGGTTGCCTCTGCATGGAAAACAATCGGCTCCTGTTCCTTGGTCAGGCTCTTTTTCGGGATCTTCACGAATACGATCGCCGGGGTGACCCCGCCGCTGTGGGTCGCGATGGGTTTCTCGGCCCCGATCAGCTCGAGCCCGTCCGGGCCGGACACGCTGATGCGAACATCCAGGGGTTCCGGCATCTTGTTCAGCAGCTTCAGCGTGTACTTGTTCTGGATCGATCCATCGCTGAGCGTCACGAACAGAGGTGCCCGCTCGTGCAAAACCTTGAGGTCGATGGCCGCCAGGCTCGACAACCCATAGACGATACCCGCCAGGGCGACAGCAAGGATCGCCGAGTAGACCCAGACACGCGGACGCGCCAGAAGCGGTTTGGTTGCCTTTCCCTCAAGCTCGTCGAGCGACGCATAGCGAATCAGCCCCCGGGGGCGCCCGACCTTGTCCATGACCTGATCGCAGGCGTCGATGCACAGGGCACAGGTGATACATCCCTCCTGCTGGCCGTGCCGGATGTCGACCCCGGTCGGGCAAACCGCGACGCACTGCTTACAGTCCACACAGTCGCCGCTGGTCCGGTCAGCCTCGGTCTCCCCCTTCTTGATGCGGCCCCTTGGCTCCCCGCGATGGACGTCGTAGGTGGGGAGCAGGGTCGTTTTGTCGAGCATGACGCCCTGGATTCGAGCGTAGGGACACAGCCAAAAACAGGTCTGCTCCCGGAGATACCCGGCCAGCACATAGGTGCCGACGGTGAACATTGCCACCGTCACATAGGCGGCCCCGTTCGCCTGGCCGGTGAAGAAAGTCGCCCAGAGGGTCGGCGCGTCGCTGAACCAGGCCACGAAACTGATCCCGGTCAGGAATCCGATCGTGAGCCAGAGCAGATGCTTGGTCACCTTGACGCGCGCCTTGGCGAAGTCCAGCGGTGCCTTGTCGAGCTTGCGGCGCTGAGGCGGAGGCCCTTCGAGCTTCTCCTCTATCCAGGTGAAGATGTCCGTCCAGACCGTCTGGAAACAGAAAAAACCGCACCAGACGCGACCGGCCACGGCGGTCATAACCGCGAGGAGGATTGCGAAAAACAGCAGCAGCAGCGACAGCATCCAGAAGTCCTGTGGCAGGACCGTCGCGCCGAAGATGTGGTACTGGCGGTTGGGAATGTCGAACAGTACGGCCTGGCGGCCATCCCAACGCAGGTAGGGACCCAAAAAGAAAACCAACCAGGTCGAGGCCGTGAGCCACTTGACCGTTCGCCAGGTTCCCGGCAAGCGTTTCGCATGGATCGTTTCGCCGCCAGTGTTCACGTCCCAGTGGACCGCCTCCGCGTACAGGGAGTCGACCGCGGACTGCTGTCGGGTTGTCTCGTTGATACTCACTGACCATCTCCGGGGGGATTCGGGCCATCGACCGAAGCCGCGACGAGGCCGCGGGGGTCGAACAAAGCTGGCAGGTTACTGCTGGACAGTCGCGCGTACCATGCGTTTTCGCAATTCTAACCGAATGATTTACATCAGATTCCCTGGACAAAAAAGGGGGATGCCCGGTCCCCCTTGACGCTCCCGGTTGCCGGCCCTCCTACCTTTGCTTTTGATCCTTGTGGGCCTCGGCATCCCGGTTCATCAGAGCCATAACCTTGAAGCCCAAAAAGACGGCTATGCCAATTGCGATGATGACCATCAGGATCGACATCCAGGCCACCGGATCCCAGTTCATCAGATTACCGAGCACGTTCACGACGCTCCTCCCCCCTCATTGAGATTTCGTGGCGGCCGGCCCCCGCGTGGGCCGGCCGCCTGTTCCAATGGGCAGGCCCTCACTGACCCCCGCCGAGCTGGTGGACATAGACGACCAGCTTCTTGATCTCCTGGTCGCCAAGCTTGCCCGTGGTCCCGAACGCCGGCATGACCGCGTCCCGGCTGCCCTCGACGTCCTGGTTCACGCCATAAAGGATGGTCTGTTTCGCGCTCTCGTACCCGCCCGGCTCGAAACGCCAGATCCCGTCCGTGAGGTTCGCCGCCCCGACGGTCACGATGTCCCCGTTCGGCAGCTCGGCCAGGACCCCGTTTGCCTTCTCGCCGTGACAGGCTGTGCAGCCCTTGGCCTTGAAGAGCGCCCAGCCCTCTTCGCTGGCGCCTCCGCCCCCGGTCTCGCTCATCTGGACGACCCAGTTGGACAGGGTGTCGACCTCGGCCTCGGACAGGATGCCGGCGTGCGCCGTCATGGCGCCCTTGCGCCCACCGACGATGGTCTCCTGGATCTTCGCCGTACTCCCGCCGTAGAGCCAGTCATCGTCGGCGAGGACCGGGAAGCCGGTATTGCCCTGGCCGCCACTACCGTGGCAGGCGGCGCAGTAGTCGCCGAACAGTACCTTGGCGGAGGCCAATGTGTACTGGGTGAGGCCCGGATCGGCAATGATCTGGTCGGCCGTCATGCCGGAGATCTGCTCTTCGAATTGGGCACGCCTGGACTGCATCTGCTCGACGCCCGTCTGATACTCCTGGATCTGGGACCAGCCCAAAATGCCCTGGGTGGTATTGAACAGACCCGGGATGCCGGGCCACATCGGGTAGAGGATCGCATAGCCGATCCACCAGGCGACCGAGGCCCAGAACGCCAGCATCCACCACCTGGGCGGCGGATTTTTCAGTTCACGCAGGTTGTCGTCCCAAATGTGCCCCGTGTTGTTCTCGCCGGGAAACGGGTTATTTTCCGCCATGTTTCTCTCCGTCAATCTCGTTGTCCTCTTCGAACGGGATGTACTTCTTGGATTCCAGTTTTTCCCGGTTCTTGGGACGAAACACTTGGAAATACGCCACCACCATCAGGAGGAAGATGACGACAGTCAGGATCGTTCCGATCCAGTCGTTGGTCGTCATGGCCTCCCAATCGGTGGTGAAGTATTCGCCGAGACTACTCACGGTACGCCTTGGTGTCGTCCAGCGTGACCATGGTGCCCAGGACCTGCAGGTACGCTACCAGGGCGTCCATTTCGGTCTTGCCCTCGACAAGCGCCGGAGCGGCCTCGATATCCCCGTCGGCGTAGGGCACGCCGATGGTCCTGAGACCCCTCATGTGAGCCTGCATCGTGGATCCGTCCACGTAGGCCTCGTCGAGCCACGGGTAGTTCGGCATGACGGATTCGGGTACCACCGAGCGTGGCGCGCGCAGATGCTGGCGGTGCCACTCGTCCGAGTACTTACCGCCGACTCGGGCCATGTCGGGTCCGGTGCGCTTTGAGCCCCACTGGAACGGGTGATCGAAAATGGACTCCGAAGCCAGCGAGTAGTGACCGTAGCGCTCCTTTTCGTCCCGGAAGGGACGGATCATCTGGGAGTGGCACAGGTAGCAGCCCTCGCGCTGATAGACGTCGCGGCCGGCCAACTCCAGCGCCGTATAGGGTCGCACGCCATCGCCGGGTTTCCAGTTCGGCTGCAGCTTGCCGTCGACGACCGAGACGATGGGCTCGGCGCCGGCCTTTTGCCAGACGATCTCCGGGTACTTTTCCTGCTCCGGGAATGTGCTCTTCAGGTAGAACAAAGGCACGATCTCGACCAGCCCGCCGACGGACAGTGCCAGGGCCAGCACCGTGATCAACGGCACGATGCTGACTTCCATCCACTCCTGAAAGCTCTTGGGTGTGCGTTTTTCGGCCATCTCTTGTCCCTCCTCAGGCGGATGCGGCCACGGTGCGGGCCTGCGCGAGACTGCCGCTGGAGACGGACTTACGCACGGTCATCAGCACATTGAAGAGCATGATGATGGCACCGAACAGGAAGATCATGCCGCCGATGGCGCGCATGGCGTAGTAGGGGTGCATGGCATCGACCGACTCGACGAAGGTATAGGCCAGGGTGCCGTACTCGTCGTAGGCGCGCCACATCAGGCCCTGCATGATGCCGGAGACCCACATGGCGACGATGTAGACGACCGTGCCGATCGTGGCGGTCCAGAAGTGGAAGTTGATCAGCTTCTCGGACCACATCTGGGTGTGATAGAGGCGGGTCATCAGGTGATAGATGGCACCGATGGAAATGCCGGCCACCCAGCCCAACGCACCTGAATGCACGTGACCGACTGTCCAGTCCGTGTAGTGGGACAGGGCATTGACCGTCTTCAGCGACATGACGGGGCCTTCGAAGGTGGACATGGCGTAGAAGGCCAGGGCCATGACCAGGAAGCGCATGACGTAGTCGGTGCGCAGCTTATCCCAGGCGCCCGAGAGGGTCATCATGCCGTTCACGGCGCCGCCCCATGACGGAATAATCATGGCGATGGAGACGGCCGCGCCCAGGGAACCGGTCCAGTCCGGAAGCGCGGTGTATTGCAGGTGGTGGGCGCCGAGCCAGACATAGCCGAACATCAGTGCCCAGAAGTGGATGACCGAAAGCCGGTAGGAGTAGACGGGCCGGTTGGCCTGCTTGGGCACAAAGTAATACATGATCCCGAGGAAGCCGGCGGTCAGGTAGAAGCCCACCGCGTTATGGCCCCACCACCACTGGATCATGGCGTCCTGCACGCCCGAGAAGACCGAGTAGGACTTGAACAGCCCCACCGGGATCGCCAGGCTGTTGACCACGTGCAGATAGACGATCATCACCATCATGCCGAGGAAGAACCAGTTCGACACATAGATGTGCGAGGACTTCCGCACCGCGATGGTCATGATGAAATTGAAGGTGAAGGCGAGCCAGACCACGGCGATCAGGATGTCGATCGGCCACTCGAGCTCGGCGTATTCCTTGGACTGGGTGATGCCCAACGGGAGGGTGATGACCGCGAGCACGATGATCGCGTTCCAGCCCCAGAACACGAACCAGGCCATCTTGTCGCTCCACAGCCGTACCCCGCAGGTACGCTGAACGGTGTAGAAGGCCGTGGCCATTAGGGTGCTGCCGCCGAACGCGAAGATGACGGCGTTGGTGTGCACCGGGCGCAAGCGCCCGAATGACAGATAGGGGCTGTCGAAGTTCAGGACCGGCCAGGCCAGCTCCGAAGCGATATAGACACCCGCGAGCGCGCCGACTACCAGGTAGACGACCGCCATGATCATGAACCAGCGTACAACGTCGAAGTTGTACTTCTGTTCCAGTCCGGCTTCCATAAACCCTCCCAGAGAACAAGGGAAAAACGAACGAGGATAAGGAGGCGCTCCGGCCCTTTGGGAGTAGGCGCCCCAGTGCCAAAGCACAGCCCGGCAATCACACTGGAACGGGTTCCCAAAGTCAATATTGACGGGGCAAGTGAGCTATGGCGCTAGGGGCATTGCCGCACGTTTTCTTGATCTGGATCAATTGCGCCAGGGCGCTCGATCGGGGCGCATCGGGAAAAGGGCCGCGAGGCGGCACCGCGCCGCGCACGGGCTGATTAGCTGAAGCGGGCTATTTGAAGAAAGAGTCGACGGAGAATCCGTCTTTCTCGAGGATGTCGCGCAGGCGCCGCAGTGCATCCATCTGGATCTGGCGCACGCGCTCACGGGTGACGCCGAGCTCCTGGGCGACCCGTTCAAGGGTCGAGCTCTCGTGCCCGCGCAACCCGAACCGGCGTTCCACGACCTGGCGCTGCTTGAGGTTCAGCTTCCCGAGCCACTGCTCGAAGTTACACTGGATATTCTGATCGTAGATGCGCTCCGTCGGGTCGTCGACCGTGTGGTCCTCGAGCATGTCGACCAGGGGTTTGTCGGCGTCCTTGCTGTAGGGGGTGTCCACCGAGGCGATGCGCTCGTTGAGGCCGAGCATACGCTTGACCTCGCTGATCGGTTTCTCGAGCACGATCGCGACGTCCTCGGTCGTGGGCTCGCGGTCCAACTCCTGGGCAAGCTGACGGGCCGCCCGCAGATAGAGATTGATCTCCTTAAGGACATGAATGGGCAGACGCACCGTGCGCGTCTGGTTCATGATGGCCCGCTCGATAGTCTGGCGGATCCACCAGGTCGCGTAGGTCGAGAAGCGGAAACCCCGCTCAGGATCGAACTTCTCGACGGCCCGGATCAGCCCGAGATTCCCCTCCTCGATCAGGTCGAGCAGCGGCAGGCCACGGTTCAGATAGCGGCGCGCGATCTTGACCACCAGGCGCAGATTGCTGACGATCATGCGCTGACGCGCCAGGTTGTCGCCCTGCTGGGCCAGGCGCGCGTACTGGACCTCCTCGTCGGCGGTCAGGAGCTTGGATTCGCCGATCTCGTTGAGGTACAGACGGGTGGCGTCGAAGTCGCCGTCGCCGGACGCGAAACGCTCGCCGAGTGGCGCGCCGTCCAGGTCGACGCTGTCGAGTGATTCCGAATCCCCGTTTCCGGCCGCGATCTCCTCCGAGTCCGCGCTGAGAAGCATCAAGGCTTCCGTATCAGCGTCGGGCCCGCTGTCGCTCGCCTCTTGCTCGTCGGTGACCGCCATCGACACCTCCCTCCTCCATCCGAACGGACGGGATCACTTGCGCCGAGGCAGGTACAGGATCGGGTCGACGGCCGTGCCGTCGCGCCGGACCTCGAAGTGCAACAGGTAGGCCCCCTCCGCCCCCTGGCCGACCTCCGCAATCGCCTGCCCCCGGCTGACGTTATCCCCTTCCTTGACGTACAGCCTGCGATTGAAGCCGTACGCGCTCAGGTATTTCTTATTGTGCTTGACGATAATAAGGTTGCCGTAACCCTTCAGTCCACTGCCACTGTACACCACCTTGCCTTCGGCGGCGGCGCGTACCTGCTCGCCAGCACGCCCGCCGATGCGGATGCCCTGGTGGGTGCGATCCCCCTGGAGAAAGCCCTGGAGCAAACGCCCGTCGAGCGGCCAATCCCAGGCTACCCCGGAAGCGGCGCGCCGGCTGCCGGGCGCGGCGGACTGTACGGCGGGGGCCGATTTCGCCCCACCGGACCGGCTGGCTCTCGCGGCCGATTTTCCGGACTTCGAGCCCGTGCGGGCCACGTAGCCGCGCCGCGGCACGGGGCTCCCGTCGGGCGGCTGGATGCGCAGCAGCCTGCCGGCGTAGATGGTGTAAGGTGACTTCAGGCCGTTCCACTGGGCCAGCGTGCGAAACCGCACGCCACGCCGCTGGGCGATCTCGGCGAGGGTGTCGCCCTTGCGCACCAGGTAATAGCCGTCGGGGACGGGCCCCTTCCAGTCCCAGCCGTCCACCGGGGCCGGACCGGTGGAACCGCAGCCGCCGATCAGTAACCCGAGCAGCGCGGCCGCGAACCAGCTCAGGGGTCCGGCATGGACGGCCGCGCGCGCCGCCTGTCGCCAGCCGGCTGGCCGATCTATTCCCATGATCTAGCGAGCATTCACCAGAATCACCAGGGCGATCAGGGCCACCATGATCCACCCGATGCGGTCGACATAGCGGCGAAGCGTCCCTTCCATACGCTCCCCACCCCAGGCCATCAGGGCGGCAACCAGGAAAAACCTCATACCCCGCCCGATCGCCGAGGCAACCACGAAGGGCACCAAAGCCATCGAAAGGACACCGGCCGTGATCGTGAAAATCTTGTAGGGGATCGGGGAAAACCCGGCGATGAAGATCGCCCAGATCCCCCATTCGTCGAACCAGGACTTGGCCTGGGTGAAGGCACCCTGGTAGCGCCCGCCCTCCCCGACTAACGGCTGGACCAGATCGAAGGCGAACAGGCCGATGGCATAACCGAACAGCCCGCCGGCGACCGAGGCCAGCGTCGTCAGCGCCGCGTACCACCAAGCCTTCCCCGGCTTGGCCATGCTCATGGGGGCGAGCATCACGTCGGGAGGGATCGGGAAAAACGAGGATTCCGCGAAGCTCAAGCCCCCGAGATACCAGGGGGCATGGCGGTGGCGGGACCACAGCATCACACGGTCATAGAGCGTCGAGAAGATCGCCATCAGGATACGCCCCCAAGCCAAGGCACGAAGCTCACCGGCTCGAGCACCTCCTGCTCGAACCCCTGCTCGCCGCGAGTGACGCGCACCAGCTTCTGCCGATCGCCGGCCCCGATCGGCAGCACCATGCAACCCCCGGGCGCCAACTGCTCGGCGAGCCCCCTGGGCACGCCCCTGGGCGCGGCGGTGACCAGGATGCCATCGTACGGGGCGTACTCGCCCCACCCAAGGGCGCCGTCACCGTGGCGGAAACGTACATTACGCAGCTTCAGCAGGCGCAGACGCTGCTGGGCCTGCAAGAGCAGCTCCTGGATGCGCTCCACGCTATAGACGCGCCGCACCAGAGACGCGAGCACGGCGGTCTGGAACCCGGAGCCGGTCCCGATCTCGAGCACCGTGGACGGGCGCCCCGGTTCCAGCAGGGCCTCGGTCATTCTCGCGACCGTGTAGGGCTGTGAGATCGTCTGCCCGTGGCCGATCGGCAGGGCCGAGTCCTCGTAGGCGCGACTCGCCAGCGCCTCGTCAACGAACAGGTGGCGCGGCAGATCGCGCATCACGGCGAGCACGTCCCGGCTCAAAATACCGGCCTCGCGCAGGCGCTGAATCAGCCGCTCGCGGGTACGCCGCGAGGTCATGCCGATACCGCGGTGGACCGCGTCTACGGTCAGTGGCGTTCTTCCAGCCATCGTCCGAGCGGCTCCAGGGCGCTGTGCCGGGTCAGGTCCACCTGCAGCGGCGTTATCGAGACGCGCCCCTCGCGCAGGGCGTAAAAATCGGTCCCGGGTCCAGCGTCCTGCTCGGGCCCCGCGGGTCCGACCCAATAGATCACCCGGCCGCGGGGGTCCTTCGACGCGACCACCGGCTCGGCCTTGTGTCTATGCCCGAGCCGGGTAGCCGCGAAGCCTTTGATGTCCCCGTAAGCGACATCGGGCACGTTGACGTTGAGAACCAGATTCGACTCTAAGGCCGCTGCCGGCATACGCTCCAGCAACCGAACCACAACCTGGGCGGCGGTCTCCAGGTGCCGCGGCTCGAAGGCATCGATCGACACCGCGATCGCGGGAAGGCCCAGAAACCGCCCCTCGGTGGCCGCCGCCACCGTGCCCGAGTACAGGACATCGTCTCCCAGATTGGGCCCGTGGTTGATACCCGCGACGACGATATCGGGCTCCGAGTCGAGCAAACCGGTGATGGCGACATGAACGCAGTCGGTTGGCGTCCCGTCGACGCAGATAAAACCGTTGGCCATGCGCTGAACGCGCAGCGGAACATCCAGCGTCAGCGAGTTGCTTGCCCCGCTGCGATCTCGCTCCGGCGCCACGACGATGACCTCGCCGAAGCGCCGCAGGGCGTCGGCCAGCACGATCAAGCCCGGCGACCGGTACCCATCGTCGTTGCTGACCAGGATCTTCATGTTTGGAACGACGCGATTTCCGTTTGCGGCCTTCGACTACCGATGCGGGCGTGCCCTGCGAGCTGGCCCAGGAGGAACGGCGCCGACAGGCACAGGGCGGGCGCGATCGACGAGGGCGCGGCCGAAAACCTCTGGATGATACTGGAAAGCACCCGACCGCCAAGCCCTGTTTCGATTGGTATACTGTTTCTGAACCCCGGTTCAATCCGCATGATTATACATGAAGAAGCAAATCCAAGAATCTGATTTGGAATTGTTTCGTGAACAGGTGCACGACGCCGAGCCGCTGCGGCACGAGGGCGCGGAGCCCTACCGGCGCAGGCCACCGCCGATCCCACGCCCACGACCTCCGGAGCCGCCCGAAGCGGACAATGCGTCAACCCTGTCGGAGGCCGAGGTCGAGACGCCGGACTACCTGCTGTTCGTGCGCCCCGGGGTGCAGCGGCGTACGCTGGCCGACCTGCAGCGTGGGGCGATCGATGTCGGGCTCGAGGTCGACCTGCACGGTCTGACGGTCGCGGTCGCGCGTCGCACGCTCGCGGAATTTCTCGCCGAATGCGCCCATCGACGGGTCCGCTGTGCGCGGATCATCCATGGCAGAGGATCCAGAACAGCTCCACGGCCGCCGGTCCTGAAGCAGAAGGTCAACTACTGGCTCAGACTCTATGACCAGGTGCTGGCATTCTGCTCCGCCACCCAACGCGACGGCGGGGGCGGCGCGGCCTACGTACTGCTTCGAAACCCCGACAAGGCCAAGCGCGCATCGGCCGCGACCCGGAGATGACCAACCGGCCCCGCGCGGGCGTTACTCCGATCGCCCAGCGCTTGCATCATCGCCGCTCCAATCAACCAGTTCCCGGAGCACGGCCGTCGCGTAGGACCCGGCCGGAAGCGCGAAAGTCAACTCGAGACCGTCCGACAACCCGGTCGCACCGAGCCCCGACAACGGCAGCCGCAGGGACCGGCGCTGCTGGTCCATGCCAAACGCGGCGAGACCTTCGGCCCAGGCGGGGAAACGGGCCGCAACACCGTCCTCTAGGGCCTGGATGTCGCCGGTGGAAGGCAATGAGCCGGCACCCCACAGGGGACCACTCGGGTGCAGGTCCATCGACTTGGCGCGGGCCTCCAGGACGTGGTCGATCTCGGTGGCGGCGAAAAACGACCGGCTGCCGTCGAGTTGCAGACAGTCCCCGGGTCGCGGCCGATCCCAGTCCCCGCGCCGAACCCGCTCCGCCAATACCTCGTTGAACAGTTGGGAGCGCGCGGCGGACAGCCAGAGGCCCCGCTGGTGCGCAGGCACCCGGCGGCGCGCGCCACGGAAAAGCTCTTCGGCCCGCGCCAGGTTCGACGCGTCGCGTCCGAAACGCTGCTCTCCGAAGTAGTTGGGAACACCCCTTTCCCGCAACGCGGCGACCCGGCTGTCGACCGCCCCCGACGGCGCATCGAATTCGCGTATCAGGATCCGAAATCGGTTCCCGGACAACGCACCCTGCCGCAGCTTGCGGCGGTGGGGCCTGACCTCCAGGACCTCGATGCCTTCGGCGTGAAGCACTGTCCAGTCGGGCTCGGCGTCGCGGGGCCTCGGGAGCGAGAACCACTGGCTGGTGACCGCGTGGCGGTCCTTCAGGCCCGCGTAGCCCGACCGCGGACACCGGGATGCCGGCCAGCTTCGCCAGACGCCGCGCGACCCACTCGGTGTTCGCCCCGGTCTTGCGCACCCACAGCAGCCGATGATCCCCGTCGCCGTCCGGCGCGAAACCCAGCTCCTCCTCGACCTGAAAGTCCGACGGACAGGACCTCAGCCGCCCGTGCCCGATCGGCCCGCCGTGGGCGAACGGAAGCGCGTCGAACGGCGTCCAGGCCGGTTGCCGACCCGCCCGTCATTCCCGCAGCGTCACCACGGCAAGCGCCGCGATACCCTCGCCGCGCCCGGTGAACCCCATCTGTTCCGTGGTAGTCGCCTTCACATTGACCCGCGTCGGGTCGCACCCCAGATCCTCGGCCAGCCGCTGGCGCATCGTCGGGATGTGGTCCGCGAGTCTGGGGCGCTGCGCGACGATCGTCAGGTCCGCGTTGTGAACGGCTAGCCCCTGCCCCGCGAGCTCCGCCACCACACGGCGCAGCAGCCGGCGGCTGTCGATCCCGGCGTAGGCGGCGTCGGTGTCCGGAAAATGGCGCCCGATGTCGCCGAGCCCCGCGGCCCCGAGTAGGGCATCGCAGAGCGCATGGATCGCCACATCGCCGTCGGAGTGGGCCGCGAGCCCCTGGTCATGAGGCACCTCGACCCCGCCGAGGACCAGTCGGCGCCCCGGCGCAAAGCGATGGGCATCGAGCCCCTGGCCGATCAGCATGACCGTCCCTGGCTTTCCAGAAAGAATCGGGCCAGCGACAGGTCCTCCGGGCGGGTGACCTTAAGATTGTCGGCATGCCCCTCGACCAGACGCGGGGCGCGCCCCATGCGCTCGACCGCCTCGGCTTCGTCGGTGACCAAATCTCCGGCTCCCACGACCGCCGAGAGCGCCTCCCGCAGCACACCAAGCCGAAACATCTGCGGCGTCAGCGCGTGCCAGAGCGCCTCGCGATCGACGGTCGCGCCGATGCGTCCGGAACCGTCGGCGCGCTTCATGGTGTCGCGCACCGGCACCGCCAGGATCCCGCCTACCGGGTCGTCCGCGAGGGTCTCCAGCATCCGCTCCAGATCGGCCGGACGCAGGCAGGGGCGCGCCGCGTCGTGGACCAGCACCCAGACGTCGCTCGAGGCCAGTGCGGCCAGCGCATCCAGTCCGTTCAGGACCGAGTGACAGCGCTCGGCGCCACCCTCGGCCCGGTGTACCCGCGGGTGACCCGCGTAGGACGTACCCTCCCAGCGGTCGTCCGACGGGTCGAGCACGACCAGGGTCCCCGCGATCCAGGGGTGATCGACGAAGCGCGCGAGCACGTGCTCGATCACGGGTCGGCCGGCAAGCTCCAGGTATTGCTTCGGTGTCGCTCCGCCCATACGCCGCCCGGCCCCGGCGGCGGGGATGAGGGCCCAGAAGACCGGGGCCGCGCTCATTGCCCGGCCTTCGCGTCGGGCCGCTCGATAACCTGGATGAAGACCTCGCCCGGCTTGATCATGCCGAGCTCGCTGCGGGCGCGCTCCTCGAGCGCCTCCCTCCCGTTCTGCAGGTCGGCGACCTCGGCCTGGAGCTCCTGGTTTCGCGCCTGGAGGCGCTCGTTCTCGTCCTTCTGGGCGCCGATCTCCAGCTGCAGGGCGTGCACCTCCGCGAGGCTGCCCTGACCGACCCAGAGCCGGTACTGGAGCACGAGCACGAGGGTCAGCAGCAGGGCGATCAGGAATCGCATCGTCGGGCGGCGCGGGTCGACGGCGCGGTCAGAGCCGCTTGAAGGCGGAACGACCCGCGTAGATCGCCTCGTCCCCGAGCTGATCCTCAATACGCATCAGCTGGTTGTACTTGGCCACACGGTCTGAGCGCGACAGGGAGCCGGTCTTGATCTGGCCGGTCGACGCCGCGACCGCAAGGTCGGCGATCGTCGTGTCCTCGGTCTCGCCGGAGCGGTGCGAGACGACGGCCGTATAGCCCGCGTCATGGGCCATCCGGATCGCCTCCAGGGTCTCGGTCAGGGTGCCGATCTGGTTGACCTTGATCAGGATCGAGTTGGCGATGCCCTTCGCGATCCCCTCTTCCAGGATCCGCGTGTTGGTGACAAAGAGGTCGTCCCCGACCAGTTGCACCCGCTCGCCGAGCCGCTCGGTCTGGCGCTTCCAGCCGTCCCAGTCGCCCTCGGCGAGGCCGTCCTCGATGGTGATGATCGGGTATTGCGAGACCCAGTCCAGCAGGAGATCGGTCATGCCGTCCGAGTCAAGCTTGCGGCCCTCGCCGGCGAGGTCGTAGACGCCGTCCCGGTAGAACTCCGAGCTGGCCACGTCCATTCCAAGGTAAATGTCCTCACCCGCCCTGAAGCCCGCGTTTCCGATCGCCTCGAGGATCGCCTCGATTGCGGCCAGGTTGGACGGCAGATCGGGCGCGAACCCGCCCTCATCGCCGACCGCCGTGGCCAGACCGCGCTTCTTGAGCACTGACTTTAGGGCGTGGAAGACCTCGGCCCCGTAGCGGACGGCCTCGCGCAGGCTGGCCGCGCCGACGGGCAGGATCATGAACTCCTGGAAGTCCACGCTGTTGTCCGCGTGCTGGCCGCCGTTGATGATATTCATCATCGGCACCGGCAGTCGGTATGGGCCGCCGGACAGCGACCGGTAGAGTGGAAGCGCCTTCTCCTGCGCCGTCGCGTGCGCCGCGGCCAACGAGACGCCGAGCAGGGCATTGGCCCCCAGCCGCGCCTTGTTGTCGGTGCCGTCGAGGGCGATCATGGCCCGGTCGAGCCCCACCTGGTCCGACACCTCCATGCCGACCGCCACATCGCGCAGCTCACCCCGGATGTTCGCGACCGCCCCCAGCACGCCCTTTCCGCCGTAGCGCGCCGGGTCCCCATCCCGCAGCTCCAGGGCCTCGCGGGAGCCGGTGGACGCCCCGGAGGGCACGATGGCGCGCCCGATCGCACCCGCCGCGGTGATGACATCGGCCTCGACGGTGGGATTTCCGCGGGAATCCAGTACCTCCCGGGCGCTGACGTCGACGATTTCGGACATGGGTCGCTTCTCCAGTCTTGGACGCTAAGGAGACACCGACCAAATGCCATCCTGGCACTTGACCAGCTCGCGACTCCAGGACGCAGTCTCGGAGTCGCTGCATCTGCAGACACCTGGGTGTCTGAAAATGGCGGGGTATCCATTCCCCGCACGGCAAGCGCAGTAAATCGGCGCTTCCCCAAATTAAACGTCGTTGCCAACCGGCCGAGTTCGGCTCACTGGCTCGCCAGGCGTTCTTCTGCGAAACCCGCCGCCTTGACCAGCCGGTCGATCTCGACCAGCGTCGCGACCAGATCGCGCATCGCCCCGAGTGGCCAGGCGTTCGGACCGTCGCTCAGGGCCGCGTCCGGATGCGGGTGGGTCTCCATGAACAGTCCGGCGACCCCGGCCGCTACGGCCGCGCGCGCGAGCACTGGTACGAACTCGCGCTGTCCGCCGGATCGATCGCCCTGCCCGCCCGGAAGCTGGACCGAATGCGTAGCGTCGAATACGACCGGGCAGCCAGTCTCGCGCATGACGGCCAGCGCCCGCATGTCCGAGACCAGGTTGTTGTAACCGAACGAGACGCCACGCTCGCAGACCATGATCTGCTCATTTCCGGTGGAACGGGCCTTCTCGACTACGTTCCGCATGTCCCAGGGCGCCAGGAACTGGCCCTTCTTGATGTTGACGGGCTTTCCCCGCCCGGCCACGGCACATATGAAGTTGGTCTGCCGACACAGGAAGGCGGGCGTCTGCAACACGTCGACGACCGACGCCACCTCGTCCAGCGGCGTGTCCTCATGGACGTCGGTGAGCACGGGCACGCCGATCCGGGCGCGAACCCCGTCCAGTATCCGCAGCCCCTGCTCGATCCCGGGCCCCCTGAAGCCCCTGATCGAAGACCGGTTGGCCTTGTCGAACGAGGACTTGTAAATGAACGGGACGCCGAGCTCGGAGGTGATCTCCTTGAGCTTGCCAGCCGTCTCCTCGGCAAGCCCCTCGCTCTCGATCACGCAGGGCCCGGCGATCAGGAACAGCGGCCGATCGATCCCGACCTCGAAGCCGGCGAGTCGCATCAGGCGGCCTTGCCGCCGGCAAGCGCCCGCCGCTCCAGCGCCGCCCGTATGAAGCCGCAGAACAGCGGGTGGCCGTCGCGGGGCGTCGAGGTGAACTCCGGGTGGAACTGGCAGGCGATGAACCAGGGGTGATCGGGTATCTCCACGATCTCGACGAGCTGGTTGTCGAGCGACCAACCCGAGAAACGCAGGCCCGCGTCCTTCATCGGGTTGAGGTACCGGTTGTTGAACTCGTAGCGATGCCGGTGGCGCTCACGAATCTGCGCGTGCCCATAGACAGATCGCGCCAGGCTGCCGGGCTCCAGCCGGCAGTTCTGCCCGCCGAGTCGCATCGTCCCGCCCAGTTCGGAGGCCTCGTCGCGGGTCTCCACCTGACCGCGCTCGTCGCGCCACTCGGTGATCAGCGCGATCACCGGGTGCGGGGTCTGGCGGTCGAACTCCGAGCTGTGGGCCCCTTCCAGACCGGCAACGTTGCGGGCGAACTCGATCACGGCGACCTGCATGCCGAGGCAGATACCCAGGTAGGGCACGCGGTTCTTTCGCGCGTAGCCGGCGGCCAGGATCTTGCCCTCGATGCCGCGTTCGCCGAAGCCGCCCGGCACCAGCACCGCGTCCACCTCGTCGAGACAGCCGGTGCCGTTGTGCTGGATCTGCTCGGAGTCCAGGTACACGATCTCGACCCGCGTCCCGGTATGGACGCCGGCGTGGGCCAAGGCCTCGGAGAGTGACTTGTAGGCCTCGGTCAGGTGCATGTACTTGCCCACCATGCCGACGCGCACGGACCTTTCCGGATGATCGAACCCGTTCAGGACCCGATCCCACTCGCCGAGATCGGCCTCCCCCACGTCGAGCCGGAACTGGCGTACCACCAGGTCGTCGAGCTTCTGGGCGTGCAGCAGGCGGGGTATTCGGTAGATGTTGTCGGCATCGGTGGCCGAGATCACCGCGTCCTCGGGGACGTTGGTGAAGAGCGCGATCTTGCGGCGCTCCTCCTCCGGGATGTTCTGCTCGGAGCGACACAGCAGAATGTCCGGCTGGATACCGATCGAGCGCAGCTCCTTGACCGAGTGCTGGGTCGGCTTGGTCTTGATCTCCCCGGCCGTTCGGATGTACGGCACCAGCGTCAGGTGCATGAAGAGCGCGTTCTCGCGGCCCTCCTCCACCCGCATCTGCCGGATCGCCTCCAGGAACGGGAGCGACTCGATATCGCCGACGGTGCCGCCGATCTCGACCATGGCGATGTCCGCGCCCTCGGCCCCGAGGCGGATGCTGGCCTTGATCTCGTCGGTGATGTGCGGGATCACCTGCACGGTGCGCCCCAGATAGTCGCCGCGGCGCTCCTTGCGTATCACGCTCTCGTAGATCTGGCCGGTGGTGAAGTTGTTGTTGCGCCCCATACGGGTGCGCAGAAAACGCTCGTAGTGCCCGAGATCGAGGTCGGTCTCGGCGCCGTCGTCCGTCACGTAGACCTCGCCGTGCTGGAACGGGCTCATGGTCCCAGGGTCGACGTTGATGTAGGGGTCGAGCTTGATCATGGTCACCCGCAGCCCCCGGGCCTCGAGCAACGCCCCCAACGACGCCGACGCGATGCCTTTTCCGAGCGACGAGACGACGCCGCCGGTAATGAAGATGTACTTGGTCATAGCGGAAGCGCGTGCGTTCCAGGGCGGGACCCAACTGCGGCGACAAGCTACCAAATTAGCCGCGGGGCCTCAATTCAGAAGGAGCCCGACTTGCGTCGATTGAAACCCGGGTCGCCCTTCGACGGCGACTTCGCGACCGTGTCTTTTAATATCCCGCAGCGAGGGTTATAGTCCTACGGCGTTTTTTCACACGGTTGAAACGCGGCCGATGTCGGCCTGTCGCAGAACGGGCCCACGGTCACCCCCTCAGAACGAGAGTCCTATTTCAGGAGCGTCAGAACGATGCGTAACATTTCCAAACTGATCAGTGTCGCGGCCATCGCCGGCGCCGCCGCCTTCTCGATGACGTCCGCCCAGGCCTGGTGGGGCGGCGGCCCATGGGGCGGCGGACCAGGCTATGGATCCGGCTATGGCGACGGCATGAGCGACTGGTTCAGCGACGCGTTCGGCGACGGATACGGCGACTTCAACATGAGCATGAGCGGCGGCGGCACGGGCCGCGGCTATGGTCGCGGCCGCGGCTACGGCCGCGGCTACGGCTCTGGCTACGGCTACCCGGGTTATGGCTACGGCTACGGCGGCTACCCGGGCGGTTGGGGTGGCTATCCTGGCGGCTGGGGCGGCCCGGGCTATGGCGGCTGGGGTGGACCTTACGGCGCTATGCCCTACGCGGCGCCGGTTGCGCCCGCCGCGCCCGCTGCTGGCGAATCCAAGTAACGGCTAAGCGCCTCAGGCCGCAACGAAGCCGCGCCCTCCGGGGCGCGGCTTTTTTGTGCGGCGAACAGGCGCCGCCAGGGCGCACCTGGGGGCGTAGGGTGAACGACGACGGAAGAATCTTCAGATCGCTTGATCCAGATCAATATTCCGATCAGAATGCCCTTGTCGAAACCCTCGAGGCCGATGCAGTGAACGAGCACAAGGTGATCTCTTTCGAAACGATTAGGGTCGCCTGCAAGAACTGCGCTCTAACCACCCTTTGTCTGCCGCTGGGCCTGTGTCCCGAAGACGTCGAGCGGCTCGATATTATCGTCAAGCGAGCCAAGCCCCTGCATCGCGGGGACTTCGTGTTCCGCGTCGGTGACCGCTTCAAATCCCTCTTCGTGGTCAAGACCGGATCGGTCAAGACGTTCTCGCCAAGCCCGGACGGCGGCGAGCAGGTGCTCGGTTTCCATCTGCCCGGTGAGCTGGTTGGCCTGGACGCGATCGAACGCAACATCCACGCCTGCTCCGCCAGGGTGCTGGAGACCTCGGCGATCTGCGAGATCCCCTACAACCGGCTCGAGGAGCTGACGGCCGCGATGCCGAGCCTGCAGCGCCAGATGTATCGGCTTCTGAGCAAGGAAATCGCGCACGACACCGAAATGCTGCTGCTGCTGGGCAAGAAGAGCGCGGACGAGCGTCTCGCCGCCTTCGTGATCAGCATGTCGCACCGGCTGCAGAAGCGGGGGCTGTCCGCGACCGATTTCCACCTCAGCATGTCCAGGCACGAGATCGGTAATTACCTGGGACTCGCGGTCGAGACCGTGAGCAGGCTGTTCACCCGGTTCCAGGACGACGGGCTGATGAAGGTCGACCGCAAGCACCTGACCATCCTCGACATGACCGGCCTCGAGGCACTGGTCAACGACGCCAGTCTCATACACCGCCAGCGCCAAGGCACCTGACCCTCACCGTCCCGCGGATCGGCCCGAAAGGTATCGGCTCCCTGCTCCTTCGGCTAACCCTTTCACTTGTGTAGAATTGACCGTCCGGAACCGGTACGCGTCGGCTTTCTGCTTTCCGGCTTGCTTATTTATTGAGTGGACGCGCGACCGGCGCCAGCCAGTAGAACTAGGCGGCGCCCCATTGGCGTCAAAACTACAACGGCACGTCCCCGAAGGAGACCCGATGCACACCCTCGCGTCGCGAGCACTCTCAGCCCTGTTCCTCGCCTGCTCGCCCGCCCTTGCGCTGGCGGCGGAAACGGGTGCCACGCGCCTCGACCTGACCGAACACTGGGCCGGGTATACCTCGATCCTGCTGTTCGTGCTCGCCTATGTCCTGGTCATGGCCGAGGAGTTCACGCATCTGCGTAAATCCAAGCCCGTAATGCTGGCGGCCGGCGTGATCTGGCTGATCATCGCGGCGGTCTACATGGAACACGACCTGCCCCACCAGGCCGAGCAAGCGGTCCGCCACAACATCGCCGAGTTCGCCGAGCTGTTCCTGTTCCTGCTGGCGGCGATGACCTACATCAACGCCATGGAGGAACGCCACGTCTTCGAGGCGCTGCGCGCCTGGCTGGTCCGCAAAGGGTTCAGCTACCGCCAGCTGTTCTGGCTCACGGGTATCCTGGCCTTCTTCATCTCCCCGATCGCCGACAACCTGACTACCGCGTTGCTGATGTGCGCCGTGGTCCTGGCAGTGGGTGCGGACAGCCCCCGCTTCGTCACCCTGGCCTGTATCAACATCGTCGTCGCCGCCAACGCCGGCGGTGCATTCAGCCCGTTCGGCGACATCACCACCCTGATGGTCTGGCAGAAAGGCATCGTCCAGTTCGAGACCTTCTTCCTGCTCTTTATCCCCTCGGTGGTCAACTTCCTGGTGCCGGCGGCCTTCATGCACTTCGCGATCCCGAATGTGGTGCCCCCGCCCTCGGACGAGGTGATCCCGATGAAGCGCGGGGCCAAGCGCATCATCCTGCTGTTCCTCGCCACCATCACGACCGCGGTGTGCTTCCACAATTTCTTCCACCTGCCGCCCGTGCTCGGCATGATGACGGGTCTCGCGTACCTCAAGTTCCTCGGCTACTTCCTTAAGAAGACGGGCGAGAAGGCCGCCATCAAGGGCGCGGTGGGCACCGTCGAGGACGCCATGCCCTTCGACATCTTCCACAAGATGGCACGAGCCGAGTGGGACACCCTGATGTTCTTCTACGGGGTGGTGCTGTGCGTAGGCGGTCTGGGCTTCATTGGCTATCTGGAAGTGCTGTCGCACGTCGCCTACGGCGATCTGGGCGCAACCACGGCGAATGTGCTCGTAGGCGTCCTGTCGGCGATCGTCGACAACATTCCGGTTATGTTTGCTGTGCTGACCATGAACCCGGACATGTCCACCGGGCAATGGCTGCTCGTGACCCTGACCGCCGGCGTGGGGGGGAGCCTGCTGTCGATCGGCTCGGCGGCCGGCGTGGCGCTGATGGGTCAGGCGCGCGGGATGTACACCTTCTTCGGTCACCTGCGATGGACGCCCGTCATCGCGCTCGGCTATGCCGCGTCCATCGCCGTGCACATGGTGGTCAACCAGGGGACCTTCTGACCGCCACCGGCCACCCCACATGTCCCAGCCGAGCCCCGTCTAGGGGCTCGCGTTGAGTGCATCCTAACCGCCTTGGACCTAGCGCCGGTCGGCGCCGAGTTGGAGCCAGAGGCAACCTTCGGCGCTAAGGGAATCGATTGCCGCGAGCCGCTCCGCGTGGGCGGCGAGGTCGGCGGGATCCGCGCGCACCACCGGCAACCGGGGCCGATCGGCACGGATGCGCCCGCGGTGTGCCGGCGAGCGCCCGCGCCCGGACTCGTGCGGACCCTCGCCGCCGAGGTGCAGCGATACCTGTCCGCCGGTCATGGCCAGATAGACGTCGGCCAGGATCTCCGCGTCCAGCAGCGCGCCGTGCAGATCCCGCTGGGAGTTGTCGACGCCGTAGCGCTTGCACAGGGCGTCCAGGCTGTTGCGCTGACCCGGGTGCAGGCGTCGCGCCATCGCCAGGGTATCGGTGATCTCGCAGATCTCGCCGATGCGCGCCGCGCCCTCCCCCCAGAGACTCAGCTCGTGGTCCAGGAAGCCGACATCGAAGGCGGCGTTGTGGATGATGAGCTCGGCGCCCTCGACGTAACGCAGGAAGTCCTCGGCGATCTCCGCGAAGCGCGGCTTGTCGGCCAGGAGCTCGTTGGTGATGCCGTGTACGTCAATCGCGCCGGCGTCGATCTCCCGGTCTGGCTGGATGTACTGGTGGAAGTTGTTCCGGCTGAGCCGACGGTCGAGAAGCTCGACGCAGCCGATCTCGATGATCCGATGCCCCTCCTGGGGGTCGAGACCGGTGGTTTCCGTATCGAGCACGATTTGACGCATTTGGTCCGGAGCCTCCGTCTTGCAGCGGGTCTTGGTGGAGTCGGCGAACGGGCGGACAGCGTGCGGCCGAGATCCGCTTAACCCGGCGGGATGCCCTTATTGGCGAGACGGTCGGCCCGCTCGTTCTCGATGTGTCCGGTATGACCCCGCACCCAGTGCCAGCGCACCTCGTGGCCACCGAGGGCCGAGTCGAGCCGTTCCCAGAGGTCCCGGTTTTTGACCGACCCGCCGCCGGCGGTGCGCCAGCCGTTGCGTTTCCAGCGCGACATCCACTCGGTGACGCCGCGCTTCACGTACTGCGAGTCCGTGGTCAGCTCGACGCAGATCGGCCGCTTCAGCGCCTCGAGCGCCGCGATCACGGCCATCAGCTCCATGCGGTTGTTTGTCGTGGCCCGCTCGCCGCCCCAAAGCTCCTTCTCGGTACCTGACCAGCGCAGCACCACGCCCCAGCCCCCGGGACCAGGGTTGCCCTTGCAGGCGCCATCGGTAAAGGCCTCGACGCACTCGGCCATCAGCCGCGCGCCGCAAGCCGTACCGTCCCGCCTCGGCTCACCGCGACGCCGCGGAGCGCGCCGCCCGTTCCGGCAGCCCCTCCCGGGTCGTGGGCTCGACGGCGCCGCCCGCCAGCAGGGCGCGACGGCGCGACCAGGACGGCCTCAGCGGCGTCACGGTGGCTACGCGCTTGACGGCACGGATCGCGTAGACGGCCCCGAGCCCGGGCCAGAAACGGCTGCCCAGGGTGTCGAACATGGCGAAGCGGCTCCCGAGGGCGCCCCGGAACGGCGGTCGGTGCATGATGTGCTCGCGCAGCTCCACGTCGAAGCCCAGCAGCGACAGCCAGTCCTCGACGCGCGAGGCGGTCAGGAATCTCCCGCTCCAGGGCGCACGCGTTCGCTGAGCGTTTGCGATCCGCCACACCCCCCAGGGACTCAGCGCATTAAAACCCAGCAGAAACACCCGCCCCTCGGGGATCAGGACCCGCTCGACCTCGCGCAACACCGCCTGGGGATCCGGGGCGAACTCGAGCGTGTGGGGCAACAGGACCGCGTCGACGCTGTCGCTGGCGAGCGGTAACTGCGCCGGGGATCCGACGATCTCCAGCTCAGGCTGTCCGGACGGCGCCCCGCATGGCATCAGTATCCGATGCCGAATCCGGCTGGAGGCGATCGCATCGACGAAGCACCCGGTGATCCCGATCTGCACCAGGTAGTACCCGAAGGTGTCGCTCAGCATCCCCTGGACGCGCGCACTCTCCAGCGCCGCGACCGCCTGTCCCAGCGGAGACCGGTACCAATCCTCGAGCCCCGAGAGCCTTGTTCCTGAACCGTTGCTAGCCGTCATGGAGGTGCCTCATCAGACCCGGGCATGGTAACCGTGAATCCGCTCGCTGTCCTGGTCCCGGTCAGCCCCCCGGGGCCAAACCATCGCCGGTGTCTGGCAATCGGCCGCGCGGTTGCGTATTATCCGCGGCCAACTGATCGGAAAATAAAGACAATCCGAACAAGTTTCCACGTTTGTCCCGGGGTGCTTATGTCTGACTTGATCCGTTCGGCGCGCCGGGCCGGCGCGCTCGCCGCCTTGCTCGTACCTGCTCTCATCGCTACCGGCTGCGCCAAGAAGACGGCCCTCGCTCGCGCCGACAGCGGCTATGGCGAGTACCCCGGAATGGTGTCGGCGCTGGACTACGGCTACGTGAGGCCGGCCACCGACGTACGCGTCATCGGACAGGGCTCCGGCGGCGACCTGTGGGCCCGCGTACGTGCCGGGATGCGGCTGGATCTTAAGGCCAACCCCCGAATCGACGGCAAGGTCCAGACATTTCGCCGCGACCCGCTGTACCTCGCGAAGCTCTCGCAGCGGGCGCGGCCCTACCTGCACGTGATCGTCGGCGAGATCGAGCGCCGCGGCTTTCCGGCAGAGCTGGCCCTGCTTCCGCACGTGGAGAGCCGCTACAACCCGGGGGCGACCTCTCCCAAGGCGGCGGCCGGCATCTGGCAGTTCATGCCCTACACGGGCCGTGAGATGGGGCTGCACCAGGACAGCTCGTATGACGGCCGCCGCGACCTGGTGGCCTCGACACGCGCCGCGATGGACTATCTGCAGATGCTGAACCGGCGTTTCGGCGGCGACTGGGAACTGGCCATGGCGGCCTACAACTGCGGCCCCGGTAGGGTTGAGTCGGCCCAGGCGGCGAATCGTCGGCGCGGCATGCCCACGGACTTCTGGTCCCTGGACCTTCCGAACGAGACCGAGAACTATGTCCCCCAGATCCTCGCTGCCGCGCGACTGGTGTCGGAGCCCCGCACCTACGGACTAAACCTGCCACCGGTCCCGGACCGCCCGCAGGTCGAGCTGGTTCGCACCGACAGGCCCGTGGAGCTCGCACGCGTGGCCCAGGCCAGCGGCGTGCAACTCTCCGAGCTCAAGCGGCTGAACCCGGCGCTCAAGCGCGGACAGACCGCTCCGTACGGACCGGGGCTGCTGGTCCCGGCCGGCACCGGCCGTAAGGTCAGCGCCGGACTCGCCAGCGCACGGGTGGTGCCCGCCTCGCCCTCCGCCGCCACGTTTGTCGCTAGCGCCGCCCCCCCTAAGCCGGCTCGCCCGATGATGACGGAAGGCAGCATTCACATGGTCCGGGCCGGGGAGACCCTGGGTTCGGTCGCCAGCGCCAAGGGCGTCGATATCCAGAGCCTCGCCGACTTCAACGGCATGGCGCCACGTGATCCCCTGCTCCCGGGTCAAAGCCTGCGCATCCCGACCGAGAGCGGGTCCGGGCTGGTCACGCACCGGGTTCGCAAGGGCGATTCTCTAAGCGAGATTGCGCGCCGTTACGGCGTTACCGTGAGCGAGCTGCGGCGCTGGAACCGCACTGCGGAAAATGGACTCCGCACCGGCGCCATCATCCGCATCTATCGCAAGGGCGCTGAGGCCGCCACCTGACGGTCGCCGGCCCCTCAGCGCTCGATCGCGAGACGATCCACGGCGGCGAAGAGAGCCCGCAGATGGCCGGCGTTCGCCGCCAGGTCCCCCTTGCCGACCCGGGAGGCCGAGCGCGCATGCAGCCGCGTCCCGCCGTCAATCTCTTCCAGTCGCACCGTCACGTCGTCCCGGAACCGAAAAAGCCGCGATACGACCACGGCCCGGATCCCGTCGCTCGCGACCTCCACCTGCTGCCAGCCTAGCTCCTGCATCGCGGCCAAAACGGCGGTGCGCGCCTCCCCCGTCTCGAGCGGGACGAGCGGTGTGCGAAGCTCCGGGAACCGGTGATCCGGACGGGTCTCGGCGACGTTCGTCGTCAGGTAGGCCTTCAGACGCTCGAAGACCCCCGGTGGCGAGAGCAGCGGCGGCCGATTCAGCAGAAGCCCGCCCGCCAGAAGAACGACGGGCACCGTCAGCGCCAGAAACAACCACTTCATCAAAGAGCATCTCCCTGCCCGGGTCAGGCCCAGGCGTCGATTCCCCCAACGTTGCGGACGCGTCCGCCAACACCCCGGCGGGCGCGGTTAGCACCGCGACCCGCTTCGGTCAGGGCGCTTGACCAATCGATGATCGGCCGACCGGCGACCCTGTCGGAATTTTCCTACAGCATTCCCGGAATGTGCAGTCGCCCGCCCCGGGCAAAGGTCCCATACCGGACCGGGGTCGGCCGGCCTAGCCTTTTAGTCAGGGTAAACCACTGACTCGCCCGGCCGGAGCCGGGATCCAGGAGAACGCGATGACCATCAGCCAGTCTCAAGCCGTTTGGGAGCTCTGCCGCCAGGGTCTGCCCCTGATGGCGGACGACGCCGAAATCCTGTGGCGGAACGGACGGTCCTTCGAGCCGGACACCCATTTGC
Source organism: uncultured Gammaproteobacteria bacterium (assembly GCA_963707135.1). Lineage (GTDB taxonomy): Bacteria > Pseudomonadota > Gammaproteobacteria > Chromatiales > Chromatiaceae > JBGSTR01. The sequence goes on along the minus strand of CAVPOY010000043.1, from coordinate 58,634 downwards.
GGCTCTCGCGGGAGGCCCTCAGCCTGATCGAGCAATCCAACTGGGAGGCAAGCCGCTCGCATCTTTCGCACCCCGCCACGCCGGCGTAGAGTGCAGCCCGGAACCAGTTCTCTCGCGCCCCGCTAGGCGCGGGCTCCCGGGACTCGCGAGACCCGCCCCCTCACGGAGATCGCCTACATGCCGGGAGGCACCGGCCCCGTCGACAGCAAGACCGCCCTCGCCTGCCGCCGGGGACGCGCCGACCCGCAGATCCTTGCCGCGTCCAGCGAGGCGGAGATCTTTCACCGGCTGGCCGCGGGCCGCGTCTGCTACTGTCCCGCCCGCGAGGCGATCTATTTTACCGATTCACCGCATCTGCAGGTCGCCCAGCTACTGAATCGGGTGTTCAGCGGGCTCGGGCGCGAGGCGGACGTCGAGCAGCTGCACCTGGATCTGCACGGGGTCTTCCGGGGCGCGCACCGGGTCGCCGTTCGGGAACCGGATGCCGGTGCCGTGCTCGCCGCCCTGCGGCTGGCCGGCATCCAGGTGATGGTCATGCGTTGAGGTCTTGCCCGACGCCGATCGATTGCATCCCTGAAACGGACAGCGCGGTCATCGTTCGCCGTCCGCGATCAGGCGCTCCACACCCGGGTAGTCATCGGCTCGAATCTCGTATTTCCGGCCGGCGGAGCCCCAGGATTCACGCCTGGCAAGTACCTGCTCCAACAGCAGCGGGTCATCGAACAGGATGCCGCCGACCGACTCCAAGCCGCGCGCGAACAGCACGTCGGGCAGTCCGCTTCCAGTGGGCCCGATCAGCTGAAAACGCACGCCACGCGCACAGACGGCCAGCAGATCGTCGAGCGTATCGTTTATCAGGACCGAGGCCGTGCACAGCACCTGCCCGCAGGCGGCCAGATCCGCCGGTGAGGTCGTCAGCAGGACGTTTGCACGCTCCGGCACCCGCTCCGGCAGCTGTTCCAGGACCAGCACCCGGTTCCCGGACTCCACCAGCCGATCGATCACCGGACAGAAGTAGCCGACCATACCGATTGGCGCTCCGGCGTCCAGCGGCACCATCTCCTTTGACGGGCCGCGGTCCGGCGGCCGGTACCCGGCGCGGCGCATTAACCGATGGCTCAGGGCATTGAACGCGCCAAGCGCCAGCGCCCGTTCGGCGAGGTCCCCTCCGGCGAGCCGGCGTGCGAGGTCCGCCGCTTCCATCCGCGACCGCTTGCGCTCCGGAAACCGCGCCCGCAGGGTTGCCAGGACGGGCTCGAGACTGACGTAGAAAGGCCCGACGCTGCCGTCGGAAAGGAGAACGAATCCGAACTCGTCGCGGTAGCTGCCGTCCTCGATCAGGTCCGGCAGATAGAGATCGGTGACCTCCACCGGCGGCAGAGACTCGACGATTCGGTCCAGCAGTTCAAGGTAGTCGGCATCGATGCTCATCGACCTGTGCACCCGGTCCCGCAACCGGGACGCTTGTCTCGAACCCGTAGGTCAGCCCCGCCCGCCGCGCACGACGCGCCCGCCGGCGCACGATCAAGGAGTCCGCCCCGCACCCCGGGTCCCTCTGCGCCCGCTCGAGCGCCACCTCAGGGGCTCAAAGTGGCGAACTCGGGCCGGCGCGTGGGAGATTAGCCCTGAGACCAGTATGGTGGCGATGAACAGCGCCGGCGCAGCCGCGGGCCACAGCGGGATCAGCGCGATCAGTAACAGCTTGACCAGGATCGACTGGCCGCTGAGCTGAACCAGCCAGCGCCCGTCGGACCAGGCGTAAACCAGCGTCAGCGCAACACCGGTGGCCAGGGTCAGGATCAGGTACGTGAGCCCCGTGCCGGTCGGCGCGCCAGGGCCCAGAATACCGGCCCCCATTCCGGCCACGCCGACCAGGTGCAGGCTGCGCAGCGAGACGCTGACCCAGCGCTGGCCCGGGAAGAAACGCTGTTCGCCTTGAAACAGCCAAGCCGCAAGACTCATGAGGCCGAGCCCCCTGTTTCCGAATATGCCGGTACCTACCGAACGCGGGACAAAGCGGCGACCCGAGAGACGCACTGACGATTGCTTTCCGTCGACCTTTGATACATCCTTTTCGTTTGCTTTCGCGGCGGCCGGTTCGGTCAATCCGCGCCCTCTCAAGGTCTACCCATGGAAACCCTCGACGCGGCCGGCGGCTTCGCCCAGCTCGGTCTATCCACTGCCGTGGCCCAGGCGGTCTCCGATCTCGGATACGAGACACCGACCGAGGTTCAGCGCCACTGCATCCCGCACCTGCTCGCCGGCCGCGACCTGCTCGGTCAGGCCCAGACCGGAACCGGCAAGACGGCTGCATTCGCCCTGCCGCTTCTGAGCCGCCTCTCCGCCGACAGCGGGCTCCCGCAGGTTCTGGTGCTGACGCCGACCCGCGAGCTGGCGCTGCAGGTCGCCGAGGCCTTTCAGCGCTACGCGCACCACCTGGCGGGGTTTCACGTGCTGCCGATCTACGGGGGCCAGAGCTACGGCCTCCAGGTCAGGCAGCTCCAGCGCGACCCCCAGGTCATCGTCGGGACGCCTGGTCGGATCATGGATCATATGCGCCGCGGGACCTTGTCGTTGGATGGGCTGACGAGCCTGGTCCTCGATGAGGCCGACGAGATGCTGAACATGGGCTTCGCCGAGGACATCGACTGGATCTTCGAGAATACCCCAGAAGACCGTCAGGTGGCCCTGTTCTCGGCCACGATGCCCCCGGCGATCCGTCAGGTCGCCCGCGAGCGGCTGTCCGATCCCGCCGAGGTCCTGGTCGGCGAGGGGGCGGTGACCGTCGACACCGTCGATCAGCGCCACTGCGTCGTTACCCGTTTCCATAAGCTCGACGTGCTCACGCGCATCCTGGAGCTGGAGCCTTTCGACGGCATCCTGATCTTCGTGCGCACCCGCAACGGAACCGCGGAGCTCGCGGACAGGCTCCGGGCCCACGGGTTCGCCGCCGAGCCCCTGAGCGGGGACATGAGCCAGGACCTGCGCGAGCGCACCGTCGAACGCTTCAAGCAGGGTCAGCTGGACATTCTGGTCGCCACCGACGTCGCGGCGCGAGGGCTGGACGTGGAACGGGTCAGTCACGTGATCAACTTCGACATACCCACGGACCCGACCGCCTATGTCCACCGGATCGGACGTGCCGGTCGTGCGGGCCGGTCGGGCCGCGCGATCCTGCTGGTGGAGCCGCGCGAGCGCGGGATGCTTCGGGCCATCGAACGCACGGTCAGGCGCGGCATCCCCGAGATCGAGGCGCCGTCGGCCGCCGAGCTCAGCGCGTCGCGCATCGACCGTTTCACCGAGCAGTTGAAGAAGACCCTATCGGAGCAGGACCTCGACTTCTTCTACCGTCTGGTCGCGCGGGTCGGCAGGGAACAGGAGTTGGAGCTGATGGACATTGCCGCCGCCGCGACCTACCTGCTCCAGCGCGAGCGCCCGCTCGATGCCGGACCCGCTCCCCGGGCTCCGGCGCCCGAGGTACCGACTCGCGACGCCGGATACCGGCGGCCCGAGCGGCAGTCCGGTGCACCGAACACCGGCGAAGAAACGGGCTTCAGGTCGCGGCGGAGGGAGACGGGCCTGGATGATCGGCGCGACAGACCGGAACGAGCCGGATTTGCTCGGGAACGGGCCGTGCGGGACGACCGCGGCGAGGCCCGACCGCATCAACGGCCGCCGCATGACCGGGACTCGAGTCACGGCGAGCGGGATCGCCGGTCGATAGACATGGTTCGTCACCGCATCGAGGTCGGCCGCCGGGACGGGGTCACGCCGGGTGAGATCGTCGGCGCGATCGCAAACGAGGCTGGACTCGAGGGCCGCTATATCGGCCGCATCGAGATTGGCGACGACCACTCCATCGTCGATCTGCCGTCGGGCATGCCGCGCGAGCTGCTCCACCACCTGAAACGAGTCTACGTCCGCGGCCGGGCCCTGCGCATCTCGGTCCTGGACGCCCCCGGCCGGCGTCCCGACCGGACCGTGCGCGGGGATTCCGGCCAGAGCCGGCGGCCGATGGCCCCACGCGACGGGTATGCCTCGGAGCGCCCCCGGCGAGACGGTCCCCGCAGCGCCGACAAGGCCGGGCCTCGACCGACCAAGGCCACGCCCCGCCCAAAGACCCGGAATCGGAAGCCTTGAACGAGCCCCGCGGTTGACGGCCGCCGCGGCCCCGGATCTGGTCAATCTCGGCTATCATCGCGTTACCGCGACCCGACGCGCCCAGGGTGTTGCTTCACGCCCGCTGCCCGCGAGGGTGCCGTCCGCCGCGACAGCTTCCCCGCGTTGCACGACCGCGCGGGGGCGCGCCCCAAAATAAAAACGAAGATCGACGCGACCCCTCGGCGCTTGGCACCCGCCCGGCGGCCGGAACCCTGTGAAAGGACTGGCGATCCTGGAGGAGCGATGTCCCTGATCGATGACTTCGACCGGCGATTCCTGCTCGGCGTGCCGGCCATGGACCGGAATCACCGGGAATTCGTGGAGCTGGTGAACGGCATGGCCGAGGCCAGCCACGCGACCTTCGCCTACCTGTACTCGGACCTGCTGAACCACACCCGCGCCCATTTCGCCTCCGAGGAGGTGCTGATGCGCCGCAGCGGTTTTCCGGAGATCGCCGAGCACAGCCACGAGCACGCGCGGGTGCTGCAGGAGATGACCGAAAACGCGCGCCACCTGGGCAACGGCCAGATCATGGCCGTGAGGACCTACGTGTGCGAGCAGCTTCCCGACTGGTTCGAGCGACACGCCGTGGGCATGGACAGCGCGCTGGCGGCGCACCTGAACCGGGACAAGGCACTGAAGCAGCCGGTCTGAGCCGCGCCAGGCTATCGAGCGAGCGTCGGGATCCTGCCCGACCTTGTCCGCCTTCAGCCTTGGGCCTATCCTCCGGCGCTCGCTACCCGAGCCGTTGGATTTGCGACCCCGCCGACTCCCCGTTCCCGCCCCTCGGAGCCGAACCATGTGGAATCCCCTTTCGCTCGTTTCCCAACGCAGGAATCCAGGTTCGAGCCTAGCCGTGGGCGCGGCGGCCTTGCTCGTGCTGTCCCCCGCTCTCGCCGAGACCGGAGACGGACAGACGATCGACTGGCTGCGGCTGCTGATGGGCCTGTTCGGCGGACTGGCCCTGTTCCTGTTCGGCATGGAGCAGATGTCCAACGGGCTCAAGGCTGCCGCCGGGGACAGCCTGAAGAATCTGATGGAGGGATTGACGAAGAACCGCTTCATGGGCGCCATCACCGGCGCGTTCGTGACCGCGGTGCTGAACTCCTCCTCGGTGACGACGGTGCTCGTGGTCGGCTTCATCACCGCCGGGGTCATGACCTTCCCCCAGTCCATCGGCGTCATCATGGGCGCCAACATCGGCAGCACCTTTACCGCCCAGATCGTGGCCTTCAACGTCACCCAGTATGCACTGCTGCTGGTGGCCCCCGGCTTCCTGATGTTGTTCACGGCCAAGGAGGAGCGCATCCGCCAGTACGGCGAGATGCTGATGGGTCTGGGCCTGATCTTCTTCGGCATGGGTATCATGAGCGAGGGCATGAACCCGTTGCGCAGCTACGAGCCTTTCCTCGAGCTGATGAAGCGCATGGAGGACCCGGTGCTCGGCATCCTGGTCGGCGCCGTGTTCACCGGACTGGTGCAGTCCTCCGCGGCGACCACCGGCATCGCCATCGTCATGGCCACCGAGGGACTGATCAGCCTGCCGGCGGGCATCGCGCTGGCCTTCGGCTCGAACATCGGAACCTGCGTCACCGCCCTACTGGCAGCGATCGGAAAGCCGGTGGAGGCGACCCGCGCGGCGGTGGTGCACGTGCTGTTCAATGTGGTCGGCGTACTGATCTGGGTGTTCTTCATCCCCCGGTTCGCCGCATTCGTCGAATCGATCTCGCCCGCGTACCCGGACCTTTCGGGGATCGAGCGGATGGCCGCCGAGGTCCCGCGCCAGATCGCCAACGCCCACACGCTGTTCAATGTGGTCAACACCTTCATCTTTATCTGGTTCACGGTGCCGCTGGCCAGGTTGGTGGAGCGCCTGGTGCCGTACCGCGGGGAGCCCGAGCGCATCATCGTGCGCCCCAAGTTCCTGGACAAGGAACTGCTCGGCGTACCGGCGCTGGCACTGGAGCGCGCCCGTTTCGAGATCGGCCACCTGGGTGAAATCCTGATCGCGATGTTCGACGCCATTCCGGCGGCGGTGGAGGATCCCAAGGCGTCGGACCGCATTCGCCGGAGCGAGGACAAGGTGGATGTCCTCTACAGCGCGATCGTCGAGTATCTGAGAAAGCTTCACATCAACAGCATGACGCCGGAGGAGAGCCAGGAGTTCGTGTGGCTGGTCAGCGCCGCGGATAACCTCGAGAGCGTCGCCGATCTGATCGCCGACGATCTGCTCGCGCTCATCGACGAGGCGCGCGAGAAAGACATGAGGCCCACCGACACCCTGAACGAGCTTTACCAGAACCTGCAGACGGCCGTCGCGAGCGCGCTGGAGGCGGCGATCCGCGCCGTGGAGAAAAACGACCAGAAGGCGGCCCAGGACGTGCTCGCACTCAAGGACGATGTCCATCTGCTGGTGGAGCAGGCCCTGCACCATCAGGTCGGCGAGCTGACGGCGGCCCACCCCATCAGCCTCGAGCTCTTTCGGCTGGAGATGGAGGCGGTAGACAAGCTCAAGCGCATCTATGCCCTGACCAAGCGCATCGCCAAGGGCGTACTGCCGCGATCGGTGGAAGCGGCTGACTGAGGAAGCTGAGCCCGGGAGCCGGGTTAGCCGCGCGGCCGGCTACGTGTCAGAGCCCCGTCAAGCCGACCCCTTGGCTCTGGACCCGTCCGCGAGCGCCCGTCTGACACTGGCGACCTCCCAGGAAAGGCGCAATCATCGCCGCCTTGACCTACTCGGAGGCGTTACTCCATGCGCTCGTTGGCGGCTGGTCTGCTGATCCTGCTCCTCTCCCCGGTGATCGCTATCGCCGCCGACGAGCGACCCTACGACGTGATCCTGCTGCGCAACGGCGACTCCCATCTGGGCACGCTGGCATTCGAGCGACTCGCCCTGGACACCGACTACGGCCGGCTGTCGATCCCCCGCAATCTCGTGGCCCGGTTGGAACGGCAGACCAGGGGCGACGGCCAGACCGTCGTACGCACCTGGGAGGGAGAGCGTTTTACCGGCCGCATCGCCGCCGAGAGCCTCACCCTGTTCCGCGTCGACGAGCCGGCCCTGTATCCGGCGCCTGGGGACCTGTTGCGGGTGGACTTCGCCCGGCACAGGATCCGCGCCAAGCTGGCGCCGGTCAGCGACCTGGTGGAGATGCAGAACGGCGACCGCATGCTCGGCCGACTGCTCAACCGGGACATACTGGTCCAGGGCGAAACCGGCCTCGCCCTGGTGAGCCGGGAGGATATCTTCCTGATCGACCTGGAGCCGGGCGACGGCGGTGAGCCGCGCGCGCGCATCGAGCGCGACGGCGTCCTGCCGCCGCTGCGCGGCACCTTGCTGACCGCCGAGCTTCAACTGCGAAACCGCCTCGGCGACGAGCTGCGGCTGGCGGCGGCGGACGTGTCCGCCCTGGCGATCGACGTGATTCCGCGTCCGTCGGCCCCCGGCGGGATCGGAGACGGATTTCGCACCCGGCTGCCGACCGCCTCCCTGCTGCGGGATCAGATGCGCGACGGTAGCCCCGCCCCGTTGATGGTCGCCCTGCGCGGCGGCCCGTTCCAACGCGGCGACCTGACCGGCGATGGCGACGGCGACGAGCAGGTCCAGTCGATCCGCCTGGCACCTGTTCGCGCTGGGGGTCTACGAGGTCACCTTCGAGGAATACGACCGCTTCTGCACCTCGACCGGTAGAGACTGCCCGGACGACCAGGGCTGGGGCCGGGGCCGCCGCCCGGTGGTCAACGTCTCCTGGGACGATGCCCGGGCCTATGCCGACTGGCTGGCCGGTCAGACCGGCGAGCCCTACCGGCTGCCCACCGATGCGGAGTGGGAATACGCGGCGCGGGCCGGGACGGAGACCCGTTTCTGGTGGGGGGAGGAGCCCGGCGAGGACAGGGCCAACTGCGCCGGCTGCGGCAGCCTGTGGGACGGCGAGCGCAGCGCCCCGGCGGGGAGCTTCCCGCCCAACGGACTCGGGTTGCACGACACCGCCGGCAACGTCTTCGAATGGGTCGCGGACTGCTGGCACGACCGCTTCGACGCAGGCGCCCGCCGACGGGAGTCCCCTGGACAAGCCCGACTGCGGCAAGCGGGTCATCCGCGGCGGCGCCTGGAGCTTCCCGCCGAAGGAGATCCGCTCCGCCAACCGCTGGCGGGACTTCTACTCCCGCCAGAGCGACGACACCGGGTTCAGGCTGGCGCGGGGACTACCGAACTGACTCGCCGCGCCGCTCACGCGGCCTCGGAGCTGGTCAAAGACATATCCTGGTCCGGGGAGCAACCGGGGCGGCCGGTCCACCCGCCGTTTAGCCGCGTCGGCGGGGTTAACCCGGTCACGCGTTGATCGATCCCGCCTCCGCGCTCGAGGTTAACGCGCCGCGGAGCCCTTGGCTGAGCTTCGGGCAACCGGCTTTCGAGGCCGAGTTTCCAAAGACTCCTGATCCTGTCAGGTCAGGACCCTCTCCAATGTGTGCGATCTGCATACGTTTTCACTTTTCAGTTGCGCGACACTAGTCCCGTTGGCTACAAGCCAAAGATCGGAACATAGGTGGGCGTGGCACAAGGCATTAGGCGTCCAATCAATGGGGAATCACGCAATAGATTGCCGGCGAGGCCTCCGAAACCACGCGCTCTTTGTGGCCGACCCCTCTATGCGGTTTTAATAGCCTCCACCCATAGCCATTGGTCAGGCCGGAGGAACACGATGTCCACAGGAAGCGTCAATAGGGTGATCTTGGTCGGCAACCTAGGTGCCGATCCTGAGGTGCGATCTACCCAAGGCGGCAGCGCCGTGGCCAATCTGCGCCTCGCGACGTCGGAGCAGTGGAACGACAAGACCACTGGCGAGAGGCAGGAGCGGACCGAATGGCACCGCGTGGTGCTCTTCGGCAGGCTCGCGGAGATTGCGCAACAGTATCTACAAAAGGGCGCGATGGTCTATGTCCAGGGGCGGCTGCAGACCCGGAAGTGGCAGCAGGAGGGTCAGGATCGCTATACCACGGAGGTGGTTGCCGACGGGATGCAGATGCTCGACTCTCTTACTCCACCGCCACCGCCGAACGGTAAGAAAAAGAAGGATGATGATAGGGAGCCCTTCGATGATTGGGTGCCCTTCTGAGCTGTCGCACTGAGGCACGGGATCGAACGCCGCCATGGACTGGTGGCGTAGACAATCATTCGGTCTGGGTGTTTCCTGGTGGGGATGTCCGTTGCTCACGCTTGACTGCTCACCGTTGAGCCTTACGCGGGCCGCGTCATGCTCCCCGTTGCCGACCCTCTGTCGGCGTGCCGCCAGCCCTGCCACGCCGTTCTGATCCATGAACTCGGAATCGCGTAACGAGGTCTACCGCTGGCTGCGTCGCTGCCTCATCGGCCCCGCCAACCCGGACGCGACGGATGCTGACGCCAATACGCTGAACGGGATTCGACCGCTGGAGCGCTTTCAGACCGGGATACTTTTTCCCGTCCTGGTGGGTGAATACGGGGAAGATACCGCCGAGGATGAGGGCGACCAGGAGGATTACGAAGGCTCCTTGGGAGACGAGGAAAAGGCGGGTACCGAGGCGTCCGGCCTTAGCCGCCCCAAGCGAAGGATCGTGCCGCCATCCTCGGTGGGCTTCTCATTCTTCGTCCACGGCGATTCCATTGAGATTCAGCTGATCCCGCGTGCCGTTCGCTACGAGTTCCGACGTCGGGGTGCTGTGGATACGTGGCAACGAGTTCCGCTCGGGCAAGGTGACAGCGAGGCACATACGTTGCGAGTACCGGATCGCGAGTTGGACAATCCTTTTCGCAAGCCTGTATTCGAGCCGCTCGCCGAGCTTTTTGTCCTTTGGCGTCCCCATGCGGACGGGTGGCTGGTAACGGTCTCGCTCAGCAACATCCAGCGGGTCGGCGACCAACGGCGAAACGCTGATGTTAAGGTCGAACTGCGCGAGCAGAACGAACGGTCCCTGCTGGAGGTAGAACTGGAATGCTTCGTCCACCAAGGCGCTGTCGGCCCTTATCCGCGCGCGGACTTCCACCTGCTGAGCGACGATGAGCAAGAGCTGGAGCTCCGCTACCGGAATCAGATCATTTATGCCATCGGCCATGGTGCGGCGGTCGATTGGGAACTCAGAGGCAATAGGGTGGCCAGCATCCGCGCCGAGTTCCTGCCGAGAGCCGAGGTACCGCGCGTCGACCCAGAAGCGGGGAACGAAAACAAAGTTGCGCTTGATTTCGAGCGGCTCGCAGTGATCGCCGCTGATCGCGAACACGTCTGCGACGCCTTGGACCGATTCGTCGCCGGCTACGCGTCCTGGATCGAAAAGCGGGCAAGATCCATCGCGGACCTGGACACCCGCTACGATCGGACCGCCGAGAACATCGTGACACGTATGCGCACGGCGGCCCATCGGATGCAGGCAGGCGTCGATCTGCTGCGCGAGGACGAAACCGCCGCCCGTGCCTTCGGCCTCGCCAACGAGGCCATGGCAAGCCAGATGGGGCGGCGCCCCGTCAGCGGAAACCCAAAAAAGGCACCGGGTTGGTTCCCGTTTCAGCTCGCTTTCCTGCTGCTGACCATCGCGTCCGCAATCGACGAGGATGCCGATGACCGGGACGTGGTCGACCTGATCTGGTTCCCCACCGGCGGCGGCAAGACGGAGGCCTACCTGGGTCTGATGGCCTTAGTGATCTGGTGGCGACGACTCAGGTACAAGGCCAGCGGCGGCGGCACCACGGTGCTGATGCGCTACACGCTGCGGCTTCTCACCAAGGATCAGTTCCGCCGCGCGGCCCGGCTGATTTGCGCGATGGAGCTGATGCGTCGCAGGCAGCCCGAGTTGCTGGGCGTGGAGCCGGTTACATTGGGCCTCTGGGTCGGGCGCGCATCCAGCCCGAACACCTTCGAGGAAGCCGAGAAGACGCTGAAGGAAGCGATCGAGGATGGACAGGAGCGTCCACCGAGCCTGTTGGTGCTGGAGACCTGCCCCTGGTGTGGCGCGGCGTTCCCCCCACGTAATAATTTCGATGCCGGCGCGCGGCATTTTCGATTCCGTTGCACCAATGCCGATTGCGATTTCGGTGCTAAGGCAGATGGCACACTCCCCTGCAATGTGGTCGATTCCGCACTCTACGATTCGCCGCCAACCCTGCTGCTCGCCACCATCGACAAGTTCGCGCGCCTCGCCTGGGAGGAGCGCACCTCCAGCTTCTTCGGCCGTGACGGTAACCGTCCGCCGGAGCTGATCATCCAGGACGAGTTGCACCTAATCTCCGGTGCGCTGGGCTCGATCGCCGGTCTCTACGAGGCAGGGCTGGAGACCGTGCTGCGGATGCGCGGGATGCACCCGAAGTACATCGCATCCACCGCGACGATCCGGATGGCCGGCGAGCAGGTCGAAAGGCTCTACGGCCGGGTCGCCGCGATCTTTCCGCCGCCCGGCCTGAGCGCCGACAACTCCTATTTCGCCAAGACCATCGCGCCGTCCGATGAGAAACCGGGCCGTCTCTACGTCGGTTATCTGGCGCCGGCCCGCAATCGGCAGCGCTGCCTGGCCCCGCTCGCGGCCGCGCTGCTGTCGGCACCCGAGGCCCTTTTCGGTGACGCGGTGGCGGACCGGGACGCCCTGCTCGATGCCTGGTGGACCCTGCTCGTCTATCACGGCAGCCTCAAGGGCGTCGGGGTCAGCCGCAACGCACTGCGCGAGATCGAGGAATCGATTGAGCTGCTTCAACGGGAATGGCAGGAGCAGCGCTCGCAATTGGGGACGGATGCGCATCAAGGAGACAGTCCGGTCGACCCACCGGAGCGTTGGCGCTTACAGCTGGCGGACCGGGTCACCCAGCTCACCAGCCACATGTCGGCGGACGAGAACGCCCGCAGCTTCGAGCGGCTCGGTCACCCGCGCGACAGCAACGACTCGCTGGATCTCGCGCTGGCCACCAACATGATCTCGGTCGGCCTCGATGTCCCCCGGCTCGCGCTGATGGTCATCAACGGTCAGCCGCTGACCACGGCCGAGTACATCCAGGCCAGCAGCCGCGTCGGCCGCGGTGCCATCCCGGGCATCGTCATCGCCAACTACTACCGCGATCAGGCCCGGAGCCTCTCACACTACGAGAGCTTTCGCGCCTACCACGAGGCCTTCTACCGCTTCGTCGAGCCCACCAGCGTCACTCCCTACACCTACCAGGCCCGTCTGCGCGCGCTGCATGCGGCCCTGGTGATCGCGGTGCGTCATTCGAGCGACCGGCTGACCGCCAATGCGCGCGCCGCCGCTTTCGATCCCACCCGGCCCGAGGTCTCCAGGCTGATCGAGGTACTGATCCGGCGTTGCCGAGACGCAGACCCGCAGCGCGGCGATGAGACGGCCGCCCACATCCGCCGGCTGGTGGAGCAGTGGGCAGACGCTGCTCACCGCGCCGCGGAGCAGAAGCAGGGGCTGGTCTACTCGGGGTCCGACCGCGACCGGCGTGCGATGCGGCTGCTCTACAGCCACGAAGACCGGTGCAAGGGTGAGTGGCCGACCCTCAACAACATGCGCAATGTCGAGAATACGGGGGTGGTCAAGATCCTATGAAACGGTTCGTCCCGACCCGCTGGTCCCATCTGATCGGCTACAGCGGCGTCGGCGCCCTGGTGCGAGCGGACAACGACCTTTTCGTGGTCGAGGACATCGGCTACTGGACAGACAAGAGCGGCGAGACGGCGGGGGAGCCACTCTGCTATGTGGACCTGCTTCGCGGGACCCTCGGCCTGGACCACAAGACCCTACGGCAACCCCCTCTCGCCCGTCTGGCCGAGAACGGAGCGGTCGACAGTACTGTGTCTGTGTACCAGCACTGCGGTTCCCCGGATGGACACGCTGCCCTAGCTGCGGACTGCTCCATTACCTGCCGTGGCGCTCCGAGGAGAATCGAGACGATGGAGCGACCAAGGACTCCCGTTTGCAGCTGCGCGAAGCAATCCCGCCTGCGACAGGTGGACTGGGTGCTCGCCCATCCCGACGGCGGACTGAAGGATGTCCCATGGCATTTTCTCGCGCACCAGGGACCGGGCTCAGGGAAAGACTGTCGAGAGAAACGGGAAGAGCCCTACCTTCACCTGCAGCGCAACACCAAAACTGGGCAATGGATGCTGCGCTGCGAGAGATGCAATAGCCAGAGACAGGCTTCAATCCGCGGCAGCCCTTGCAGCGCCGGACGACGATTCCGCCCGCCAGCCTTGGCAGAAGCGGCCGACGGATGACACCGTTCCCAGCAAACTAGAGTTCGAGGTCCTGGAGGTCAACGACCCAAGGCTCTACCTACCACGGGTGACCGCAGGGTTGGTGATCCCACCCGAGTCCCAAGTGGCGCGCGATAGTGTGTTGGATCGGCTGTATCGCAACCACGCCGCGCGCAACGAGCTGGAGCGTTGCCGCACCGCCCTGGCAGCGCCGGGTCCTGCTGCGGCGCCTGTCCGACGAATTCGGCTGCACCCCGCAGGCGCTGGAAGCTGCCCTACGGGAGATCGACAAGGGGTGGCCGCTCTACGGCGAGACCGCGACCCACGGCCAGCTGCAGGAGAAGGAGTACCAGGCCCTGACCAAGCCGATCCCCGACCAGCTGCGAGGGAGAGGACTTCATCACCGACGACCAGACTGCGGCTTGGCGGGAATTGGCGCTCGGCGACGGCGAAGGATCGCGAACGCGGGTAATTCGGGGGGCCGTGCATCAGCTGGTGGCCGTCACCCGGTTGCGCGAGATTCGCATCTTCCTCGGCTTCGCGCGGGTCGACCAGCGGTTCGACGACCGCATCCGTCCGAACAGCACCGGCGATAAAATGGAGCCCGCCGGCCGGTTGGTGCCGCCGGACCTCGACGGCAGCCAACCCTGGCTGCCGGCGATCGAGCTCTATGGCGAAGGCATCTTCTTCACCCTGGACGAGGCGATGCTACAGCGCTGGGAGCGGCAGGACGGCCTGGTACAGCCGCGCCAGGACCATGCAGCAGCGCCTGGAGCAGGCCGGTATCCGCCTCAACGAGGAGCCGCCGTCACCGCTCACCCCCAGGTTCATCCTGCTGCATACGCTGGCGCACCTGCTGATTCGCCGGTTGGAGGCCGAGGCCGGCTACCCGGCCGCCTCGATCCGCGAGCGCATCTACTGCGCCGGCGGCAAGACACCGATGACCGGCATCCTCGCCTACGTGGCAGTACCGGACATCGCAGGCTCCCTGGGCGGACTCGCCGAGCTGGCGCAGCCGAGGCGCGCTTCATTCAGTTGCTCGCGAGCGTCTTCGATCATGCGGACTGGTGCTCCCTGGACCCGGTCTGCGCCGAGCACGAGGGCCAGGGACCGAGCCAGCTCAACCGTGCCGCCTGCCATGCCTGCGCCCTGGTGCCGGAGCCGAGCTGCCAGTTCGGCAACCTGCTGCTCGACCGCGTCTTCGTCGCCGGCGATCTCGGCGGCACGATCCAACCGCTGCTGGCCTTCGCCGGCGGGGACTGATCGTCATGGCCAAGCGGGCTTGGGCGCTCCCGGATATTCAAGAGCTGAGCAAGGAGCAGGAGCGTGCCCGACTCCTGCCGAACGAGGGCTGTCACCTGATCGTCGGCGGCCCGGGGACCGGCAAGTCCGTGGTCGCCCTTCTCCGCACTCGCCGACAGCATCGGCTAATGGGCGGTCAGCAGTATGTGTTTCTCGTCTACAACCAGTTGTTGCTGGAGGCCAGCCGGGAGCTCGTGGGGGGCGCGGTGAATGCTCACCCCTGGATTCGATGGCTCAAGAGCGTCTACCGCCGAGCGCTGTCCCAACCTTGTCCGGTGCGAAACGGGAACGCCTACCAAATCGACTGGGAGCAGGTAAACGCGGGATTGAGCCGAGCGCCCGAGGTGATCCCTCCACCGATTACCCCTTTTGTCGTCATCGACGAAGGTCAGGACATGCCGCCCGATTTCTATGGCGCACTCACCGAGCTGGGCTTCGAGAACTTCTATGTCGTCGCCGACCAGAACCAGCAGATCACCGATGAGAACAGCAGTGTGCATGACATCGAGAACGCGCTGGCCATCGATACCAGCGATCGAATCGAGCTGACGGAGAACTACCGCAACTGCGATCGCGTCGCCCGGCTCGCCCGCGCATTCTGCGTCGAGGACCCGGCGAGCCCGCCGGTCAACGTGCCCGTGAATCGGCCTTGCGCCCGCACGCCGGTCCTCGTGGACTACGGTCCCGAGCTGTCGCTGGGACGGCGATGAAGTCGTTCGGCGAGTGCTGAAGCTGGCGGACCGCGATTCGGGAAAGCTGATCGGGATCATCACGCCGAACAACCAATGTCGGCAACGCTGGCTCGATGCGCTGAAGCGAATCCCGGTGGCCCTGGATCACGGGCGGCCCCGGGTCGTTACCTATGCATCCGGTGAGGACGAACGGCGATCACCGCTTCTCGGAAGGCGGGATCTTCGTCATCAATGCACAGTCGGCGAAGGGCTTGGAGTTCGACAGCGTCTTCCTGGCGGACATCGACGAATACCACTGTCATCTCGACGACAGTGTTTGGATGGACGAAAAGAGGCGCCTGTTTCTACGTCATGGTCTCCCGCGCCCGTGAACAAGTGATCCTGCTGCGCCAGGGCGGGCGCGACTGTCCGATCGAGGCCATCCTGCCCGAAAGACGAAAACATCCTGAGACGTTGGAGATGACATGTCCGAACAACCCGAGCTCGAATTGACGCCCAGGAGGCTCACCCGTAGCGCGGAGCCGCGCCTGGTCTGGCACCTGGCGACGAATCAGCTCAATCTGATGTTCCTGCTGGCCGCGGGGCTGGTGACCGGGCCCAAGGGGTTCGGACGCAAGTACTACCTGGACCCGTTGTCCGTCGCGCCGGGCTGGATTCCGCTGTTCGCGGAGCGAATTCCCGCCCGGTGCGCTGGAGCAGGCGACCGCGGAGGCGCGTCACCTCCGAGGGCGTCGCTGCCGCCATCGACCTGGGTACACTGCGCGGCCCGATCCGGGCGCTCGACGGCCAGGGGCAGCTGCGGGAGCTGCAATGGCCCGACGAGGCGAGCGGCGACGAGCAGATGCTCTTCGTTCCGGCGCCGCTGCCGATCGGCTGGCTGCAAGCCATCCTGTTTCCGTCCAAGGAGGCCCGTGCGACGTTCCGCGAGCAGGCCGCGGACTATGCCAACGTCCCGATCGATGCCTACAAGCAGCAGGTCAAGGCCAAGCCTGTTCCGGTCGGGACCGCGGTCCGTCCTGGCCGATCGAGGGACTGGCGCTGCCCGATCGGGATCAGTCGCCGCACCAGGTCTCGGCGGTCGGCGCGGTGCAGGCCCTGCTCGTCGGGCTCGGCAACCGGGGGAATGCCTTGGTAGAGGCCGCACGGCGGTTGGCCGATCCCGCCGACGTCGGCGCCCGACCACACCGACGATCCGCTACTGCATGCGGTGCTCCAATGGGCGAAGGGCACCGGCGCTCCGGACGAGAGCGAGGTACAGACCCGAACACTGATTCGACTGCTCGGCGCCATCGTCGGCGCCAAGGTCGACGCGGACAAGAATACCGGGACCTGGTGCGCGCCGGACACCCATCAGGCGGTGCTGGATACCCTCGACGAGGAACGGCAGCGCTTGACCGAGCCGAAGTGGCAGGAGGCACTGACGCGTCTGATCGACGACCTGAAGGGGCTTGCTCGGTCTCGGCGATGCCACCACCTCGGAGCTTCTGAAGCGGCACCCGCGGCCCTTTTCCCGCGGTCTGATCCTGTTCTTTCTGCGCCGGGGTTGCGACGAGCTGCTTGCACTTGCGCTGGATCAGCCCCTCTTGACGGATCAGGACCTGGTGGTCGCGGCGGCGCTGTTCGGTGCCCGCAGTGGCTGGATGGGGATCCCCCAGACTCTGAAGGACACCCCCGGACTTACTGCCGCGACGACCCACCGGATGGCGGCCATGGCCCAACAGCACCAGGGCAGCGGGCTGGATCTCGGGCCCGCTCCTCCGCGGGTTCGCCCTTTGCTGGAGCTTCTGCAACCCGGATGACTCCGCGCTGGACCAAACGTCAGCGCGATGGAGCCCTCAAACTGGCCCGGGGAATGGGATGGCAAGAGGTCCTGAAGACCCGGATCAGCCTGGGCAAGGGCGACTACCGCTTGCAGGTGGACGGTCGCGGCGCCCATCTGCTGATCGACGGCGACGTCAAGGCGGTCAATACGGAGGTCGATCCTGGCCTACTGTTCGAGTCGCTCGCCAAGACATCCGTGCCACTAAAGATCGAGGCCGATGTCCGCTCGGCGATGAAGGGGTGAGGGGCGCGAGATGCGGATGATCCCGTCGTTTCCGCACAAAACCGACAGCAGTGGCGAGTGGCGTGTGTTCGACCGGCTGAGGACTGCGTTCGAGCATGACACGGATTCGGACCTGTCGGCCTTCCACTCGCTGAACCTGACCCGCCATGCCTACAAACGATTTGGCGAGATCGACTTCGTCATCGTCGGCGGACCCGGTGTGCTGGTCCTGGAGGTCAAGGGCGGCGGCATCTCCTGCCATGGACGGTGTCTGGTATTCGACCGACCGAACGGGCCAGCGGAACCGCCTGCATGAGAGCCCGTTTCGGCAGGCGGAATCGGCGATGCATGGGCTGCGCAAGCGGGTCGAGTCCGACTTGCCACCCGCGATCTCCTCGCAGCTCACCTGGGGCTATGGGGTGATCTTCCCGGACTGCGACTGGTCCGTCTCCAGCGCCGAATGGGACCAGGCGATGGTGGCCGACGCGCGCACGATGCGAACGATGGAGCGCTGGCTGTCCGGCCTGTTTCGCTATTGGCACGGACGTAACCATGGAAAGGGCCAGGGCGCGAGCGACCAAGCCGTGAGTGCGGTGAAGCGATTCCTGCGACCGGAATTCGATGTCGGTATCCCGTTGCATGTGACATTGGACGAGCTGGAGGAAAGGGTTGCCTCGTTCACCGAAGACCAGATGGGCCTGCTCGACATCGTCGATGCCAATCCCCGGGTGATCTGCACCGGCGGGGCCGGCACCGGCAAGACCTTTCTCGGCATGGAGCTGGCCCGTCGCTGGTCGGCATCCGGCAAACAGGTCCTGCTCGCCTGCCAGTCTCCGTGGCTAAAGCGGTGGCTGGAGAAGAAATTCTCGATGCCCGGAGTCACGGTCAGTGTTGCCAAGAACGTGCGAACCGCGGCGGGCCGAGCCGGCATCGATCGGTTCGACGCGCTGATCGTCGACGAGGGACAGGACCTGCTCGACATGGAGCCCCTGGGAAAGCTGGACGCTGTCCTCGCGGGTGGACTGGAGAACGGGCAATGGTGTTTCTTCCATGATCTCAACAATCAGGCGGGCTATTTCGGTGCGCCGGATCCGGACGCACTGGCCTTGCTGGAATCCTACAGCGCGACACGGGTTCCACTGACGCGCAACTGCCGCAACACGCGCCAGATCCTGGAGCAAGTTCAAGTCGCTCCTAGGCGCCGACATGGGGGTGCGCGGAACCGGAGAAGGGCCAAAAGTGGTTCATCATAATGCGGCGAGCCGGAAGGAGGCCGCTTCAGTCCTGGCAGACGAGATCGAACGTCTCACCGGGCCGGGTGGACTGTCGCAAAGCGAAATCAGCATCCTGTCGCCACTGTCCTTTAGCGAATCGGCGGCCGTCCTGTTGCCACAAGCACTCGCCACCGACATCATCGAGCTCGACGAATACGCCGTGTTCGACTTCCCGCCACAGCGAATCAGCTTCGCTCCGATCCAACATTTCAAGGGATTAGAGAACGAGGCGGTGATACTGATCGATCTGCCGCGGCCCGCCACTGCCGCCGAAGCCGTACCGGACCATTACGTTGGCATGAGCCGAGCGCGCTCGCTGCTCATTACGATAATGACCGACGCGGCGACCTGACCGGAGCTGGCGACGACGACGAGCAGATCCAGTCGATCCGCCTGGCGCCTTTCGCTACCCGGGGTTCCGCCTGGCTAGGGGACTGCCGCGCCTGTGACCGCGCACGCGGGGGGATGCCCCGGGTATTGGCTCCAGCCGTGGCGAAACCCGGGAGCCGCCCGTCACCCTCGCGGGTGCGTCACTTGATCGGGATCTCCATGCTGTCCATGCCTTCGCGCTTCAGCCGGGCGCGAACGTCCGCGGCCGCCTGCTTTCCCGGGTAGGGGCCGGTGCGCACCCGGTGGTAGAGCTTGCCGCTCTTGGCGGTGAAGGTTTCCACGCGGCTCGAGATTCCGAGCAGAGCAAGTTGGGCCTTGACCCGTTCGGCGTCCGAGGCCCGGTTGAAGGACCCGACTTGAAGCAGGTACGCGCCGCTGCCGGCCGCCGCCGTCGGAGTCTGAGCCGGCTCGCTCGGCGCCGCCTGCGGCGGCTCGGGACGGGGTGCCGGCGGTGGTGGCGGCGGACCGCTCCCGATGTCGACCTCGGTGTCGCGCAGAATATTGGGGAACTGGAAGCTCGGCGGCGGCGGGGCCGGCCGCGGCGGCGCGGCCGTGGTCAGGCTCGGCGGGGGCACCAGGGCCGACAGGCTGAGCATCCAGTAGAGCCCGACGCCGAACATGCCGGTCATCGCCCCCAGCAGGAACCACCAGACGCAGGAGCGGCCCTGCCGGCGCTTCGGTGCGGGTCGCGTGCTGTTGCCCCGCCGATAATCCGTGGTCATCTCACATGCTCTCCGGCGCCGAGACGCCGATCAGTCCGAGTCCGTTGCGCAGCACCTGCCTGACCGCGAGGATCAGCTTGATGCGCGCATCGCGCAGCGCCGCATCCTCGACCAGGAACTGATGGGCGTTGTAGTAGGTGTGCAGATCGTTCGCCAGCTCGCGCAGATAGGCGGTGAGCTGATGGGGCTCCGCGTTGAGCGCCGCGCCCTCGACCACCTCCGGGTAGCGCGCCAGGGTTCGCAGCAGGGCCTGCTCGTGGTCCTCGGTCAGGCGTTCCAGGTTCGTGGTGCCGGACGTCGGTTCCACGTCCAGGCACCGGTCGGCCGCCTGCCGCAACACGCTGCATACCCGGGCGTGGGCATACTGGACGTAGTAGACCGGGTTGTCCGCCGACTGGGACCTGGCCAGATCCAGATCGAAGTCCAGGTGCTGCTCGCAGCGGCGCATGACGTAGAAGAACCGGGCGGCGTCGCGCCCGACCTCCTTTCGCAACTGGCGCAGGGTCACGAACTCGCCGGACCGGGTCGACATCTGAACCCGCTCCCCGCCGCGGTAGAGGATCGCGAACTGGACCAGCAGCACGTCGAGCCGCCCGGGATCGTCGCCGAGCGCGGTCAGCGCCGCCTTCACCCGCGGCACGTAACCGTGATGGTCCGCGCCCCAGATGTCGATCACCCGGTCGAAGCCCCGCTCCAGCTTGTCCATGTGGTAGGCGATGTCCGAGGCGAAATAGGTGGTCTGGCCGTTCTCGCGCACCAGGACCCGATCCTTCTCGTCGCCGAAGTCCGTGGATCGGAACCAGAGGGCACCGGCCCGCTCATAGGCGTGGCCGGACTCGCGCAGACGCTCGATGGCCTGATTCACCGCGCCCCGCTCGGCCAGTGAGCGCTCGGAATACCACTCCTGGTACTCGACGCCGAACTGGGACAGGTCGTCGCGGATATCGTCGAGAATCGTGTTCAGCCCGAGCTCGAAGCAGTAGCGGTAACGGTTGTCGCCCAGCAGGCGCTTCGCGGCGGCGACCAGGGCGTCGACATGGGCCTCCTTGTCGCCGCCCTGCCCGTCCGGGTCCGCATCGGCCGGAGCGCCGCGGTAGACCTCGTCGTGGTCCGCACGATAGGCGTCGCCATGCTCGCGATGCAGGGTCGCGGCAATGTCCCAGACATAGTCGCCCTTGTAGCCGTTGCTCGGAAAATCGAGCTCTTCGCCGCACAGCTCCAGATAACGCAGCCAGACCGATGTGGCCAAAATGTCCATCTGGCGGCCGGCATCGTTCACGTAGTACTCGCGATGGACCTCGAAGCCGACGGCCTCGAGCAGATCGGCCACCACGGCGCCGTAGGCGGCGCCGCGACCATGACCCACGTGCAGGGGACCGGTCGGGTTGGCGGAGACGAACTCCACCTGAACGCGCCTCCTGCCGCCGATATGGCCGCGACCGTAGCCGTGGCCCATCTCCAGGATGCGCGGCACCAGCGACCGGCTGGCGTCCTCGGCCAGGAAGAAGTTGATGAAACCGGGTCCGGCGATCTCGACCCGTGCGATCAGCGGGGACGCCGGCAGCGCCGCCACCAGCCGCCCGGCGAGGTCCCGCGGCTTGGCTCCCGCCGCCTTCGCGAGCACCAGCGCGACGTTGGTCGCGAAATCACCGTGGGACGGGTCCCGGGTGCGGTCCACCTGCGCGTCCGGGAGGTCGGGGACGGCCAGCCCGTCCTCGGCGCTCAGCGTCGCGAGGGCGGCCCGGATCAGCTCTTGAATCTGATGCTTCATCGAAAATGCGGCACGGGCCCCACAACGTGGTCCGATTCCGGTGCAAACCGGCGCCAACAGGACCACGAGCCACTGGATTTGGTTATTTTGCGGACGATCGGCTAATCCGGCCGTGTCCGCGACAAGACCCGAAAGGATACCCGAAACCTGGCCTCAGAGCATGTCCTGCGGGTCGACGTCGATGGACCAGCGAAGGCCGTTTCTCCGGGGCTGGGCCCGCAGCGCGACGCACCAGTCGGCCAGGAACCGCTGCAACGCCGGCCTCTCCTTGCCCTGGGCCAGCAACTGGGCCCGGAAGCGCCCGGCCCGCCGCTCCATCGGGGCCGGTATCGGACCCAGCAGCTGGACACGGGACGCGCCGGGGTCCGGCGCCAGCGCACGCGCCTGCCGCAGGAAATCCATCGCCGTCTCGGCGACCGGGGCATCGGCGCGCACCAGGGCCAGGTGGGCGAACGGCGGCAGCTCGGCGGCGGCGCGCTCGGCCAATGCCGCGGTCGCGAACCCGCCATAGCCATCGCGAAGCAGCGACTGCAACAGCGGGTGCTCCGGGTGGCGCGTCTGGAGCACCACCCGCCCCGGCCGCTCGGCCCGACCCGCCCGACCGGCGACCTGGACGATCAGCTGGGCCGTACGTTCCGGCGCCCGGAAGTCGGCCGCGTAAAGCGCCTGGTCCAGGTCCAGGATGCCGACCAGAGTGACGCCGGGAAAGTCGTGGCCCTTGGCCAGCATCTGGGTACCGAGGAGTATGCGCGTCTCGCCTCGGCGGACCGCCGACAGCAGGCGGTCGAGCTCGCCCTTGCGGCGGGTACTGTCCCTGTCGATGCGGGCGACCGCGACGCCCGGAAACAGGGGGCGCAGCTCATCCTCGAGCCGCTCGGTGCCCTGCCCCAGCATTCGCAGGTCCGGCCCATGGCAGTCCGGGCAGCTGCCGGGCAGGCCCCGAAACCAGCCGCAGTGGTGGCACCAGAGCCGCCGCTGCTCCAGATGAAGCGTCAGCCTGGCATCGCAATGGGGGCAGGCGCCGACCCAGCCGCAGTCGTGGCAGGTCAGCACCGGTGCATAGCCCCGGCGGTTGAGGAACAGCAGCACCTGATTGCCCGCGGCGATCTCCGCGTGCATCCCCTCCCTCAGCACGGGCGAGAGGCCCGCGCTAAGCGGCTGTCCGCGAATGTCCAGAAGCGATACCGCGGGAGAGCGCGCCGGACCGGCGCGCTCGGGCAGACGCAGCCAGCCGTAGCGGCCCGCCTGGGCATTGTGCAGGGTCTCCAGCGACGGCGTCGCCGATCCCAGCACCACCGGACAACCTGCCTGCTGGGCCCGCCGCACCGCCAGATCGCGCGCCGAGTAGCGGAAACCCTCCTGCTGCTTCATGGACGGGTCGTGCTCCTCGTCGACGACGATCAGACCGAGCCTGGGCAGGGGCACGAACACCGCCGATCGCGTGCCGAGCACGAGGCTGGCCCGCCCGCTGGCCGCCAGGTGCCAGGCACGCTCCCGCTCGCCTTCGCCCAGGGCCGAGTGCAGTACGGCCAGCGGACCCGGCAGGCGGCGCCAGAGACGATCCCGAAGCTGCGGGGTGAGGCCGATCTCGGGCACCAGTACCAACGCCTGACGCCCATTGGCGAGCAGGGTCTCGATCAGCCGGATGTAGACCTCGGTCTTACCGCTGCCGGTGACGCCGTCGAGCAGGAAGGGACTAAACCGGCCGAGCGCGTCGCGCAGCGTCTCGAAAGCACGAGACTGTCCGGCGTTCAGCACCGGTCCGGCCTCGAGCGACCTCTCAGTCTGCCCCTCAGGCTCAGGGGGCCGTCCGGGGGCCAACCGGCAGGGCTCGATCAGACCCTTCTCCCTCAAGCTCCGGATCGCGCCCGCGCAGGCCCCCAGGCGCTCGTTCAGTAAAGCGACCTCGACGCCCCGGGACGCGGCACGGGTGAGCTCGAGCACCGCGCGCTGCCTCGGCGCACGCGACAGCGCGTCGGGGTCCAGCCGGACGCCTTTTTCGGTCGCCCTGATCCCCGGCACCCGGTCGTCGGCCAGCGGCGCTGGACGGCGGAGCCGAGCCGGGAGGGCGCCGAGCAACGCGGCCCCGACCGACTGCTGGTAATAGGCGGCGGCCCAGCGGATCAGCGACAGGTCCTCGGCACCGAGCAATGGGTGCGGGTCGAGGACCGACTCGACCGGCTTGAGCCGGCCCGCGTCCTGGTCGGAATCCGCCGCCAGCTCGACCAGCAGACCCACTCGCCGACCCTGGCCGAACGGAACCAGCAGACGCAGGCCTGGCACGAGCCGGTCCGCCGGGACGCCAGCGGGCGCCAGATAGTCGAACAGGGCCGTCAGCGGAGCCGCGACCGCTACGCGCAGGATCGGCGGGTCGACGGCGTTTTCTAAAGGGTTGGAGTTACCCGGCACGAACAAGCCTCGGAGAGAAGACCCGCGACGCGGGAACGCGGTCGGCTGACTCCCCGGGCCTTAGCGTGCGCCGAGCTATGTCGAGCCCCTTTGGTTAATTGCCTGACCCTTTCGTTCAATTAGCTCGTGATTCTTCGCCGGGCGTCATCAAATCACGGCAAGCTGCTGTCGGGCAATACGAAACCCCTATGGTGCACAGTCGCTGTGGATAACTCTGGGGATAGCCCGTGTCGACAGGCGTTCAGGGTGCGTGGTTATTGACTCTTCGCGGTTCTGATCAAAAATTGACCACGTCATAAAATTACTGCTTTTTCAATGAAGTAAAGAACTCTACCAATCACTAATTTTATGAAAAAGCCTTTTGCGATTAACGTTATCTATGGGTGTCCGAAAATGTGGATGCCCAGGCTACCGGTCGGCCGGAGCGGGTATCGGGAGACCGACACGGGTTCCGTCTTCTCGCTCGCACCGCCCCACCCCACGCTCACCGGGCCCGTGCCGCCCTAAGCGCTTGCGCGGCCGGTTCGTCCGTGTATCATTCGGGCAGAACTGTATCCTATCCCGCTATGGCACCACTGAACCAACAGGTTCTGCGAACCGATATGGCAGGGATGCCGCTGGAATGGGTGGACTACCGCGCCGCTGCCCGGCTCTATTTCCTCGGCCAGGTCGCCTACGCCTGCGGCGACGCCCTGTTCCTGCTTCGCGGTGGCGTCAACGCGGTCAGTCAGCTGCGCAGTCAGCTGCAGATCCACTCGATCATCGCCACCCTGGGTCAGCACCACGCCCTGACCAAGCTCCGCGACGACTATGTGCCGCCGCTGTCGAACCGCACCCTGTTCCAGCGTGACGACCACATGTGCATGTACTGCGGCAACCGCTTCTCCGGAAGGCACCTGTCCCGCGACCATGTGCGCCCGTCGAGCAAGGGCGGGGCGGACCAGTGGAGGAACGTGGTCACCGCCTGCGTGCGCTGCAACAATTTCAAGGCCGGCCGCACCCCCGAGGACGCGCGCATGGAGCTTCTGGCGGTGCCCTTCACCCCAACCCACGCCGAGTATATCTACCTGATGGGCCGCAATGTGCTGGCCGATCAGATGGAGTTCCTGCGCGCCCATTTCCCTCGCTCGAGCCCGCTTCACGAGCGGATCGGGGGCAGGCCCCAGTCGTGACCCATTGGAATCAGATCGCCGCCCACATCGGCGCGACGACCGGGAAGCGGTTCGAGGCGAGAGGACACAGATCGGTCGGCGGCGGTTGCATCAACGAGGCGGCCGTGCTCTGCGACGGTGACCGCTGCTTCTTCGTAAAGATCAACCGGGCCGACCGGGTTGGGATGTTCGAGGCCGAGTCCGCGGGCCTAGCGGCGATGGCCGGCACCGGGACCATCCGGGTGCCCGAGCCGGTCTGCACGGGAGCCGCGGGCGGTGACTCATATCTCGTCATGGAGCGCCTCGATCTCGGCGGCCGCTCAAACGGCGCCGAGGCCGGGCGCCGGCTGGCCGCCCTGCACCAGGTCACCGCGCGCGAATTCGGCTGGCACCGCGACAACAGCATCGGGTCGACGCACCAACGGAACACCCCGAGCCGGGATTGGGTCGACTTCTGGCGTGAGCACCGGCTCGGTTTTCAGCTCGAGCTTGCCACCGGGAACGGTTTCGGCCGGCACCTGCAGCCGTCCGGGGACCGGCTGCTCGCCAGCCTCGACGCCCTGATCGGCCACCGACCGGCACCCTCGCTGCTCCATGGGGACCTATGGGGCGGAAATATCGCCTATATGCGCTCCGGAGAGCCCGTGGTCTTTGACCCGGCCGTCTACTATGGGGACCGGGAGGCGGATCTGGCGATGACCGAGCTCTTCGGTGGCTTCGGCGCCGATTTTCACGCGGCCTACCGGGAGGCTTGGCCGCTGGATCCGGGCTACGCGACCCGCAGGACCCTGTACAACCTCTACCACGTGCTCAATCACCTAAACCTGTTCGGCGGCGGCTACCTGGGCCAGGCCCGCGGCATGATCGACCGCCTGCTCGCCGAGGTCCGGTAAGGGCAAAACGCCGGCATCCGGCGGGGCCACACGGGTGTAGCCGCCCGAGGCCTGTTCCAAGGGCCGCGGGTATGTGCTAAAAAGCGGGCAAAGCGGCACCCCCGGCAGCCCCCCGCCCCGGACACCCCGCGGCCCATCCCCCGTGCTACCGCTATGCCCCGCGAGCTTCTGATTCTTCGCCACGCCAAATCCGACTGGAGCACCGGCGCGAGCTCCGACTTCGAGCGCCCGCTGGCGGACCGCGGAAGGAACGATGCGCCGCTGATGGGTGCCTGGATGCACAAGATGGGACTGATCCCGCGACATGTCGTCAGCTCCCCGGCCGAGCGGGCGCGCGAGACCTCGGTCCTGGTCTGCAAGGCGCTCGACATCAGGAAGAAGGACATTAGCTGGGACACCCGAATCTACGCGGCCGATGTCTCGGAGCTGCTCGGCGCCCTCGCGGACTGTCCTGGCGACGCCTCCAGTGTCCTGATCGTCGGCCACAACCCGGGTCTTGAAGACCTGGTCGTGCATCTGGTCGCGGACGATCTGGAAATTCCGGACGACGGGAAGCTGCTTCCGACGGCGGCGCTGGCGCGTCTGGAGATGCCGGACGACTGGAGCCGCCTCGGCCGGGGCGTCGCGCGGCTGAACTCCATTACCCGTCCGCGCGATCTCAAGGACTGAGCGAGCGTCGCCCGCGCCTCGCGGCCTCAGGCGCCCGTACGGACGGCCTTCCCGCCCCTGTCGCCGTTTCTTGCCCACAGGTTGAGCCCCGTCAGAACGGCGGCGAAGACCGCCAGCGATGCGCCTATCCAGAGTCCGGCGCCCACCGGATCGCGCCCGAAGGTCGCCGACTGGTAGAACACCGTGGCCGTGAGGTAAGCGACCCCGGTCGTCCAGCAGGCGACGAAGGCCGCCCAGGGGGCACCCGCCTCGCGAACGATGGCGCCAACGGTTGCCACGCAGGGAAAGTAGAGCAGCACGAACAGCAGATACGCGAAAGCGCCTGCACGCCCGTCGAAGCGCGCCGCCATGGCGCCGAACGTCCCGGACTGGATCCCCTGGTCAGTCGCGGCCAATTCCTGATCCGAGAGGTCCCCGATCCGCAGACCAAGCGGATCGGACAAGCGCTCGCCGAGCGCCGACAGGTTGTCTGCCACCGACCTGGCCGCCGCGGCGAGGTCCCTCCAGAGGTCGAAGGGCGCGGTCGCATCCGCGGGACCCAGCTGCTCGGCCGCCAAACGGCCATAGAGCGAGTCCAGCGTGCCCACGATGACCTCCTTGGCGAGGACCCCCGAGAATACGCCGAGCACGGCCGGCCAGTTGTCGGACTCGATGCCCATCGGGGCGAACAGCGGCGTCGCGGCACGGCTCGCGGCCGCCAGGATCGACTGATCGCTGTCCCGGTTACCCAGGCTGCCGTCGGTCCCGACGTTCGACAGCAGATTGAGCGCCAGCACCATCAGCACGATCACCTGCCCCGCCTCGCGCAGGAACAACCGAACCCGATCCCAGGTCCGCAGCAGCACGGACCGGACCGTCGGCAGATGATACGGCGGCAGCTCCATCAGCAGGCCCGAGCTCTCGCCCCGCAGCAGCGTGTGCTTCATCGCCAGCCCGGTCAGGATGGCGACGCCGATCCCGGTGAGATACAGCGCGAACACCAGGTTCTGCCCCGAATGGGGAAAGAAGGCGGCGGCGAACAGGGCATAGACCGGAAGCCGCGCGCCGCAGGACATGAAGGGGTTCATCAGGATGGTGAGCTTGCGCTCCCGCTCGCTCTCCAGAGTGCGGGTCGCCATCACCGCCGGGACGTTGCAGCCGAAGCCCACGATCAGCGGGACGAAGGCCTTGCCCGGTAACCCGATGGAGCGCATGAACCGGTCCATGACAAAGGCGGCGCGCGCCATGTAGCCGCTGTCCTCCAGCGCGGACAGCACCAGGTAGAGGCTCGCGATGATCGGGATGAAGGTCGCCACCACCTGCAGACCGCCGCCGATCCCGTCCGCGAGGACCAGAATCAACCAGGGCGGCGCCCCCAGCGCCCCCAGCAGCGCACCGGCGCCGTCGACGAACAGGGCCTGAGCCGTCAGATCGAAGAAGTCGATCAGGGCCCCGCCGAGGTTCATGGTGAACATGAACATCAGGTAGATCACGAGCAGGAACAGTGGGATGCCCCCCAGCCGGCTGAGGACCACGCGGTCGATGCGGTCCGAGAGCGTCGGGTCGGTCTGACCACGACCGCGCACCACGCGGCGCGCGAGCGCATGCGCATGACCGAAACGGGTGTCGGCAATATGCAGGTCTGTATCCTGGCCCGCTCGCTCGCGAATCCGCTCCCGCCAGTGCTCGACGAGGTCGAGGATCGCCGCGCCCGCGCCCTTCTCGGCCATCGGATCGGACTCCAGAAGCTTCAGCGCGAGCCAGCGGGCGTTCTCGTCGCCGGGGCCAGCCCCCAGCTCGGGCAGGATCTCGGTGATCGCCTGCTCGACGCAGTCCCCGTGTCCCAGCGGGCGACCGGCGGGCTCACGGGCATCGGCCACGGCAAGGACGCGCGCCTGCAGCTCCGTGAGTCCCTCCTTTGTGACCGCCACGATGGGCACCACGGGGCAGCCGAGCTCGGCGGCAAGCCGGTCGGCATCGATCCGGATGCCGCGCTTGCGCGCGATGTCCATCATGTTGAGCGCGATGACGATCGCGACCCCCATCTCCAGAAGCTGGACGGTGAGATAGAGGTTGCGCTCCAGATTCACCGCGTCGAGGACATTGACGATCAGGTCAGCGTCGCGGCTCAGCAGATAGTCACGGGTCACCAGCTCGTCCAGCGAGCCGGCGTCGAGTGAATAGATCCCGGGCAGGTCGATCACACGCACCGGCCGGCCGTCGAGCTCCAGGCTGCCTTCCTTGCGCTCGACCGTCACCCCGGGCCAGTTGCCCGTCATCTGGCGTATGCCGGTCAGGGCGTTGAATAGCGCGGACTTGCCGCAGTTCGGGTTTCCGGCGACGGCGATGGTCAGCGGGCTGGAAGGAGGCCCCGATGCCGGGGTGCGGGGTTTGGTCATTTCAGGTTCGACGCCGGGGCACCGGGTTCACGAGGCAACGAGAACTCAAACCGGCCGGGTCGCCTGCATCGGGGCCCGGCTGGCCGGGGGCCGGCTCGACCCAGAGCTTGTCGGCGATCCCGGCGCCGATCGCGATCCGGGACCCGCCGCTGGCCACCACCAGCCCCTGGCCGCGACGCTGAACCACGGTAACCGTGCTGCCGAGACGCAGTCCGAGCGCCAGCATTCGCCGGACGAGCTGGTGTCCACCCTGGATCTCCGCCAGCCGGGCGGGTACGCCCTGTGACAAGTCCGCTAGGCTGATAAGACCGGGTGTCCGGGACATCGGCGCGAGAAAGGACAGGGCGACATCGACAAGGGACGAGGCGAAGCTAGCATAGCCTGAAACGGCGGCGCGCCCCAATGTCAATACTCGCCCATATACCAAGGAATTGGGGAAAGAACCGGAAATCGGTTGCCGGCCGGGCGGCGCCCGAGGGGATCGTCCCGGTCGGCCCCGGGCATGACGGCCTCACCCGACGTCGAAACGGTCGAACTGCATGCTGAACTGCCCCCGGCCCTGGGTCAGGCTGCGCAGGGTCGTGGTATAGCCGAGCAGGGGCTCCAACGCCGCCTCGGCCTGGATCGCGACCAGTTCCCCGGAGGTCTCGGTGTCGCGTATCAGGGCTCGGCGGGACTGGAGGTCACCGAGCACGGTCCCGAGCGTGGCCTCCGGGACCACGACCTCGAGCCGCATCACCGGCTGCAGCAGGATCGGCTGGGCGGCGTCCAGGGCGGATCTCAGGGCCTTGGCGGCCGCGGCGGTCAGCGCATCGGGCGTCGAACCCGGCCCGAAGAGCTCGACCTCCGCCACCCTGACCGAGAGGTCCAGCAACGCCGAGCCCTGGAGGGGGCCCGACGCGAGCGATCCCCGGATACCCGCCTCGATCCCCCGGCGCTGTTCGTCGCTGAGCTCGGCGCCCTCCGGCAGCACGCGCGGGGTGACCAGGATCCGGACGCCCTCCCCGCGCGCGAGGGGCTCGAGCGCGAGCGCGACCCGCGCCATCAGGTCCGGCTGCCGCGGGTCCGGTGTCGGAGGAGGCGCGAACAGGCCGTCGCCGCGGGCCGCGCGCCGGATGGTCTCGCGCACGGCGACGGCCGGACGCCCGCTGCGGACCTGGACACCAAACTCGCGCTCGATGCGCTCCAGGACGATCTGCAGGTGCAGCTCGCCCATGCCCCTGAGCAGGCGCTGCCCGGTCTCCGGGTCGTCCTCGACCCGCAGCGTGGGGTCTTCCCACTGGACCTTCTCCAGCACCTCGGCGAGCTTCTCCTCGTCGGTGCCCGCGGCAGGCTCGATCGCAAGCCCCAGAACGGGGGCCCGGGCGTCGATGCGCTCGAGGCTGACGAGATTGCCGGGGGTGCAGAGGGTGTCGCCGGTTGAGGCGAGACGCAGCCCGGCGATCAGCACGATCTGTCCCGCGTCCGCCTGATCGAGCTTGGTCTTCTTGCCGGCGTCCACGTCGAAGATCCGGGCCACATGCTCGCGGCGCGGGGTCCCGCTGCCGTCGATGAACTCGACCGTGTCGCCGGGGCGCAGGCTGTTGCGGTAGACCCGGGCAAAGACGTGGCGCCGGCCGTCCCAGAGCTGGACCTTGAAGGCCAGCGCGACCAGCGGGCCTTCGCCGCCCATGATGACCTCCTCGGCGCTCCCATCCGGCCTGTGAGCGGTCGCCGGCGGCCGATCCATCGGGGCCGGCAGGAAGTCGACCACCCCGTCGAGCAGCGGCTGCACACCGAGGTTGCGCAGCGCGCTGCCCCCGTAGCAGGGAAACAGCGTCCCGGCGAGCGCGCCGAGACGGATCGCGGAACGCAACCGCTCCGGCTCCGGGTCGCCGCCCGCGAGCACGAGGTCGGCGAGCTCGTCGTCCAGCTCCGCCGCTGCGAGACACAGGGCCTCCCGCAGATCGGCGACGCGCGCCCAGACCGATTCCGGGCAGGGCTCCACCTCGACCTGCTCGCCCTGCTCGCCGGTGAAACGAATCAGCGTGCGGTCGATCAAATGCACGACGGCACGCTCGTCGGGGAGCGGAACCGTGATCGGCGCGGGCTCGGCCTGAAGTCTTTGCTTGACGGCCTGCAGGCAGCGTAGAAAATCGGCGCCCGGACGGTCCATCTTGTTGACGAAGAACAGTGCCGGCACCATGAAATGGGAGCGCTGGCGCCAGACCGTCTCGGTCTGAGGCTCCACGCCGCGAACGCCGTCGAGGACCAGGATGCAGCCGTCGAGCACGCGCATCGCGCGCTCCACCTCGATGGTGAAGTCCACGTGGCCGGGCGTGTCCACCACCTGGAGCAGGTGCTCGCGCCAGGGGGCCTTGGTCACCGCGGAGGTGATGGTGATGCCGTGCTGCTGCTCCTCGGCCATGTAGTCCATGTGGGCGGCGCCGTCGTGGACCTCGCCGATCTTATAGGAGGCGCCGGTGTAGAACAGGATGCGCTCTGTGAGCGTGGTCTTGCCGGCATCCACATGGGCCGCGACCCCGATATTGCGGACATGCGACAATCGGGACAGTTTTTTCATCGTACCGGACCAAGACAAGGGTGAATTTGAATGAGACGCAGAAGAACCGCTGAATGCGATTGGGTGCGCATCGCTTCCGTAGCCGGGGCATCGCTGATGGGGCTCGCCCTGGCGTTGAACGCCCAGGCCGAGACCTTCCGACTGACCAATGCCGGGGATAGTGTGATAGGCGCACCATTCTATTTGAAGACCCGCGCCGAAGACACGCTACTCGACGTGGCACGCCAGAATGGCCAGGGCTACGACGACATGAGCCACGCCAACCGCCGCGTGGACATGTGGGTGCCTGGGAAAGGCACCGAGGTACTGGTCCCGACCTTCTACGTCCTCCCAAATACCGCGCGCACCGGGATCGTGCTGAACCGGGCCGAGAAGCGGCTCTACTACTACCCGCCAAACGACCCCAACGAGGTTCGGACCTACGCGATCAGCATCGGACGGGAGGGCTGGAACACCCCGCTCGGCTCATTCTCGATCGTCGAGAAGATCGACGGCCCGACCTGGACGCCCCCGGCGTCGATCCGTGCCGAGCACGCCGCACAAGGCGACATTCTTCCGGATGTCGTGCCGGCCGGCCCCGACAACCCGCTGGGCCTCTACGCCATGCGGCTGAGCGAGCGCAGCTATCTGATTCACGGCACCAACAAACCCTGGGGACTCGGCATGCAGGTCAGTCACGGCTGCATCCGCATGTACCCGGAAGGGGTCGAGGAGTTGTTCGGAAAGGTCGAGGTGAGCACACCGGTCACCATCGTGGACCAGCCCTATAAGCTCGGCTGGCTCGGGAACGACCTCTATCTGGAAGTCCACATCGACGAAGATCAGAAACGCCAGGGCGCGAGATCCGTGATTCCGGACTCGGTGGCGAACGCCGACGGGCTGGTTATCGACTGGAAGGCGGTTGAGCAGGCGGTGTCGGAAAACACCGGCCTCCCACTGCTCGTGGGAAGCCGGCGAAGCTCAGTGAACGGTCTTCACTTGGACATGATCTTCTGATACATGCGGTCAAGACGCTCGGTGTTGGCGTCGCAGCACGCCTGGGCGCTGTTGGCAGCGTCCAGGGCCTGCTGGGCCATATCGCGAGCGGTTTGGTCGGTGGTGCAACCACCGACCAGGGAGGCGCTCAACAGAGCAGCAGCGGACAGGGAAGCGAGCTTGACGATCTTGGTCATCGTTTAGATCTCCATTGTTGGCCGTTAGGCCCTTTTTATATAACACATCATTCGGGTTTTTCCGAATCCGCCCTTTACCCAGACTCGCCCAAAGCTCAGGCGGTGCAAGGCGCGAGGCCGATTTTACGGACGCGGTCCCGGTTCTTCCGCAAGCGGGATTACCGATAGAGTCGGACCCGGCGCAAGAGATTGACGCAAAGCGCGCCGCACATCAAGTCCGTCAAGGGGTCTCAAGCGGATTTTTCGCCGCCAAACCGTCGGCACCGCGCCGTTGACGGCTGTATTCGTACATCGCAATAGAGGCCGCGATGCTGACGTTCAGGCTGTTGAGCACCCCGTGCTGGGGAATGCCGAGCCTGGCGATCCCGGGATGGCTCGCGGGCTCGAAGCTCAACCCGTGCTCCTCGTGACCCAGAACGAACGCGCTGCGGCTCGGAAAGGCGACCTCGGCCAGCGCCGTCCCCGCGCCCGGCTCCAGGCAGAAAAGGGTGTAGCCGCGCTCGAGGAGGTCACGGAACGATGTCTCCGGGTCATCGAAGAAGCGGGCCGGAACGGCCCTGAAGGCGCCTTTCGCCGGGGCTGGATCGAAAGGGCCGATGCCAACCAGATGAATCTCCCTGACACCGAACGCCTGTGCGCTGCGAAAGATCTTCGCGACGTTGAAGCCAGGCTTGAGCCGGTCCAGCACGAGCACCAACTCCTGTTCGCCCGGGCGAGCGAGACAGTTTCTCTGACGCTCCTTCGCGTAGCGGCGAATCATGTCGTCCCCGCGCCGCCACCTGGAGCCTGATCTCGCCATGGGGCACAATTCTGCCACAAAGCCCCTATCGCGCTGAGGAGGCGCCCATGCGCCGTTACTATGGCCGCTCGTCAGGCGATTTGTCGGCGACCCCGTTCCGCTGTGACGGCTATCTGCGCGACGGCATGATCCCTGATGGAGACGGCAATCTGCTGCCGATCGCGTCACTCCCCCCCTTCCTGCGCGCCCTGCTGGCGACCGACGGGACGGTGACCAAGATCCTGGAGGCCTATTTTTGGGAGCCGGTCGCCGTCGATACCCTGGAGCAGCGGTTCGAAACCGCCGAGGCGGAGGTTCCGTGGATCGAGGTGCGGACCGGCGATCGCTGTCTGATCCGCGACGCTCGCCTGCGCGGCGTCCACAGCGGCCGAGGTTACGCCGAGGCGTTCTCGCTGATTCGCACCCAGCTGATCCCAGAAGGCTTTCGCCGCCGGCTGATCGACCGCGAGATAGGCATCGGCGTCCTGATCCGCGACAGCGGCCTGGAAAGCTATCGGGAGGTGCTGGACGTCGCGATGGATACCGGCGAGGGGCGGGGCAAGGCCGTGTACCGCACCTACCGGATCATCATCGACGGCAAGCCTGTCATCCTGATCACCGAGTATTTCCCTCTCGCGCTCTACCGCTAAAGCCCGGGCGCTACCCGGCTCGGCCCGACATGAACGCACGCGGGGTCTGCCCCTATATCGCGCGCCCGGAATGCCGTAGGCTCTGCCGCCCCAGGAAAGGCGTCGCACGATGCGGTGCCCGCGGCGGTCCAGCATCGGACAGTCGGCCTCGACCGTAGCAAGCGGTTGGAACTCAACAAGATTGGAGACCGCAATCCGCCGTTTACATGTCCTGCAGGCCGGTGACCCCGCACTTGCGACGGCCTCGGGGAAGCCCCGGCGCGGACCGGTCTCGGCGCCCTCCGCGCACCATCCGGTTCGAAATACACCCGACCGCCAGGTCGGTTCCACGGAACATAAGCACCAACAGACAGGAGCCGAAAACATGCGTAAATTCCTTGGCGCCATCGCGCTGCTCGCCGCGAGCCAGACCCAGGCCGCGATCCCCGCGACACCCGTGATGACCGTCTACCAGTTCAACGGCCCGATGGAGGTCCCCTACTATCGCGCGGACGGCTTTACCGGCGCCGGCCGCGGGTCTGCCGGTACCCTGACCCAGGGGACATCGGTCATCCCCTGCCTGGTGATCCGCGACGGCAAGCCCCTGACCGACGGCAAGGGCACCCCTTATGTCGGGTTCGAGGTTGTCGTGGACCCCCGCAAGGCCAGTCGCGACTCGACCGATGAGTTCAAGCGCGCGTTCAAGCGTCGGCAGTCCATGACCGCCCAGAACCATCACTGCGACAGCGGCAACAAGTACGTAACGGACGTCCGCAACCTCTATGCGCTGGAGAAGGCCCCGTTCTTCGACCCGCCCCGGTCGGGCCGCGGCGGCGCCGGCGGGCAGTCCGAGCTCGACCGTATCGTGCGCGCCTTCCATGCCTCCCCCCAATGCGAGGGCGCCAACCGGAATCTTATCGGGCGCCGCCCGGCGCTGGAGCGCGCCTGGGACAGGTTCATCAAGGACAACGGACGAAACTGGTCCGACAAGGACCTGGCTCGCGCCAAGCACCTGGACTACACCATGCGCACCGCCCTTTACGAGGGCCACATAGGACGCGGCTGCAGCGCCTACGGCGGCTGCGAACGCAACATCATTGCCCTGTCGATCCGCAACCGTGCGGTCGGGCAATGCCTGAGCCGCCAGGGCTGCCGATTCCCGGGCGACTTCCAGGGCGTCGCCTCATCGGTTTCCCAGTACAACATCTGGGACGAGTACCTGACCCAGATCTCCGGGCTGACCTCGTGCTTTCTGCGCCCTGACCTGGCCAGCAACGACTACTACGCCAAGATCCAAAGCATGTATGCCCAGAACGTCGGCGACGTGGAAAGGATCCTCTACGGCAACGAGCGCGACTTGAAAGACATTTTCCCGGGCACGCCGCTGTCGGACCTGACCGCGATGCGCCACTACTACCATGCCCCCGCGATGGGCAAGTGTTTCCCGAACCACGACCGGGTGGAGTACATGTCTGGCGCCGTGGCGAACCGGGGCGGGGACTACGCGCTGATCGCCAATACCCGCATCCAGGTCGGCGGCTCCTCGGGCAACGGTTACCTGTTTCGGGAGTTCCTGTTCGAGGAGAAGGACAGCGGCGATGCGATTCGCATCCTGGACAACTACCCGGGCTTCGTCGTCGACGGCCGCAAGGTCTCGCTGCGCAAGGCCTCCTCCTGCCCGGCTTACGGGATACCGTCGGGCTGCCGTTTCAAGAGCGTCGGCCGCTACCGCAAGACGCCGAGCTGGCTGTCCGACGGCAAGCCGGTGGAGATCGCCTGTCGTATCCAGGACCGGGGCGAGAGCTGCCGGGGCGGCGGATCGATGAAGACCGCGAAGGTCGGCGGCACCTGCGACCTGGAGATGCGCCCCGTCTCCGGCGTTCGCTGACGGCCGCCCGTCGCGCGGCAATCGCGCGGCGCCGCCGAGGCTGGGAGCCGGATCGAGCCGTATGCCGTGGTACCATCCGACGCCATGCTGACCTACCCCGACATCGACCCGATCGCGATCTCGATCGGCCCGCTGCAGGTCC
Source organism: uncultured Gammaproteobacteria bacterium (assembly GCA_963707135.1). Classification (GTDB taxonomy): domain Bacteria; phylum Pseudomonadota; class Gammaproteobacteria; order Chromatiales; family Chromatiaceae; genus JBGSTR01. The sequence goes on along the minus strand of CAVPOY010000043.1, from coordinate 22,394 downwards.
ACTGGTACGGACTGATGTACCTGGTGGGCTTCGCCGCGGCCTGGCTGCTCGGCCGCCGGCGGGCGTCCAGGCCGGACTCCGGCTGGAGCCCCACCATGGTCGACGACCTGATCTTCTACTGCATCGTCGGCACCATCGTGGGCGGGCGCCTCGGCTACATGATCTTCTACGGCTTCGGGCAGATCATCGAGAACCCGCTCAGCCTGTTCAAGGTCTGGGAAGGGGGGATGTCCTTTCACGGCGGCCTCATCGGCGTCCTGCTGGCGATACTGGTGTTCGCGCGCCGGCACGGGATGCCTTTTTTTCGGGTCGGCGACTTTCTTGCGCCGCTGGTCCCGATCGGCCTGATGACCGGGCGCATCGGCAACTTCATCAACGGCGAGCTCTGGGGTGGCCGAACGGCCCTGCCCTGGGGGATGCGCCTGCCCTGCGAGCGCTTTCCCGCCCAGTGCGTCGACCAGCCGGCAGGCGAGCCCTGGAGCGCCGCCGTGCACCCGTCTCAGCTCTACGAGGCGATGCTCGAGGGTCTGGTGCTGTTCGTCATCCTTTGGCTGTTCTCGAGCCGGCCACGCCCGATGATGGCGGTCTCCGGGCTCTTCCTGCTCGGCTACGGCACCTTCCGCTTCCTGGTCGAGCTGGTGCGCCTGCCGGACGCCCACATCGGCTACCTCGCCTTCGGCTGGCTGACGATGGGGCAGTTGCTGACGCTGCCGATGCTGCTATTCGGCGCCCTGCTGTTGGCCCTCGCCTACCGCCGACGTCCCGCGCCGGAGCGATCGTCCACCGCCGGCTGAGCCTGCAGGGGTTCCCCCCTCCACCCCCGAAGTTCGGATGTCTCGGATCTCCAGGGAAGCTTGGGGCTCCATGAAATCGGGTCAGGGCGGAAGCTCCGGACTCGGTGCAGACCCGACGCATGGCAGCGGACTGATATTCCAGTGACTGCTTACCGGCAATTCTTACCCGCCAAATGGAGTTCAGGCGGGGGCATCGCCGGGCAAAGCTGCTGTCTGCACGCCCCTGTCCGCAATGGCACGGGCGTGCCGGACGGCGGCGCTCCAGCCGACCCCTCAACCGAGAAACAGCCAATAGACCAGCAGATTCAGGACGGTGAGCGGCGCGCCAACGGCCAGGAAGCGCCAAAAGCCCAGATGCGCACCCCGGCTCTCCGCCGCTTGGACGATGATGATGTTGCTGGCGGCACCCATCAACGTCAGTTTGCCGGCGATGGTGATGCCGAAGGCCAGGGCCAGCAGCAACAGGTTGGGCGGCAGGCGGTGGGCTCGGGCCAGGGCCAACATGAGCGGGGTGCCGATAACCGCCAGAGTGTCGTTCATAAGCAGCGCCGAGGCCAGGCCGCCGGCCAGTAGGATGGCCAGCACCAGGCCACCCGCGCCTCGAACTCGGCCCAGCAGGAGGGCGCTGGCCCGCCCCAACAGGCCGCTTTCCGCCAGGGCTTGGCCCAAAACGAACACCCCGAACAGGAAGCCGATCACCTCCCAGTCGATGGCCCGCCAGGCGTCGCGGGGCGAGATGCCCCCCGTCAGCAACACCACCGGCGCGCCGCCCAACACGATCTGCCAAATGCGCAGGCGCCCGCCCGCCAGGTGGCGAAACGCGATCAGGACGAGCACGGCGGCAAGGGTCCAGAGGGGCGGATTCATGGGACGCGAGTATGGCGCAAAGCGCCGACGGCGCCAGTTTGGCGCAAGCGCCGGATGCGACAGAAACCAAGAGGAAAGCCGCGACCCGGGGGACGAGCCGATGTCACAAACGCCGACGTCGGCTACCAGGCTGGTTTCCCGCGACCAGCGAAGCGGTAACTGTTTAGCCGCCCTCTTATCCGGACAAGAGCGTGATCGTGCATAAGGAACTTTACGGTGTTGTTGATCGGGTTGACCGAAATGCTGACCCTGGTTCCCTGCTGCATCAAGCTCTACAACCAGCATATCCCGCAGCGCGCCTTGTAACGCGCTGCTCCCAATAGATTGTCTCGAACGCCGGCACCGCGAGAACCCTGAGCCATTTCACAAGCGTTCATAGAATCAGCCGGGACTTGACATTCAGTCACATGATACCGGTGCCCGCTCGGTTCATCTCTGGAACGAGCCGAAGGTTCGAGGTAATGCGGGGCCAACGGCGGAACGCCAGGCCCGCGAGGTCGAGAACATGCCTCACGGTATCGGGGACTGGAAGCTCGCCGGTGGGCCGCCCGTTGACCGAGGGGTGCGCGATCGCCTTTGCGGCATAACCGATCAGAGCCTTGAGTCCCAGTGGAACTTGTGCAGGACCCGATGGGCTACCGGTGTTAGTACGAGGGCGGTCGTCAGAACGAAGACCAGGCCGGCGTACAGCGCGTACAGGCCCGCGAATAGCTTTCCGGCCGAATTGGCGGGCGGGTCAACAGGGCCCATGCCACCTAGCAGCATGGCGGCGTTGAGGAAGGCGTCGATGGGCGAGAGCGCCTCGAACTTGATGTAGCCCCAAATGCCTATCACAAGAGAGACTAACAGCAGTGCGCCGGCGGCTGCTATGTGGAGGCCAAGCCGCGCGGCGAAGCGTGAGCGCGCCAATGGCGCCTGAGATCGTGACTCGTACATGGGAAACGGAAATTGCCTGCGGCGTGGAGTGGCTGCGACACCTAACGCTAAGATAACCGGCGGGCGTTAGCGCGTCCGAGCGAGAAACGAGTGTTGTTGAACATTTTGTTCGGAAATTTTCTCACTGCTCCAGTTGAAGCTTACCAAGAACGTCAACGGTGTCCGGCCCCTTCATAGGTAGGCCATCAACAGTGGCCGCAGCTCGCGCTCATAGAGCGCTGGCGAGGCCGGTTTGAGGAAACAGTGTTTGAAGAACCGCAATACCTGGCGGCTGACCTTGGCGGTGTAGCGAAACAGGGGTGCGGTCCAATCGGGGCGATCGGTTCCGTCGGGCTGGTCCGGGTGCTTGGCTTGGCGGCGGGCCTGTCGGCGCAACGCCTTGGCATCGGTGAACCCGTCCTCGCCGAGGGTCTTGGCAAGCATCATCGCCACCAGGATGCTGGTCACAATGGCCAAGCGCACCTGGTTGTCGATGGCCACGGCGCGCTTGCCCCAGGCCTTGGCTTGGCTGAAGTCGTTCTTCCAAGTGTCGAAGCACTTCTCTTCCTCCCAGCGGCGGGAGTACAGAAAGGCGATGACACCGGGTTGCAGATCGAACTCGTTGGTGAGGAACTCCACGACATGGCCGCGACGGGTGCGGTAGGTAATCAGGCGCCAGGGCTCCGAAGAGCTGGAGAGCATCACGCGCAGGTCGCGCTGTACACCGCAGTTGACGGGGTCGGCAGCGACGCTGAGCGCCTCCGTCGAGTCGATACGCAGGTTCGACTTCATGCGGGTGATGATGGTGATCGCGCACGTGGCCTTCTTGGCATCCCAGAAGCGGGCGTCGATGAAGGCGCGATCGACCAGGAACAGCGTATGGCGCTCCCGGGTAAGGGCGTGTGGGGAGCGGTCGTAATCGCGCAGAATGGCCGTCTCGTGGCGATTGCGCGTCTCCACCTGGGCATCTTCGGGGACCCCCAGGCGCAGATTGTAGAAGCTCAGCAGGGCATGGCCTTTGGGGTTGTCCTCTCCACCCTCCTTGGGCGTACAGCGGCGAAAATGCGCGCTCTCGTCCTGGTAGGTGCCGTCGATGGCCCGCACCGGGCGCGTGCCCAGGCCCGGGATGTCGGCCAAGCGATCGGGCAGCAGCGCGGCGGCGTCCGCCACCAGCGCCGGCAGCGTCTCCTCGAGCACGCCCAGGCGCGCTGCCGAGCACAGCGCATCCGACCAGGTGGAACGGGCCAGAGGCGCACGAGCGCCCGGCGCCGGATCCAGATGCAGCAACGTCTGCACCTGCTCGCGCAGGGTGCCCATGCCCTGGAGATGGCGCAGCACCCCGAGGGCGATGAAATCGCTCATACTCAGGGTCCGCCCCAGCCCCTGGGCACTGCGCACCCGCGCGAGTATGCGCTCGACGGGAGAGAGCAGTTCGGCGAACACGGTCTTGTCGGTGAGGCGATGCATCAGGCTCACGAGTCGGTCGAATATCATTGGAGTCATGCCTTGTTGTGGTTTTGCAACACACCAGCGCGACCCCATTGAAAGCCTCTTGTCAAGTCTTTTTGCTGATATTTCGAGTTTTTTTTAGCCCTGCCGGGCTGTCCACGCTCCTCGGCGAGGAATGGCGAAACGAGCAAAGAACTCCGCGGCGACGACTGTGGCCCTATGAGACGCTTAGGCAGCGCAATTCATGGCTACCTTGGCTTGGCCAACCGGACAGCTGATTACGATAGGCATAACACCTCGCATCGCGAATACCTCACCAATATTTTTGGCTTGGCCCCTACCTTTTACAGTCAAGGTGCTTTCACCAATACAATTGCCGGTAGGGTCCCAGGTTAACATGTTGGTGCCATCGCGATTCCCCGTAGACTCAGCGTTTCGCATCAGAGCGACCATATTTTGATCTTCCTTTAGTTTCTTCCAAAGTGCTTCGTCTGCGAAGGCTGCTAAAGACAAGAAAAGAGGCATGAATATCCACGTGGTACGCATTTCTATTTCCTAACGCCGCGAATAACCGGGCGCCGGCGCGCGAAGCGCGACGGGAACCCAGCGGAAACTCCGTTTGGCGCTCCGGTTCATGCCCTTGTTCGGCGTCATGTTAATCATGCAAGCGCGTAGCTGCTGGTCCTCAACGGAACAGCCCGGCTCATTCCACAACCTCGGGTTCAACGCGAATGCGCTCGTAACGCGATCAACTCTGGTTGGAAGCCAGTCCCACAAGACGAGCGATGACTATGGCCGGAAACAGGACGCCCAGAGCGGATAGAAAGGTGGCCAGCATCTTGGCGGAAGTATTCACGGCATAAATGTCTCCGAAGCCGACGGTAGTCAGTGAAGCCAGGCTGAAATAAATGAAGTGACCATAGTCATTGTCCATCCCGCTCAGCACGACATTACCGCCTATGGAAGCACCGGTAGCGGCATGAATAACTTCCAGGGTCAGCGCTCCCATTAGCGCGAACAAGAGGTAAACGTTAATTGCTCCAATAATCCGGTACGTATTCACAATGTGGTCGCGAAACAACAGTTTCAGGTTGATGAAAATAAATACCAACGTGTTGGCGATGCCGATGACATTCTCCGTTATATAGAATGAATATGGATTTTCTCCGAAACGAATAAGTCGAAGCGTCAGGTGAATGCTAAACAGCATTGCAGAGACTAATATGAGGCCCACACTGCGCGTCGAAAATATCCCCGAAAAAAATACGCTGAGCAAAAGTATGTTGAAGAGCAGCACTCCATGACTACTGATTTCCATGATCACCGGAAGCACGAATACTGCGGCAATGAGCATAATCAGCAAGGTAACGAAACTGGCATCTGCCAGCCAGAAAGACTGGAACTTACTGATTAGATTTCGCATCGCGGTTTAGAGTTGGAGTTGACTGCAGAGGATTGTGTACCCATCCGGCGCCGCCTTCGCGGCCACCTGTCTCGCCACTGGCACCAGCGCGGTTCTCCACGATGACAGGTTGAACCCAAGTGGTAATCAACTTCCGATTGAGCACTCGTGCGACGATGTCCAAGGGGCCCGCCAGCGCGAAGGGCACAAGGAAGCGCACGTCCGTCGCGGGGCCAGACTGCGCCTCGACAGCGAAGCAGACTGTGAGCATGGCCAGGCCAGCGATCAGTCTGCTGATCGTGCTCACTCCCTCGCCCCATGACGCCAACGCCCGGGTTCAGCCGCGTTGCGGAGCTTAGCGGAGCAACGTCGACTGGAACCCGTTGTGTACGCCCGGCACGGGCGTGAACTGATGGGGTGAAAGTCCCCTGTAGGAGTACCTGTGTCCACAACGTGGATAGTAACTACTAGCCGACGGCAAGGGCAGCCCCGTGAGGCTCAGAGAGATGGTGCTCCTCGAGCCAACGGCTCAGCTTGGCAACCACGTGGAGCTTGTTTTGAACGGTCCAAGGCGCATACCCCTGGCCGCGCAATTGCTCGGCGATGGCGTTCGCGTAAGGGGCTAATGGCCCCCCAAACCCGGAAGCCAGCGGATTTCTCATGACTTGTCTCCTTGCGATACTGGCCACATGGCCAGTGCAAGCAGACAACCTGATTATGCCGAATGCACCAGGTTCGGCTTATCGGACAGATCCCAGCTACCGCGTATCTTGGGGAAGGGCAAGCCTACCGTTCGGCATAATCCGGCATGCGGAATAATGGCGCTTATGCCGCGTGCGGCATAAGCGCCACTGCTTCGCGACCCACTTGCTGGAGTCGGGCTACGACATCCGCACGGTGCAGGATTTGATGGGGCATCGGAACGTCTGGAAGACCCAGATCTAAACCCATGTTCTCCAGCGCGGCGGGTCCGCCGTGCGCAGCCCGGTGGACGCCCTACTGGGCGACGCTCAGGCCGCGGAAAACCTTCGGGCCGCTTGAATGGTTCGGACAACCAGGGAGTCGGGCGTATTGACCCGGATTTCAGATGCCCGAAACAAGAAAACCGGCCATTTGGCCGGTTTCCGTAAACACCCTTTCACTTGCGGGCTCTCGCCCGCCGGGAATCAGCCCATCGCCTTGATGTGCGCGTTCAGCCGGCTCTTGTGGCGGGCCGCCTTATTTGCGTGGATCAGACCCTTGTTCGCGGCACGGTCGATCTGCGGCGTGGCGGTCTTGAAGGCCTCGACCGCCGCTTCCCTGTCGCCCGAGCGAATGGCCTTGATGACCTTCTTGACGAAGGTCCGCAGGGTGCTGCGTTGTGAGGCATTGAGCTGGCGGCGATTCTCCGCCTGACGGGCGCGCTTGCGGGCTTGGGCTGAATTGGCCAAAGGGTCGGCTCCTTAAATACGGTTCCCGGGACTGGCTCGGGTAAAGACCGGGCATTCTCCAAGAGCAAACGGCGCCTGTCAACAGGCGTTCGCGCGCTCGACCCAGCCGTAAGGTGGCGCCGGTCGCGCCGGGACCGGGACCCGACCTATACTGCGGCCTTTTCTGCGGCAGCCCCTCCCGTGCCCTCACTCTCCGCGTCCATCGCCAAGGTCGGCGGGAACACGTTCCTGTCGCGCGTCCTGGGATTCGTCCGTGACCTGGTCGTGGCCCGTGTCTTTGGGGCCGACGGCGGGACCGACGCCTTCTTCGTCGCCTTCAAGATCCCCAACCTGCTGCGGCGGCTGTTTGCCGAGGGGGCCTTTTCGATGGCCTTCGTGCCGGTGCTGAGCGAGTACAAGGAACGGCGCGGCCGCGAGGCCCTCAAGGGGTTCGTCGACGACGTGGCCGGCACCCTCGGCGCCGCGCTGCTCGCAATCACGGCCGTCGGCATCCTGGCCGCACCGATCGTGGTGCTGGTCTTCGCGCCCGGGTTCGCGGACGCCCCGGCGCAGCTCGATCTGACCGCCGGGATGCTGCGGTTGACCTTCCCTTATCTGCTGTTCATCTCCCTGACCGCCTTCGCCGGCGGCATCCTGAACACCTACGAGCGATTCGGGGTCCCCGCGTTCACGCCGGTGCTGCTCAATGTCTCGTTGATCGGCTGCGCGCTGTATCTCGCGCCCCGGATGGAGCAGCCCATCGTCGCCCTCGCCTGGGGGGTCCTGATCGGCGGAATCGCCCAGCTCGTCTTCCAGCTCCCCTTTCTGGCGCGGCTGAGGCTTCTACCGCGTCCCCGGTTCAACGCGGCGGACCCGGGCGTGAGGCGCATGCTCAAGCTCATGACGCCGGCACTGTTCGGGGCGTCGGTGGGCCAGATCAGCCTGCTGCTGGACACCCTGCTCGCCTCGTTCCTGGTCACGGGCAGCATCTCGTGGCTCTACTACTCGGACCGGCTGATGGAGTTTCCGCTCGGAATCCTCGGCGCCGCGCTGGCGACGGTGATCCTGCCGAACCTCTCGCGTCGGCACGCCGCGGACGACCCGGACGCATTCACCCGGACGCTCGAATGGGCCCTGCGCTGGGTTCTGCTGCTGGGCCTGCCGGCGGCCATCGGGCTGCTGGTGCTCGCGGGACCGATGATCGCAACCCTGTTCTACTCCGGAGCGTTCGGGGCCCACGACGTGCAGATGGCCACACTCAGCCTGATGGCCTATTCGATTGGAATGATCGGCTTCATGGCGGCGAAGGTGCTGGCGCCCGGTTTCTACGCCCGAATGGACATGCGGACCCCGGTGCGGTTCGCGCTGATCGCGATGGGTGCCAATCTCGCGTTCAAGCTGGCGCTGATGTCGCCGCTGGGCCACACCGGGCTCGCGCTCGCGACCACCGTCGCGGCCCTGGTCAACGCGGCGCTTCTGCTGCGCGGTCTGCTCGCCAGCGGCGCTTTCCACCCGGGTCCCGGCTGGGCCGCCCTGCTCGCCAAGGGCGTCGGCGCCAGTCTGCTGATGGGGCTGATGCTCCATGCGGGGACAGGGCCGGTAGCGGACTGGCTGGCGATGGACTCCGCCGACCGGGTCTGGCGGCTCTGCCTCCTGGTACTCGCCGGGGGTGGCGTCTACGCGGCGGCGCTGCTCGCCGTCGGGGTGCGGCCGCGGCACTTCAAGGAAGGGTGACAGGACCCGGTTCCTGCGCCGGATAGAGACCCGCAACCTGCGCGCGCTCACAATCCGGGCTCGCGGGCACGCGGTTGCGCGTATACTTTGCCCCTTTTTCTCGCACCGCAGCGACATGAGGCTTATCCGCGGCTTGCACAACCTTCGCTCCCAGGACCGAGGTTGCGTCGCCACCATCGGCAATTTCGACGGGGTACACCTCGGGCACCGCGCCGTGTTCCAGCGCCTGCTGGCCCGCGGCCGCGAGCTTGGGTTGCCGGCCACCGTGATCACCTTCGAGCCTCAGCCGATGGAATTTTTCGCCCCGGACCGAGCCCCCGCGCGGCTGACGCGGCTGCGCGAGAAGCTGAAGGCGATCCGCGAGTGCGGCATCGAGCGGGTGATGTTGCTCGAGTTCGGGCCAAGGCTCGCGGCGATGGAGGCGCGCGAGTTCGTCCGCAGGCTCCTGCTCGACGGCCTCGGCGTGCGCTTTCTCTTGGTCGGCGACGACTTTCGCTTCGGCCGGGGACGCACCGGCGACTACGAGCTGCTGCGCGCGATGGGTATCGAGGCGGCCGCTGGCGGCGAAGGGTTCGAGGTCGAGGATCTGCACACCATTACCCACGCCGAGGAGCGCGTCAGCAGCACCCGTATACGCGAGGCGTTGGACCGCGGTGATCTGGAGCAGGCCAGGCACCTGCTGGGACGGCCCTACCGAATGCAGGGACGGGTCGGGCACGGCGACAAGCGCGGCCGCTCGATCGGTTTCCCGACGGCCAACGTGGACCTCCACCGCCGGGTCAGTCCGGTGCTCGGCGTCTACGCGGTCGTGGTCTTCGGGCTGGGGCCCGATCCCCTGCCGGGCGTCGCCAACATCGGCACTCGGCCGACGGTCGACGGCCGCGACTTCCGGCTGGAGGTCCACTTGTTCGACTTCGACCGGGATATCTACGGGACCCACGTGGAGGTCGAGCTCAGGCTCAAGCTGCGGGACGAGAAGCGCTTCGGCTCATTCGACGAGCTGAAGCAGCAGATCCGCTGCGACGCGGACTCCGCCCGCGACTACCTCGGCGTGCCGCGGCCCCAATGAGCCTTTCCGCCCCTATTGACGCCGTGCGGCGCACCCCGGGTTCGGGTACCCGCCGCGATTGAGCAAACAACCCCGGAATTCGACGTGGCCGATTACAAAGACACACTGAACCTTCCCAGCACCGGCTTTCCGATGAAGGCCAACCTCGCCCAACGGGAGCCCGATCAGCTCAAGCGCTGGGAGGCGATGGGGCTCTACGAGCGCATCCGCGCCGCACGGGCCGGCGCCGAGCAATTCATCCTGCACGACGGCCCGCCCTACGCCAACGGCGAGATCCACATCGGCCACGCGGTCAACAAGGTGCTCAAGGACATCATCGTCAAGTCCCGCACCCTGGACGGCATGGATGCCCCTTACGTGCCCGGCTGGGACTGCCACGGCCTGCCGATCGAGCTGCAGGTCGAGAAGAAGAAGGGCAAGCCCGGGCAGAAGATCAGCGCCGTCCCAGTTCCGCGTCGCCTGCCGCGACTATGCCGCAACCCAGGTCGAGCGCCAGCGGACGGACTTCAAGCGGCTCGGGGTCCTGGGGGACTGGGACCGGCCGTATCTGACCATGGACTTCGCGTTCGAGGCCGAGATCATCCGCTCGCTCGGCCGCATCGTCGAGAACGGACATCTGCAAAAGGGCGAGAAGCCGGTCCACTGGTGCATCGACTGCGGCTCCGCGCTGGCGGAGGCCGAGGTGGAGTACGCGGACAAACAGTCCATCGCGGTGGACGTGCGATTCGAGGTGCTGGACCCCGAGGCCCTGGAGGCCCGCTGCCACGCCTCGCCCAACGGTTGCGGCGAGGGCCCGGCCCATGTGGTGATCTGGACCACCACGCCCTGGACCCTGCCCGCCAACCAGGCGGTCGCCCTCAACCCGGAGCTCGAGTACGTCATCGTCCAGGTGGAGACCGGCGCCCATCGGGAGCGCCTGATCGTCGCCGAGGGCCTGCTCAAGGACACCATGCACCGCTGGGGCTTCGAGCACTACCGGGTCATGGGCTATGGGCGCGGCGCGGACTTCGAGGGGCTGAAGCTCCAGCATCCCTTCTACGATCGGGAGGTGCCGGTGATCCTGGGCGAGCACGTGACCCTGGATGCCGGCACCGGCGCGGTGCACACGGCCCCGGGCCACGGCCTGGAGGACTACATCGTCGGCCAGCGCTACCGGCTCCCGGTGGACAACCCGGTGGGCGGCGACGGCCGCTTCCTGCCCGGAACCCGGCTGTTCGAGGGCGAAAACGTGTTCAAGGCCAACGAGCACGTGGTCGAGACCCTGAAGGCCCGCGGCGCCCTGCTGCTGGAGCAGCGATTCACCCATAGCTACCCGCACTGCTGGCGGCACAAGACGCCGATCATCTTCCGGGCGACCCCCCAGTGGTTCATCAGCATGGACAAGCGGGGACTGCGCGCCGCCGCGCTCCGGGAGATCGCCCAGGTCAGTTGGTTGCCCGACTGGGGCCGGAGCCGGATCGAGGGCATGGTCCAGGGACGGCCGGACTGGTGTATCTCGCGCCAGCGTACCTGGGGTGTGCCGATCCCGCTGCTGGTCCACAAGGAGACCGCCGAGCTCCACCCGCGCACCGCCGAGCTGATCGAGGAGGTCGCCAGGTCGCGTCGAGCGCAAGGGGATCGAGGCCTGGTTCGAGCTGATGCCGCAGGACCTGATCGGCGAGACCGAAGGGGCGCGCTACGAGAAGGTCCACGACACGCTGGACGTCTGGTTCGACTCCGGCGTGACCCACGCCTGCGTGCTGGAGCGCCGCGAGGGGCTGCGCTCGCCGGCCGACCTCTACCTGGAGGGCTCCGATCAGCACCGCGGCTGGTTCCAGTCCTCGCTGATGACCTCGGTGGCCATGTACGACCGGGCGCCCTACCGTCAGGTGCTGACCCACGGCTTCACGGTCGACGCCGAGGGCGAGAAGATGTCCAAGTCCAGGGGCAACGTCGTCCGGCCCCAGGACGTGATGAAGACCCTGGGCGCCGACATCATCCGGCTGTGGGTGGCGGCCACCGACTATCGCGGCGAGATGAGCGTCTCCGACGAGATCCTGCGCCGCACGGCCGACGCCTACCGGCGCATCCGCAATACCGCCCGCTTCCTGCTCGCGAACCTGAACGGCTTCGATCCGGCGCTGAATCGGGTCGCGCCGCCCGACATGCTGGAGCTCGACCGCTGGGCGGTCGACCGCGCGCTGCGGCTCCAGCGGGAGATCATCGACGCCTATCGCGGCTACCAATTCCACTTGATCTACCAGAAGGTCCACAACTTCTGCGTCGTTGACATGGGCGGGTTCTACCTGGACGTGATCAAGGACCGCCAGTACACCACCCAAGCGGACAGCCTCGCCCGCCGCTCCTGCCAGAGCGCCATGTTCCACATCGTCGAGGCCATGGTGCGCTGGCTGGCGCCGGTCCTGAGCTTCACCGCGGAGGAGATCTGGCAGCACATACCCGGGGAACGGACCGAGTCGGTGTTTACCGCGACCTGGTACGAGGGCCTGTTCGCGTTGGCCGGCGACGACCGGTTCGACCGGTCCTTCTGGGACCAGGCCATCGCCGCCCGGGCCGCGGTCGGCCCGGCGCTAGAGGCCGCACGCAAGGCCGACCGGATCGGCTCCTCGCTCGATGCCGAGCTCGACCTCTACTGCGATGACGCCCTGGGCGCCCTGCTCGCCCGTCTCGGCGACGAGCTGCGTTTCCTGCTGATCGTATCGGACGTGCGCCTTCACCCGATGGCGGAGCAACCGGACACCGCCGTGGACACCGAGCTCGCCGGGCTGGCGGTGCGGGTCAACAGCTCGCGGCACCCCAAGTGCGTGCGCTGCTGGCACCACCGCCCGGACGTCGGCGCCCACCCTGACCACCGGGAGCTCTGCGGGCGCTGTGTCGAAAATGTCGAGGGCGGCGGTGAACAACGCGCACTCGTGTGACTGTCGATCCCGCCCCGTTCCCGCGGGGCTGGCGACGAGGCGCGAACCCGGCTTTCGCAAGCACCAACACTGGACGAGCCCCCGCCGCTCCCTGGCGGTGAGAGTCCCTTCTCCCTCTGGGAGAAGCACAGCGCCAGCCGGCCGGGTCCCGCCCCTGACGGACCTGCCCGACCGAGGCACCCTCCGGCGGGACCGTGCCGGCGGCATCCGAACCCCTTCGAACTGTCCAACCGAGGAGACCTCATGCTGCTGACCAACCTGGAAGTGGTGCCCGGCCGCCGGGTCATCGAGCATCTTGGGCTGGTGCAGGGCAGCACCGTCCGAGCTAAACATGCCGGCAAGGACATCATTGCCGGGATCAAGAACGTGTTCGGCGGGGAGCTCAAGTCCTACACCGAACTGCTCCAGGAATCCCGAGAGGAGGCCATCCAGCGCATGGTCGCCCAGGCGCGGGCGATCAACGCCAACGCGATCCTCAATATCCGCTTCTCGACATCGTCCATTGCCCAGGGAGCGGCCGAGCTCTTCGCGTACGGGACGGCGGTGCGCCTGGAGGACTCCCCATGATGGACCTCCTCGATCCTCTTCGTCCTGCTCGCCCTCGGCTTCGGTTTCGGCACCCTGGCGGAGCGCCGCCACTATGCCTCGATCCGAAAACGGGAGGAGGAGTTGGCGCCGTTGATGGTCTTCTCGGCCCGGTTCCCGCCGGAACCGGAGCGCCGGCGCGACAGTCGGCTGGTGAGCGGACATGTCGTCATCTCGGTGGACTACTTCAAGGCCTTCGTCGCCGGTCTGCGCAGTCTGGTCGGCGGACGGGTCACCAGCTACGAGGGCTTGCTCGATCGGGCGCGCCGGGAGGCGATCCTGCGCATGAAGCAGGACGCCCAGGGCCTGGCCCCCTGCAAGATTTTCAACGTCAAGATCGAGACCTCGTCCATCTCGAAGGGCGGAGAGGGTTCGCTCAGTACTGTCGAGGTACTGGCCTACGGGACGGCCGTAGCGGACTGAGCGTGGCCGAGTACCGCAACCCCCGATTGCCGGAGGGCATCAACAACAGCGAGACCCGGCCTTTCAGGGAATTCCTCTGGCTCACGGTCGGGGTGCTGGGCGTCCTGGTGCTGGTGCTCGCCGCACTCGCCCTGGCGGCCCGCTGGGTAGCCCCCCAAATCCCGTTCGACTACGAGGTTGGAATCGCCGCCCCCTTCGTCGAGGCCCTGGAAGGAGAGACGGGAGGCTCAGACCCACGCATCGAGGCTTATCTGCAGGATCTCGCCGATCGCCTGAAACCGGCCATGGGGATCGGCGCCTCGATGCCGATCAGGGTGCACTATTCGCCGGACGAGACCGTCAATGCCATGGCGACTATCGGTGGGCATCTGGTCGTGTATCGCGGCCTCATCGAGCGCTTGTCGAGCGAGAACGCGTTGGCCATGGTCATGGGCCATGAGATCGCCCATGTGCGGCACCGCGACCCCGTCGTATCGCTCGGCCGGGGCGTGGTGGCGGGGTTGGCGCTGGCGGCCCTGACGGGCGTCTCGAGCAGCGCGGTCGCTGACCAGGTAATCGGGGAAGCGGGACTCCTCACCAGTCTCAGCTTCAGCCGGGAGCAGGAACGGGATGCGGACAGCGCCGGTCTCGCGGCGCTGGCGGCGGTCTATGGCCATGCGGCTGGCGCCTCGGACCTCTACCGGACGATTCAGGAGAGCGGCGGCACCTCGGACCTGCACCTCGATTTCTTCGCTACCCATCCGGACCCCGGACGGCGAATCAGGACGATCGAGGAGGAGGCTCGCGCCAACGGCTGGGCCCTTGACGGGGAAACCACGCCCCTTCCGGATTGGCTCCCGAGCGCACTCGAGTCAACGGGGGAGCCATCCACGGCCCCCTGATCCGGCGTCGGCCGAAGCCGCGCGCTGAGCCCTTGTCGGCCCGGATATCGGCCCGCGGCAGCCCAAACGCGTGATTTGTTCGCGCCGACGCCCGGGGATGGGAGCGAAGCCGGGCGCGGGTAATCAGAGGGCAATCAGGGCCAGACCCTGAAATACTTCTAACTGCGTCTTTGACCCGGGCGTCGAGAAACGGGAATCGGCGTTAAACTGATCTGTCCCTGAAACCCAAGGTGCGTGCTGGCTACTCGATCCTCACGGATTGGCAATTCGCCCCCTCGCTGCCACACTATCGGGGCGATTTTGACGGAGCACGCCGAACCATGAGGGCTGTACCGACGCCGCTTGTCCTCGAGCGAGAAGCATCGCCTCTGCGCCAAGACGCGGACGGGGTGATCCGCATCGGACAGACCCGTGTAACCCTGGAAAGCGTCATCTCCCTCTACGAGCAAGGCGCAAGTGCCGAAGAGATTGTGCTGCGTTACCAGGTGCTGGACCTGCATGACATCTACGCGACCCTGAGCTACTTCCTCGGTCACCGGGAAGAGACGCAGGCGTACCTGGAACGCGCTCGTCGAACATCCCTTGGCGCCCGCCGCGATGCGGAGCGCCGCTCACCGATGGCACAAATCCGAGAGCGGCTTACGCGGTACAGGAACCGTGCGGATGATCAGCCTGCTGGCTGACGAAAACCTCGATGCGAACATCCTGCGCGGTGTTTTGCGGCGCCTGCCCGGCATCGATGCCGTTCGAGTACAGGATGTGGGCCTCACCGGGGCCGATGACCCGACAGTCCTCGCTTGGGCCGCCGAGCAGGGTCGCGTGCTGGTCACCCATGACGTCGAACGGTAACCCGGTACGCCTTTCAGCGCGTGGATGCCGGTCTGCTGATGCCCGGCGTCACAGAGGTCCTCGCGTCGGCGTCTATAGGCGAAGCAGTGGAGGACCTGGCTCTCGTCCTCGAATGCCTTGGACAAGGCGATCTTGCCGACCAGGTCCTCTACATACCGCAATAGGACGAACGCTTGACGAAGGTGGGATGGCTCGTGCGAAGGGCGATGCAACAATGCGAGAACTGGCCCCGAATTCCCCCGAATTCCCCGCGTTGGACAAGGCGATTTTGCCGACCAGGTCCTCCACATACCGTTATAGGACGAACGCTTGACGAAGGTGGGATGGCTCGTGCGAAGGGCGATGCAACAATGCGAGAACTGGCCCCGAATTCCCCGCGAGAACTGGCCCCGAATTCCCCGCAGCCGACCACACGAGCAACCCTGGACGGCCAGCTCCGGTCACCCGGCCGAGAGCTGCGAGCGTCTCCAAAATGCTGTATTGCTGACGCTCACGGCTCGCCCTCTGGACGACCACTACGGACGCAATGGAGACTCTCGGAGCTGACCTTGTGAGCGTCTCAGGTCGGCCAAATCCGGTCAGTGAGAGCCCCCGTCGCGGGGGCGGCAATAGAGCCCGGAGCGGTCACTGACCTCCGAAGGCAACGCAGCGGCAGAGGTACCAGGCCCCCGCCGAAGCGGGGGCTCTCTGGCGCGCTCGCGCTTTGCTCAGAACTTCAGGATGTTTAGCCTCTCGCCGGTCCCGGCGTCCTTGACGACGGCGTAGAGCGTCCCCTCGGCGCCACAGCGTTCGAGCAGCACCAGCTCCTGGGCGCCGTTGGCGTTGATGTCGTCGATGCTGACCATGTCGAGCGGCGTGCACGCCTTGTCGAACCAGACGGTATTGATGGCCTCGTTGCTCGCGCCGTCGCGGATACTGGCCTTGACCTGGCCGGTGTCGGGTTCTCGCGCGAGGAGTGCATATTCCTCACTGCCGTTGCCGTTAAGGTCTGATACCAACACCAGCTTCACTGGCTCGAAGTCCGGGTTGAAGCCGCGCACCATGGCCAGCTGGGCGTTGGTGAGCGCATCAGTGACCCGCACCAGGGTCTTGCCGCTGGCCGCCTCGTGCAGCAGCAGTGCGACCTTGGCCGTCGGGTTGCCGTCGGCGTCCGGCACCGGCAGGGCCTGGAGCAGGTCGAATCCGTGCTGAGGCGCCCAGGGCATCAGCACGCTGACCTTTTCATCGGTCAGGCTGTCGTGGATGACCACCCGGTCGGGCTCGTCGGCCTTGGTGAGCACCACGCCCACCTCGGCGCTGCCGTTGCCGTTGAGGTCCGGGAGCGTGATTGCCTGCCGCGGTTCGAAGCGCGGAGCGAACCAGAGGTTGTTGATCAGGTCGCCGGTGACCGCGTCCCGAATCTCGACCCGGGTCGAGTCCGCGTCTACGACGCAGGGCTCCACTTGGTCGGCCAGAATGGCTTTCCGTATTGGGTCTGACGCTGTCGGCGATACGGGGGTCGTTTCGAACATCGTAACGTAAATATCGCCACCGAAGTTGTTGTCTTTTGGCACTAAGTCAGCGCGAGATCGAAATGCCACGAAGCGCCCTTCGGTGCTGATCGCTGGCTCATCGCTGCCGGATTCTCCTTCGATGCCGCACACGCTGACACTCACGCGCTCGGTCTCGCCCGTCTCGCGGTCGTGAACGAACACATCAGAAGCGCCGTTTGTGTCATCCGGAACGAGACCGTCGCCACCGGTGAATGCCACCAGCCGTCCGTCGCCACTAATTGCGGGCTGAGAGCCGCCGTCAGTTTCGCGTCCGCTCGAATCGACGCTTACGCGCTCGGTCTCGCCAGTGGTGCGGTCGTGTACAAAGACGTCGTGTGCGCCATTAGTATCGGCCGGAACGAGATTGTCCGCGCCGGAAACGAACGTCACGAAGCGCCCGTCAGCGCTGATCGCCGGTTCGTAGCTACCATAAAAGTCATCGTTCGCCTCGGTCCCGCTTGAGTCAACGCTAACCCGCTCGGTCGTTCCCGCCTCGCGGTCGCGGACAAAGATGTCCGGGGAACCGTTGGTGTCGCCGGACACAAGATTATCGGTCCTCCAAATGGTTGTGAACGCGACAAATCGTCCATCGGCACTAATGGCTGGGTCCATACAGGATCCGTTGGCTTCGGCGCCGCTCGAAGAGACGCTGATCTGCTCGGTCGTACCGTTCTCGCGGTCATGGATGAAGATGTGGTTCCAGCCATTCGTGCCGCCCGGAATCAGGTTTGTCGCCTGCGATTCGAACGCGACGAATCGCCCGTCGGCGCTGATCGCCAGACCTCCACTGTTACCGTTCCCTTCCACGCCGCTCGAAGAGACGCTGATCTGCTCGGTCGTACCGTTCTCGCGGTCACGGATGAAGATGTGGTTCCAGCCACTCGTGCCGCCCGGAATCAAATTTGTCGCCCGCGACTCGAACGCGACGAATCGCCCGTCGGCGCTGATCGCCGGACCTCCACTGTTACCGTTCCCTTCCACGCCCTCAACGTCGACGCTCACGCGTTCGGTAGTACCGGTTTCGCGGTCGCGAACAAACACATCGGAAGTCCCGTTAGTGTCGTCTGGAATAAGGTTGCTGGCCTGTGACGCAAACGCGACGAATCGCCCGTCGGCGCTTAGCGCGGGGCCGGAGCTGGTACCGTCGCCTGCAACCCCGGTCGGGTCCACGCTCACAAGCTCGGGATACGCATTGGGTGCCAGGAACTTGGTAGACGCCGCACCCAGCATGGCCACTTCAGGCGTACCGTTCTTATTCTGGTCTGGGAGAACCGTGAGATCCACCGGTGCAAATCGCGTATTGAACGCTACCGATCCAATCAGATCCCCTTCCAGTACGCTGCGGGTCTCGGCGGCGGGCGGAAATGCGCCGAGTATTGCCAGGTTCGGTGCATATGTATAGCCGAAGCCGAAGTCCGGCATTAACTCGACGTCCACGGGGCCTAAGGCGGCGCTGAAATCGAACTTATTAATTAAGGAACCGTTCGCCGCGTCCCTGACTGTGGCGCGTTTCCGGTCGAGCACATCCCGCTGAACGACAGAGATGTCTGGTGTGCCGTCGCCGCTAACGTCTCCCAGCGACTGCAGCCACCCAACTGCAATCTGACGTTCGAATGCACCCATGTCGATGCGGCCGTTGGCAACTCGGTAGAACCCCTCGCCGCGCTGGTCATAGTCGGGTGGTGGCGTGAAGTCTGGATCGCCGCGGTCGATGGCGGGGCTGCCGGGCAGCAGCGCGTGGGTAAGCGTGGGACCGCCGTTATCCTGAAGCGGTCCGAGCAGCGGGTCAAAACCAATGATGTTTGAGCCGGGGACGGTCTCGACGAGGACCGAGTCTCCGGGATCTTGAATCAGCGAAAAGTTGACGACGACGCCATCAATTACTAAATCGGGATTCTCGCTTGCCGTATTGCCCGCGACAACGGAGTTCTCGATAGTGGAAGCGTCAGCATCGCCGCCGCCATAAAATATCCCGCCCCCTCTTCCATTCGAAACATTGCTAGTGATAGTCGTGTTCTTGATGTTAAAATCTATCCCCCCGACGTCGTAGTAGGCCCAAATATAGATGCCGGCTCCATCGTTGGCATTCTGATTTCCAGATACGGTGCTGTTCAATATCGTAAGTTGCGAGCGCCGGGCAAATAAGGCGCCTTGAATATGCACCCCACCTTGGCTGTTTCCTTCTATTGTCGTTCCGGCAATTGTTACACTTGCAGCGCGGTACCAATAAAGCTCACGGGCCGCTTGGATCCCGGCGCCAAGGTTCTTTGCGATGGTACTGTTTTCTATGCCCAGATACCTTCCCGAAACACCGTGCCCCTGGTTTTCGGCTATCAGGCTTCGCTCTGAGGTCAGGCTGCCGATTGGTACACAATAATGGTCGTCGCGTGTCGGCACGTTTACGCCGTCACCTCTATTACCGGTCACCCACGAATTCCTTAAGGCAACGCCTGTGCCGGCGCCGGAGATACCGTCACCTCCGTTGTCAGATATCACGGAGTCCTCAATGGTGGCTCCCTGTCCGCTGCAATAGGTATTGTTCCCGGTTTCTATTCCACCGCCGCCGTTGGCCGAAATCGTCGAATTTCTGACGGTCAAAGACGCATTACGGGTTTCATAACAAGAGACGTTAGAAGAAATAGCGGTAGCGCCATTTCCGGTAATAACGCTGTCTTCTAGGAGAACCGTTTTCCCGCAAAAGGCCGGCCAAGGCGCTGAGGCCTGCACTGCGATTGCTGAGCCGGTGCTTCCGGTGATGACGCAGTCGCGTATGGTGAGCGGCTGGTCCCATGTTTCAGTAAACGCATCAATGGCATTTCCCGCCGCGTTGGCGAGCGTGAATCCTGATACGTAAAAGGTATCCTGGACGTCGAGTATCGGCGAGATGCCCCCGGCGTCCAACGTCAGCACGTCGCTTCCGGGTCCTTCCAGCGTCAACGCTTCGGTGATCTTGAGCGCGCCGGATGTCAGCGGAATTGTTCCGGTCACCGTGGATGCGAACAGGACCTCGTCGGCACCGGGGTTTGCGTTAGCGTCAAGCACCGCCTGGCGCAGGCTGCCGGGTCCGGCATCGTTGGTGTTGGTGACGGTAAAGGTGTCGGCCAGCGCCGCGGCGGGGCACGCCAACAGCAGTGACAACCCGACGACCGGGGCAATGTGCCGGGTGGGGTTTTGCCTCAAGCAGGCGCGGACGGCGTCGGTCAGTGGATGGGTGCGCGGAAAGGGGTTACGGGGGGTGGCGCGGGTCTTCATTTCAACTCCTCCGGGGGAAGGGGGGTTCGGCCTGTCGGCAGGCGTCGGCTATCTATGTAGTTGGGCGCTGGGGGGCCCCGGGTGAGGTTCCCGTACAGTCGAGGCTAGTACATGAGAGGATTATTGCAACAACGCAAATGGGGGAATCACGAACGGTTGACCTGGATCAGGGTCGGAGCCGAGGGCGGATCAGTGGCGTGGTGGTGGCATCGGCGCCTGAGTGCCCGGCTGAGTCATGCGGCATCGGCGGTGGGTGTGGCCGGTAAGGGCCGGTTTGCCGTCGCCCGCTGAAGAGGAGCGAGTGGCTGCAGTGGGTCGTTTCGCGTCCCCCGCGCGTGCGCGACAGCGGACACTGGCCGCGACGGTCGCTGATCGGCCAGCTCCGGTCAGTGGGAGCCGCCACTGCGGAGGCCGCAGTGGAACCCTGAGCGGTCACTGACCTCCGAGGTCAATGCAGCGGCAGCAGAACCAAAGCCCCCGCCGAAGCGGGGGCGCGCCAATGTTCACACGCTCATCTCAGAATCCCAGGACGTTGAGCCTCTCGCCGGTCCCGGCATCCTTGACCACGGCCTTGAGCTTGCCGTCCGCGCAACGCCCGAGCATCACCACCTCTTCAGTGCCATTGGCGTTGATGTCGGCAATGGCGGCCAGGTCCAGCGGCATGCACTCCTCGTTGAACCAGAGCCGGGAGATGCGCTTGGAGCTGCGACCGTCGCGAACCTCCACGGTCACCTGAGCGGTGTCAGGATTGCGGGCGAGCAGCGCGGCCTCGTCAGCGCCGTTGCCGTTCAGGTCGGCAACCGCAACGAGCTTCACCGGGGCGAACGCGGGGTTGAAACCGGCGACCTTCGCCACCCGCGCGCCGGTGGCGGCGTCGGCCACCCAGACGAGGGTCTCGCCGCTGGCCGCATCGCGCAGCAACATGGCCACCTCGGCCGCACGCGTTGCCGTTCTGGTCGGCGATCGGCACCGCTTGCAGCAGCTCAAAGGTGCGGTAGTTCCAGCCGGGCTTGAGCACGCCAAGCCGCTCCTTGGTCCGCGTGTCCTTGATCACCACCCGGTCGGTCTTGTCGGCCCTGGTCAGCGCCACCCCGATCTCGGCGCTCCCGTTGCCGTTGAGGTCCGGGAGCGTGATGACCTGTAGCGGCTCAAACAGCGGGTCGAACCAGAGGTTGTTGATCAGGTCTCCGGTAACGGCGTCGAGGATCTCGACCTTGGTGGAGCCCTCGCCGAGCATCCCAAGCTCGGGGATGCCGTTGCCGTTCTGGTCGGGAAGCACGGTGAGATCGATGGGTGCGAACCGGGGATTGAAGGCGACGCTGCCGATCAGCTCACCGCTCAGCACGTCACGGGTCTCACCCGTCGGCGGGCCTTCTCCGAGCAGCACCAGGTTGGGCGCGACGCCATAGCCTGCGCCGAATCCGAAGTCGTCCATGACCTCGACATCCACCGGATCCAGGTCGGCGCTGAACTCGAACTGGCTAACCAGAGCGCCGCTAGCGGCATCTTTGATGGTGGCGACGTTCTGACCGTCGGACCGCTTAACAACCGCGATATCCGGCGTGCCGTCGCCATTGGTGTCGCCCAAGGACCTCAGCCAGGCAGGGCCGGGCGGCTCCACCGGTGGCGCACCGTCCTGGACCTCGAACGCGCCCATGTCGATACGGCCGTTGACCACCCGTGGATAGCCCTCGCCGCGCTGGTCGTAGTCCGGAGGCGGCACGAAGTCGGGATCACCGCGGTCGATGGCGGGGCTGCCGGGCAGCAGGGCGTGGGTCTCGGTCGGGCCGCCGTTGTCCTGGAGCGGTCCGAGCAGCGGGTCGACTCCGATGATGTTGGAGCCGGGGACATCTTCTGTGATAGTTGCGCGGCGGCATCTCCAATCAGGTTGAAGTCCGCATACGCTGCACCGCTAAAGTCACCTCCGGGATTGCCAGAAATGATCGAGTTTTCCACCGACGGCAGATGAAGATCTGTATTAATGATACTTATCCATAAGCCCATATCATTGTTGGTTATCGTGCTGCCCGCTATCAGTACTTCCTTGACAAAATAGAGGTCCTCGATCACAACGCCGGCGCCTTCGTTCCCGGAAATAGTGCTATTGACTATTTCGATATCACTCACACTCCCAGCAAACCTAAGTCCATATCCATTATTGGATATCATACTATCCGTAATGGTAGCCCATCCGGGTGTTAATATTGGTGTCGAGAAATTGACGCCCGGAGCGTTCCCGCTGATCGTGCTGCCAGTGATGCCCAAATGAGCAGACCAGTCACACCATCCCGATACAAAGATTCCTTCGGTTCATG
>CAVPOY010000042.1:0-73086 GCA_963707135.1 uncultured Gammaproteobacteria bacterium | reverse complement strand
TCATCACGGTCAGCGGCCACTCCAGCAAACGCGGCTGGGCCGAACGGGCTCTGCAACGGTTGCAGGAACAGCTCGCGCCCCTGGGTGTCGAGCTCAACACGGAGAAGAGCGCGATCGTCAACACCCTCGAAGGCGACGCCTTTGGGTTCCTGGGATTTGACCTGCGCCGGGTTCCAAAGCGCAACGGATCTGGCTATCTCATCCTGTTGACGCCGAAGAAGAAAGCCCGTAAAGCCATCAAAGCGACGATTCGCGAGCTGATCCGCCACGGCGGAGCGACACCGATCAAGGACCTGATCGCGCGACTCAACGCGGCGCTGGCCGGCTGGGTGAACTACTTTCGGGTTGGCAACAGCAGCCGGGCTTTCAGTGAGGTGCGCGACTACCTGGAAATGAAGGTACGCACCCTACTGACGCGACGCAAACGGCGGAAGAAGCGCAGTGTCGGCTGGCGGCGGTGGAGTAACGAATACCTCTATGGCGTACTTGGGCTGTTCTGGGACTGGAAGATCCACCCGCTGCCCGGTGCCCAGAGGTATGCGTGAAAGTGGCCGCCAGACTGGACAGGACACATAACCCTTGCGACGAGACCGCTGGGTGAGCCGCTTGAAGGAAAACCTCACGAGCGGTTCTTATGGGGAGGGGCTGGAAACGGGACGACGGCGAACCCTAAACGGGCACGAAGGGGGAAACCCCGGATACAGACAAGGGCGATCCTGCCAAGCGTTACCGCGCCAGTCCCTTACCCGACAGGAGCAGTACAAACGCGCCAAATGCCGCGTGGAGATCGAGAATTTCTCCGGACGCAGCGCCCTGAGCGTGCGTCAGGATTTCTACGCCAAGATCTTCGCCATGAACCTCACGGCGATTCTCGTCTGGGTCGCCCAGGCGATCGCCGACCGACTCTACGCGGCACGCCGCCACCCCTACCGCGTGAACTTTGCCAACGCACTCTCGAAGATGAAGCACGCCGGTGCCCGGTTGCTCTTGGGCCTCGCTGCCCAGGAGCTCGTCGCCACACTGATCTTAGCCATGGCGGCCAGCGTGGAGGCGGTGCGACCGGATCGCTCGGCACCGCGCAAAATGAAGCCCGCCAAAATTCAGGGTTTCTATCCCAATTACAAGCGCTGCCGGTGAGGGGGGCTTAACTTAATGGCATTGGGGTATACCCCTTGGCAGGCCCGCGCACGCGCACATGACGCCCGCCATGGTTGTCCTTCAGTTGGCTGTTGGTCCGCTCGACTTGGCTGCGCGCCTTGTAGTGCTCGGCCTCATGCGGAGCGAAGTCGATTTTCTCGCCCCGCCGCGGGTTGTGGTCGATCAGCGGGACATGTCCTAACCGACGCGACTCCTCGCGTAGCCCGCGTAGGGCGGAACGCGGCAGCGGTTCCGCCATCCTGGTTGGCGCCTGAATGGCGGATCGCCCTGCGGGCATCCTCCCTGCAACCTACAACCGTTATAGGAGTCACCGCTTCCTCAGGCAACGCACGCGGGCGCTCGAGAGCAGGCCTGCCAATTCGCGTTGTGCGTTCCAAACCTCATTTCGCGGCCGTGCCGGTGCCGCATTCCCGCCTCGCTCCACCCTGCACGCGGATCTGGCAACGCAACGTCCGCCGCTGTATAAGCCGGATGCGGTGGGCCTGCCGTTACCCGCGCCGTATCGCCCCGGCCACCGGGGCTGCCGACCGAGCCTACCCGTCCTGAAGCACCACCGAGGCCCCGCCATGCCCGAGACCAACCCCGAGATCGAAGAAACCCATCTGGATACCCCGACCACCGAGGATATTCATGCCGAGCTCTGCGACATGCTCACGGGCCGCGAGCAGGAGGTCCTGAAGCTCCTGAGATATCAGGACTACATGGGGATCATCACCCCGCTACAGGAAGAGCTGGTGAAGCTGCAGGAGTGGGTCAAGGAGAACGGGCTCAAGATCATGGTGATCTTCGAGGGCCGGGACGCGGCCGGCAAAGGCGGCACCATCAAGCGATTCATGGAGTTCCTGAATCCCCGCATCTGCCAGATCGTCGCCCTGGACAAGCCGACCGAGAAGGAGCAGGGGCAGTGGTACTTCCAGCGCTACGTACCGCATCTCCCTGGGCGCGGGGAGATCGCCTTCTTCGACCGCAGCTGGTACAACCGGGCCGTCGTCGAGCGGGTGATGGGCTTCTGCACCGAGGAGCAGGTCGAGGAGTTCTACCGCACCGTCCCCGAGTTCGAGCGCATGCTCGTGCGCTCGGGCATCCATATCAACAAGTTCTGGTTCTCGGTCAGCCGGGAGGCCCAGGAGAAGCGCTTCGTCTCGCGGGAAACCGATCTGCGCAAGACCTGGAAGCTGAGCCCGGTGGATCAGGAGTCGCGGGACAAGTGGGACCGGTTCACCCTAGCCAAGGAGGATATGTTCCGGCACACCTCGATTCCCGAGGCGCCGTGGATGATCTTCAAGTCGGACAACAAGAAGCAGGCGCGCATCAACAGTATCCGCTACTTCCTGAGCCAGTTCGATTACGCCGGGAAGAACCCGGAGATCCTCGACTACGACCGAACCATCGTCCGGACGGTCGACGAGGAGATGGGCGTCGATTGATAGCGCGTGGGATAAGGAGCAGGCGACCGAAAGACAAACGGAACAGAGAAACCAGGAGCCCCGCTCTCTCAGCCGCCATGCCCCGACCCTTCTGCCGTGCAGGTCTATCCCGCGATGGGTCGGAAGCCGGCAGTACCGGCCGCCGCTACTTCAGGCCCACCTTCTCCGCGGCGGACTTGGTGTTGAGCCCCAGCAGCGAGTAGAGCGGGCAAATGCCGAAGATGGCAGTCGCCAACAGGATCACGCCGACCCACCCGATGGGGTTCTGAAGGGCGAAGAAGACGTTTCCGATCAGGAGGACACCGAGGACGGCTCGTACGATGCGATCCGTCTTGCCCATGTTGTGCTGGAAGAGGTTCATTTCTTTGGATATCCGTCAGGTTGGAGTCATTGCTTCCGGTGGCGAAAGCCGCAAGCTTACTGGGCGCCTAATCGCACACGCAATTCAGTAGTGCCCGTCCGATGATATGGGGCATTTTGGGGACTTGCCCAAGTCTGACGAAGGCGGTACGGAGCATCTGCAGGTGCCCTGACTGACACGGCCTGCGCTGGTCAGAACGACGGGGCCACTTCGCACCCTCGATCAGGGCGCGAGTCTGGTCACTTCCCCGTCGTCGGTATGAAGCTCCAGCGTCGGAAGCTCGACGTGGTGCGGGTAGACGAGGATGTCGCCGGAGCCGGTGCGGGCCTCGACACGGGTCCATTTCTGCGGCACCAGGCCGACGGCCAGCTGGGTGTTCTTCTCGGTGAAATAGCCCGAGTGCGCCAGCCGGTAGGTGAGCACGCCGTCCTCGGAGACCATGTCGTGATCGACACGCGCGCCAGGGAGACCGAAGCCCCGTGCCTTTAGCATCAGTACCGCCGTGCGTTCCTCCCCACCGGGCCAGAAGAACACCAGGTCCCCCTGATCCGCGATGATCCGAAGGACCGTCGGGTCCGGGTCGAACTCGCCGGGCCGGATCAGTTCCCGGTCGGTCACGGCGACCGGGGTCGCCGACAGCACCAGCACCAACATGACCAGCGCCGCGATCCCAAAGGCCCCGGCCGTCAGCACCGGGTGCCTCAGCGGGCGCATCGGCGGCTCCGGCTGGCCGGCCGAGGCATCCTCCCGCCAGGGGACGCGAAGCACCGGGTAATAGAGCAGCCAGGCGATGCCGTAGGCAATCACCCAGGCCCAGATGACGTCGGACAGGAAATGGTCCCCGGCCGCCATGCGCCCGACGCCGATCAGGGTGCCGAGGAAGACCGAGCCGGCGAGCGCGGACCAGGCCAGCGCCGGGCGCCGGCGCAGCCAGACCAGGAAGAAGGCCCCGAGCATGTAGCCTACCGATGCGTGTCCGGACGGAAACGACTTACCCTTTCCGGGCTCCCCCCGCATCAGCGGCGGCAGATAGTCGCCGGTACCGCCAAGCTCCGTGATCTGGTTCGGGCGCGGTCGCCCCCAGTTGTCCTTGAACACGCCATTGACGATCAGCCCGGGACCGAGCACCGCCGCGGCCGTGATGAAGACGGCGACGAGCCTCACCCGGCGGAACCGTCTCGACACCGCGCCGGCGGCCAGCACGAACAGGCCCCCGAGCATGACGAACCCGGCCAGCAGCGGCGAGGCGACATAGAAGAAGGACCACAGCGGCTGCTGGGCCTCGAACCAGGGGTCGTCCGCCTCGGGGTGGTAGAACAGGGACGCGACCTGGATATCCAGGTCGGTCAGCCAGAAGGGGACTGTTCCGGCGAGCGCGACCAGGAGCAGTGCGATGAGCTGCGGCAGCCAGTAGCGGCGGGTCGATAGGGAGCTTGCCACGGCCCGGGATCAGCCGCGGCGGGCTTCGCACGGTCGGTTCGCCGCGCCGACCACGCTCAGAACAGGAAATATCGTTGGGCCATCGGCAGGACCTCGGCCGGCTCGCAGGTGAGCAGCTCACCGTCCGCCCGGACCTGATAGGTCTGGGGATCGACCTCGATCCTCGGCTGCCAGTCGTTGTGGATCATGTCGACTTTTCGGACCTGCCTCACGTCCCGCACGATGCCGATGCGGCGCTTCAGGGCGAGCCGCTGGGGCTCGCCGGCCTGGAAGGCCCAGCGGGAGATGAAGGTCATGCAGGTGGCGCCGAGCGCGCCTCCGAAGGCGCCGAACATGGGCCGATAGTGCACCGGCTGCGGCGTTGGGATCGAGGCGTTCGGGTCGCCCATCGGCGCGGCGGCGATCATCCCGCCCTTGAGGATCAGGCTGGGCTTGGTGCCGAAGAAGGCGGGACGCCAGAGGACCAGGTCCGCGAGCTTGCCCACCTCCACGGACCCCACCTCGTGGGCGATGCCGTGGGTGATCGCCGGATTGATGGTGTACTTGGCCACGTAGCGCTTGGCCCGCAGGTTGTCGTGCTCGGCGGGGTCGCCGGCGAGGCTCCCGCGCTGGACCTTCATCTTGTGCGCGGTCTGCCAGGTGCGAGTGATGACCTCGCCGACCCGGCCCATGGCCTGGGAGTCCGAGGCGATCATCGAGAAGGCGCCCAGGTCGTGCAGGATGTCCTCCGCGGCGATGGTCTCGCGGCGGATGCGCGATTCGGCGAAGGCCACGTCCTCCGGGATCGCGGGCGACAGGTGATGGCAGACCATCAGCATGTCCAGGTGCTCGTCGACGGTGTTGACCGTGTAGGGCCGGGTCGGGTTGGTCGACGAAGGCAGCACGTTGGGCAGGCCGCAGGCCTTGATGATGTCCGGGGCATGACCGCCGCCGGCGCCCTCGGTGTGGTAGGTGTGGATGGAGCGGTCCTTGAAGGCGGCGAGGGTGTCCTCGACGAAGCCCGACTCGTTCAGGGTGTCGGTGTGGATCGCCACCTGCACGTCGTACTGCTCGGCGACATCGAGGCAGCAGTCGATGGCCGCCGGGGTCGTGCCCCAGTCCTCGTGCAGCTTCAGCCCCATGGCCCCCGCGCGCAGCTGCTCCTCGAGCGGATGCGGCCGACTGCCGTTGCCCTTGCCCAGAAAGCCCAGGTTGACGGGTAGGCCCTCGGCGGCCTGGAGCATACGTTGGATGTTCCAGGGTCCCGGCGTGCAGGTCGTCGCGTTGGTGCCGGTGGCCGGCCCGGTGCCGCCGCCCAGCATCGTGGTGACGCCGGACGTCAGCGCCTCCTCGACCTGCTGCGGGCAGATGAAGTGGATATGGGCGTCGATCGCGCCGGCCGTGACGATCTGGCCCTCCCCGGCGATGGCCTCGGTGCCCGGGCCGACCAGGATGTCGACCCCGGCCTGGGTATCCGGGTTACCCGCCTTGCCGATCGCGGCGATGCGCCCGTCCTTGATCCCGATGTCGGCCTTGACGATGCCCCAATGGTCCAGAATCAGCGCGTTGGTGATCACGACGTCGACCACCTCGTCGGCCCCCCGCTGGCATTGCCCCATGCCGTCGCGGATCACCTTGCCGCCGCCAAACTTCACCTCGTCGCCGTAATGGGTCCGGTCCTCCTCCACCTGGATGAAGAGCTCCGAGTCGGCGAGCCGCACCCGGTCGCCGACGGTGGGGCCGTACATGGAGGCATAGGCGGCGCGGCTGATGCGGCTCATGGCGTACCCCCGTCCAGTGCGCCCATCACCCGGGCGTTGAAACCATAGACCTTTCTGGCGCCCGCATAGGGGATCAGCTTGACGGTCCGGGATTGGCCGGGCTCGAAGCGCACCGCGGTACCGGCCGGTATATCGAGCCGGTAGCCCGCGGGTCGCCTCGCGATCGAAGGACAGCGCGTGGTTGGTCTCGTAGAAATGATAATGGGAGCCCACCTGGATCGGCCGGTCGCCGGCGTTGGCGACCTCGATGGTGAGCGCCTGACGGCCGGCGTTGAGCTCGATGTCGCCGGGGGCGGTGATGACTTCACCTGGGATCATGTCGGAAGCCTCAGTTCGGGAGGAAACGGTCCGCGCGATGGATCGTCCGGACCGACCGTCAGACGATAGGCTCGTGCACCGTGACCAGCTTGGTCCCGTCGGGGAAGGTGGCCTCGACCTGGACCTCCTTGACCATCTCGGGGATGCCGTCCATGACATCCGCTCGCGTCAAGAGCGTACGGCCGTAATCCATCAGCTCGGCAACCGTCCGGCCCTCGCGGGCACCCTCCAGGATCGCGCAGCTGATGAAGGCCACCGCCTCGGGATAGTTGAGCTGCAGGCCCCGGGCCTTGCGCCGCTCGGCCAGAAGACCGGCGGTGAACAACAGCAGCTTGTCTTTCTCTCGCGGGGTCAGCTCCATCGTGGGCTCCAGTAGGGGAACGCCGGTCGTCGCGGCATCAGGTCTCCCAGATCCTCGGGGGGCAGGGCTCACGCCCGATCAGGCCAGGGCGCAGTATGCCCCAAAGCGCGACGAAAAACCGTCGCACGGGCTCGCTGCCGCGGGCCAGGCAGCGGGCCACCAACAGGTCTTCGACGCGGGTCGCCGAACAGACGAGGTCGGGCCGCGGCAGCCCCGCGCGCACCGCGCCGAGGGCTTCCGCGCTCGTCCCCGATGCGATGAAGGTCGCGCTGACCGGAAAGCCGCGCAGGCCGCTCGCGCCCTCGAGGCTCGTCTCGCCGTCGACCCGCAGGCGCTCGATCAGCAGCGGCGCCCCGTCGCGCGACACCTTGAGCCCCATGTCGGCGGTGCCGGTCGCGAATCGCTCGCCGATCACGGGGCGGCCGAGACAATGCACCTCCCAGCCGATAAAGCGGGCGTCGCCGCCGAGGCGGACCTCGGTCAGCAGGTCGGCGTGGGCCCCGGGGAACAGGATGTTCTCCTGCGGAAACCATTCCAGCACGCCGCCGGGCGCCACGATCAGGCGTTGGGTCTGGCGCGCGCGGGGTCCCGCGCTGCGATAGAGTTTCGCCGCCCCCGGCGTGGTGATCAGCGCGTGGGCACCCGCACCGACCGACACGCTCAGATCGAGCTCATCGCCACCCACCAGGCCGCCCGGCGGGTGGAGCACATAGATGTGAGCGGGGGCCCCTTCCGGGTAGAACGGGCGCTGCACGGTCAAGGGCCCATGGTGGCGTTTGCCGGCGAGGACGGTGCGTCCGCCAACCGCCTCGAACCGCAGCTCGAGCAGGGCGCGCCAGCCCGCGTGCTCCGCCGGCGGGACGGCGTCGGCCTCAATGTCGGAAGCGAGCGGCATCCAATCGACTCCGGCAGGTGGAGCCGCCAAGGCGCCAGGATCGCCAGATTGTTCCGCGAACAATGCGGGGCTCAGGTCTTGCCCAGCCGCTGAAATCCACCCGCGTGCCGCCCCGTGGCTCGTCTTGGCGTCCTTTGCGTCTTGGCGGTTCAAATTCTCTCGTTATTCTCGTTCAGACGGTCAGGTACTCCCGAACCAGATCATCGCTCAGCCCCGCCATTGCACCGGTAGCCATCGCCCGGCCCCGATCGAGGATCAGGAACCGGTCCGCGACCCGGCGGGCGAAGGGCAGCTTCTGCTCCACCAGGATCACGGTCAAGCCCAACTCGGCGATCAGCCGCCGGATGATGTCGCCGATCTCGTGGACGATATTGGGCTGAATGCCCTCCGTCGGCTCATCGAGGATCAGCAGCTTGGGGTCGATCACCAGCGCACGCCCGATCGCGAGCTGCTGCTGCTGGCCCCCGGAAAGGTCCCCCCCGCGCCGGCGGCGCATCTCTTTCAGGACCGGAAACAGCTCGAAGACGATCGCCGGAATCGTGCGGGCCCGATCGGACCTTGCCGGCAGACCGATCTGGAGGTTCTCCTCGACGGTCAGCAGCGGGAATATCTGCCGGCCCTGGGGGACGTAGCCGATACCGAGCTCCGCGCGCCTCTCCGCCGCGAGCCTGGTCAGGTCCCGCCCCTGGTAATCCAGCGTGCCGGCGCGCAGCGGCAGCAGGCCCATGATGCACTGCATCAAGGTCGTCTTGCCGACCCCGTTGCGGCCCATGACGCAGGTGCACTGGCCCTCGGGTATATCCAGGTCCAGGTCCCAGAGGGTATGGCTCTCGCCGTAGTATTGGTTAAGGCCCGTTATCTTGAGCATCGGTTTGGCAGGCTCTTGTCGCGGTGCTGGCTCATTCTCCGAGATAGACCTCGATCACGCGCGGATCGCTCTGCACCTCGTCCATGCTGCCCTCGGCCAGCACCGAGCCCTGGTGCAGCACGGTCACGCGCTTGGCGATGGAGCGCACGAAGTCCATGTCGTGCTCGACCACCACCACCGAGTGCCGGCCCTCTAGCGACAGCAGCAGCTCCGCGGTTCGGTCCATCTCCTGGTGGGTCATGCCCGCGACGGGCTCGTCGACGAGCAAGAGCTGCGGGTCCTGCATCAGCAGCATGCCGATTTCGAGCCACTGCTTTTCGCCGTGTGACAGGGCGCCGGCGGCACGGCGCGCCTGTCCGGCGAGGCCGATGATCGCCAGCACCTCGTCGATGCGGTCGCGCTGCGCGCCCGAGAGCCGCGCGAACAGGGTCGGGAAGACCCGTTTGTCCCCGGACATCGCGAGCTCGAGGTTCTCGTAGACCGTGTGGTGCTCGAAGACCGTCGGCTTCTGAAACTTGCGACCGATGCCGATCTCGGCGATCTCCGATTCGGAGAGACGCAGCAGGTCGATGTTGCGGCCATAGTAGGCGGTGCCCGAGTCGGGCCGGGTCTTGCCGGTCACGATGTCCATCATCGTCGTCTTGCCGGCGCCATTTGGCCCGATGACGCAGCGAAGCTCACCGGCGTTGACATAGAAATTCAGGTCATTGATGGCCTTGAAGCCGTCGAAGCTGACGTTCAGGCCCTCCAGATAGAGAATGATCCCCTGGCTGACGTCGAGATCCAGGTCCTTGACCGAATACATGAAATCCCATTGCCGGTCGCGGCGCATGGAATCCCGGAACTGCTGAAGTCCGCTCATGCCGGCTCGCTCCCCGGCTCCGGCGCACGCCCGCGCAGCCGTCTGAACAGCCCGGCGATACCGCTAGGCAGGAACAGGGTCACGAATACGAACAGCCCGCCGAGCGCGAACAGCCAGGCCTCCGGAAAGACGCCGGTGAAGTAGGTCTTGCCGTAATTGACCAGCACCGCCCCGATCACCGCGCCGTAGAGGGTTGCTCGCCCGCCGACCGCCACCCAGATGACCAGCTCGATGGAATTGAGCGGCGAGAACTCGCCGGGGTTGATGATGCCGACCTGGGGCACGTAGAGCGCCCCGGCCACCCCGGCGATCATCGCCGAGAAGCTGAAGATGGCCACCTTCACCCGGTCGACGCGGTAGCCGATGAACCGGGTGCGGGACTCGGCGTCGCGGATCGCCACCGCCACCCGACCGAGCCGCGAGGTGACGATGAAGCGGCAGGCCAGATAGCCCAGCGCCAGTGCGATAGCGGAGGCCAGGAACAGGCCGATCCGGGTTGCATCGCTCTGCAGGTCGAAGCCGAGCAGGTCCTTGAAGTCGGTCAGCCCGTTGTTGCCACCGAAGCCCATCTCGTTGCGGAAGAAGGCGAGCATCAGCGCATAGGTCAGCGCCTGGGTGATGATCGACAGATAGACGCCGGTCACCCGCGAGCGGAAGGCGAGCCAGCCGAATACGAACGCGAGCAGCCCTGGCACCAGCAGGATCATCAGGGCCGCGAACCAGAACTGGTCGAACCCGTGCCAGAACCAGGGCAGCTCCTGCCAGTTTAGGAAGACCATGAAGTCCGGCAGATCCGGGTTGCCGTAGACGCCGCGGTCGCCGATCTGGCGCATCAGGTACATGCCCATGGCGTAGCCGCCCAGCGCGAAGAAGGCGCCGTGGCCCAGGCTCAGGATCCCGAGGTAGCCCCAGACCAGGTCGACCGCGACCGCCAGCAGCGCGTAGGTCAGGTACTTGCCGAGCAGCGTGACCGTGAAGGTCGAGACGTGCCACGGGCTCGACGCGGGCACCATGAGATTGAGGACGGGCACGACGACGGCGATCAACAGCAGGACCGCCATCATGGCCTGGCCGCCCGAATCCCCGCGCAGCGCCTTCACCAGTCCCATGGATCAGCCCTCCGCCGCCCGGCCGCGCTGCGGGAACAGGCCGCGCGGACGCTTCTGGATGAACAGGATGATGAACACCAGCACCAGGATCTTCGCGAGCACCGCTCCCGCCCAGGGCTCCATCAGCTTGTTCGCGACACCGAGGGTCAGCCCCCCGACCAGCGTGCCCCAGAGGTTTCCCACGCCGCCGAACACGACCACCATGAAAGAATCGATGATGTAGGCCTGCCCCATGTTTGGGCCGACGTTGGTGAGCTGGGATAGGGCGACGCCGGCGACGCCGGCGATCCCGGCCCCCAGCCCGAAGGTCAGCGCGTCCACGCGCGCCGAGCGCACCCCCATGGCGCGCGCCATCGCCCGGTTTTGGGACACCGCCCGAACCTGAAGCCCCAGGGCCGTGCGCTTCAGGATCATCAGCAGTGCAACGAACACCAGCAGCGCGAATACCACGATATACAGGCGGTTGTACGTAAGGGCCAGCACGGGATTGATCTGCAGCGACCCGCTCATCCACGACGGATTTTCGACCGCCACGTTCTGCGCGGAGATGGCCGTGCGCACCAATTGCTGCAGGATCAGGCTGATGCCGAAGGTCGCGAGCAGCGTCTCCAACGGCCGGCCGTAGAGGAACCGGATCACGGTCCGCTCGATCAGGATGCCGAACAGACCCGAGACCAGGAACGCGGCCGGGACCGCGACCAGCAGGGAGTAATCGATGGCGCCAGGCATCGCCTGCTGGACCAGATAGGTGGTGTAGGCCCCGAGCATGATCAGCTCGCCATGGGCCATGTTGATCACGCCCATGACACCGAAGGTGATGGCGAGCCCGATGGCCGCCAGCACCAGCACCGAGCCCAGGCTGAGCCCGAAGAACAGCGTCTCGGCGGCGGCGTTGAGGCGCAGCGTGCCGTCGATCCCGGCCAACGCCTCCTCTATCGCGGCCTTGACGGCCGGATCCTGCTCTCGCGTGGCGGCCTGCGCGAGTGCGTTGCGGGCCTCCGGATACAGGCTGCCTTCCAGCGTGCCCGCGGCGTCGAGACGCGCAGCCGGCTCTTCCGCGGTCAACCCGGCGATCCCGATGGCCAGCGACAAGGTGTCGCTCACCTGCTCGTCCGTCTCCTTCTCCAGTTGGACGCGCATGGCATCGACCAGGTCCGGACTGGCGTCGGACATCAGCTCGCGCGCGGCCCGCAGCCTGGTGGCGGGGTCCGAGCTTGCGAGCGTGAGTGCCGCGATCCCCGCCTTGAGGCGCCCGCGCATCCGGTTGTTTACCGTGATCTTCTTGGCGTCGCGGCGCTCAACCTCCCCGAGGTCGTCTCCGGTCAGCGGGTCGATCAGCCGGAAGCCCGCGCCGGAGCGTTCCGCGAAAACCACCCGCTGGTCGTCGCCCCGGTAGTAGAGGTCTCCGCTCAGCAGGGTCCTCAGGATCTTGAGCGCGCGGGGGTCACCGCTGGCGGCGATCCCGTCCGCGGCTCGCTCCTTGACCGCGAAAGATCGGTCCGCGAGGTTCGGCAGCAGGTCATCGAGCGTCGCCGCGAGCGCCCCGTTGCCGATGGCGAACAGCACCGTGAGCAGGCTCAACAGGATCAGGAGGCGCGGCGGGACTGTTCGCATGGTGGGGATCTGTCGCTGTCGCGACGGCGGTCGCGGGGTGGCGCGCCGGGGACGGTACGACCCCGGCGCTATCGGCTATTGCGCCTGGGAGCCCAGGCACTTCTCGGTCTTGACGTTGTAGTTGCCGCAGTTGATCGGCGCGGTCCAGTCGCCCTTCAGGTCCTTGGACCCCTCCAGATAGTCGGACCAGGCATCGCCGGGCACCTCGGCGTCGGTCTGCCAGACCACGGCGAACTGACCGTCGTCCTGGATCTCGCCGATCAGCACCGGCTTGGTGATGTGGTGGTTCGGCAGCATCCGTGCCGTGCCGCCGGTCAGATTCGGGGTCTCAAGCCCGATGATGGCGTCGGCGACCTTGTCGGTGTCCGTGGATCCCGCCTTCTCGACCGCCTTGACCCAGAGGTCGAAGCCGATCTTGTGGGCCTCCATCGGGTCGTTGGTGACCCGCTTGGGGTTCTCGATGAAGGCGTGCCAGGACTCGATAAAGGCGTCGTTGGCCGGGTCGTCGACGCTCATGAAGTAGTTCCAGGCCGCCAGGTGGCCGACCAGCGGCTTGGTGTCGATGCCGGAGAGCTCCTCCTCACCGACCGAGAAGGCCACCACGGGGATGTCCTCCGCGGAGACGCCCTGATTGCCGAGCTCCTTGTAGAAAGGCACGTTCGCGTCGCCGTTGATGGTGGAGACCACGGCGGTCTTTTTACCCGCGGAGCCAAACTTCTTGATGTCCGAGACGATGGACTGCCAGTCCGAGTGGCCGAACGGGGTGTAGTTGATCATGATGTCCTCTTCGGCCACGCCTTTCTGCTTGAGGTACGCCTCGAGGATCTTGTTGGTCGTGCGGGGGTAGACATAGTCGGTGCCGGCGAGCACCCAGCGCTCCACGCCCAGGTCGTTCATCAGATAGTCGACGGCGGGAATGGCCTGCTGGTTGGGCGCGGCGCCGGTATAGAAGACGTTCTTCGACGACTCCTCGCCCTCGTACTGGACCGGATAGAAGAGCAGGCCGTTCAGCTCTTCGAACACCGGCAGCACGGACTTGCGCGACACCGAGGTCCAGCAGCCGAAGACGGCGGCCACCTTGTCCTTCTCGATCAGCTCGCGCGCCTTCTCGGCGAACAGCGGCCAGTCGGAGGCCGGGTCGACGACGACCGCCTCGAGTTTCCGGCCGAGCAACCCGCCCTTCTTGTTCTGCTCCTCGACCAGCATCAGCATGGTGTCCTTCAGCGTCGTCTCGCTGATGGCCATGGTGCCGGACAAGGAGTGCAGGACTCCGACCTTGATCGGCTCGTCGTCGGCGGCCGATGTCGGCCCCACCGATAGGCCGAGCGCCAGGCCCGCACCAAGAAGTAGCGATTTCGTCAACTCGCGTCTGCGCATAGGTTTCGGCTCCGGGATGAATAGCTCAAGGGTCGACGCGGAGGCGTCCGGCTGGATGAAGCACGGATCGAGCCAGGTTGCATCGCGACCGGATCGAGGCGCGTGCGCGCCCATGGAGAATGCCGCAAGTGTGGGTCGGCGCTGAAACCGCGCGCCAAGGCGGTCATCGGGACCTGGCGCGGGTTCAATGGTCGAAGCGCGGCCCGGTTCGAGGGCTGCGAATCGATTCGGAGCATGGCGACGGGGCTGGGCACCTGAATCGCGCAACACTGCACCAAGATAGTGCGAGGCGGTAACCCATGGGACATCGAGCGAGGGACTGGACCCGACCGGCGCGCTTGGACTAATGTTCGCGGTGCCGTAGAACGACACAACCACCCGAGGAGATCAAGAAAATGCGTAAGCTCTTAATTGCCGCGACCCTGTCCCTGGTCGGCGCCGCCGTCGCCGGCGAGATGGCCACGCCGGACGAGGCCAAGGCCATGTCACAGAAGGCCCAGGCGGCGGTCAACGAGATGGGGAGCGAAAAGGCCTTCGCCGCGTTCGCCGCCGACGACGGCGGATTCAAGGAAAAGGACCTCTATGTCTTCTGCATGGACAACGACGGCGTGATGCTCTCGCACGCGGTCAAGCCCGAGCTGGTCGGGAAGAACCTGATGGACTTCAACAAGTACGGCGACGAGCTGTTCAAGAACATGATCGCCGTCTCCACCGGGGCCGGCGAGGGCTGGGTGGACTACAAGTGGCCCTATCCGGGCACGGATGAGATTCGCGAGAAGACCAGCTACGTGATGACCAACAAGGAAGGATTCTTCTGCGGGGTCGGCGCCTACAAGTAATCCCGCGATGCGGGCGTCCTGATCCGGATCAGCTCCGGTCCGGGGCGCCCTACTCCAACGCCACCCGCCTTTCCCGCCCCCGCCCGCGTGGCGCGGCGACCACCGTTTGTTGGTCGCTTTCGAATCGAGCGATTGCTCACCGGCCGGGGTTCCAATGTAGGTTCCACCCACTGGCCACGGCCGGGATAGCAGACTTTTTGTGTAGGGCCTGGTTTCTCAGGAACCGGCGGCGTGATGGTTCAGGCGCACTAACTCAGTGCGGCTGAACCTTCCGGCTGGTAGGAACTCTGAGCCTCGGCAACCTTGGCGATCAGCTCGCGGCCCCGCGCGTCGCTATGGCGGTAGCGCTCGATCAGCGCCTGCTCGTCGTCGGAAAGCAGTCCCGAATCATCGAGACAAAGCAGGTAAGTGGCTGTCACGTTTCCCAAAGCGAGCGACAGCTCTTTTGCCTCCTCGAGGCCCATGCGCCGGATTCCCTGTTCATAGTTGCTGATGCGCGACTTGGAAAGGCCGCTGGTCCGGCTCGAGAGAGCGGAAAGGCTAAGACGTTGCGCTTGGCGAGCCGCCCGGAGGCGGTGCCCGATCATTTTCGTTAGGTCCATGCTCACAGGATATCCGAATTGCGCAATGTCTTGGTACACGGTTGTTGAGTTTGTCATTGGCCTTGATTTCAGGGTTACGGGTCGAAACGAGCGGACTTTCAGGGGCCTGCGACGATGCGTGGGTCAGCGCGTGTCCGTCTGCCTCGACCCGTTTCGAGCCAATACCGGACGTGCGGCCGGGGTGGTCAGCCCAAGTAGGCATCCTCCCACTTGCCTTCGCCGACCGGCTGCGGCTGGGGCTCGACGACTCTATCGGCGAACAGGCCGCCGAGTATCTTGACGAAACATTTGGTCTGTGGCGAGAGGAACTTGCCCCGGCGCTGCACGATACCGTAACTGCGCTTGGGAAAGTACTGGTCGAGCGGAATGCGGTTCAGCGGCTCGTCGCCGGTCAGACAGACGTCGGTCACGATGGAGATGCCGAGCCCGAGCTCGACATACTTCTTGATGACCTCCCAGCCGCCCGCCTCGAGTGTCACCTTGTAGCTGAGGTTGTGCTGCTTGAAGACCAGATCAACCATGCGCCAAGTGCTGAGATGTCTCGGGGGCAGGATCAGACCGTAAGGCGCGATGTCCTCCAGCGTCACCTGCTTCCGACCCGCCAGCGGGTGATCCCGGGGCGTGATCAACGTCGGCTGGAAGGAAACGAACGGCCGGTAGGTGATGTCGTCCGGGACCTCCAGCATCGAGCCGACGGCCAGATCGGCCTCGTCGGCCCGCAGCATCGCGAGCCCGTCCCGCCCGGTTACATTGTGCAGCTTCAACTCGATGCCGGGGTACTGCTCGACGAAGGAACGCACGGGCTCGGGCAGTATATAGAGGATGGTCGACTCCCCGGCGGCGATGTTCAGCACCCCCTGATCGACGCGGCCGCACTGGGTGGCGAAGGCGTCGTGGAGCTTATCCATGCCCTCGACCAGTGGCTCCGCCATCTGGAACAGCAGCTCACCCTCCGGGGTGAGCCTGATCTTCGGACCGCGACGCTCGAACAGGACCGTGTCGAACTCGCGCTCCAGTGCCTGGATCTGCAGGGACACGGTAGGCTGGCTGAGGAAGATCTTTTCGGCGGCGGCGCTGACGCTGCCGGTGCGTGCCGCGTGACAGAAGGCACGCAGCTGTTTCAGTCGGTTCTGCTTGTAGTGGATCTGGGATCCCGAGCCCATGGGGTTGTCCGTTGTTCTCCTGGTGGTGCACTTGAGACTATCGCATTCAAGTCATTGAGAACAGCAATAGCCTCAAGGCCCGGGTGCTCCCGCCTCGCCGAGCAACCGAGCGTCGCTGGCGAAGTTGAACGTGTCGCGCACGACCAGCGGGGCGGCGACGCGCTGCGCGGCGGTTGCGGAGGCGCGCACCGCGGTGTCCGGGTGCGCCAACGCCAGAGCGGTCAGCAGGGCGGCGGGAGAGGGCAGGGCGCCGTCGGACAGGGCCGGCTCGGCCGGAACCGCGGGCAGCAGCGGGGCGCTGTCGCGCCGCCAGCCGTCGCCGTCCCGGAAGCTGCTCCAGGCAAGTCCGACCAGCCGATGCGCCAGCGACCGGGCGCCCTCGTCTCCGGCGGCCTTGCCCCAGTCCGCTAGCCCGGCGGCGACGTAGGCATAGTCCTCGACGCTCGCGGTGCCGAACCAGCCCGACGGCGAGCGCGCCCGATGCAGCCGCTCGCCGTCCCAGAGCCGCTCGGTCAGGAAGCGGCGAAGCCCCGCGCCGGCCTCGCGGTAGCGGTCCTCGCCGAACGCGGCGACACCGGCCGCGATGGCCGAAAGGGCAAGGCCGTTCCAGCCGGCGAGCTGCTTGTGGTCCCGCGGCAGGTCTCGGGCCGCCCTGGCCTCGAGCAGTCGGCCGCGGACGCGCTCCAGCATCGCCTCGGCCTCGGACGCGGGTACCCCGATATCCGCGGCGGCCTCCTCGACCGCGCCCCGCGGGATCGGCAGATGACCGGCCTCGAACCGGGGCGCGCCTTCCAGACCCCAGACCAGGGCGGCAAGCCGCCGCTCGGCCGGCTCCAGCAGACGCTCCAGCGTCGCCTCGTCCCACAGGTAGAAGCCCCCTTCGACCCCGGCCGCGTCGACCGCGGACAGACTGCCGATGTATCCCCCGTCTTCCCCGGCCAGGGTCGAGAGCATGAAGTCCAGTGTCTCGCGGGCGAGCACCCGATAGCGCGGCTCACCGAGGACCTCGGCGGCCCGCAGGTAGAGCGGGACCAGCTGGGCCTGGTTGTAGAGCATCTTCTCGAAGTGCGGGGTTTGCCAGTCGGGGTCGACCGTGTAGCGGAAGAAACCCCCGCCCAGGTGGTCGCGCAGCGCGCCGTCCGCCATCGCATCCAGCGTCAGGCGCAGGAAGCCCCCGAGTTGGCCGTCACCGTTACGCGCATAGAGATCGATCAGCGCGCTCATCTGGGGCTCGCGGGGGAATCGGGTCTGGGGCCCGAACCCGCCGGCGAGCGGGTCCGCGAATGCCATCGCCTGCTGCATCAGCAGGGCATCGAAATCGGGCCAGTCCACCGGGTCGAGCGGCGACGTGTCCGGTCTAAGCAGGGCGGCATACTCCTGCGCGCCGGCCCTGGCCATCTCGACGACCCGATCCCTCTGGTCGCCCCAGAGCCTGATGACGCGCTGCAGGACGGCCTCGAGCTCGTCGGGCGGCAGGTAGGTGAAACCGACCAGCGGGAAGCCATCGGGCGTCAGCACGACGTTCAGCGGCCAGCCGGCACGGCCCGAGGTGCGCTCGGTGAAGCCGATCAGGTACTCGTCCAGTGCCGGGTTCAGCTCCCGGTCGATCTTGACCGGAACGAACCGGGAATTGAGCAGCTCCGCGATGTCACTGTTGCGGTAGCTCTCCCGCTGCATGACGTGACACCAGTGACAGGCGAAGTATCCGCTTGACACGAACAACGGCAGGCCCCGGGCGCGGGCCTGCTCGAGGGCCTCGCGGCCCCAGTCCCGCCAGCCCACCGGGTCCTGCCCATGCATCGCCAGATACGGCGACGGGTGACCCGTCAGGGCGTTCCCGGTGCCCGTCGCAGCCTCGGCCGCGAGCATCGTCAGGCCGATCATCGTCCCGACCACGGCCTGCCGACAGAGCGCGCGGGACCATCGGGTGGCTGGTTCAGCCCTCATCGATCTGGTTGAGAATGTTGCGTGCGACCCGCCGCTGGGACTCGTCGCCCTCCTCGAGCACCTGGTAGAGCAGCTGGCGCGCCGCGAACGCGTTCTCAAGCTCGCGCAGCCGGTTTGCCCGCTGGATCTTGTCCTCGACAGGGTCCAGCACGGCGGCCTTCGAGCTCGCCCGGGACGGATCGATCGACTCCTCGGCGTCCAGCAGGTCGAGCTCCGCCTCCATCTCGTCGTCGGTCATCGGCTCCCAGCGGTCGGGGTCGTCGATTCGTCCGCCGTCGAGGTCGCGGCCGACCTCGGCTCCCGAACCGCCCTTACCCGTCGGCGCTGTCGCAGTGACGGACCGACCGGCCGCCATCTTCATCGGCAAACGGGTCCGCCGGGGCCTCGTCCGCCGCGTCCTCGGCGGCCGCACGCTCCAGACGCTGGCGCATCAGCACCCGGGACAGGACGATGCCGAGCTCGAACAGCAGCCACATCGGCAGCGCGAGCAGCGTCTGCGAGATCACGTCCGGCGGCGTCAGCAACATGCCGACGACGAACACGCCGACGACGACATAGGGACGCTTGCTGGCCAGGTCGTCGGGTGTGGTCAGACCCGTCGCCACCAGCAAGAATGGTGGCGATCGGGATCTCGAAGGCGACCCCGAATG
Source organism: uncultured Gammaproteobacteria bacterium (assembly GCA_963707135.1). Lineage (GTDB taxonomy): Bacteria > Pseudomonadota > Gammaproteobacteria > Chromatiales > Chromatiaceae > JBGSTR01. Next base: position 54,335 of record CAVPOY010000042.1, on the reverse strand, counting down.
CGAAAAACAGCGTCAGCACGAAGTCCAGGTAGGCCGAGATGTCCGTCATCATCGAAACGCCGTCCGGCGTGGTGCCGGACAGGAACGCGAACACCAACGGGAACACCACGTAGTAGGCGAAGAGCATCCCCAGGTAGAAGAGCACGATGCTGGAGACCAGAAGCGGCATCGCCAGGCGCTTCTCGTGCTGGTAGAGCCCCGGAGCGACGAAGGACCAGACCTGGTAGAGCAGGTAGGGCATCGCGACGAACACGGCCGCGACCAGGGCCAGCTTGAAGGGCGTCAGGAACGGGGAGGCCACCTGGGTCGCGATCATGGTGCTGCCCTGGGGCAGCTGGGCCATCAGCGGCGCCGCGACATAGGTGTAGATGTCATTGGCGAACGGAAACAGCGCCAGGAACACGACGAAGATCGCGATCGCCATGCGCATCAGGCGGTCGCGCAGCTCGATCAGGTGCGAGATGAACGGCTGCTCGGCGCCCGGGTCGTCGAGCTCAGGGTGCGGCGACATGGTGAGGTATCGTCTGGGATCGACGTTGAGGCAGGACAAGGCCCCTAGGGGTTATCGGGTTTGGGGGCCGGCCCGAGGCGCGGCCGGTCAAGCGGGCTTGTCCTTGTCCTGGGCGTCGGGCAGCGGCGCCGATGCGGCCGGACGGCTGGGCGGTTTTGACCGATCCTTCACCGGCTCCTCGAGCAGTGTCTCCAGCGGGTTGCTGCGGGCCTGCTTGTTCAGGATCTCCTTGAGCTCCTCCGCCTTCAGCTCGCGGTCGATCTCGCTCTTGACCGACGCCAGGGTCCGGCGCGCGCGCCCGACCCAGAGGCCGGCGATCCGCGCGACCTTCGGCAGCCGCTCCGGGCCGATGACCACCAGCGCGACCACCGCGATCAGGACCAGTTCCCAGAAGCCGACGTCGAACATCGCGGACTACCGGCGCTCGAAGCCGCTCAGACCTTCTGTTTCTCCTGACCTTCCGCGGTGCCGGTCTTGCCCGCCGCGGGACCGTCCGTCGCGGACCGATTCGCCGCCGTTGGCTCGATCTGCTTGGGCTCCGCGTCCTCTTCGGACTTGTCCGCGTCCGACATGGCGCTGCGGAAGCCCTTGACCGCGTTGCCCAAGTCCGAGCCCAGGTTTTTCAGCCGCTTGGTGCCGAACAGCAGCAACACGATGACCAGGATGATCAGAAGCTGCCAGATACTGATGCCACCGAGTCCCATCTCTATCCTCCGTACCGCCGATCTTGAGGCGGTCTAGCAGAGCCGTTGGCGGAGCGGAGGCCCCGTATGCGGCGCCCACGCTCTGTATTTTCAGCCAGTTAGTTCGGTCCGACACGGACCTTCCACGGCAAGCTGGCGATCATACTCCAATCGCCGCCGTGCAGGCAGTGCCGGCCTCAGCCCGCGCGGCCCGCCTTCTCCTCGAGCCCGGAGAGCCCGAACCGCCGCTCGAGCTCGGCAAGTACCTGTCCGGGTCCGAGCCCCTGGTGGGCCAGCAGGACCAGGCTGTGAAACCAGAGGTCCGCGACCTCGCTGACGATCCGCTCCGGCACCCCGTCCTTGGCCGCCATGACCGTCTCGGTGGCCTCCTCGCCGATCTTCTTCAGAATCGAGTCCAGCCCCTTGGCGTAGAGCCCGGACACGTAGGACTCGCCGGGATCGGCCTGCTTTCGGGCCTCCAGCACGTCGGACAGGCGTTCGAGGATGTCGTTCATCGCATCGGCAACACTGGGCCCCGACGGATCAGGACCGGCCGTAGATGGCGTCCGGGTCCTTCAACACCGGGGCGATCTCGACCCATTGGCCCCCATCGTCGAGCTCGCGGAAGAAACAATTGTGGCGGCCGGTGTGACAGGCGATGCCGCCTCGCTGCTCGACCTCCAGCAGGACCACATCGGCGTCGCAGTCGATCCGGATCGACCGAATCACCTGCTGGTGCCCGGATTCCTCGCCCTTGTGCCAGAGCCGGCCGCGCGAGCGCGACCAGTAGACGGCGTGCCCGGTCTCGCGGCTGAGACCCAGCGATTCGCGGTTCATCCAGGCCAGCATCAGAATGGTCCCGGTACCCGCCTCCTGGGCGATCGCCGGGACCAGGCCATTGGCATCCCAGCGGATTGCGTCCAGCCAGTCGTCAGTCATTTCAGTAACCTCAAGGATCTGCTCCCGAGCCGGTCGCCGTGAGGGCTTACCTCGCGGCCAGCTCGTCGGCCAGACGCTGGCCCTCGGCGAAATCCAGCGTCCCCTCGTAGATGGCGCGGCCGGTGATTGCGCCGAGGATTCCGCTGGAGGCGGCCTCGGCCAGCGCCCGGATGTCCTCGAGGCCCGTGATGCCGCCGGAGGCGACCACCGGGATCGAGATGGACTCCGCCAGCGCTTGGGTAGCCTCGACGTTGGGACCACTCAGCATACCGTCGCGCCCGATGTCCGTATAGACGATGGCCGAGACGCCGTCGTCCTCGAATCGCCGGGCCAGCTCCTCGACCCGATGCCCGGTGAGCTCCGACCAGCCCTGGATCGCGACCTGGCCGTCCTTCGCGTCCAGGCCGACGATGATTCGGCCCGGAAAGGCGCGGCAGGCGCGGGCGACGAAAACGGGCTCCTTTACCGCCTGGGTTCCGATGATGCAGAAGGACACTCCCGCGGCGATATAGGCCCCGATGGTCGCCTCGTCGCGGATACCGCCGCCGACCTGGATCGGAAGCCCCGGGTAGGCGCCCGCGATGGCCCGGATAGCATCACCATTGACCGGCTCGCCGGCGAATGCCCCGTTCAGGTCCACCAGGTGCAGGCGGCGTGCCCCGGCCTTCACCCAGCGCCCGGCCATGGCGACCGGGTCGTCCGAGAACACGGTCTCGTCGTCCATCCGGCCCTGGCGCAGGCGCACGCAGCGCCCGTCCTTGAGATCGATGGCGGGGATCAGAAGCAAGGGGTCATTCTCCGGCGGAAGTGTTTCGTCGATCGGCAGCCCGTGGCGAGACACGGCTCGATGGCTTCGGTCTGTCTCGGACTCAGAGCGTGCCCTTGGTCGACGGCGTGACGCCGGGCGCCCGCGGATCCGGCTCGACGGCCATCCTCAGCGCGCGACCGAAGGCCTTGAACAGGGTCTCGGCCTGATGGTGGGCGTTCACGCCGCGCAGGTTATCCAGGTGCAGCGTCAACGCCGCGTGATTGACCAGCCCCTGAAAGAATTCGCGGAACAGGTCGACGTCGAACGTGCCGATTGTCGCGCGCGTGAAATCCACTCGGCATTCCAGACCTGGGCGCCCCGACAGATCGATGACGACCCGGGACAGGGCCTCGTCGAGCGGCACATAGGCATGACCGTATCGGCGGATACCCCTCTTTTCGCCGAGGGCCTTCGCGATGGCCTGCCCCAGCGTGATGCCGATGTCCTCGACAGTGTGGTGGGCATCGATGTGCAGATCGCCGTCCGCCTCGATCTCGATGTCGATCAGACCGTGGCGGGCCACCTGGTCGAGCATATGCTCCAGAAACGGGACCCCGGTCCTGAAGCTCGAGCGACCGGAACCATCCAGGTCGAGCCGGACGCGGACGCGGGTCTCGAGCGTCGAGCGCTCGACCTCGGCGGTGCGATGAGGAGTCTCCAGGTCCATGTGGGGTCGTACGGACGGCGGTTGCGCGTTGCTGAACGGGCATTAGACCACAGGGCGCCCGGCGGGCCATAGACCCGTGACCTCGCGGCGGACCCCTCTCAGCTCTCGAGCCAGAAGGTCACGGGGCCGTCGTTGGTCAGGCTCAACTGCATGTCGGCGCCGAAGCGGCCGGTCGCCACCGTCGGGTAGGCGGCGCGGGCCTGAACCGCCAGGTGAGCGAAAAGCCGCTCGCCGTCGGCGGGCGGCGCGGCGCGTGTGAAGCTGGCCCGGGTGCCCTTGCGGGTATCGGCCGCCAGCGTGAACTGGGGTACCAGCAGCAGGCCCCCGGAGATGTCCCGCACGCTCAGGTTCATCCGCCCACTGGCATCGGGAAAGACCCGGTAGCCGAGCAGGCGCTCCAGCAGCCGGTCGGCCCGCGCCTCGGTGTCGCCCTGTTGTACTCCGACCAGCACCGCGAGCCCGGCACCGATCGCGCCGACGGTTTCGCCGGCGACTTCAACGCGCGCGGTGGTCACGCGCTGCAGCAGACCGATCATTCGAGCTCGCGGGCGTAACGGTCCGTCGCCGCGACCAGGGCGGCGCGTATGCCTGGCTCGAAGGCGGCGTGCCCGGCGTCCGGGATTACCTGTAAGTCGGCTCGGGGCCACGCGCGGTGCAGTTCCCGGGCCGAGCGCATCGGGCAGATCAGGTCATAACGACCCTGGATGATGACGCCCGGCACACCGGCGATCCGATAGGCGTCCTGGAGCAGTTGATCGGGCTCGAAGAACGCATGATTGACGAAGTAGTGGCACTCGATGCGCGCCAGGCTCAGGGCGAGGTGCGGGTCCGAGAAGTGGGCCTGGAGGTCCGGATTCGGCAACAGGGTCGCCGTGCGCCCCTCCCAGATGGACCAGGCCTTCGCCGCGGCCATTCGCGCCACCTCGTCGGTCCCGGTCAGCCGCGTGTGGTAGGCGCTCAGCAGATCGTGCTGTTCATCGGCCGGTATGGGCGCCAGGAAGTCCTGCCAGTAGTCGGGAAAGACCCAGCTCGCCCCCTCCTGATAGAACCAGCGGATCTCCGGCTCCCGACACAGGAAGATCCCGCGGACCACCAGCGCGGAGACCCGCTCCGGATGGGTCTCGGCGTAGGCCAGGGCCAGCGTCGACCCCCAGGACCCGCCGAAGACCAGCCAGCGATCGATCCCCAGGAAGGCGCGGATGCGTTCGATGTCCCGAACCAGGTCCCACGTGGTGTTGGCCTCCAGGGACGCGTGGGGCGTCGAGCGCCCGCAGCCCCGCTGGTCGAACAGCACCGTCCGGTAGCGCCGGGGGTCGAAGAACCGGCGGTGGGCCGGCTCGCACCCGGCGCCGGGCCCGCCGTGCAGGAACAGGGCCGGGATGCCGTTCGGGTGGCCGCACTCCTCGACATAGAGGCGGTGGCCGCTGTCGACCTCCAGCCGGTGGGTCGCGTAGGGCTCGATGGGGGGGTAGATGTCGGGTCCTCTGGCGTTCATGGCGCGCAGCATAGGGTCGCGCGGGCGCCGCCGCAATCCATTGCAACCGACGGGGCCGCAACGGTCGAGCAAGCGTCGCACGCCGCTCTGAGCGGGCCGGATGAATCGCCGGTCAGTCTCGCAGCGATAGGGTTGGCCAGCCCCGGGTCCGGGCTATCTCGCGCAGCACCGGATCCGGATCGACGGCGACCGGTCGGTCCACCCGTTCCAGCAGCGGCAGGTCGTTGTGCGAGTCCGTGTAGAAGGTGCTCCCGGTCAAGTCCTCGTTCGGGTGCGCCGCTAGCCATGCCTCCAGTCGCAGGACCTTACCCTCGCGAAATGCCGGTGTTCCGGCCACCTCGCCGGTGTAGCGACCGTCGCGCTCGTCGGGATCGGTGGCGATCAGGTTCGGGACACCGAACCTCGCGGCGATCGGCGCCGTGATGAAGGCGTTCGTTGCCGTGACAATCAGGAGGGTATCGCCGGCTTCCCTGTGACAGTCGACCAGGTCGCGGGCGGCCCGGGACATGATCGGGTCGATCAGCTCGGCGAGAAACTCCTCGCGCAGCGCTTCCATCCGCCCGCGGTCGTTGTCCCGCAGCGGGCGCAGCGAGAAGCGCAGGAATTCTTCGATGTCCAGGGAGCCCGCCTTGTACTCGGCATAGAAGCGCTCGTTCTCCCGCTCGTAGTGATCGCCATCGACGACCCCGCGGGAGGCGAGGAACCGGCCCCAGAGGTAGTCCGAGTCGCCGATGAGTAGGGTGTTGTCGAGATCGAAGATGGCCAGGGTCATCGGAGTATCGGGGAGGCTCCCGGTCTGTTTCAGCCGACATGAAGGGGTTGAGATGTCGGCATCAATGATCGCATGGCCTGGATGCTCTCGTTTTGACGCGGCCCGTGCAACCGCGCGGGACGGCCGGAGCGGTTCCAGGCCCCGTATCGGCGGCGGAGCGCCGAGATGTGACGGAAAGCCGTTGGCGGGCAAACGGTTATGCGCAGCCTTGCTTGCTGGTTACGGCGGGGATGTGAAAAAATGGCCAGCGGGACGTAATAGGGTATGCCTCCTTGATAGACCGAGACGGATTCCGGCCCAACGTGGGTATCATTCTGAGCAACCACGAGCGCCGCCTGTTCTGGGGTCGGCGTGTGGGCCAGAATGCCTGGCAGTTTCCGCAGGGCGGCATCCACACGGACGAGACGCCCGAGGAGGCGATGTTCCGGGAGCTCGAAGAGGAGGTCGGGCTTCGGCCGCACCAGGTCACGGTCCTCGGATGCACGCGCGGGTGGCTGCGTTACCATCTGCCCAGGCGCTTTATCCGTCGCCATTGCGGACCCACCTGTATCGGCCAGAAACAGGTTTGGTATTTGCTCAGGATCAATTGCGGCGAGGACGCCTTCTGCCTTGACAAGACAAACAAGCCCGAGTTCGACGCCTGGCGCTGGGTGCGCTACTGGCAGCCGCTGCACGAGGTCGTTTATTTCAAGCGGCGCGTCTATCAGAGGGCGCTCGAGGAGCTGGCACCGTTCCTCTACCCGGACGGCACGCCCGAGGGCGGCGACACCTTGTCGAAGGCGGGCGGCTTTCTGCTTCAGCAGCGCCGCTGATCGTTCAAGCCCTCCTGCGGCCGGCCCCCGCTAGATGGGCAAGCCGTCACAGACGCTGGCCGACGACACGCTCGACCCGGGCCTCGACGCCGTGGACGCGGTCAAGGCCCCGTCGATAACGCGCATGCTCGAATCCCTGCGCCGTATCGTTCAGGAAGTCAACAATGCCCCTGATCTGGAGCAGGCGTTGACCATCATCGTGCGTCGCGTCAAGCAGGCCGTCAGCGCCGATGTCTGCTCGGTCTACCTGAACGACTTCGACAACCGCCGGCACGTGCTGCAGGCCACAGACGGCCTGCGGCCAGAGGCCGTGGGCCGCGTGCGCATGGAGCTGGGCCGGGGGCTGGTGGGTCTGGTCAGCGAGCGGGCGGAGCCGATCAACATCGACGATGCGGCGACCCACCCCCGTTACCTCTGCATGACCGACACTGGGGAGCAGCGCTTTCACGCCTTCCTGGGCGCGCCGATCATCCAGAATCGTAAGGTGCTGGGCGTGCTGGTCCTGCGCGAGCGCGAGATTCGGCTCTTCGACGAAGACGAGGTGACCTTCGTCGTGACCCTGGCCTCCCAGCTCGCCGGCGCCATAACCTTTGCCCGCACCAGCGGCGAGCTGGCGCGGCTCCAGGGCGAGGGGATACCCCAGCGTTTCCTGCCCGGACTCGCCGCCTCGTCGGGGATCGGCATCGGTACGGCGGTCGTGGTCTACCCGCCGGCGGACCTGGACGCCGTACCCGACCGGCGGCCCGAGAACACGGGCTCGGAGGAGGAGAGCTTTCGCAGCGCCGTGGAGAACGTGGCCGAGGACCTCGATCGCTTCGCCGTGCGGACCAAGGAGCACCTGAGCGCCGAGGAGCTCGCGTTGTTCGACGCCTGGCGGCTGATGCTCGAGAGCGACTCGCTGATTGACGGCACGCTGCACCGCATTCAGGCGGGGAACTGGGCACCCGGGGCCCTGCGGGAGACCATCGCGGAGCACGCCCGGGTGTTCGAAAACATGGACGACGCCTATCTGCGCGAGCGCGCCTCCGATGTCCGCGACCTGGGTCGCTGCATCCTGATGCACATGCAGAACCTGACCAATGCGCCGATCCAGTACCCGAAGAACACCATTCTGGTCGGTGAGTCCCTGAACGCGATGCAGATCGCCGATGTCCCGCGGGAGCGATTCGCCGGCATCGTATCGACGACGGGATCCGGCTCGTCGCATGTGGCGATCCTGGCCCGCGGCATGGGCGTCCCGGCCGCCATGGGTGTCTCGGACCTGCCGGTGAGCCGCGTCGAGGGCCGGGAGATGGTCGTCGATGGCTACCGGGGTCGCGTCTACGTCTCGCCGGGACCGGCGGTGCGCTCCGAGTACCAGCGTCTCGCCGAGGACGACCGGGCGCTGACCAATGAGCTCCAGGCGCTGCGCCAGCTCCCTGCGGAGACCACCGACGGCTACGTCCTACCCCTATTTCTGAACACCGGGCTGGTCTCCGAGACCCGCCCGCTCGGGATCGAGGAGTCGGCCGGGGTCGGGCTCTACCGCACCGAGCTGCCTTTCATCGTCCGCGACAGCTTTCCGGGCGAGATGGCCCAGATGTCCAACTATCGGCGCGTGCTGGAGCTGTTCGCCCCGCGTCCGGTGACCATTCGCACGCTCGATATCGGCGGCGACAAGCCGCTGCCCTATTTCCCGATCAACGAGGCCAACCCCTTCCTAGGCTGGCGCGGGGTGCGGATCACGCTGGATCATCCGGAGATCTTTCTGACCCAGGTGCGGGCCATCCTGCGGGCCGCGATCGGGCTGGACAACCTGCAGCTCCTGCTGCCGATGATCAGCACCGTCAGCGAGGTCGACGAGGCCCTGTTGCTGCTCCAGCGTGCCCACGACGAGCTGCTGGAGGAAGGGTATCAGGTCCGCATGCCCCCGGTCGGCGTCATGGTCGAGGTCCCGGCCGCCGTCTACCAGGCCGAGGCGCTCGCGAGACGCGTCGATTTTCTCTCGGTCGGCACCAACGACCTGACCCAGTACCTGCTCGCCGTGGACAGGAACAACCCGCACGTGGCCAAGCTCTACGACGAGTTCCACCCGGCCGTGTTGCGCGCCCTGGTCCAGATCCAGGCTGGCGCGCGCGTTCACGGTAAGGAGGTCAGCATCTGCGGCGAGATGGCGGGTGACCCGCTGGCGGTGCCGCTGCTGCTCGGGATGGGCGTGCACAGCCTGAGCATGGGCGCCGGTAGCCTGCTTCGGGTCAAGCGGGTAATTCGCAGCATGAGCCGCGCCCGGGCCCGCGAGGTGCTGCGGGTGGCCCTGCAATGCGAGGACGCCGCCGCGGTGCGCCGGCTGCTGCTCGACGCGCTGGAGGGTGTCGGGCTGGGTGGTTTGGTGCGGCCGGGCCGGTAGAGTCGTCGCGCCGCGGTCGTCTTAGGCGGCCGGCTCGTCCGGCAGCCCTTTCCCGGGGTTCAGTATCCCCGCCGGGTCGAAGCGCCGCTTGATCTCGGACATCAGTCTCAGGGTTCCGGGCTCGATCTCGCGTGCGACGAATGCGCGTTTTTCCAGCCCCACGCCGTGCTCGCCGGACAGCGTCCCGCCGAGCTCCAGCACCAGCGAGAAGACGGCGTCTAGGCAGGACTCGGCGCGCTTCAGCTCGTCGGCAACGTCGGGGTCGACCATCAGGTTCACATGGATGTTGCCGTTCCCGGCATGACCGAAGTTGACGATACGGATGCCGGTCTCGCTCGAGAGCCGGTCCAGGCCATCGATGAACTCGCCCATCCGCGAGACGGGCACGACCACGTCCTCGTTGATCTTCTTTGGCGCGATGTTGCGCAGCGCCGGGGACAGGGCCTTGCGGGCCGTCCACAGGGCTGCCACGTCCGCGGGGGTCGCGGCGCGGCGCAGCTCCAGCAGTCCCTCGCCCCGGGCCGCGTCCGCGACCGCCGAGACCGATTGGTCGATACAGGCCAGCGGGCCGTCGACCTCGATCATCAGGAGCGCCTGGGCGCCTTCCGGCAGATCCAGCCCCGCGTAGCCGCGGACCGCGGCGATGGCGCCCGCATCCATGAATTCCAGCGCACAGGGGGTGATCGGCTGGGCCATGATCGCCGATACGGCGCCGGCGGCCGAGTGGATGTCTCGGTAGGTCGCACGCAGCGTGCGCTTGGCCTCCGGCAGCGGCGTCAGCTTCAGCGTCGCTTCGGTGATCAGGGCCAGCGTGCCCTCGGAGCCGATGATAAGGCGCGTGAGGTCGTAGCCGACCACGCCCTTGGTGGTCAGCACGCCGGTTCGCAGCCGCTCGCCGAGACCGGTCACCGCGCTCAGCCCAAGGGTGTTCTCCCGCGGTGTTCCGTATTTGACCGCCCGGGGTCCGGCCGAGTTGTAGGCCAGATTGCCTCCGATGGTGCAGGTCGCGGAACTGGTGGGGTCCGGCGGCCAGAAGAAACCGCGGGCGCCGACGGCCTCCTGAAGCTGTTCGTTGATGACCCCCGGCTCGACAATGGCGAGGCGGTCGGCAGGGGCGATGCGCAGTATCCGGTTCATGCGCTCGAACGAGAGCACGATGCCGCCGCGGTCCGGTACTGTCGCGCCGGTCGTACCGGTTCCGCGCCCGCGTGCGGTAATCGGGACCCCGGCGTCGGCGCAGAGCCGCGCCAGCCTGGCGATCTGGTCGGCGTCCGACGCGAACACAACGGCCTGGGGCAGGGCATGCCGGCGGCTGTTGTCATAACCGTAGGGCCAGCAGTCTGCCGGGTCGGTCAGCAGACGTGCCGGACCGGCGATCCTGGCGAGAGCGGCCTTGAAGCCGGGAGACAGCTCAGGACGGTCGCTCGATGTACTCAAAGAGCTTGACCACCCGCTTCACGCCGCTGACATAGCGCACCTTATCGGCTGCCGCGTCAGCCTCCTGGGGGGTGACCAGGCCCATCAGAAAGACCACACCGTTCTCGGTCACCACCTTGACGCGGGAGGCATCGAAGCCGGGGACCTCGACATCGGTGAGCGCCAGCTTGGCGCGCGAGGTCAGATAGGTGTCCTGGCTCTCCTGGGCCATGCTGATGGTCGGGCCGATGCTGATCTCGTCCACGACCCGCTTGACCTTCGGCATACGGCTGACCAGCTCGGTGGCCCGCCGGGCAGTCTCGGCGGAGTCGGCCTGTCCCGTAAGCAGCACATTGTAGTTGTAGCTGGTCGCCGAGATTCGGCCGCGGCCCTTGACCTGGGGATCGCTGATGAAGGCCGACAGGGCGCGGAGCTCGATGCCCTCGTCGTCTATGACCACATTGTAGGGTCGGCGGTCGTAGGCGGCGACCGCCCCGGCCGCCACGCCCCCGACCACCAGGGCCCCGCACCCGGAGACGAGGAACGTCCCGGCCAGCAGGGCGAGCGCCAGGGCCGTTACCGAAAATACACCTGCCGGCGGCCGGCGGCGACTCGTGGCGAAAGGTTGCACAGACTCAGGGTGCGACGGCGAAAGCATCTATGACCCACCGGATCTGATCCTGCCCGTTGATGGCGACCACATCGAAGCGACAGGGTAGCACGCTCGGGTGACGTTGGAGGTAGTGCGCCGCCGCAGCCGCGAGGCGCCGTTGTTTGCTGGCGTCGACGGTTTCCGCCGGTGTCCCGAACCGGGAGGATTGCCGGTAGCGGACCTCGACGAAAATCAGCAGTGCGCCGTCAGTAGCGACCAGATCGATCTCCCCGAACCGGCAGCTGTAGTTGCGCGCCACTGTCCGAAGACCCTGGCGCGCCAGAAAATCGCTGGCCAGCCGCTCCATCCGCTCGCCGACCGAAGCGGTCGATTCGCCGCGACGGGCGGCACTCATGAGGTTCCGTCGACGCCCGACTATTGCTCCGAGCCCTTTCCCTTGTCAGTAGGTCCCAGGTCATCGGCCGGCCGGGGGCCGGTCTCGGTGAAGCGCCCGAGCGTCAGCTGGCGCTGCACGCGCCCGACCGGATCGATCCAGAGTCCGCCGGTCTGTCCGGGGTAGAAGGCCCCGGGACGCGACGCTAGCTCCGACACCCGCGGCGCCAGCCGGTAGGCGTCGATGCCCATCGCATAGAGCCTCGCCAGCGGGCCCGACAGATAGGACGAGGTGCCCGACAGGCCGCGGCGCGACAGTGGACCGTCGCCGCCGACCCCGAGCATCCAGGGGATGTCGACGAAGTAGAGGCCGACCAGGCCCTGATCTTTCGCGGGGTCGAAGCTGCCCGAGTAGACGTGCGAAGTCGAGATCACCGGCGGCGAATTCGGCGACGCGACTTTCAATTGCGGGTAAATCTTGCGGGCTATGTCGTCGGTCGCGACCAGAAAGACGAAATCGGCCTGGCCGCGCGCGAGCAGATCGGCGACAGTCTTTTCGTAGCTCGAATAACCCGGGTTGTAGGCGGTTTGGCCAACCAGGGTGCCGCCCAGCTTGCGCCACTGGCCGCTGAAGGCGCTGGTCAGCCGAGCCCCCCAGTCGCCTTGGGGATAGAGGACGAGCGCCCGCTTGTACCCGAGCGCGGCCGCCTTGCTGGCGACCTCGGTCGCCTCGTTTTCCGGGGAGAGCGAGAACTGGAACAAGTTCGCGGGCGGTTTGCCGACGCGCGTGCCCTCGTTCAGCGCCAGGGTCGGGACCGCGAGCGACGGCTCCGCGGCGAGGGCGTCGACGCCCGGCTTCTGCAGCGGCCCGATCACATAGTCGGCCCCGCTTGCCACCGCGCGTCGGTGCAATGCCGCGACGCTGCCCGCATTGGTGCTATCGGCCTGGTCGATCGTGGGTCTGCCGCCGCTGGTGTCGGCTCGGCTAGCGGCCTGAATCCCGTCGCGCACGGCATTTGCCGCGTCGGCAAAACGCCCGCCGCGCGGGAGCATGACGGACACGGCGTCACCGGAGGAGTACCCACCCGAGAGCGAGCTCGTGTAGGCTCGCGCCAGTTCCGGGAGCGCCGGGTGCCCGAGCCCGGACCCACGCCAGGTGCGGTAGCTGGACTCAAACTTTCGCGGGTCGGCGCCGTAGGCCTGCGCTAGCAGTGCGACATCGGCCCAGCCCTTCATCGAGCCGCGGCCGCCGCGCGCGAGATCCCGCAGCTGGCCCGGCGGCAGGACGGCGAGTGTCGAGATCAGCGATACCTGATTTTGCAGCCGGGCGCCGGAGTCGGAGAGCAGGCCGTCGAGCTCGTTCAAGGCCTCGGCCGCCGCGATCGGATCGTTGGTCATACGGTGCGCGGCGGCCAGCGTGCCCAGGCGCTCCGCTTTCAGCTCCTTGGGGAGCGTCGCGGGCCGCATACGTTCCAGACCGCTGATGGCCTCGTTCGGGCGGCCGGCCAGCAGCGCAAGATCGGCCTCGATCAGCAGCAGGATCTGCCCCTGGGCCGGGGTCAGGCTGCCGCGCGATATATCGTTGATGACGCGCCGCGCCTCGGCGGTCTTGCCCGCCGACAGGTAGGCGCGCGCGGCCTTGATCTGAAGCTGCTCCCGCGCCGGCGGGCGGGCGCCTTTCGCGAGGCTCAGATAGACCTCGGCGGCCGCGCTCGCGTCCCCCTTGGACTCCAGGGCGCCGGCTCGGCTCAGCTCGGCACCGGCGATCGGCGCCAGGAGCTTGGCCTCTTCCTGCTGGGGGTTGATTGCGCATCCGGCAAGTGTCATTGCCCCGATCAGATAGGGCACGACTACGCGAATGGTGGACAAGCGGGGTGCAGCGACGCGATTCTTATACATAGGGCGTTCGGTCAGTGCGGGGTCTGGGGAGCGGATTGTGGCGCTGGAGCGCGGTGTACTATACGTGGTGGCCACGCCGATCGGCAATCTCGGGGACATCTCGGACCGGGCACGGCAGGTGCTTTCGAGCGTCGATCTGATCGCCGCCGAGGACACCCGCCACACGCGCCACCTGCTCACCCACTTCGGCATTACCGGCAAGCTGGTCGCCTACCACGACCACAACGAGGCATCGGCGACCGAGCGGCTGCTCGCGGCGCTCGACCGGGGGGAGGATGTCGCCCTGGTCAGCGACGCGGGGACACCGCTGATCAGTGACCCGGGCTTCAACCTGGTCTCGGCAGCGAGGGAGCGCGGATTCGCCGTCGTACCGGTGCCGGGTGCCAACGCGGCGATCTGCGCCCTTTCCGCGGCCGGGTTGCCGAGCGACCGGTTCCTGTTCCTGGGCTTTCCCCCAAGGTCGGTATCCCAGCGCCGCGCCTGGCTCGAGGCGGTCAGGGCCGAGCCGGGCACGCTGGTGCTCTATGAGACCGGAAAACGCATCGACGCGACCCTGGCCGACTTGGCCGCCGTGCTGGGCGATGGGCGCCGGGTCGTCGTCGCGCGGGAGCTGACCAAGCGCTTCGAGACCTTTCTCAGCGGCACGGCCGCCGAGCTGGGGCGCCGCCTCGCCACCGACGAGCTGCAGCGGCTCGGTGAGCTCGTGGTCCTCGTGGAGGGGGACCGGGACGGGACGGGAGCGGTCTCAGCCGAGGCCGAGCGAGTGCTGAGGGTGCTTGCCGACACGTTGCCTCTGCGCCAGGCGTCCGCATTGGCCGCGCGGCTGACCGGCGCCAAGAAGAACGCCCTCTATCGGATGGGCCTCGATCTGGGATTGGGCGCGAAGCAGGCGCCCTGAGCGAAGTACAAGCGGCCTTCGAGGATCGCCGTGCGCTAGAATCCCGTTTGGGAGTCGGCCGGGCAGCCGCTCCGCCCCTCGTTGGGCGGGGAGGAAAGTCCGGGCTCCACAGGGCAGGGTGCCAGGTAATGCCTGGGGGGCGCGAGCCCACGGAAAGTGCCACAGAAAACATACCGCCAATTCCGCCTTCGGGCGGGAGGTAAGGGTGAAATGGTGCGGTAAGAGCGCACCGCGTCGGTGGCAACATCGACGGCAGGGTAAACCCCACCCGGAGCAAGACCAAATAGGGGGGCTTGCAGCCACGGCTGCGGCGCGCGGCCCGCGCGTGTCCCCGGGTAGGTCGCTTGAGGTGCGCGGCGACGCGTACCCTAGATGAATGGCTGCCCACGACAGAACCCGGCTTACAGGCCGACTCCCACTTTCGCTCCCCACTCCTTAGCCCACTCGCTCCCACGGCCCTCCCACCCGCGGAATTCTCCTCAGGTGTTTTATAGCTATGGCATTTATCATGTTGAGATGAGAGCAGTTTGGCAAACTTCCTGTCGACTCTCGTTGCGGCCCGTTAAGTTGCTGAGCGTCAACAAAAATTTCGTCAAGTTTCTTGACGCTGAGGGATTCAGTGTCTACCATGGGTGAAAAGTGGGGCAGAGTGGGGAGTCGGGGAGGTTGTTTAGCCGGGAAGGCCAGCCGGTGGGGTTTCTGCGCTACGGGGGGCACTCGTGTTTCGGGGCTCGTTCACTGTCAACCTGGATGCCAAAGGGCGCCTTGCGATACCGGCCAAGTATCGCGAGCGTCTCCAGTCGATATGTGAGTCCCGGCTGGTCGTAACCCTCGACCGCGACCGCTGCCTGCTGCTCTACCCCGAGCCCGAGTGGGAGGTGATAGAGCGGAAGCTCGCGGCACTGCCCTCGTTCGAAGTTCAGTCTCGCAACATTCAGCGTCTCTACGTCGGTAATGCCCATGACGTCGAGATCGACGCCCAGGGGCGGATCCTGTTACCCCAGAAACTTCGAGAGTTCGCTTCGCTCGACAAGCGCGTCGTGGTCGTCGGCCAGGGTGCCAAGTTCGAGATCTGGGACGAGCAGGCGTGGGACCAGCGCAACGAGGCGGCACTGAACGACGAGGGTATCGGCGAGCTGGCGTCAGCCGCCGGATTGGGGACGTTGACGCTCTGAGCCGCCGATGCTCGCGGAGCGCCACATACCGGTTTTATTGGGGGAGAGCGTGCAGGCCCTGGTGATGGACCCGACTGGAACCTACATCGACGGCACCTTTGGCCGCGGCGGGCATAGCCGGGCGATACTCTCCGCGCTCGGTGCCGGGGGTCGGCTGGTCGCGGTCGACCGTGATCCGGCGGCGGTCGCCGCGGGTCGGGACCTGGCCGCGTCCGATCCACGTTTCACGATCCTCCAGGGCCGCATCGGCGACCTGCGGGCCGCGGCCGCCGAGGTTGGCGTCTTGGGCGGCGTTTCCGGTATTCTGCTCGACCTCGGGGTCTCCTCACCCCAGCTCGACACGCCCGAGCGCGGGTTCAGCTTCACCGCGGACGGCCCCCTGGACATGCGCATGGACCCAGCTGTCGGCGAGACGGCGGCCCAATGGCTCTCCCGGGCAAGTCAGGCGGAAATCGCCACGGTGCTGCGCGATTTCGGCGAGGAACGCTTCTCGGCTCGCATCGCCCGCGCACTGGTGAACGCCCGCCACTCGGGCCCGATCGGCACCACCGGGCGTCTCGCGGAGCTGGTCGCGCGCACTGTCCCGACGCGCGAGCCCGGCAAGCACCCGGCCACCCGTACCTTCCAAGCGCTGCGCATCCGGATCAACGACGAGCTCGGTGAGGTCCAGCGCTGCCTGGATCAGGTCTGCGACCTGCTCTGCGCCGCGGGTCGACTGGTGGTCATCAGTTTTCACTCGTTGGAGGACCGGATCGTCAAACGCTTCATGCGCCGCGAATCGCGGGGGCCCGAGCTGCCAAAGGGTTTGCCTGTTACGGCGTCCCAGGCTCAGGGCCGTCTGCGCCTGGTGGGCAAGCCGGTCCGGCCGTCCTCAGTGGAGATGGCGTCAAATCCGCGCGCCCGCAGCGCGATCATGCGTGTCGCGGAGCGTTTGGCGTGAGCACCAAGGGCGTCTGGCTCGTCGCCCTGCTGACCCTGGCGGCGTCCGGGTCCGCGATTGCCGTCGTGCACGCGAAGTACCTGGCGCGCACCCATTTCGCGCAACTTCAGGATCTACGCGCCCGGCGCGACGGCCTCGACGTCGAATGGAACCAGCTTCGCCTCGAGGAAGCAGCCCTGTCGACCCACGTGCGGGTCGAGCGGAAGGCGCGCGCGGAGCTCGGGATGTTCTCACCCAGGGTCAGCGATCTGCTGCTGATCGAGGAGTCCGGTCATGGCTTCCCGTAAGCGTCGAGCCAGGCAGCTCGAGCGCCCCCGCGCGACGCCGAATCTGCGGCTGAGGCGTTGGGCGCTGCTCGGCGCACTCTCCACCGCGTTCGTCGTTCTCTCGGCCGTGACCTTCTATCGGCAAGTGGTCGAGACGGACTTCCTACGCACCCAGGGAGAGCTCAGATACCTGCGGATCGGCGAGATCGCCGCCCGGCGCGGGATGATCAGCGACCGCAACGGCGAACCGCTGGCGGTGAGCACCCCGGTCGAGACGGTCTGGGGCGATCCGCGCAAGCTGGTGCTCGAGCTCGACGCGATCCCGACGCTCGCGGACGCGCTCGGGCTGGACGCCGCCACGTTGCGCGAGCGGGTCCTGGCAAACCGGGAGCGGGGCTTCATCTACTTGAAGCGCCGCGCCGGCTTTGAGGAATCGCGGCGGGTCCAGGAATTGATCGAGGCCCGGAAGATCGATGGTGTTGGTTTCGAGACCGAGTACCGTCGCTTCTATCCGGGCGTCGAGGTGTTCGGGCACGTCATCGGCTTCACCGACATCGACGACAAGGGGCAGGAAGGCATCGAGCGCACCTACAACGGGCTGCTCGGCGCCCAGCCGGGCCTGCGCCGGGTCATCCAGGACGGTCGCAAGCGGATCGTCCAGGAGGTCGAGCAGGTCCGCCCGCCGCGTCCGGGCGAGGATCTCACCCTGAGTCTGGATCGGCGTCTGCAGTTCCTCGCCTATCGCGAGCTCAAGGCCGCGGTCGCCGAGAACAAGGCCGCCGGGGGCTCGGCGGTCGTGCTCGACGTGGCCACCGGGGAGGTGCTGGCCATGGTCAACCAGCCCGGCTACAACCCAAACGATCTTCAGGGTGGCGAGGGCGATCGCCGCCGCAACCGCGCCCTGACCGACACCATGGAGCCGGGCTCCACGGTAAAACCGCTGGTCGTGGCTGCCGTGCTCGAGCGCGGGCTGGTCAAGCCCACCACTCGCATCGCCACCGCGCCCGGCACGCTCAAGGTCGGGCGCAACGTCGTCCGGGACGTGCACAGCTACGGCACCCTGGATGTGACCGGGATCATCACCAAGTCGAGCAATGTCGGTGTGGTCAAGCTCGCCCAGATGATGAGCTACGCCGGACTCTGGGAAATCTACGACCGGCTCGGATTCGGCCACAAGACCGGCGTCGAGTTTCCCGCGGAGTCCCGTGGGACGCTTCGCGACCACACGAGCTGGCGGGTCTTCGAACATGCCACCATGGCCTTCGGTTACGGTGTTTCGGTGACCCCGATCCAGTTGGCCCAGGCCTATGCGGTGCTGGCCGCGGATGGGGTCAAGCGGCCCATCACGCTCGTCAAGCGTGAAGGCGCCCCGGAGGAGACCCGGGTCCTGAGCGAGTCCACCGCGCGTGCCGTGCGCGCCATGATGGAGACGGTGGTGTCCGACATTGGCACCGCGAAGCGAGCCGCGATCCCGGGGTACCGGGCGGCCGGCAAGACGGGAACGGCCAAGAAGGCGAGCGGGCGGCACGGCTACGGCGGCGGGCGCTATCAGTCCGTGTTTGCCGGCATGGCGCCTGCGGGCAATCCGCGGCTGGTCATGGTGGTCATGATCGACGAGCCCCGTGGCAAGTACTACTACGGCGGGCTCGTCGCCGCACCCGTATTCGCCAAGGTAATGGAAGGGGCGCTTAGGTTGTTCAACGTGCCCCCGGACGATCCGGAACCCTCGATGCTGCTGGCCGCGGGGCAAGCCGAGCGATGATGGCGCAGCCGACCACCGGTCACGCCTGGCGCCTTGGTGAGCTGCTGGCCGGCTTCGCGGACCCGGGTCCCGCGGGCGAGATTCAGGTCGCCTCGCTGGCGCTCGACAGCCGGGCGATCGTCCCCGGCAGTCTGTTCCTCGCCGTTCAGGGTGGACGCGCCCACGGGCTGGTGTTCGCCGAGGAGGCCTGGCGGTGCGGCGCGACCTCGATTGTCGCCGAGCCGACCGAGGAATGGACCCCGCGGGCCATGGCCGACCTGGCCTCCAGGTTCGGTCTGCCGATCATCCCCGTTGTGTCGCTCGCAAACCGGATCAGCGCGATCGCGGATCGGTTTTTCGGCGAGCCGAGCGCCGGGATGGAGGTGTTCGGCATCACCGGAACGAACGGCAAGACCAGCATCAGCCACTATCTGGCCCAGGCCCTCGCCGCCGAACTCCGGTGCGGCATCGTCGGAACGCTGGGTAACGGCTTTCCGGGCGCATTACGGGATGCGACCCATACTACGCCCGACGCCGTAACCCTCCAGGCGACCCTCGCGGACCTGCGGTCCCGTGGCGCCAGGGCGGTCGCGATGGAAGTCTCGTCACATGCGCTCGATCAGTCACGGGCGGCGGCGGTTCGCTTCAGCCACGCGGTATTCACGAACCTGAGCCGTGACCACCTCGACTACCACGGGGACATGGCGGCGTACGGCGAAGCCAAGCGCCGGCTGTTCCTTATGCCGGGGCTGCGACTGGGCGATCCTGAATCTGGACGACCCTTTCTCCGGCGAGATAATCGCCGGTGTCGACCCCGGGGTCTCCATCGCCGCCTATGGGCTGCGTCCGGATGTGCCGATCCCGCCGCGCTGCGAGCTCTGGGTGCGAGCCTCCGGGGTCGAGCCACGTCCGAGGGGTCTGCGAATCGAAATCGAAAGCAGCGTCGGCGAAGGTTCGCTCGAGGTTGCGTTGGTCGGTGAGTTCAACGCATCGAACCTGCTGGCCGTCTTGACCGTGATGATCTCCCGCGGCCTGCCGCTCGAGCGGGCACTGCGGGAGCTTGGCCGGGTGCGCGGCGTGCCAGGCCGAATGGAGTGTTTCGGGGGAGAGGGAGCACCGCTCGTCGTCGTCGACTATGCCCACACGCCGGATGCCTTGGAGAAGGCACTGACGAATCTGCGGCTGCACCAGTGCCGCCGCCTGATTACCGTGGTCGGGTGCGGCGGCGAGCGGGACAAGGGTAAGCGGCCCATGATGGGCGGGATCGCCGAACGGCTCAGCGATGTGCTGATCCTGACCGACGACAACCCGCGCGGCGAGGACGGCGATGCCATCATCGCCGACATCCTCGAGGGTCTATCCGACCGCGGCGGCGCTCACGTCGAGCGCCAGCGCGGGCTCGCGATCCGTCGTGCGATCGCGCTGGCCGGCCTCGGTGACGCGGTCCTGGTCGCCGGAAAGGGCCACGAGACCCTGCAGGACATGGGCGACCTAAAGGTCCATTTCAGCGATCGCGCCCAGGTCGTCGAGGCCCTGCGCGAGTGGCGGGAGGGACGCCAGTGATGTGGAACCTGCGCGAGGCGATAGACCAGGCCGGCGGCCGGCTGGTCGGGGCGGACCGCGGTTTCTCGGCGGTGGCGACCGACAGTCGCCGGGACTGTTCCGGTGAGCTGTTCATCGCGCTGCGCGGCGAGCGATTCGACGGTCACGCGTATGTCGATTCGGCCCGCGCGATGGGCGCGGTGGCGGCGATGGTCGATCATCCGCTGCCTGTCGACATACCCCAATGGGTCGTCGACGACACGCGTCTCGGGCTGGGTCGGTTGGCGGCGGCCTGGCGTGACCGTTTCCCGGGACGTGTAGTCGCGATCACCGGCAGCAATGGCAAGACCACGGTCAAGGAGATGCTCGCGGCGATCCTCGGCCAGGTCGGCACCGTTCGCGCCACCCAGGGGAATTTGAACAACGACATCGGAATGCCGATCACGCTGCTGCGTGCGCGTGACGAAGGGTTCCTGGTCCTGGAGATGGGCGCCAATCATCCGGGCGAGATCGGCTACATGACCGATATCGGCCGGCCGGACGTTGCCCTGATCACGAACGCGGGTCGAGCCCACCTGGAGGGGTTCGGAAGCCTGGAGGGCGTCGCCCGCGCGAAGGGTGAGATCGCCCGTGGATTGAACGACGACGGGGTCTTCGTCTTCGCCGGCGACTCGCCTTACACCCCCTTGTGGCGTGAGCTCGCCGCTGGCCGGCGCGTCCTGACCTTCGCCATGGACGGCGACAGCGATCTGCGGGCGGACATGTCCTCGGTCAGCGTCGATTGGGGCGACGACGGCTTTCGGACATGCTTCCTGGCGCGCTACCACGGCGAGGAGATCCCGGTCGCGCTGCAACTGGCCGGGTCGCACAACTGCCGCAATGCCCTGGCCGCAGCCGCGGCAGCGCTTGCACTCGGGGTCGGTGTCGATGCGATTCGCGCGGGTCTGGCATCGATAGGGCCCGTGGCCGGGCGCCTGCAGCCACGCCGCTGCGGTGCGCGGCGAGTGATCGACGATAGCTACAACGCGAACCCGGATTCCCTTGCCGCCGCGATCGGGGTGCTCGCCGGACTCGACGGCCGGCGTTGGCTGGTGCTCGGGGATCTCGCCGAGCTCGGGCCGCGGGCGGCCGAGCTGCACCGGGAGATCGGCGAGCGGGCGCGGTCGGCCGGCATCGAGCATCTGGTCTCGGCCGGGACCTTGAGCGCCCACGCCGGCGATGCGTTCGGCGAGGGTTCGCGGCACTTCGATGACCGGTCGGATCTGATCGACTGGTTGCGCAAAGAGGCGGGGGACGGCGACGTGTTGCTTGTGAAGGGCTCGCGCCGTTCCGGTATGGAGCGGGTCGTCGCTGCCTTGTGTGGCGAGGGGGGTCAATAGGTTGCTGCTTTACCTGACCGAATGGCTGGCGCGGTTCGATACCGGTTTCCACCTCTTCCGGTACCTGACGCTGCGCGCCATTCTCGGCGTGCTCACCGCGCTGGTGATCTCGATGTTCGTCGGCCGGCCGATGATCCAAAAGCTCCGCGCCTACAAGATCGGGCAGACGGTCCGCGACGACGGACCCCAGAGTCATCTAGCGAAGTCCGGGACACCGACCATGGGCGGGGCGCTGGTACTCGTGGCCGTCGGCATCACCACGCTGCTGTGGGCGGATCTGGGCAATCGTTACGTCTGGATCGCGCTGGTCACGACCATGGCCTTCGGCTTGATCGGTCTCGTCGACGACTACCGCAAGCTGGTCCTGCGCAACCCGCGTGGGCTCGCGAGCCGCTGGAAATACTTCTGGCAGACGCTCGCCGGTCTCGGCGCCGCCGCGCTCCTCTATATCACGGCCGACTCACCGGCCGAGACCGAGCTCCTGGTCCCCTATCTAAAGGACGTGTCATTCCAGCTCGGACCCTGGTTCATCCTGCTGACCTATTTCGTCATCGTGGGCTCGAGCAACGCGGTCAACCTGACCGACGGGCTCGACGGGCTCGCGATCATGCCGACGGTCTTGGTAGCGGGCGCGCTCGCGGTCTTCGTCTACGCCGCCGGACACGCCCAGATCGCCTCCTATCTGCTGATCCCGCACATTCCCGAGGTGGGCGAGCTGGTGATCTTCTGCGGCGCGCTGGTCGGCGCCGGGCTCGGATTCCTGTGGTTCAACGCCTACCCCGCACAGGTGTTCATGGGCGACGTCGGGGCGCTGGCGCTTGGTGCGGCGCTGGGCGTCATCGCGGTGGCCGCTCGCCAGGAGCTCATTCTCTTCGTCATGGGCGGGGTCTTCGTGATGGAGACCATCTCCGTGATGCTGCAGGTGATGTCCTTCAAGCTTACCGGCAAGCGCATCTTCCGGATGGCGCCACTGCATCACCACTTCGAGCTCAAGGGCTGGCCCGAGCCGAAGGTCATCGTACGTTTCTGGATCATCACCGTGGTCCTGGTCCTGGTTGGCCTCGCAAGCCTGAAGATCCGTTGATGCCAGCCGAGGCAACAGTGATCGACCACCTCGGCCCGGAGCCCCTGACCCTGGTCGTCGGGCTCGGCAAGACCGGCGTCTCGCTCGCCCGGCACCTGCGGGCGCGGTGCGCGCTGGCCGGCGTGACCGACTCACGCGCCGAGCCGCCCGGGCTGGAGACGCTGCGCCGGGAAATGCCCGAGGTCCCGCTGTATGTCGGCGGCTTCGATGCCTCGGCATTCGCCGCGGCCGAACGGCTCGCGGTGAGCCCCGGCGTGCCGGTCGCCGAGCCGCTGATCGGGCAGGCGATCGCCCGCGGCATTCCGGTCGTCGGCGATGTTGAGCTCTTCGCCCGCGCTGCCGAGGCACCGATCTGCGCCATCACTGGGTCCAACGGCAAGAGCACGGTGACGACGCTGGTGGGTCTGATGGCCCGGGCCGCTGGGCGGCGAGTCGCGGTCGGCGGCAATCTCGGCGAGCCGGTACTGGACCTGCTGGACCGGGACGCGGAGCTCTTCGTGATCGAGCTCTCGAGCTTCCAGCTCGAGACCACGCCGGGGCTCCGCGCCGATTCGGCGGTTGTGCTCAACATCTCCGCCGATCATATGGACAGGTATCCGAGCCTCGCCGATTATGCGGCCGCCAAGGCCGGGATCTATACCGGGGCCCGGGTCGCCGTGGTCAACCGCGACGACCCGACGGTCCTCGCGATGCCCCGCCGGCCCGAGCGCGAGATCGGTTTCGGGCTCGATGAGCCGGGTTCCCCCGATGACTACGGCCTGCGCTCCGAGCACGGCGTTCCCTGGATCTGCCGCGGCGGCGAGCGGCTGATGCCCGCCGCCGAGGTCGCGATGCCCGGCCGGCACAATCTGGCGAATGCGCTCGCGGCGCTGGCGCTGGGCGATGCTTGCGGCCTGCCGGTCGCCGCCTGCCTGGAGCCCCTGCGGGAATTCAGCGGACTCGCGCACCGCAGCGAGCTCATCGCCGATCGGCAGGGCGTGCGCTGGTACGACGACTCCAAGGGTACCAACCCCGGCGCCACTGTCGCGGCGCTCGATGGCCTGGTGTCCGGGCGGACCGATGCCCGCGCGGTGCTGATTGCGGGCGGGGACGGCAAGGGGGCCGACTTCGCGCCGCTGGCACCGGCGGTCCGGCGGGCGGCCCGCGCCGTGGTGCTGATCGGCCGCGACGCCCCGTTGATCGAGCGCGCGATCGCCGGCCGGGTGCCCACCATGAATGCCATCGACATGGCCGACGCGGTGAGCAAGGCCGCCGGTCTCGCCCGGCCGGGGGACTGTGTGCTGCTTTCGCCGGCCTGCGCGAGCTTCGACATGTTCGACAACTACGAGCATCGCGGTCGGGTCTTCGCCGAGGCCGTGCGGGGGCTTGGGGCATGACGGCCGCTACGCGCCAGGTCAAGGGCGTGCGGCGCCGGCACCACCGGTTGCCGCGGATGGACTTCCCGTTGCTGCTGACCGCGGTTGGGCTGCTCGCCTTCGGCTTCGTCATGGTGTCCTCGGCTTCGATGTCGATTGCGGCGAACTGCTGCGACGACCCGTTCTTTTACGCCACCCGCCACGCCTTGGCGCTCGGTCTCGCACTGACGGCGGGCCTGATCGCCTTTGCCGCGCCGGTGGATTTCTGGGAGCGCGCCGGCGTCTGGCTTTTTCTTGCCGGCGTCCTGATGCTCGTCCTGGTCCTGGTCCCGGGTGTTGGGCGCACCGTCAACGGCGCGACCCGATGGATTCCGCTGGGACCACTGAACCTGCAGCCGTCGGAGCTGATGAAGCTGTTCGCCGTGATCTATGTCGCCGGCTACCTGGTGCGGCACGCGGACCTGGTCGCGAACCGACTGTCCGGCTTCATTCGGCCGATGCTGCTCGTGGGCGTGGCCGGCGCCCTGATCCTGAAGCAGCCGGACTTCGGCACCACGGCCGTGATGCTGGCCACGGTCATGGGCCTGCTGTTCCTGGGCGGCGTCAGCATCCTGCCGTTCGCGGTGCTGTTCGCAACGGTGCTGTCCGGGCTCGCGCTTCTGGTGTTGACCTCGGAGTACCGGATGCAGCGAATTCTGTCGTTCCTCGACCCTTGGCAGGACCCATTTGACACGGGCTACCAGTTGAGCCAGGCACTGATCGGATTCGGTCGCGGAGAATGGTTGGGGGTCGGGCTCGGAAACGGTATCCAGAAGCAGTTCTTCCTGCCGGAGGCCCACACGGACTTCCTGGCGTCTGTGATCGGCGAAGAGTTCGGCCTCGTCGGGATGTTGGTCATCATCGCCTCCTTCGCCTTCATCACCTGGCGCGCCTTCTCGATCGGCACGCGGGCCGCAGAAACCGGGAACCGGTTTGCCGCCCACGCGGCCAACGGAATCGGACTGTGGCTCGGGCTCCAGGCGTTCGTGAACATCGGCGTCAACATCGGGATGCTCCCGACCAAGGGACTGACCCTCCCGTTTCTGAGCTACGGCAGCAACAGTCTGATAGGAGCCTGCATGGCGATGGGCATCCTTCTGCGCATCGACATGACCGTCCGCGAGGCGGCCTCCGAATCGGTGCCCACGCGGAGGCTGCGATGGGCGCGAGCATAGGCGTCATGGCCGGTGGTACCGGTGGCCACGTGTTCCCGGCACTCGCGGTGGCCGACGTGCTGCGCGAGCAGGGCATGGGCGTGTTCTGGATCGGTACCCAAAAGGGGATGGAATCGAGACTGGTGCCCGAGCACGGATTCGAGATGGAGTGGATCCGAATCGAGGGTCTGCGTGGCAAGGGCATCGGCCAGTTGCTGGGCGCCCCGATCAAGCTGGCCGGGGCCCTGTGGCAGGCCCGCGGCATTCTCGGTCGACGCCGGCCGGCGGTGGTTCTTGGCATGGGCGGGTTCGCGTCCGGGCCCGGCGGGCTCGCCGCGCGGCTGCTGGGGGTACCTCTGGTGATTCACGAGCAGAACCGCGTGCCCGGCATGACTAACCTCTGGCTTTCCCGGATCGCGACTCGGGTCTACGAGGCATTTCCGGGCAGCTTCCCGACCGGGCGCGGCGCGGTCGCGAGCGGAAATCCGGTGCGCAGTGCCATCAAGGACCTTCCGGAACCGGCGACTCGATTTGCCGGGCGCGAGGGTCCGGGCCGGTTGCTGGTGCTCGGCGGTTCGCTGGGCGCCCAGGTCCTGAACGAGACCGTGCCGCCGGCCCTCGCCGGCCTGCCAGAGGCGGCGCGACCCCAGGTTCGTCATCAAGCCGGTGAACGGACACTCGAGATCGCCCGCGAAAGCTACCGGAAAGCCGGGGTGCAGGCCGAGGTGGAGCCTTTCATCCGGGATATGGCCGAGGCCTATGCCTGGGCGGACCTGGTGGTCTGCCGGGCCGGCGCGCTGACGGTCTCGGAACTGGCCGCAGCAGGGGTCGCCTCGATCTTGGTGCCTTATCCGCACGCCGTCGACGACCATCAGGCGGGGAACGCTCGATTCCTGGCCGACGCCGGTGCGGCGCGGATGCAGATCCAGCGCGACCTGACCGTCGAGGGTCTCTCCGATCTGCTCGCGGGACTCCTCTCCGATCGACGGGCCCTGCTGGACATGGCCGAGGCGGCCCGCTCGCTCGCACGGCCGGACGCGGCCGAGCGGATCGCGGCCGCCTGCTGGGAGGTCGCCCGGGCATGAACGCCCACGTTACCCATACGGCGGCCAACATGGGGCGAGTGCGCCGGCTCCATTTCATCGGGATCGGCGGCGCCGGCATGAGCGGGATCGCCGAGCTGATGGCCAATCTCGGCTACGAGGTCGCCGGGTCCGATCAGCGCGAGAGCGAAGTCACCCGTCGCCTGCGCGAGCGCGGCGTGGAGGTCTTCATCGGTCACAGCGCCGAACAGGTGTCGGGCGCCGATGCCGTGGTGGTGTCGACCGCCATCGACGAGGCCAACCCGGAGATAGCGCGCGCCAGGTCCGACCGGATCCCCGTCGTGCGCCGGGCCGAGATGCTCGCGGAGCTGATGCGCTTCTATTACGGGGTCGCGGTCGCCGGGACCCACGGCAAGACCACGACCACCAGCCTGCTGGCGAGCCTGCTGACCGAGGGCGGGCTCGACCCGACGTTCGTCATTGGCGGCCGGCTAAACAGCGCCGAGGCGAACGCCAAGCTCGGCACCACCAAGTACCTGATCGCCGAAGCGGACGAGAGCGACGCGTCCTTTCTGTATCTGCAGCCGATGGTGTCGATTGTCACCAACATCGACGCCGATCACATGCGCACCTACGGCAACGACTTCAACCGGCTGCGCGGCACCTTCATGGAGTTCCTGCATCATCTGCCCTTCTACGGGCTCGCCGTGTTGTGCATCGACGACGACGAGGTCCGTTCGCTGGTTCCGATGGTCTCCCGGCCCGTGCGTACCTATGGCACCCGGGCCGAGGCCGACGTGCGGGCGGTGGCCGTGCGCCAGCAGGGTCTGCGGATGCTGTTCGAGGTTGAGGGCGCCGATCTTGAGCGGCCGATCCCGGTGGAGTTGAACCTTCCCGGCCGGCACAACGTGCTGAACGCGCTCGCCGCGATCACCGTCGGGCTGGAACTGGGCATCGACGAGGGCGCCATCCAGCGGGCGATGTCTGGCTTCGACGGCGTCGGCAGGAGGTTCGTCGTCAGCGAGATTCGGGACGCGTCGGGTAGGGAGCTGACCCTGGTGGACGACTATGGGCACCACCCGCGAGAGGTCGCCGCGACACTTGAGGCGGCCCGCGCCGGCTGGCCCGGCCGCCGGCTGGTCCTGGTGTTTCAGCCGCACCGTTACACCCGTACCCAGGAGCTATTCGAGGACTTCGTGCAGGTCCTGTCCCTTCCGGACCGGCTGGTGCTCTGCGAGGTCTACGCGGCCGGCGAGGCGCCGATCGCCGGCGCCGACGGGCGGGCGCTGAGCTGGGCGATTCGGGCGCGCGGGGATACCGATCCGGTATTCGCCCAGGGCATCGATGAGGTGCCGAGGCTCCTGGACAACCTGATGGAGGACGGCGACCTGGTGATGCTGATGGGCGCCGGGGACATCGGCGGCCTTGCGGCACGGCTGCCGGCGCTGCTTGAGCAGGGGACATGACGGGCGCACGCCCGGGGGAAACGATGAGACAGAACAGCTTGCCTAGACGATTGCAGATGGGGTGCGGCGAACCGCTGCGGCGGGTCATAGGTCGCCTGACGCTGATGAGGCGCTCACGCGCCGTCGCGCCGGCGACCGTGGGACGCCGAACGGAACAGACTCGGAAAGGCTGACATGGGGCACCTGAGGGGGGAGCTGCGCGAAAACGAGCCGCTCGCCCGCCACACGAGTTGGCGGGTGGGCGGGCCGGCGCGGCGCCTCTACCGGCCGGCGGACCGGGACGACCTGGTCGAGTTCCTGCGCGGCCTGGACCCGGCGGAGCCGCTGCTCTGGCTCGGTCTCGGAAGCAATCTGCTGGTCCCGGACGAGGGGTTCGCCGGGACGGTTATCGAGACCCAGGGCTGCCTGACCCGGCTGGAGCGGCTGGGCGAGCACGGGATGATCGCCGAGTCCGGGGTCTCCTGCGCCAAGGTCGCGCGATTCGCGGCACGGCATGACCTGGTGGGCATCGAGTTTCTGGCAGGCATCCCGGGAACCATGGGCGGGGCGCTGGCGATGAATGCCGGCGCCTGGGGCGGCGAGACCTGGCCGCACGTCGCGCGGGTGCGCACCGTCGACCGCACCGGGACAGAACGGGTGCGGTACCCGGGGGACTTCCTCGTCGGTTACCGCCAGGTCGATGGACCCGTCGGCGAGTGGTTCTTGGACGTGGAGCTGGCGCTGAAACCGGGCAACGGGACCGCCGGACTGGAGCGCATCCGGGAACTGCTGGAGCAGCGGGCGCGCACCCAGCCCGCCAGCCTGCCGAGCTGCGGATCCGTGTTCCGCAATCCGACGGGCGACCACGCGGCGCGGCTGATCGAGGCCACGGGCCTGAAGGGACACCGCATCGGCGGGGCCCAGGTTTCGGAAAAACACGCGAATTTCATCATCAACAGCGGTGACGCGAGCGCTCAGGACATTTCCTGGCTGATCGACCATGTGCAGCGCTCGGTCGAGCGCGCGACGGGCGTGCGGCTGGTTCCCGAGGTGCGACGCGTCGGCGGAGCAAGCCAATGACGACAGATGCGGCCCGATTCGGAAAGGTCGCCGTGCTGCTCGGAGGGCAGGCGGCGGAGCGCGAGATCTCATTGAAGAGCGGCAACGCGGTGCTCGCCGCACTCTTGCGCAAGGGCGTTGACGCCCACCCGGTCGATCCGGACGCGCGGGTGCTGGAGGAGTTGCGGACCGGCTCCTATGACCGCGCCTTCGTGATCCTGCACGGGCGCGGCGGGGAGGACGGCGTGATTCAGGGTGCCCTGGAGACCATCGGTATGCCCTACACGGGCTCCGGCGTACTCGGCTCCGCCCTCGGTATGGACAAGTACCGCTGTAAGCTGGCCTGGTCAGGATACGGGCTCCCGACGGCGGAATCGGTCCTGGTTCGCGGCGAGGCCGATCTCGCGGCCGCGGCGGCCCTGGGTTTCCCGCTGATGTTCAAGCCGGCCCACGAGGGCTCGAGCATCGGCATGACCCGGGTCGAGGCGGAGGATGAGCTGGACCGGGCCTGGCGCGCGGCAGCGGATTTTGACCCGCTCGTGCTCGCCGAGCGCTGGATCCACGGCGCGGAATACACCTGCGCGATACTCGGCCATGAGGCCCTTCCGCTGATCAAGCTGGAGACGCCCCACGCCTTCTATGACTTCGACGCAAAGTACCAGTCCGAAACTACCCGTTACCTGTGCCCCTGCGGTCTCGATGAAGTCGAGGAAGGGCGCCTGCGGCAGATCGCGCTCGATGCCTTCGAGTCGGTCGGCGCGAGCGGTTGGGGTCGCGTGGACCTGATGGTGGACGCGGCCGGCGCGCCTTACCTGCTGGAAATCAACACGGTTCCCGGCATGACCGACCACAGCCTGGTGCCGATGGCCGCGCGGGCCGCGGGGATCGGGTTCGACGATCTGGTGTGGCAGATCCTGGAGACGAGCTTCGAGCGTGGCTGAGCCGACCGCCCAGGACCAGACCCCGGAGCCGGAGCCTAGGCCCCGCTTTACCCGGCTGCTCGCCCTGATGGGGCTGTTGCTGCTCGGGTCGATCGCCGGTGTCGCCTGGCTCTTCGGCTACTGGGAACCCAGGCTGCTGCCGGTGCGCATTATCGAGGTCGAGGGGGAGGTGCATCACCACTCCTCCGAGTTGCTGCGGCAGAAGATCGGCGAGCGTCTGAGAGGCGGGCTACTGACCGCCGACCTTCTTGAGCTGAAGGAGGCCGCCGAAGAGCTTCCCTGGGTCGGCACCGCGAGCCTGCGCCGGGTGTGGCCGGACAGGCTGCGGGTCAGGGTCCAGGAGCATCGACCCATCGCCCGTTGGAATGCCGACGGGCTGGTGACGGCCGAAGGCGTTGTTTTCCACCCGACGACCGGGACGGTCCCTGCCGGACTTCCGCTGCTGGAGGGGGAGGACAAGCGGGCGCCTGCCGTCGTGCAGAGATACCAGAAGTGGCGCGACGAGCTGATGCTGGTCGGTCACCTGATCCTGAGCCTCTCGGTGGACGCGCGCGGTGCTTGGCGCTTGGAGCTGGTGTCCGGAACCCGTCTCGAACTGGGGACCGGCACCATCGACCAACGGCTCGCTCGTTTCATCGGCAGCGCCACGCAGCTGGACGCGGCCGGCCAGGCCGAAGTGGTGGACCTGCGCTACAGCAACGGGTTCGTCGTCAAATGGGTACGGAGCGCGGACGCCCAGGCGCGCGCTGACACGGATCGCGATCCGCGATCGGGAAAAAGGGGATAAAACTGGATGTCGCGACGCAACGACAAGAATCTGCTGGTTGGTCTGGATATCGGCACGTCGAAGATCGCCGCGCTGGTCGGCGAGCTAAAGGACGACGACCAGATCGAGATCATCGGTATCGGGACCCATCCGTCCCGGGGCCTGAAAAAGGGTGTGGTCGTGGATATCGAATCCACGGTCCAGTCGATCCAGCGCGCGGTCGAAGAGGCCGAGCTGATGGCGGGGTGCGAAATCCACTCGGTCCATGCGGGGATCGCGGGGAGCCACATCCGCAGCCTCAACTCCCACGGCATAACGGCCATCAAGGAGAGCGAGGTGACCCAGGCGGACGTGGACCGGGTCATAGACGCCGCGCGCGCGGTGGCCATACCGGCGGACCAGAAGATCCTGCACATCCTGCCCCAGGAATTCATCATCGACGACCAGGAAGGCATCCGCGAGCCCATCGGCATGTGCGGCGTACGCCTCGAGGCGCGGGTCCATATGGTGATCGGCGCCGTGAGCGCCGCGCAGAACATCGTCAAGTGCATCCGCCGCTGCGGGCTCGAGGTGGACGACCTGGTGCTCGAGCAGCTCAGCGCGAGCTACTCGGTGCTCGGCGAGGACGAGAAGGAGCTCGGCGTATGTCTGGTGGACATTGGCGGCGGTACGACGGACCTGGCGGTATTCACCGATGGCGCGATCCGGCACACCGCGGTGATCCCGATCGCCGGTGATCAGGTGACCAACGACATCGCCGTCGCCCTGCGCACGCCGACCCAGCACGCCGAGCAGATCAAGATCCAGCACGCCTGTGCACTGACCCAGCTCGCCGCCAACGGTGAGACCATCGAGGTCCCGAGTATCGGTGATCGACCGCCGCGCCGTCTCTCGCGCCAGACCCTGGCGGAGGTCGTCGAGCCCCGTTACGAGGAGCTCCTGACGCTACTGCAGCGGGAGCTTCGGCGCAGCGGGTTCGAGGACCTGGTCGCCGGGGGCGTGGTGCTGACCGGGGGCAGCTCAAAGATGGAGGGGCTGATCGATCTCGCCGAGGAGGTCTTCCACATGCCGGTCCGTCTGGGTGTGCCCCAGTACGTGCTCGGGTCCGATGACGTGATCGGCAACCCGGTCTACTCCACCGGTGTCGGGTTGCTGATGTACGCCCGCCAGAACCGTTTCGCCCGCCGTCCGGAGCTGTCTGAGGGGCGCGGCCTGAAGGGCGTATGGGCGCGGATGCGCAGCTGGTTCCAGGGCAATTTCTGACCGTATCGAGCGGCCGGGACGAGTGCCTGGCCGTTATGAGCTCTCGGCGTGGATCGGCCTCGATCCCAGTCGGAGCAGGGGACCGCAGACCTGCGGTCTCGGGGGGCTCGGCACCGGCGGTGCCGGGTTGATGTCGGGGGTTGGGCCCCGCCGCAAAGGCGGGCCCAATGAGGTTGGCAGGTAAAACAAAGCGCTTGGCGCTTGAGGAGATTGAGCAATGTTCGAAATGATGGATACCCAGACCCAGAATGCAGTCATAAAGGTGATCGGCGTCGGCGGTGGCGGCGGCAACGCGGTCAATCACATGGTCGCGGCCAACATCGAGGGCGTCGACTTCATCTGCGCCAACACGGACGCTCAGGCGCTCAAGAGCTCCAACGTCAAGACCATCCTTCAGCTGGGCTCGGGCATCACCAAGGGCCTGGGTGCCGGTGCCGATCCGGAGGTCGGCAAGCAGGCTGCGATGGAGGATCGTGACCGTATCCAGGATGCCATTGAGGGTGCGGACATGGTCTTCATCACCGCCGGCATGGGCGGCGGGACCGGGACCGGCGCGGCCCCAGTGGTGGCCGAGGTGGCCAAGGAGCTCGGGATCCTGACCGTCGCGGTGGTGACCAAGCCCTTCCCGTTCGAGGGCACCAAGCGCAAGCGGGTGGCCGA
Organism: uncultured Gammaproteobacteria bacterium; assembly: GCA_963707135.1. Lineage (GTDB taxonomy): Bacteria > Pseudomonadota > Gammaproteobacteria > Chromatiales > Chromatiaceae > JBGSTR01. The sequence goes on along the minus strand of CAVPOY010000042.1, from coordinate 22,212 downwards.
GGACGGCATCAACGCGTTGGCGAAGAACGTCGACTCGCTGATCACCATCCCGAACGAGAAATTGCTCGCCGTCCTGGGCAAGGACATGTCGCTGCTCGACGCCTTCAAGGCCGCGAATGACGTCCTGCTCAACGCCACGCAGGGTATCGCCGAACTGATCACGCGGCCCGGGCTGATCAACGTCGATTTCGCCGACGTCAAGACCGTGATGTCCGAGATGGGCGTCTCGATGATGGGCACCGGCTCGGCACGCGGGCAGAACCGCGCCCGAGAGGCCGCGGAGGCCGCGATCAACAGCCCGTTGCTCGAAGACATCGATCTGGCCGGCGCCAAGGGGATCCTGGTCAATATCACGGCCGGTCTGAGCCTGGCGATCGGTGAGTTCGACGAGGTCGGCAATACGGTCCGCGACTTCGCCGACGACGACGCCACGGTCGTGGTCGGCACCGTCATCGACCCGGAGCTCGACGATGAGCTGCGGGTGACGGTCGTCGCCACCGGTCTGGGGGCCCGACGGGTCACGGTGATGCGCCCGAGACATCAAGAGCCCGCGGTCCACCTGGTGGCCGAGAACACGACGGACGCAGGCCCCGATTACCGGGAGTACGATCGGCCGGCGATTCGGCGCAAGGTCGCGGCTGCCGGTGGCGCCGCGGCAGAGGTGATCGCCGACAGCGATCTCGACTACCTTGATATCCCGGCCTTCCTGCGCCGTCAGGCCGACTGACCTAGGGGATACCCTTCCACGATAAAGTCCATTAAATCAATGACATTAGCTCAGATTTAACTTAGCGCTTGATAAACGTCCGGGAAAACCCTAAGCTATGCGCGAGGCTCAAGTCCCGCGGGCGAGCCCAACGCGATTTCGCGACCGGATGGTTGCCGCATCGCCGGCACGGACAGGCCGGAGCACGAGCGGAACCGATGCCGGGTGGAGTGCGAACCGCCTGCCGCCGTGAGATGCGATGGGGGAAACTGGACGATGCTCAAGCAACGTACGCTGAAAAATGTCATTCGTGCCACCGGTGTCGGCCTGCACACGGGCGAGAAGGTCTATCTGACCCTTCGCCCGGCGGCCCCCGATACCGGCATCGTGTTCCGGCGCGTGGATCTCGACCGCCCGGTCGAGATCCACGCCTGCCCGCACAATGTCGGCGATACGCGTCTGTCCACCACTCTGGTGAACGGAGACGTCCGTGTCTCGACGGTGGAGCACCTGCTCTCGGCGTTTGCCGGTCTCGGAATCGACAACGCCTACGTGGACGTCAGCGCGGCCGAGGTACCGATCATGGATGGCAGTGCCGGGCCCTTCGTATTTCTCATCCAGTCCGCCGGCGTCGAGGAGCAGAACCGGGCCAAGCGCTTCATCCGTATCAAGCGACCGATCGAGGTCCGCGACGGGGACAAGTACGCCCGCTTCACGCCCTACGACGGTTTCAAGGTCGAGTTCACGATCGATTTCGATCACCCGGCGTTCAACGCACGGTCGAAGCGCGCGCGCGTGGACTTCTCGACCTCGTCGTTCGTCAGGGAGATCAGCCGGGCGCGGACGTTCGGGTTCCTGCGCGAGATCGAGGCCCTGCGCCAGCAGAACCTTGCATTAGGCGGCAGCCTGGACAACGCGGTCGTCGTGGACGAGTTCCGCGTCCTGAACGAAGAGGGCCTTCGCTACGACGACGAGTTCGTCAAGCACAAGATACTCGACGCGATCGGCGATCTGTACCTTCTTGGCCACACCCTGATCGGCGCTTTCGAGGGACACAAGTCGGGCCACGGGTTGAACAACAGCCTGCTGCGCGCCTTAATGGCAGACCGTACGGCCTGGGAAGAGGTAGTGTTCGAAGACCCGGCGACGGCCCCGATCAGCTACGCTCAGCCGCTCGCCGTCGCCTAGTCCTTCCGCTCCATAGGGGGCTCCTCCACGGCCCGACGCGCCAGGTTCCTGAGCGCGCGGGCCAGATAAGGATCATCCGTGGCCTCCGCGGCTTCGCTCAGAAGCCGTGCGACATTGGGGCTCAACCGAGGCCCCTTGCGTTGATGCCTATCAGGGACCGCGGGTTTCGGGGGCCTGACCAGCACCCGGATTGCGTCGATCCGCATTGGCTTGAGCTCGGCGACCAGGTCTGCTGCCTGATAGCGGGCACGCGTCGCCCAGGCCGGTGAGTCGAGGATCAGCGTCAGGGTGCCGTCGCGCACGGGTCCAGGGGCGCAGTGCCCGCGCAGGGGCTCGGGGAGCAGGGCGAGCACCTTGGCACCGAACGCAACCGTTGCGTCCTGCGGCGCGAGGCAGGCGCCGCCGGCAGGATTCTTTTCTAGCAGGTCCCGTATGTGTGCCGGGCGACGGCGCACCGGATCTCCTCCTGTCGGCGAAACCGCAACCAGGGGGTGCGAGATCTACCGAAACTTTGATCTGACTCAGTTAAACAGCGCGGAACGGCTTTCCGATTTGGGTCGCTCCATAGTATAAACCCCGCTTTCGGCCGGTAGGCCCAAGAGAAAATACGCGCCATGCATCATCTCGACCGAAGAAAAAACTTTTCTGGACAATCGCTTGTAGCCTTCATGGCCGCCCTGATGTTCGCGGTCGCCGGAGGTGGGTTAGGATTCTGGCTAGGCAGATACTCCGAGCTCCCTCTCTCCTCCCCCAGTCGCTCTCCGCGGCAGTCCCTTCCGACTTCCACTTCCACGACGATCACGACCATGGCGGCTACGACGACTCGGCCGACCTGGACGCCTTAGCCGCCCACCTCGATCAACTGCAGGCAGTCGACCCGGGCGCCGCTGACGTGGACGCCCTAGCCGCCCGGCTCGGGGAGATGCAGGCCGAGCTCATGCGACTCAATGCGTTGGGCGAGCGGCTGGTTCAGATGGCCGGGCTGAACAGCGAAGAGTTCGATTTCACCAAGCCCCCGCCCCAGGGCGGACCCGATGATGGACCCCTGAAGGACTACACCATCAAGGAGATCGCGAGCGAGCTGGGCAGTGTCGTCAGCCTCGTCAAGGATCGCAAGCGAAAGCTCGATATCCTCGAGGAATCGATCATGGAGAGGGATCTCACGGCCCAGGCGGTTCCATCCGGCTGGCCCGTGCGCTCCGGCTACATCACCTCAAATTACGGCTATCGCATCCACCCGATCAAGCGCAAGCGCCGTTTCCACCAGGGCATCGACTTCGCCGCCCCGCGCGGTTCCCCGGTGGTGGCGGTGGCCGATGGGGTGGTCACCTTCAGCGGAAAGAAGGGTGGTTACGGGCGAATCGTCGAGATCAAGCACGTTGGCGGCCTGATCACACGGTACGCCCACAACCAGGCTAATTTGGTCAAGGAAGGGCAGATGGTGCGGCGCGGCCAGAAGATCGCGTCGGTCGGGTCGTCCGGGACCGCGACCGGTCCGCACTGTCACTTCGAGGTTCTAAAGGATGGGGCCGCCGTGAATCCGAAACGTTATATCGGCTCGCAAACGAGCGGCACACTGGCTGCCGCGGACCACGCGGGCTGACCCGGCGATTCCGTCGCCTTCAACGCGTTTCTTGTCCGACAACCACGAGCGCCCACGGGGCGCTCGTGGCGTTTCCGTATTGCCGGCGGCGCGTTCCCGAGGATTGGTCGGAGTCCGCGCAAACGCGGTCTGATTCGGCCGAAGATTTCCGGTATCATTCCGTCTTTTTCCCCAGTCGCACCCGTACCCGATGGTCAGTAACCTGCTCAAGAAGGTCTTTGGCAGCCGCAACGAGCGCTTGGTCAAGAAGCTCCTGAAGTCCGTTGCCGGGATCAATGTCCTTGAGCCTGACATGGAGCGATTCTCCGACGAGGCGTTGGCCGCGAAGACGGCCGAGTTGCGCCAGCGACTCGATACCGGGGCGACGCTGGACAGCCTGCTGCCCGATGCGTTCGCCGTCGTGCGCGAGGCCGGCAAACGCGTCCTCGGTATGCGGCACTTCGATGTCCAGATGGTCGGCGGCATGGTGCTCCACGAGGGCAAGATCGCCGAGATGCGCACCGGCGAAGGCAAGACCCTGGTCGCGACGCTCGCCGCCTATCTGAACGCGCTTCCCGGCAAGGGTGTGCACGTGGTTACGGTGAACGACTATCTGGCCCGGCGCGACGCCGCCTGGATGGGGCGCATCTACCATTTCCTGGGCCTGAGCGTCGGGGTCATCAACTCATCCGGGGGCATGGGGCCGGATGCGGCTTCCTACCGCTACGATCCGGGCTACGACCCCGAGGAAGGCCAGGGCTACCGGCACCTGCGCCCGGTCACGCGCCGGGAGTCCTACGCGGCCGACATCACCTACGGCACCAACAACGAATTCGGCTTCGACTATCTGCGCGACAACATGGCCTTCGTAGCCGAGCAGCGGGTGCAGCGCGACCCCTTCTACGCCATTGTCGACGAGGTCGACTCGATCCTGATCGACGAGGCCCGCACGCCGCTGATCATCTCGGGCCCGTCCGAGGGCAACACCGACCTCTACCGGCAGATCGACGCCATCATCCCGCGACTCACCCGCCAGTCTCCGATGACCAATGACGAGGGCAAGCCGGATTTCGGACCCGGCGACTTCTCGGTCGACGAGAAGGCCCGCCAGGTCTACCTGAGCGAGGATGGCCACCAGCACGTCGAGGAGATGCTGGCCGAGATCGGCGTGCTCGGCGAGAGCGAAAGTCTCTACGACCCGGCCAATATCGTGCTGATGCACCACGTCTACGCGGCGTTGCGTGCCCACGCCCTGTTCCAGAAGAACGTCGAGTACATCGTCCGCGACGGTCAGATCATCATCGTCGACGAGTTCACCGGCCGGACCATGCCGGGCCGGCGATGGTCCGAGGGGCTGCACCAGGCGGTCGAGGCCAAGGAGCGCGTCGCGATCCAGCAGGAGAACCAGACACTCGCCTCGATCACCTTCCAGAACCTGTTCCGGCTCTATCCCAAGCTCGCCGGCATGACCGGCACGGCCGACACCGAGGCCTACGAGTTCCAGCAGATCTACGGGCTGGAGGTGGTCGTCATCCCGACCAACCAGCCGATGATCCGGGACGACCGGGGGGATCTGGTCTATCTGACCCAGAAGGAGAAGTACCAGTCGATCATCGAGGACATCCGCGACTGCGTCGCGCGCGGCCAGCCGGCGCTGGTCGGCACGGCATCCATCGAGACCTCGGAGCTGGTATCGGGTCTGCTCAATCAGGAGAAGATCCCCCATGAGGTGCTGAATGCCAAGCAGCACGAGCGCGAGGCCGGGATCGTCGCCCAGGCCGGGCGCCCCGGGGCCGTGACCATCGCGACCAACATGGCCGGGCGCGGTACCGACATCGTGCTCGGCGGAAATCTCGATGCCGAGCTGGAGTCGGCGGGACCGGATGCGGACGTCGAGACCATTCGCGCCCATTGGAAGGAGCGCCACGCCGAGGTCATCGCGGCGGGTGGCCTGCATGTGGTCGGCACCGAGCGTCACGAGTCCAGGCGCATCGACAATCAGCTCCGGGGCCGGTCGGGCCGGCAGGGTGACCCTGGTTCGTCGCGGTTCTATCTTTCGCTCGAAGACAGCCTGATGCGCATCTTCGCCTCCGAACGCGTCGGCAACATGATGCAGAAGCTCGGCATGGAGGAGGGCGAGGCGATCGAGCACCCCTGGGTGACCAAGGCGATCGAGAATGCCCAGCGCAAGGTCGAGGGCCGCAACTTCGACATCCGCAAGCAGCTGCTCGAGTACGACGACGTCGCCAACGACCAGCGCAAGGTGATCTATCGGCAACGGCGCGAGCTGATGGACACCGACAATGTCCTCGAGACCATCGAGGCGATGCGCGCGGACGTGCTGACGGGGATCATCGACGCGCACATTCCGCCCGGCAGCCTCGAGGAGCAATGGGACGTCGCGCGGTCTAGGCTCGGCGCTCCAGCGCGAGTTTGGCGGCGACTGGGCGATTCAGCGCTGGCTCGACGAGGACGACTCCCTGCATGAGGAGCCCCTGCGCGAGCGCATCGTCGCCGCGGTTGCCGAAGGCTACCGGGACAAGGAGAAGATCATCGGCGCCGACACCATGCGCCAGATCGAGAAGGCGGTCATGCTGCAGACGCTGGACACCCAGTGGAAGGACCACCTCGCGGCGATGGACTACCTGCGCCAGGGCATTCATCTGCGGGGTTACGCGCAGAAGAACCCCAAGCAGGAGTACAAGCGCGAGGCCTTCGAGATGTTCTCGGCGATGCTCGACAGCATCAAGCAGGAGGTCGTGGGCACGCTCTCCAAGCTCCAGATCCAGACCTCGGAGCCGCCTTCCGAGCTGGCGCCGCCACCCCCAATGACGCGCGAGTTCGAGTTCAAGCACGAGGAGTTTCAGGGCTTCGAAGCGGCCGATGAAGCGGCCGAACCCCGCCCGCGGGGCACATCCGGCGACGACGCGGAGCCGCATCAGCCCTATGTCCGCGAAGGCCGCAAGGTCGGCCGAAACGAGCCCTGTCCCTGCGGATCCGGCAAGAAGTACAAGCACTGTCACGGCAAGGCCGCCTGATGGACGCGAGGGTCGCGTAGACTTCGGTTACGCCCGCTTGTCCGATGCGCGAAACGCGCCCTCGATTGGATGCATGCACCCCGTCCAGCCTGCCATACGGTAGTTCGACATGACCAAGTCCGTTCTGCCCTTCGAGCCCGTCGCGGGTGTGCGGGTCGCCGCCGCGGCCGCCGGTATCCGCTATCAGGGGCGCGATGACCTGGTGCTGTTCGAGCTGCCGGAGGGCAGTGCCTGCGCCGCGGTCTTCACCCGCAACGCCTTCTGTGCCGCGCCCGTCCAGGTCGCACGGCGCCATCTCGCGGCCGCGGCCCCGCGCTGGCTGCTCGTCAACTCAGGCAACGCGAACGCGGGCACCGGCGCGCGGGGGCTTGCCGACGCCGAGTCGAGCTGCCAGGCCGTCGCCGGGTTGACCGGATGCCGCGACGCCCAGGTACTGCCCTTCTCCACCGGCGTCATCGGTGAGCATCTGCCGGTCGAGCGGATACGGGCGACCCTGCCGGCTCTGCTGAACGGGCTCGAAGAAGCCGGCTGGCCCTCCGCGGCGCGCGCCATCATGACCACCGACACGGTGCCGAAGCTGGTTTCGCGCCGGTTCGCCGTCGGCGGGCGCACGGCCACCGTTACCGGGATAGCGAAAGGGGCCGGGATGATCCGCCCCGACATGGCGACCATGCTCGCGTTCCTGGCGACCGATGCCGCGGTCGAGCCGGAGCTGCTGCAGGATTGCCTCCGATCCGCGGTCGCTTACTCCTTCAATGCGATCACCGTCGACGGCGACACCTCGACCAACGACGCCTGTGTGCTGGTAGCCGCCGGCACGCTGGGCAACGGCGCGATCTTCGACCCCGGCGGGGCGGACGCCGGCGCGCTGCGGGCCGCCGTCGATGCCGTTTGCGCGGAGCTCGCCACCGCCATCATCCGTGATGCCGAGGGTGCCACCAAGCTCGTGACCGTGAGTGTCGAGGACGCGGCCGATCGGGACGAGGCGCGGCAGGTCGCCTATACCATCGCCCACTCGCCGCTGGTCAAGACGGCCCTGTTCGCTTCGGATCCCAACTGGGGCAGGATCCTCGCCGCCGTCGGCCGGGCCGGTGTCGCGGACCTCGATATCGAGCGGGTCGAGATCCGGCTTGGCGACCTGCTGATCGTCTCCGGCGGCGGCCGTGCGCCGGATTACACCGAATCGGCCGGCGCGGCGGCGATGGCCGAGCCCGAGATCCTGATCCGGGTCGCCCTAGGCCGCGGCGATGCCGTCGCGCAGGTCCTGACCTGCGACCTCTCCTATGACTACGTGCGTATCAACGCCGAGTACCGCACCTGAGACGGGCCGACGGGACCGCGGGCCGCTCGGCCTCGAACGCCGTTCGTGACCACGCGGCAGATACACGTGATGGCCGGAGCCATCCCCGACGCGGTGGGTCGGATCCTGGTCAGCCGGCGGCCGGACCACGTCCATCAGGGCGGCCTGTGGGAGTTTCCCGGAGGGAAACTAGAACCTGGTGAGGCCCCTGAGCATGGCCTCGCGCGGGAGCTCGCGGAGGAGCTCGGTATCCGGGTCGAGGCGAGCAAGCCGTTGATTCGCGTCCACCACGACTACGGCGACCGCCATGTGCTGCTCGACGTGCACCGCGTCCAGCGCTACTCGGGGGCGGCGCGGGGCCTGGAGGGGCAGGCCCTGGCGTGGCTCTCCCCGGCGGCGATGGACCCGGACTCGTTCCCGGCGGCCGACCGGCCGATCATCGCCGCGCTACGGCTACCCCAGCTGATGTTGATCACCGGCCAGGGATCCGGCACCGGCCCACGGGCGGCGGCCGATCTGCTGGGCCGGTTGGGGCGCGCCCTCGACGCCGGTATCGCACTGGTGCAGCTCAGGGCACATGAGCTCGACGACCGCGCCTACGCATCACTCGCGGGCCGGGCGTTCGATGTCTGCGAGCAGCGTCGGGCCAGGCTGCTGCTCAACCGGGATCCGGCGTCGGTCGGCGATGTACCCCGGCACGGTCTGCACCTGAGGGGGCATCGGTTGACGGCCATGGTGCGACGCCCCGGACGCGCGGGTGAGCTCGTCGGGGCCTCCTGTCACGATGCCGCGGAGCTGAAATGCGCGGCCGGGTTGGGTCTCGACTACGCGCTGTTGTCGCCGGTCAAACCCACGGTCACCCATCCGGACGCGGCGGCCCTGGGGTGGCCGCGCTTCGCCGAGCTGGTCGACCCTGTACCCCTGCCGGTGTTTGCGCTTGGCGGGCTCGGCCCCGCCGATCTGGCGGAGGCCGTACGGCACGGAGCGCAGGGAATCGCGGCGATCCGCGGGCTCTGGCCCGAGGCCTGATACTCGGCGGCCTAACCCCTGTGCAGGAAAATTAATGATTGCCAGATCCGATCCGGTGCAGTATAGGTTCCGCTGACCGGAGGAGGATTACAAAAAATGCTAGGCACGTTCTTCCAGGACATTTTCCTGAGTCTCAGTGGTGCGCGAGAGGCGGGCGCCCCCGCGTCCGGAACTCCTCACCGGTGCGAAACCGTTCTCGCCGACGTCGTCGAGCATGTCGTTGACGAGACGGATGTTCGGCTCAGAGCCCTTCCCGGCTACGCGCGCCGGCTCAGGGACCCGGTCGCCACGGCGATCCGCCACGTCGACGCCATGGTCGAGGGTTTTCCGGATGCCCGGCTCTGTAGCCGGTCCGCCTTCGGCATGGACCCGAGCGTCAACGCCTTCTTCGTGGACGCGAATCATCTGCGAGAGGTCTTCAGCCAGAGTCTGGAGGTGCGGCAGCTGTTCGAGGAGAACCCGTCCGCCCAGGATTGTTGGGCGCTGCTGTGCATGCGCAAGGAGGAGCGCCAGCACTTGGGCATGGGACTCAACGGAGATGCCGTTCAGCGGGAGGTGATGCAAACGGCCGTGAGCTTTACCGATCACCAGGTGATTTCGCCGGGCGCGACCGAGGTCGACGCGCGCTGCGCGCTCAAATGCTGCGTCCTCAAGGCGTTTCTGGGCCATATCCGGCAGCAGGTCGGGGGGGCGACCACGACCGTCGCCGACCTCGAGACCCGGCTCCGGGTACTTCGGGGGCGGCTGAAGGAGGCGAACCGGCGTGCCGATGCCGTCGAGGACCGCTCTCGGCTCGAGCGGAACATCGGGCAGGCCGAACAGGACCTGGCCGGTGTGGGTCTGCGCCTTGCCACCCTCGACGATCAGCTCGCCTTCGTCGCCGAGAGCCTCGCCAAACCGGAGCAGTTCCTGACCGGCGGCATCACCCGGCTCCGCGTGAGCCGTCTCGGGATCAAACTGGAGGGCGCCTCGACCGAGGCCGGAAACGAGATCGAGCTGTCCGAGATTCATATCGCGTCCCACGGACCGCGCGTCGGGTCGCTGGTACGCTTCCCGCGCGAGGAGCTGCTGCCGCAGCCGGACTTTTTTAGGAACGCGGATCTCTTTCTCGCACTCTAGCCTGACGGGCGCCGTCTCCCGCCGGGGAAACGCTGACCGATTGAGTTTCCCATCCGGGCCAAGGATGACCCGGCAGTTTCATTGGATGTGACCCACTGAAAATGGAGCGCCAAGAGAGTCGTGCCTCTCGGAGCCCGAGCTCGTCGAGTGCCGGGATGGCTCTTGATCAGCAACGCCTTAGGGCGGCCACGAGCGGGAGCGGGTCAGGCGTTTCCTTTCGGACCGTCGCCCCGGCCGGCCCCGTGAGTGCCGTCATCTTCGCGTGTGCGCTGGCTGGAGTCCTCAATTCGCACCCGAAGCGGCTCGCTTGAGTCCAGGTGCAGGTCCCGTTGAGGGAAGGCGATGACGATGCCTGCCTGCTCGAACTTGCGGTTGATTGCCTTGTGCAGGTCCGTAATGGTCGCGATCCGGTAGTCGAGATCGTCGATAAAGGCGCGCAGGATCAGGGTCAGGGAATTGTCGCCGAAACCCTCGAAGCTCAGGCTCGGTTTCGGGTCGTCGAGCACGCGCTCGTTTTCCTCCGCCGCCTCCCGCATCAAGGCATGGGCCTTCTCGACATCGGTCCCGTAGGCGACGCCCACCACGATCATGACCCGGGTGACCTGATCCGACAGGGACCAGTTGAGCAGCCGGCCGGTGATGAACTCCTTGTTTGGCACCAGCAGCTCTTTGCGATCCAGATTACGGATGGTGGTGGCGCGGATACGGATCTTGGTCACCACCCCGTCCGTTTCGCCGACGGTAACCATGTCACCGACGCGCACCGGGCGCTCGAACAGGATTATCAGCCCGCTGATGAAGTTGGCCACGATCTCCTGAAGCCCGAATCCGATACCCACCCCCAAGGCGGCCACCAGCCACTGGACCTGTGACCACTGGGCGCCGAGGGTACTGAGCGCCAGCAGTGTGCCGACGGTGATGATGGCGTAGGTCGTCAGCGTCGTCACCGTATAACGGCTGCTGGGGGCCATCCGGAATCGCTCCAACAGGATGACGTCCAGCAACGCGGGCAGCCGTTTGGCGAGCACCGCCATCACGATGATGTAGATCACTGCCAGGCCGAGATCCGCAAGGCTTACCGGCACGGCTTGCTGCACCCCGCCCACCATGTCCGTGCGGTGCCAAAGGGTCACGTCGTCCAGGATCCCCAGGGCGGGCAGCACGGACGACCAGATCAGGTAGAGCCCCCCGAACGCGACGAAGGTGATCAAGATCCTGAGCAGCTCCCGGGTGTCCTCGGTTACCGCATCGAGGTCCACGTCGGCTAGCTCAGACTTCAGTGCGACCTCCGGGTCCTCGGCCTCAGACTCCGCCGCCTCTCTCGCCGCGAGTGCCGCCTTACGACGTTCCACGGCAGCACGGTAGGCCAGGCGCCGCTGCGTCAGGGTCAGCCAACGCACCGCGAGGGCATGCAGCAGCACCAGACCTATGATCAGCCACAATGTGAACAGATAGGCCGTCGCCGTGATGATCGCGGAGTAGACATAGCCGCCCAGGGCTGCGGCCAGCACCAGCAGAGGAAAAGCAACCAGGACAGGGAACCAGAGCGGCCGGGTGCGCAGCGGTGCCCCCATCCCGGGTCGAAGCCGCCGGTGCGCCAGCGCGCCGTGTCTGGGGTGCAGGGTCCGATACAGAAACAGGGCGAGCGCCACGATCGCGACCGGCATGGCGAGCCGGGTGACCAGCCCGCCGGACACGACAGGATTCAGGTCCATGGCCATCCGTCCGATGAGGCTCGCCGGGACAAAGACCCCGGTCAGCCATCGGAGCTCCGTTGCTAGCCGCCGCACGCTGGCCTCCGGCCAGCGGAAGTGCCGGACGGCGAGCCCGCGGGGCAGGCATATCGCGCGCAGGGCAAGAAGGATGTAGAGGGTCAGCGCGACGCGGACCAGGGTATAGCCGACGTCGCGCGTCAGCGCTCCGCCGTGTGCGCCGGCCATGAACAGCCAGCCCGTGATCCCCACCAGCAGGGGCAAGGGGGCAGCGCGCAGCAGCGATAGGACCAGGGCGCGCAGGGTGCTACCGAAGCTGTCGCTGGCGGGCTTGCCCACGAGCGCGGAGCTGGCGTCGATCGCGGCGTCGAGTTGGCTGCGCTTCCAGAACAGGGCCGCGGATATCAGCAGGGCCAGCCAGAAGATCGGGGACGCCGCGGCCTGATCGCGAAAAACTTGGCCGAGGGCGGTCCAGGGTGCCGACGCAAACAGCCGCCGCATCTCTGCCGGCAGGTCTCCGATTCCGGTCCCGTGGGCCCGCGCCTCGGTGCGGAGCCAGAACAAGTGCTCCTCGAGGAAGGCATCGTAGTCCTCTGCCGCCTCTAGCATCCGGGTCTCGGAGGACCGCAGCCCGCGCAGGGCGCCCAGGTAGCGCTCCACGATATCGAGCTGCCTGTCGAGCAGGTCCCGACGTTGCTCTAGCAGCTCGCGGAGCCTGGCGCGCAGATCGGGCGTTTCCGCCGATATGACCTCGGGGGCGAGCTCGGCGACGGCTCGGTCAACATCGCCGAGGCGCGCCGCCTCGTCCAGATAGCGCAGGCGGCTTACGTTCGCCGCGGCGATCTCATCCGCGATGGCGCGGACCCGGTACCCGTGCTTCTTGATGTCCGGCAGTGAGGCGCGGTGCTCAAGAAGGAGCTCGCCAAGGCCGGCCGCAAGGCCGCTGACTTCTACCGCGGCCCGCTCGCGCTTGAAATTCGCCCGGATCTGCTCGGCCGAGCGATCCGCCCGTACCTGTTCCTGATATAGCCCATCGAGCTGAGCCGATACGCTGAGCAGCCCATCGGCAAGCTCCGCGTTCTGCTCGGCGAGGCGTTTCAGGCCCGGATCCGCATCCGCAGTTTCCCGAAGGACGCGCTTCGCCTCGGCCGCAGCTTGCTCCGCCTCCGCCCCGAGCCTGGCGTAGACCCGTGCCGTCAGAGCATCGACCCGCCGCTGGAGCCGGTCGATCTCAGCCGAAGTTTCGTCACGCTGCGCCTTCAACAGCCCCAGGCGCAACGGCAGAGTCAGAAGCTCCTGGTCGAGCGCGTCGATCTCGGCGCCCAACGCCCCGTATCGCGTCTCCAGAACCCAACGCCCGGCTCGCGCTACCGACGGCGCTTCATCCGCGTCGAGACCGGTCTGGAGCGAGGCGCCAGTGGCCTCCTGCTCTTGCTGAGCCTTGGTGCGCCGCACCCTGGCCGTCTCCCGCCGGCCCTCCTGATCGGCCAGCCGGCGCTCGAGGTCCGCGCGCAGGGCGACGGTCTCTGCCAAGTCGGCCTGAGCTATCTCGAGTTGAAGATCAAGCTGCTCGAGCGGTACCAGCCGATCCGCGTCCGGTTCTGCCAGGCTCTCGTCGCCGGGCGGCGCATGGGTTCGCCCGCGTGTAATCCGCGTCTGATCCGGCGCCGTTCGGGCGGTCTCTTCAAACGACGTGGCCCGTCCGCGGAAGGCCTTGATCTGAGACAGGTTGGCCAGTGCCTCGCGATACAGCGCCACGAGCTGGTCCTTAGCTCCGCCCTTCAAATCGGGGTCGGTCTCGGCCGCGGCGATCCTGGATTCCAGAACGTCCTCGGTCACCAGCGGCCGCCAAGGGTCGCCAGGGTTTGCGCTTTCGCCGGCGGCGGGTGGCTGAATCAGTATCAGCAGCCAAAGACAGAATGCCCTTCGCGGGAGCAGAGTAGGTTTTTTCATTGGCTCTGACCGTCGGGTTTTCGGATGGCCGCGCGGCAGCGCGAATGGCCGAAAGTACCCGATTCTGCGGCATGAGTTAATGTCCCGTGGGGCACACACGGATTTCCGGCCTGCCGACGCGACGCCAACCGCGCAATCACCGCCGTGTCGTGAGATGTCAATCGTGGCTCGCCGGTTGGGTGTAGCCTTTGAAATTCCAAACGATCGATACCGTGAATGGAGGAATACCAATGTCCCCGAAACAGATGCTCTGCACTTCTGCCGCCGCCATCGTCATCGCCCTATCCGGCGCCGTGAACGCCGAGACCGCCGCCGATCGGGCCGCCGCCGCCGCCGCGGCCACTGAAAAGGCCGACGTCAGCGCCGCCGCCGCGGACCAGAAGGGCGCTGCTGCGGCGGAGTCCGATATGAAGGCGAAAATGAAGGCCGCCGACGAGGCGGACGCCAAGGCCAAGGCGCATCCGACCGAGGCGAACCGGCGGGCCGCGGAAGCCGCTGACGACGCGGCCGCCGAGGCGGCGGTTAGCGCCGAACTGGCCGAGCAGAAGGCCGCGGGCGAAACGGGCAGGTCCGCCGCGGACCTGCAGAAGGCGGAGAGCGCCAAGACCGGGGCCATGCTGAAGGACGAGGCCAAGCAGATCGGCGGCGACTGACGCGGCGGACCGCCGGAGGTAACAAGGCGCCGCGAGTGGTGGCCTCCGATGCGGCGCAGGAATTGACCGCTTTATTGACTGGTGGAAGCCGTTGGTTTGGCCGGAAGCGGCGGATCGCATATTTCCATTGAACCCCCATGGAAGGGCTGTCACCTCACCCTGGGGGAGCGCTGATCTATTGCGTTTCCCGTCCGGGCCAGGGATGGCCCGGCATTGTCTGAGGATGTAACTCATAGAAAATTTGGCGCTCCAAGAGTCGCGCCTCTCGGAGCGCGAGCCGATCAAGTGCCAGGATGGCAATTGATCATCCGCTCCCCAGGAAAAAAACCTATACCCGCGGCAGGTCCCGACATTCAGGGATTACTTGTCGCCTCTGTCTAGGACCCCGGTGCGTGAAACGAATCGGCACAGGGTCCCAATAGCCAAGCGATTGAACTCGCCCCTGAACGTCTACCTCGGCAAGGTCTACTTCGACGGCAGGCCGCCCAGGCTTCTCACAACTGACTGATAGTCGGCCGATTGTTCAAGCAGTTGGCCGGCGACATCTCGCAACCTGTCTACCGCCTCGTCTGGGAGCACGAACGAGGTGGGCAGGTTCAGGAAGTATTCGCGTTCCCCTGGATTGGGAATGGCGTCGAAGCTCACGTCAAGCACGTGCAGGTCGATCTTGGGCACGCTGGTCTGCGCCTGTGCCTCGGTTGCGCCGGCAAGGCGTGCCCGCGCGACCTCCAACTCGCGCCGCCATCCCCAGATAGCCGCGCGGTCCTTCATGGTCTCAACAGTCTCGAACGAGTAGCGATCGATAGGAACGCCCGCGGACTGCATCAGCTGGGCGACGAAACCGGGTGGAGACTCTCGGCGATCCCAATCCGTGCTAGGTGACGAATGTGAGTTGACCACCATCAGCACAATCCTCTGTACGGTGCCGAATCCGACGTCGCCGCGGAAGGCGGCGCTCGCTTCCAACTCCTCCATCGTTTCCAGCACGCCGCGCACGCCGATGTTGTCCGCCACGCCGCCGTCGACCAGGTGGATGTAGGGGCGGTCCTTGCTGTTCTGGAAGGACTTCATCTCCAGGTAGCGCTGATAGGCGCGCCCCGACGGCCGCACGCGCGTCTCGGGATCGGCGACACTCTGTACCCAAGCGGGGTACTGGTAGCCGCAGGTCCCGCCGTAGTTGTTCAGGGTCACTGGCGAGAGAACGACCGGGACCGCGGACGAAGTGGCGGCCGCACGCGAGAGGCGGACCTTGTTCAGGTCCGAGCACAGCAGGTCGAAATCGTTCTGGAAGAAGGCCAGGCGCGACCCGGTCGAGAGGTCGGTCCCGGTGGCGATCGCGATCGGCCCCTGCCTGTGGATCAGGTCGCCGAAGGTCGCGCCCTCGAACAGGATCTCGTCGTAGTACTCGGCGGCCAGTTCGGAGCGGCCCGCGCTGCCGCCGATGTACTTGGGCCAGTAGACGGGATTCAGCGAACGGGCGGTCAGGGCGCCCTGCACGTCGCGCTTGAGGAATCGCCGCTCGTACTCGGAGAACAGCCGATCGCCGTAGAGGGCGTAAGCAAGCGCCGTGAAGCTGCCCCCGGAGACACCCGTGATCAGGTCGACCTCGTCGATCAGCCGGCGCGGCTGGCCATTGACCTCGATTTCAGTGCGGCGCAGCTCCTCCAGCACGCCGTAGGCGAAGGACGCGGCCCGCGTGCCCCCCCCGGAGAACGAGAGCACGAACAGGGTGTGCGGGTCGTTGTTCAGGCGCTTCGGTATTTGCAGATAGGGGCGGTAGCCCTCCCTCGGGTCGACCTTTGCGATCGGCTCGTTGACTGGTCGGCTCGCGCAACCCGTGAGCACCACGGCGGCGAGGATCGAGGAAAATACGCCTAGGGGATTCACGATCGAATACTCTCTCTTCTATTGCTGTTTCAGCGTTCGTAAGCAACTCTGTCCGTTGCCAGCGGCGGCGACAAGGACGGGCGTTACCAGTTCCCCGTGCGAGCGCGAAGTCAAGTCGCGCTGGATTGTCGCTGTAGGGAAGCGGCGTCTGTCATGGTGTGACTCTTTGCTTCGGCTGCAGAAAAAACCCGCGCTCCTCGCGCGCGACCAGTAACCCCTGGGGAGCCGCGGTCCAGCCGTCTCGTTGGTGCGGACGATCGGCGAGCCGGTTGCTCCCTAAAATTCCCAGTTGTAGTAAGCGGAGAGGAAGAGGGTCCCGGTGTCCTCGTACGAACCCTCTAGATCTCCGCGGCCGCCGGGCGCGACCGGGAGTGTGCTCTGCAGGCTGGTGTCGAGCGTCCCGCCGTACATATATTCCGCCGCGATGCCCCATAATGCGGTCTTGCTCAATTGCTGCTGGCCGCCGACGCCCAAGCGCCAGGCCGAATTCACCGGCATGAGAGGAGAGACACTCGTGCTGTCCTGAAATTCGGAATCGTAGGCAATGCCGAAATTGAGTAGCCAGGGGTCGCTCAGGCGGTATTGCGCTCCCAACGCGACGTGCCAGGTGTCCTTGAAATCCAGCTCGGTCGAGACCCCGGTGGGATTGGTCGTATCGTCGATGCCGAGCTCCACCTGGCCGAACTTCGACCACTCCTGCCAGCCGACGCTGCCGAGCACCGCCCAGCGGTCGTCCACCTGCGTGAACAAACTGCCCATCACCTGCTGCGGCACCTTGATGCCGATCTCGAGCTGCGACGTCAGCAGTCCCCGGTTGCTCAACGCCGTTGCAAGACCCGGGGCGATGCCCGAGAACTCCAGCGGCGCTTTGAAGTCGAGGTTGACCTGCGAGCTCCAGGTGAGGCCGAGCCGGGTACCGGCGTCGATCTCGTAGAGCAGACCCAGGTTACCGCCCCACCCCCAGACCTTGTCGTCCAGCTTGAGACGGCCGTCCCCGAAACCCGGATCGACGTTGTTGATCGCGACCTGGTTTTTGTAAATGCCGTACATGGCGTTCACGCTCGCCCCGATGGACAGATGGTCGTTAACCTTGTAGGCGATCGAGGGCAGGAAGGAGATGCCGAGCATGGTCGCTTCTTGGACGTAGTAGCGGCCCGCCCAATCGTCGTCGTAACTCAAGGGGGCGCCGAAGTTGCCGGTGAGCGCAAATCCAAGCTTGAGGTCGGACGACAGGCTGTAGCTCACGAACGGGCCACCACCGACGAACCAGCCGTCCGACCCGACCGCACGGCCGCCGTCGTTGCGACCCAGCAGGGGCGAGGTACCCGAGTCGATCGAGAACCTGGTATTGCCCCAAAGCAACTGCCCCGCGCCAGTACCTGCGTGCCATCCAGCCGCGTCATCCCGGCGGGTTTGTCAGCACCGTCGAGACGTCCTGCGCCCGCGCGCCATAGCCAGCCGAGGCGAGACCGACGTCGGCCGTCCCGACCTCGTAGGCGATCAGACCGCCGGCGCCTGCCGAGCCGGTGGCAAGCGCACCAATCCCCAGCACGAGGAGAACGGCAGCGCGGGGCAAGCCTTCGATCGAAATTCGTCCAACCATCATGGGATCCTCCTATCTTCAGTTTTTACTTCAGCGTTGCGGTGTGCATTTCCAGCGTCCGCATAGCACTCGTTACCTGCGGGGCACTACCCCCCGCCGTTCTCAACGGCGATGGGTCGTTGTACTTGGTGCAGACCAAGATCAGCTCGTTGGCATCCAATCCCACCTCCTCCAGCACCCGACGGATAGCAAGGGCGGGCGCCACGCGTATGGCACCCTCACCCGGGAGAGTCCAGCCTGAGCCAGGGCGATGGGAAGATTGATACTCTGACATCGCCGGTGGGCGCTGGCGCCTGGCTAGGATGAGGCAGAATCAGCGGGAATTTTTGTAAAGTACGGGCGATCCTCGCTCAACCTCCTGAGAAAATCAGGTATTCTGCCAAGAAAGCTTCCGAAGAAGCCGATTGATCATGCTCTTGCCTTCATTCCTTACAATGTGGTGCGGAGGTCCCGGGTAACGCTCCCCGGGGACCTCCGCGTGGGTCGCGGATTTTGCGACTCGTCTTGACCTGCCAGTGCCCGCTGTGCCGCTGGCACCAGGGGCAACGGCCGCTAGCGGATGCCGACACGGTTGACCGGTCCGCCGAGGTTCACACCCACCCCCCGGCTGTAGCCGACACCGGCCTGTCCCACTCCCGCCCCCGGCAGGACACCCGCACCGGAGGCAGGACCGCCGACGCCGCTCAAACCGTAGCCGGGCCTGACGCCGTAGCCGGGCGCCCCCACGCCCGGTGTCACCGCCCGCACCGTCGATCGCCGGGCGACTCCGGCGTAGCTGACCGGGGTCGCCGGCCGGCCGATCCACGCCTCGGCGCTGGCGACGAGAAATGCGGCCGACCTCATAGACATGTCCCCATTGAAAAGCCACGCTGCGGCAGCCAGGGGCAACAGAACGACGGACCTGCGAATGAGCTGTGTCATTGGTTTCCTCCTAAGGAGACGGAGCGCCTTGCGGCAGTTCGTCGAGGTCGATCAGAGCGTCGGGACTGAGCTTCTCGGCCCCGGCGGGTGCCATGAACGAAAATGCATCAGGGGGTGGCTCGATGCCGGTCTTCCAGTCCTTGATGCGAAGCCTGTACTGCGGGGCGCTGTTGATGGTCTTGCTGGTGATGACCAGCTTGCGCGGTATGGGCCGGTCGCCTATCTCCACCCAGAGCTGCCAGTCGGTGTCGAAGTTGCGGAATGCGAGGTGCTCGCATTCGACGCCGTCGATGACGCCGCGGCCGATGTGCTTCGCCTCCATGACCCCGGCCACGAGCGCGTCATAGGGGCTCGACAGGAGCAGATCGGCACCCGGCAGCGCGATGCCATGGCCCGCCCGCAGGGCCTCGATCAATTGGTCCACGTTGCCTGGCCCCTCGAACTGGGCGTAGGCGTTCAGATGCTTGCCCAGCACGCTGACGGTCTTGCCGTCGAAGGTCATCTCCACGTCGCTGTAACCGCCCTCCCGGTGAGCGCGCAGCTTGTCGGGACGACTCAACAGCGCGCCGCCGGAATTGGTGAACTGGATCTTCTCCAGCTGCGGGGTGATGACCTCGATGTCGCTGTCGAAGGTCAGCTCGATCGTCTTCTGCCTGCCCAAGTAGTCCGCCATGGCCTTTGCGTCGCCTTCCTGCGCGAGGGCCGGCGGCCCGATGCCGAGGAGCGCCGCCGCTAGTACCCAGCACAAGGGCTTCGCATGGCTCCCTTGGGCGCGTTTGGTTCGGGTGCTGAGCTTCAGCATGGAATTGAATCCTGCAAATCGGATTGAAAACCTGCCGGCCATGTGCCGACGGTGGCCTCGGGGCGTCCAGTCAGCTGATTGATCCGAGTTCTGGATGCCCGAATACCCGTCGATGCGGACGGCCGCCGTGTCTAGTTCGCCCCAGGCCCTGCGGGCATGACCTGCAGCACGTAGAATCCCTTCCCGTCCGCGGTGGGGAAGTAGACCCGCCCGCCGTAGCCCGGGGTCGTCAGCGAGTTGACCGTCAGCGGCTCGAAGAAATCGGACTCGGCGAGGAGCTTGCCGGTGGCGGCGTCGCGCCAGGTGAGCTGCTCGGTGTAGCTGGATTTCTCAACGGCCAGGGGGATCGGCTCGATCTCCACGGGGAGCTTGATGTTGGTCAGCAGCAGGACACGCTTGTCCGCCGGTCCGATCACCGGCTGGAAGGTGTTTGAGATGTCGTCGACGACGAAGGCGGTCTCGAGCTTGCCGGTCTCCTGGTCGAGCCTGATGCCGGCGACCTTCTTCATCCCCATGTCCGCCGAATAGATCATGTTGTTCTCGGGGTCGGCCCCGTTCTTCGGCGGCGCGAAGCTGAATTCCAGGAGGCCGAGTTCTCCGAAGGGGAAGATCGTATTGACCCGGGTGGCGTCGTCCTTGTGGATGACGACGACGCTGGACGCCTTCTTGTCGCTGAAGAGCCCGTTTGTCTGGATCGCGATCCAGTCCCCGACTACGGTCGGCGCGGTCATGGCCTGCTGGCCTTCCGCGAGCGGCTTGATCTGCCAGCTCTCGTCAGCCGAAAGCTTCTTCCTTTCCGGGTCCCAGAAGAAACGCGCCGCGGTCTCGATCATGCCCATGTAGATCGCGATCTTGTCGCCGTATGGCGCCACGATGTGGGGCGATGGGGCGGGCTCGGGCAGGTTGAGCGAATCGAGCACCTCGAGCGTCTTGGGATCGACCGCGACCAGGACGGAATTCGGCTGCTTCATTCCCTTTTTCGCGCAGGCGATGATCGCCATGGTGCCCTGGAGGGTGCAGCCGATGGGGCGAGTCTGGTCCTTGAGGATCAGTGTGCCGTCGGGCGCGATGGTCAGGTGCTTGAAGTTGACGTCCTCGATGGGAGCCTCGCCGGGCGGCAGCGTATTGGTCTTGAGGATTTCACCGGTATCCCCGTCGACGAGCGCGACGAAGTGCGACCAGGCGAAGGCGATGTTGCCATCGGGCAGGATGTTGAGATTGGCGTTGCCGATCCAGCGGTCGGAGACGTTGAGGTTGTCGAAGTAGGTGCGCCAGATCTGCTCTCCCGTGGTCGCGTCGGCCTTGGCGATGTAGGGACCGACCTGGCGGGGATCGTCGCGCGTCGGGAACTCGCCGCCGACGATATAGAGCTCGCCCGGCCTGCGGTTGTTGATGTAGGAGATCCCCGGGTAGTCGTCGGCGCTGCGCCAGGCGAAGACCTGGTTCGGTCCGTCGTGGGAGCCCGTGAAGGTCGCGCAGGGAAAGATGCCGCTGCGCTCGGAATCGGAGATCTCGGCCCCGTTCAGGGACGAGTAGTAGCCCGGTGTCGGGAGCGCCTGCTGGCAGGCGACCTCCTTGGCGTAAAGGGTTACGTCGCCCGGCATCGGACCGTTCGCGGCGATCTCGCCCGGTCGTGGATCCGCGTGTGCAACACCTCCGGCCAGCGCGATGCAGATCGCCGCGGTCAGTTCCAGAATCTTGGTCTTTTTCATGTTGCCTCCCTTTGTGCGGCCGCGGGGGGCCGCTTGTCGTGGAATGATTGTTCTTGCCGCAGCCGGGTTGACGTCGGCCCAGGGCCACACGCTCGGCGTGATGACCGGCGGCATGTAGTGGGGCACGAGCCGCATCATTCGCAACCGATGCGGTTCGCTGCGCTCACCGCATCCTATGGGTTGCCCTTCGCCCCGTTGGCCTCGAACTCCGCCTTGGTGGTGTAGTAGCCGCGCGGGTAGTAGGGCCCCATCACGGACTCCTCCATGCCGGGCGCGGTCACGCGAACGGGGCTCTGCGCCCAGTCCGGGTCGTTGGCGATGAAGCGCAGCATCAGCATGCCGAAGTCCTCGCGGTTCTTCGGCCCGGAGACGCCCTCGCCGCGCGGGCTCCACTCGATCCAGGCAACCCCGTTCTCCTCGGTCGCATTGGCCGGCCGGTCCTCCTTGCGGCTGTAGACGATGGTGTAGTTGCCGTCCCCGTCGAGCGGGACCTGCATATCGGTCAGGGCATCGACGATCTGCCCGGAGGGCATGGCCTCGCAGCTCACGATCGACCAGTACTGGGTCTGGGCGGCAGGCATCACCTCCAGGCCCTTGCCGCCCGCGCCTGCATAGGTGTTGGGGAAGCTCGGCATCTTGCCCTGCATGACGTACAGGGGACCAAAAGCGCGCGAGAGCTGGACGAACATGTATTCGGTCTCCGGGTCGCCGCCGCCGTCGATGGCGGTGTCATAGGGGATCTTGGCCTGCTCCTCGGGCGTCTTGAGGGAGCCGAGGATGGAGTACTTGATGTTCCAGTACTTCTCCCACCTGGGGCCCTTTCGCGCAGGGGCGGTGGCCGGGTCGAGCGCGGGGTCATTGTCCTTGGAATGCACCAGCTGCTCCCACTGCTCCGCGCTCACCGGCGGCTTGGGCGCCGGCATCGGGCGGCCGAACTTCTTGACCACCTCCTCGGCCGAGAGGTGGGTGCCGTCGGCCAGCGTGCCCTCGTAGGTCGGCATTCCGGA
>CAVPOY010000041.1:0-56466 GCA_963707135.1 uncultured Gammaproteobacteria bacterium | reverse complement strand
AGGAAGAGTAGATGATCATCAACAAGAAGACATTGTTCCTGGTCCCGGTCCTATGCGGTTTGGCCGCCTCTGCTCCGAGCGGGGCGACAGGATATGGGGACTACGATCAAACACCCCTGGTCGCGCCGATCTGGTCGAAGCCTGGGGGGCAGACCTACGGCCGCTGGGCCGCGGAATGGTGGCAATGGGTGGTTGGCGTTCCAGCCGAGGTCAATCCGCTTCTGGATGCCGACGGCAGCAATTGTGCGCAGCGGCAGGTGGGCGACGTCTGGTTCCTGGCCGGCTCCTGGGTCGGCGAGGTGACCCGTCATTGCCAGATTCCGGCCGGGACCTCGGTCTTTTTCCCGCTGGTCAATCGGTTTTATGCGGCGTATCTCAGCGATCCGCCGGAGACACGGACGGAAGAGTTCGTCCGCGAGCAGGCTGAATGCACGGTGCCGGCGCGGATCAAGGTGTCGATAGACGGTCGCCGGGTCTGGAAGCCGACCCGGTTCTTTACCGGCCCATCCGGCAGCCAGTCGCCGATGTTCAATGTGCAGATGCCGCCGGAAAACCTGCTGTTTGCCCTTTATGGGCAGACCGAGATGGACATCCCCGAGTGGCTGCTGAGCCCGTCGGCCGAGCAGGGGTACTACCTGTTCGTGACGAGACTCGCCCCCGGCACCCATACCATCGAATGGCGGGCGACCGGTTGCGGCGAGGACAACGAGCAGATCGTTACCTACATACTGGAGGTGACCGATCAGTAACGGCGGGTCGCCAAGCATCTAAGGCGGATCGAGGGCTTCCCAGTTGGGGTCTCGCTGGCGTCCGGTTGCCGACATTCCCTGGCCGGAGTGTCGCCGTGCTCGTGATACATTTTGGGACGTCCAAGTCGCCAAAATGACTGCGCTCGGCGACAGCCTTTGTGCCCGGGTTCGCCCTGCGGGCGTGGCGCTGCCCGACTCCTCGCAGCTCGTGCCGGCTGCACCACGCCCACAAATGGCTTGACGGCGTCTCGGATGCGCTCTGCATATTGCCTCCGCGGCTTCGGGACTATCGCCCCTTCGCCACTGCGGCAATACGCTCGCGCCTACGCCTACCCGGGACTACGCGCCTTCGCTTCGCTCTCCATGGCGCGCAGCGCTGGAGGCGCACGATCCGGTTGATCGTTCCCAACCGTGCGGAACCCCGATTCTTTCGGGGTCCTGCAGGAGAGTGACGATGGGCAATGAGTTACACACCGTGCCGTTCCAGCAGCCGTCCGGTCCGTTTCGTTTCTGGCGCGCAGGTCGCCCGCCTTCCAGGCCCGCTGAAATTGGTCGCGGCAACAGCGTCAGTGACAGCCGCAGACGCGTCGACAAGTACTGCAGCCGTGTCGACGACGAGCTTCGGGCGTCGGAGCGGCGGTATCCGATGGTGGGCGTCGTGGTTCTCGCGCTGGCATCGGCGCTGGCGTTGGGGCTCGTCGGGTCCCTGCTCAGGCTCTTTCTTGGCATTTAGCCCGCGCCGCGGCCGCTCCCCGGGTAGAGCCGGTGAGCGATGGCGCCCCGGCTCGGGGCGGCGCTCGTCCATTGCGCCGAATCGGTGCTCGGCCGGATCATCCGTCGCGGCGCCGGTTGCGGCTCGTACTAGGTAGTTCTACGGATTGTTTCTAGGTAGCTTCGCTGATGTGAACGCGCTAAATCCTTCCTAAACTCTCCGTGATCGACTACGAGCCCGGCGTCAGCCGCGGCTGGCCAGTCAACTTTAGACCAGCAGCACAGTTGCTCCCTAGCGACGTCGGTATGCGCATGGGAGGCCCCCAATAAAAGGCGTTCCTCAGGGCGCCGGCTAGCTGATGACTTACTCCGGTTGCAATTCCCGAACCGGGGCGGTAGCCCATACCGCGCCGATCGAGGGCTTAACGAGGCCACCGCATGAGCGAGTCAATCGGCGACCGTTTAAGCGCCATGTCGTCCGGCGAGCGGCTTGGCTCTTATCATCTTATTGACGATGGCTGCCCGCCCTCCAGGACGGCGGAAATCGGTGGCGGCGACAGTAGCCTGGACAACCGGCGACGGATCGACGAGTACTGCAGCCGCGTCGACGACGAGTTGCGGGCGTCGGAGAGTCGCTACCCGATGGTGGGTCTGGTGGTGCTCGCCCTGGCGTCTGTGCTGGAAATAGGTCTCCTCGGCGCCTTGCTCAAACGCGTCCTCGAGGGCCCTTAGCCGAGGATCTGGCCTGGAACAGCCAGCCCGGGTCGCGATTTCATCGGCAAGGCCCGTTACCCCGCGACACGTTCACCTATCGGGGCCCGGCAGTGCCCGCTCGAGCGGCGTTCGGATGATCGGGGGTCCCCGGCGCCGGTGCGCTCGCGGCCGGGGGCTCCGCCGGCGGGCGCAGCAGGGCGTCGAACTCGGCCGGATTCACGTACTGGATCACCACCTTGCCGTCCGGGGCGCGGCTCAGGTCGATACCGCGCGCGGGGTAGAGCCAATGGACGATGCCGGTCTTGTCCTCCGTGTGCCGCTCGTCCGGTGTCCCGAAGCGCTGCTCGAGCAGGGCCTCGTCGAGTCTGGCCTGGGGCAGGTAGGTGATGCCGCGAATCGGCAACCTGGCCAGCGCCTCGGCGTCGATCGGGTCGAGCTTCACCTTCTTGCTGCCGCTGCCGGTCTGGCTGATGCGCAGGCCGCGCTCGTACATCGGCGCCAGGGTTCGTTGGTCCGCATCGAGGGTAATCACGAAGTCCGCGCGCAGCCGCTGCAGGTAGATCTGCTCGAAGAAGGCCTCGACGCCGAAGGGCTCCGCGCGGCCCGGCGTCTCGAACAGGTTCAGCGTGCCGTCCTCGCCGAATACCGTCCGTACATCGGCGAGCGTGCTCTGTCCGAGCGTGAACCCGAACACCCGGGTGCGGCCCTGCGCATCCTGCTCCACGTGCCAGGGCAACCGGATGGTGCCGTCGTCGATGGTCGCCGGCATCAGCAGCAGGACCGCGACGAAGCCGAGCAGGGCGGCGCCGAGCACCGAGAGCAGGATCTTTCTGTCCATGGACGGGACGGCTCCAGTCGCTGGGTCGCGAGGTAACGGGTTGCTGAGAGGGTCGCGGGCGCCGCTCAGTAAGGCATCAGGCCGGCGACGACCCGCCGGCCCTCGGACATCAGGATGTTGTAGGTGCGGCAGGCGGCGCCGGTGTCCATCAACTCGAGCCCGACGCCGCCGCGGGCGACCGCCGAGTAGACCGAAGGGTCAGGAAACACCTGCGCGCAGCCGGTGCCGATCACGATCACCTGGGGCTCGAGCTCCAGCAGCGCGGCGACGTGCTCGATGGCGAGCCGAGAGGCATCGTCCGGCCCCCAGCCCTCGATGATCCGGTCCGGCGTCAGGATCAGCCCGGTACGGTAGCTTCGGCCCTGGATGCGGATGCCGTCGGATCCGTAGCCCTCGACCAGGTAGCCACCACTGTCGTCCGACTCGGCGAATTTCATGGTCGGAAAATAACCCATGCCCCGCGCGGCGAACAACCGTGGACAGCGGGGTACCGGCCGGGCCTCTGCTAGAATCCGAGAGTCCGACCCACAGCTTCAGGTGAACCGAGAGGCCATGACCGTCCGTACCCGCTTCGCCCCGTCACCGACCGGCTACCTCCACGTAGGCGGCGCCCGAACGGCGCTGTTCTGCTACCTGCACGCCCGGAAGCACGGCGGCCGGTTCGTACTGAGGATCGAGGACACCGACCTGGAACGATCCACCGCGGAGTCCGTGAACGCGATCCTGGAGGGCATGACCTGGCTCGGCCTGGACTACGACGAGGGCCCCTTCTACCAGACCGAGCGATTCGACCGCTACAACGCGGCGATCGATACCCTGCTGGAGAAGGGGCTCGCCTACCGCTGCGACTGCCCGAAGGAGCGCCTCGATCAGATCCGGGAGGAGCAGATGGCTCAGCGGGTCAAACCGCGCTACGACGGTCGCTGCCGAGATCGGGACATCGACCCGGCGCAGCCGCACGTGGTGCGCTTCCGCAATCCGCCCGACGGGGACGTAGTCGTCGACGACCTGGTCCGGGGCCGCGTGCTGTTCAGCAACAGCGAGCTGGACGACCTGATCATCCGCCGCACGGACGGCTCGCCGACCTACAACCTGACCGTGGTCGTGGACGACGCGGACATGGCGATCAGCCACGTCATCCGCGGCGACGATCACCTGAACAACACCCCGCGCCAGATCAACATCCTGCGGGCGCTGGGCCATGAACCGCCGCGCTACGCACACCTGCCGATGATCCTGGGCTCGGACGGGGCCCGGATGTCGAAGCGCCACGGGGCGGTCAGCGTGATCGCCTACCGGGACGCCGGGTATCTACCCGAGGCGCTGCTGAACTACCTGGTCCGGCTGGGCTGGTCCCACGGGGACCAGGAGGTCTTCTCGGTGGATGAGATGATCCAGCTGTTCGACATCGAGGCGGTCAACAAGGCGGCCTCGACCTTCAATCCCGACAAGCTGGATTGGCTCAACCAGCATTACCTTCAGAACGGGGACCCGGCCCGGATCGCCCGTCTGCTGAGTCCGCACCTCGGCCGGCTCGGGATCGACCCGTCCGAGGGACCGGACACGACCGCGGTGGTCGAGGCCCAGGCGGGTCGGGCGAAGACGCTGGTCGAGCTGGCGGAGATCAGCGCCTTCGCCTACCGGGACTTCGACGCCTTCGACGAGTCGGCCGCGAAGAAGCATCTGCGCGCGGCCGCCCGCGAGCCCCTCCAACGCCTGAAGGCCGCGTTCGAGCTGATGGCCCACGAGGACTGGACCCCGGAGTCCCTGGAGCACGCAGTCGCGGGGGTTACCCAGGAGCTGGAGGTCGGCATGGGCAAGGTCGCCCAGCCGCTTCGGGTTGCGATCGTCGGCCGTGCGGCCTCGCCGGGCATCGACGTGACGCTTCAGCTGGTCGGCAAGGAGGCCACGCTGCGTCGCATCGACCAGGCGCTCGCTTATATCGACCGGCGGGAGGCCGTGGGCTGAGGGGGGTGCCGCGCCGACTGGCTTGGTCGGCGCTGTTGGTCAATGTCCGGGGGACATCATTCGGGGGAAGGGTTGCCCGGACTGTAGAGCGGACTCCGGCGGAAACGGACCGCCCGGGACGAGCAGCGCGGCCGGCGGCATCGGGGGCGAGGCCATGACCCCGGCCTGCCAGCGGGCCACGGCGAAGCAGGCCTCCTGCTGTTGCGGTGACATCTGCTCGATGACGCCGAAGTAGGCTCTCAACGCCTCGGGTCCGATGGGGCTGGTCCCCGCCGGCGGCCTCGGTCCCTGTGCGGCAGCGGGTGCCCCGCCCTCGGTGGCTGTTGCGGATTGCGACTCGAAATCGGGTGCCGGGGGCATGGTGATCCCCTGCTTGCGCATCAACTCCCGCATCTCGTCGTAGCTCAGCCATCTCGGCTCCTGCGGCCACGGCGGGGCCGGTAGTGGCTCGATGCCCTCCTGGGCGGCCTCGCGCTGCAGGTCCTCGTACCGCCGGTTCAGCTCGGCTGTCAGGGCGGCCTTGCGCTCCTGAATGGCTTCCCATTTTGCTTGGGCCTCTTGAGCCGCGTCGCCGGCGGATTCCATTGGCGAACCGATGGGTGGCGCCGGCACCGGCGGTCGCGGCTGTGCCGAGTCGCCGATCGCCGGCAGGGATACCACAAGGGCCAGAGTAGCAGCGACAATCTCCACGGGTCGGACGGTCGGTATCGTGCTCATCGGTCTTTATCCTCCAGGAATTCGATGCTTTTTTCGCTTTGGTGCAGCGCGGAACGCGCTGACCCCAAGCCTAGTGCGTTTGCCGCCGGTGCGAAAGACCCGAGGCCGATGGCGCCGGCGCACCGATGACGGCTGTCGACTCCGCGAAGCAGGAGGAGGCGTTTGACCCCACGCGCCATAGTGGTCTCCAGGCCGTCGGAGATTGGAATGGCTGTTGACCAAAATCAAATAATCAGAACATTGTGATAGACCGATACGACTTCTTCTGA
Source organism: uncultured Gammaproteobacteria bacterium (assembly GCA_963707135.1). Classification (GTDB taxonomy): domain Bacteria; phylum Pseudomonadota; class Gammaproteobacteria; order Chromatiales; family Chromatiaceae; genus JBGSTR01. The sequence goes on along the minus strand of CAVPOY010000041.1, from coordinate 50,500 downwards.
CTAAGTCCGCGCCGGAAATGCTGCTCGATGCCGTAACAGAGCAAGACTCAACCGGCCCCCGCGCAGACGGGAACGCATCGACCACCGAGGAGGACCCGCCATGGCCTGGAAGATTCCAAGACTGTCTCGCCGCGCATTCCTGAAGACCACCGGTTACGGGACCGCCGGACTCGGATTGCTCTAGCCGGTTTCCGGTATCGTCCGCCGCGCCGTGGGCGACGAGGAGGCGGACCAGGAGTCGGTGAGCTACAGCATCTGCAACTTCTGCTCGTCGCTCTGCAACCTGCGGGTGACCACGCGCACCAGGGACGGCGAGAAACGCATCGTCAAGCTCGACGGCAACCCCAACTCGACGCTGAACCGCGGCAAGATTTGCGCACGCGGCCAGGCCGGGCTGCGCCAGACCTACGACACCGATCGCATCAAGACACCGCTGATCCGGGTGGAGGGCAGCAAGCGCGGCGAGTACGCCTTCCGCTCCGCCAGCTGGGAGGAGGCCTGGGACTATACCTCTCTCGCGTCAATTTTCAGTTTGTAGGTCGGACTTAAGTCCGACAACTCTGGTCTCCAGGGCGACCGGCGACGAAGAAGTAGCATGCGAAAGGTATATATCGCCCGGAGGAGCAAGGCGGCCGAGATCAAGCCCTGGGAATGGACCATGGTGGGCGGCTGGACCTCCTGCGTCTTCTAAATGAACTGGGCGGTGCCCTTCGCCATGGCCAACGAGGTGCCCAACATCGTCGCCTCGCCGATGCAGCACTGCGTGACCACCGGCCACCTGGGCACCGACATGGTCACCGGCAACTTCAACATCCACGACGAGATCCTGCCGGATTTCGACAACGCCAAGTACATCCTGTTCGTGGCCAACAACGCCTCGATCGGCGCGGTCTCGACCTGCCGCATGGTGCGCTTCGCCCAGGGCCGGAAGAACGGCGCCAAGGTGGTCGCGCTGGACCCGCGCTGCTCGGAGACCGCCGCCAAGGCGGACGAGTGGGTACAGATCCGCCCCGGCACCGACCTGGCCTTCATGCTGGCGCTGATGCGGATCATGATGGACGAGGGCCTCTATGACGGTCAGTTCCTCAAGCGCCATACCAACATGCCCTTCCTGGTCCACAAGGACGACCAAGGCGAGTGGCGGCTGGTCACGGACCCCGAAGGCCGGCCGCTGGTGGTCGAAGAAGACACCACGAAGGTCCGGGTGCTGGAAAAATTCAGCAACGACAACCGCAAGGGTGTCGAGGCCGGGGCGTTCTGTCCCGGACTCATGCTGCCGGAGCCCCTCATGGTCGAGGGCCGAGAGGTCAAGACCGTGTTCGAGGCCCAGCTCGAGGACCTTGCCGAATACACCCCCGAGTGGGCGGCGGAGATTACCGGCGTGCCCGCCGAGACCATCGCCCGCATCTCCCGAGAGTTCGGCAACACCCGCCCGGCCATCGTGGATCCGGGCTGGCACGGGGCGCGCTTCGGCAACGTCATGATGCTGCGCCGGGTTCAGGCCATGGTGCAGGCGCTGACCGGCGGCATCGACTCGGTCGGCGGCTGGATAAACTCCGGCGAGCTGCATCACAAGGCCCACGAGATGTTCAGGGCGATGGACGAGGGCTACGAGATGGGCGCCCCGCTGGCCAGCCTGGCCGGCATGGCGTTCGCCAAGATGGTGATCGGTGCCCTCTCCAAGGGGGAGAACTTCTCCCACGGCAGGCCCGGCTGGACCTGGGCCTGGAACGCCCAGCAGAAGGAGGCCGGCCGATTCAACGTGGCCCTGCCGGTGATGACCGACTCCGGGCTGCGCGAGTCCGTCGAGGGCAAGGTCCAGTTCAACGGCGAGCCCTACAGGACCCGAGCATTCATCATCAACGCCGCCAACCCGGTGCGGCACTACTACCCGGATACCTACTGGAAGGAGGTCCTGAGCCACGAGAATGTGGACCTCGTGGTGATGGTGGAGGTGCTGCCGTCGGATACGGCGCCCTTCGAGGATGTGATTCTGCCCAACAGCACGTACCTGGAGCGCGACGAGCCGACGCTGTACGGCAACGGAGTGAATCAGGATCTGGCGCTGACCACCCGTTACGCGGCCATCGACTCCCTGTATGACACCGAGGAGACCGCCGACATCCTGCTCAAGATGACCGAGATCATCAGCGGCAACACCGATAGGTTTCTGGAATGGGTCGAGAAGCTCACGGGGCTCAAGGCGGATCCGGTTCGAGCGGCTTACGCCGAGACCCAACAGACCCACGAAAAGGGGGCCTTCGCGGCCGCCTGCCGCCGTGTTTCCTTCGCCCAGACGGCCGAGCGCCTCGGGGTCGCGCCCGAGGAGATCGACCGGGTCCTGCGCGCCAAGGGCGTCTATCACGAGCAGGACAAGCAGCACATCCTCGAGCACCATGCCATGCCGCGAAAGATGCCGGTGCCGACCGACAGCGGCCGGGTGGAGTTCTTCAGCGGCCTGATGCGGTCCCTGCGCGACGGCGGCCACACGGAGCCCAACTTCAGCGTGCTGGCGACCTGGATCGCCCCCGAATACCGGGAAGGCACACCCGTCACCGAGCCGCTTGCCGAGGACGAGTTCTACTTCACCTACGGCAAGACGCCTACCGTCTCCCACGGCTCCACCAACAGCAACAACCCGGTGCTGGCGGGCGTCAACCAGTTCAAGGACGACGTCTACAAGGGCGTTTGGATCCACCCGACGCGGGCCGGCCAGCTCGGCATCGGGCAAGGCGACCCGATCCGGCTGACCAACTCGAAATCCGGCCAGGAGACCACCGGCCGCGCCTACGTCACCCGTCTGGTGCACCCGGATACGCTGTTCATCTACTCCTCCTTCGGCGTCGAGAACAAGGCGCTCTCCCGCACCCAGGGCGAGGGCACCGCCACCAACAAGCTCATCCCCTATCAGGTCGAGCCCGTGGTGGCCGGGTTCAAATCCCAGGAATTCACCATCAAAGTGGCCCGCGTCTAGGGTAGGGGGAGTCAGCTAATGACTAAATACGCAATGGTCATCGACCTCAACACCTGCGTCGGTTGCAACGCCTGCATGGCCGCCTGCGCGATGGAGAACCAGACCCCGGTGTGGGACGACAAGAAGTGGCGCACCTATGTCCACGACAAGGAGATCGGCGTCGGTTCCGACGTGCACCGGCGCTTCTTCCCACGCCTGTGCAATCACTGCGACAACCCGCCCTGCATGAGCGTGTGCCCGACTGGCGCCACCTACAAGAAGGCTAACGGCATCGTCATGGTGGACCAGGACCTTTGCATGGGCTGCCGGGCCTGCGCCATGGCGTGTCCTTACCACGCCCGGGTGGAGGTGACCTACTCGGACGTCAGACAGGGCCGTGAGTTCTACGGCTCCGACTACCGGCGAACCAGCCCCAGCGTCGACAAGTGCTCCTTCTGCGACCACCGGGTCGAGCAAGGGCTCAAACCCGCCTGCGTGGAAACCTGCGTCGGCTCGGCACGAATGTTCGGTGACCTGGACGACCCCGAGGACCCGGTGGCCCAGATGGTGGCGAGCGGGGTGGCGAGGCCGCTGATGCCCCACATCGGCACCCGACCTAACGTCTACTACATCGACGACCTGAAGCGGAGAGGCTGAGATGGACGTCAACATGACCTACTCGACCCAGGACATCTGGACCTGGTGGCTCGCCATCTATCTCTACACCGGCGGGCTCGGTGCCGCGACCCTGGCGGTAACCTTCCTTACCGACATGTATCTCAAGCCGCACCGCAACCTGGTCCTCTGGGGGGCCGGTGCCGGTGTGGTTCTGCTGTCGATTGGCTCGCTGATGCTGTTCGGGCACCTGCTCGATCACCTGGCGGTGATCCACGTCCTTAACCCGCTGGCCATGTTCACCCAGCCGACCGCCTGGATCGCCTGGGGTACCCAGTTCATCCTCTGGATGATGGTCTGGGGGGTGCTCTACGCGCTGCCCTACGCCTGCGTCACGCCGCTGTTCAAGAAGATCCCGTTGGTCAACAAGTTCCTGGAGTGGGGCCTTCTGACCAAGCTTTGCGGACTCGTGGAGCGTTACCGTAAGGTCATCGGCTGGCTCGCGGTGGTCAACGGGGTCGGCGTGGCCGTCTATACCGGGCTGCTGCTGCAATCCTTCCCCGCCGTGGCCCTGTGGGCGAACCCGGGCGTGCCTCTGCTGTTCACCGTGTCGGCGTTCTCGACCGCCATGGCGTTCCTGCTGTTGCTGATGTACACGCTGATCAAGGACGCCGCGGATGAGTACATCCGGGGACTCTACGAGCGCATCGACCTGGTGCTGATCTCCGCCGAGTTGGTGATCATTTTCTCGTTCTTCTTCTATCTGCAGCGCGGGTCGGAGTCCGCCATGCGCTCCTGGGAGCTGCTGTTCACCGATCTCGGCTGGCTGATCGGGTTCATCGGCTTCGGGCTCGTCGTACCCTTCTTCCTGGAGCTCAAGGGCGTTATCAAGGGTTGGACAAGCCACGCACCGATCATCGCCGCATCGGTGTTCGTGCTGGCCGGCGGTTACCTGCTCCGGCACTATTTCATGTACGCGGGCGTGTACGCCTATCCGTGGTAGGGGCGCGAACGAACAACGAGAGCGGGGAGGGCGGCACGAGAGGGGAGGCGCGAGCGCCTCTCCTCTCTGTCGGGCTTGTTGTCAATCCGCCCAGAGCAGGGACAGGTCGAAGCTGATCGCGTCGAAGGGCGGCAGCGAGACCGGATCGGCGTCCTTCAGGGTCGCTATGAGGAGCCATCGGCGATCGGCGTTCTCGAACACCTCCAAAGTCCGCAGCAGCGGATCGATCAGCCAGACGTGGGAGACGCTCTGTTCGCCGTAGATCGGAAGCTTCTCGGCGCGGTCGCCGGACGCGGTCGCCGGGGAAAGGACCTCGCAGACCCAGTCGGGCGCCAGATCGAACCAGGCCGTTCCCGGAAGGCTGGGCATACGCTCGCGGCGCCAGCCGGCAAGATCCGGGACCAGGACATGGGGGCCGAGGTGAAGTTCCGGCTCATCGAGGATCCACCATCCGCCGGGACCGCCCCGACCCTTGTCGAACGGCCCGTCCAACTCGCCGCCAAGGGAAGAGCTGGCCCGCAGGTGCCTGGGCGCCGGCCGTGGATGGGTGACCAGACGGCCGTTGACGATCTCGGCAACAAGGTTCCCCGGTACCCGGAGCAGGTCCTCGTAGCTGGCTTGGCGCTCGGCGGGCTCGGCCATGGCTCTGTTCGAAAAGACAATAGATGCTGGAAGTTTAACCGATCCGGCCCGTAGCGCCGTGAGACTGCGTCTGCTCGATCCATCCACAGGTAGCCCGCACTCATGACCGACGGAACTCGAGACCCGGACCAACTGCGAATCCTGGCCCTCGTGCTCGCCCAGCCGGCCGAGGATGGCCTTGACGTCCTGCGGGACCTGTTGCCCTGGGCCCCGTGGCTCCGGGCCTGTATTGCCGAGCTCGAGACGATCCCGCTCGAACACTGGCAGGCGGAGCACACCCGGCTCTTCGTAAACGGCTGGCCAAGGACCGTTTGCCCGCCGTTCGAGTCCGCCTACCGGCAGGGCCGGATGAAGGGTTCGTCGACCGGCGAGTTGGCCGGTCTTTATCGCCGTGCCGGACTTCAGGCCACCGAGGCGCCGGTCGACTACCTGGGGACCATGCTGGAGTGCGCCGCCTGGCTCGGCGGGCAGGAGGACGGGGCGGACCTGCTGGGGGAGCTCGAGCACGAGCATCTGCGCCGCTGGGTGCCCCGCTTCGCCTGCGATCTGCGAGAGGGCGCGGCGCTGTCCCTCTACCGTGGGCTGGCCGATCGGCTCGAATGGCTGTACCGGGAGACCGAGCCCGATGACTGAGGCCGACTGGGAAACCTACCCGCCGGGGCTAGCGGATGACGCGGCCCTTGGCACGGCCGTGCTGGAGGCGCACGAGGCCATTCTGCGGGTGGAGCTGGCCGGCGAACCCATGTTGAATACGTCACTCGGCATCGAGCTGCGAGCGCTTCGTCGCATCGAAGGCTGGCGCGTCCTGTTGCTGCTGACGCCCTGGATGCTCGCCCGCCTGCTGTTTCCGGACGAGCCGCCGGCAATTACGCTGCCGGACGGCTGGTCGGCCGGGGAGCGCAAGGGGGGCGGCTACCTGGTGCTCGGCCCGCGGATTACGTTCCAGCTCTTGAGCCAGCCTCAACAGGCCCACCTGAGCTACGACGCCCGCTTGGGCCATTATCTGCTCCAGCCGATTTGCCTCGACATGGAACCCTATCCGGACGCTGAAGCGGTGTTCGAAGAATGGGGCCGAGTCATCCGTGTGCGCGACGAGAACATGGAGCGGGCCAAACGCGACTGCCCGTTGCAGACTGAGATATCGCGCCGTGAGATCTTTAGGCGCCTCCGTCAGTCAGACGACTAGGACCTGAGATTGTCGCGGTTTTCCTCGGCGCGTGGACGTGCCGTTCAAACCTACAGTTCTTACTCGATACGTTCCAGCAGGTTACCGCGAATAGGCTTGCCCTGCTGGGGTGGCTTCGGCGAGCGAGCGGCCTCGCCGACCGTCTTCACTCGGTCGCAGGAACCGGATAACGCGTAACAAGGATCGCCGTCTGGGGGAACCTCTGGCTTCGGCGCCTTGTCGTGACCGAAGGTCCATGATAGAGACCGCTGCTGCTCTGTACCGTTTCTTATAGCCGAAGTGATCAACCCGGTACCGTTTGTCTTCCTGGTCTACGCGGCAGCGGGTGACCGGCCCGTGTTGACCAGCAGCGCCCCGATGCTTGGTTAAACCGAAGTTCCAGAGAGCATTTTCAGAGTCTCCCTTGGCATGCAGCAGATCACCGGCTACCCGGCCAATCCGGGGCGAATCGAGTATCTGATCGGGCTGATCGTCGGAGCGTTTCTGCGCGGGACGGCCTTCGCGCGCGCAAAGAAGCAGGAGCGGATGGGGCCCGAGCACGAGGCTTCGCCGACCCCGCTGTCCGCCTTGGGCCTTGGTGCTCTGGTCAAATTCGTCGGAGTATCCTTCGCGCTACCGTACTTTGCCGCCATCGACCGGTTCCTCACGGGGGACTTTGCGTCGGTCCATCCCCCTTGCCTACAGGTTGCCTGTAACCTCCTCCAAGCGCGGCCAATTTTGAGCGCCCCGGCCCTGGTCGCTGTGCTCGGCGAGCGCAGCCGGCCGCTTTCGCGGCGGAATAATGGGGATCTGGAGCGTTCGGGGACGACCGCGAACCGATCATTCTCGATTTTTTTCGGTCTCGCGCGGGTCGCGGATGCGTTGCTTTGCCGCGCGACCGGGAAGGGACTGTTCTGATCCGATGCCGGCTCGGCCGGGCCTGCTTCGCCGCCCGTCCCCGACGCGCGCTCAGCGCACCGGATTCAGCACGGTGCCGAGGGGGCGTACCTGCTTCATCAGGCCCTCCCGGGTGACGGCGTCCCGCACCGGCAGACCCGCGGCGCGCAGCGCGCCGGCGGTCCAGACGTTGCAGGTGCGTCCGATATGGAACCGCTCTCGCCCGGGGTAGAAGCGGCTGTCGCCGTAGAGTCCGGGTCCCAGCGCTTGGGCGGCGGCGCCGCCTTCACGCAGATGCGCGGCATCGATATAACGGACCAGGCCATAGACCGCATCCCGGGGCAGGCGGATCTCAACGATTTCGCTATGACGGAAGGCCGTCAGTGGCGATCCGCGCACGCCGACCAGGTGCAGTACGCTCGGCGTCGGCGCGAAGGCGGCGCTAAGCGTGATCAACAGGCCGGGATCGGGCGAGCGGTAAAAGTTCTGATCGCCCCAGCCCACCTCGATCGCGTCGGCGTCCGGGAAGTCGCGGATCTCCGGCCAGAGCCCGGGCGGGACATCGGCGCGGCGGACGAGGATCCCGGTATGTCCGCCGTGGGAGACGGTATAGATCGACGTGGCCGCGGCCACGTCCCGCGGCGGGGCGGCGGTTGAGGCCACGCACCCGGCGAGCCCGAGCAGGGCGGCGAAGAAGCGGCGGATATACCTAGTCTGCACGCCGGGAGTATGCTCCCCGCTCAGGCGCCGCCAGTCCGAGCACTTGATAAAAACGCATGCGCCAGGCCCACGTTGTGGCGGGCGCGCCGCCCCGGCTCGTCGACAGGACCCGGGCCGACCCTCAGGCCTCGGCCAGCCCGTACCGCCTAATCAGCCGATAGATGTTGCGTTCACTCACATCCAGCACCTCGGCTACCCGGGCGCGGTGCCCGGAGAACTTGGCCAGCTGCATCTTTAGATACTCCGCCTGCAGCTCGTCCAGGGTGGGGTCGTGGTCGAAGCTCACGCTGACCTGTGCCTTGCCGTTTCCGAGGCTCTTGCCGAACGCCAGGTGCTCGGGACGGAGACGGTCCGTGTCGCGGGAAAGAATGATCGCGCGCTCGACCACGTTCTTCAGCTCGCGGACGTTACCCGGCCAGTCGTAGGAGATTAGGCGCCGGATCGCGCCGTTGGAAAGTCGCTTTTCGATCCGCCGCGAGAAGTTATGATTCTGTATGAAGTGCTCGGCGAGGTACGGAATGTCCTCGCGGCGCTCGCGCAGCGGCGGGGTGTCGATGACGAAGCCGCTAAGCCGGTAGAAGAGGTCTGCTCGAAAGCTGCCGGACTCGCTCATCGGCCCGAGGTCTCGGTTGGTGGCGGCGACGATGCGGATGTTCGCCTGCAGGTCCCGGGTTCCCCCCACCCGCCGGAAGATGCCGGTTTCCAGCACGCGCAGCAGCTTGGCCTGGATGCTGCCTTCGATCTCGCCGATTTCGTCGAGGAACAGGGTTCCGCCCTCGGCGCCCTCGATCAACCCGCGCTTCTGCTTGTCCGCCCCGGTAAAGGCTCCCCGTTCGTGACCGAAAAGCTCGGACTCGAAGAGCTTCTCCTGCAGGGTACAGCAGTCGACGGCGACGAAGTTTCGCTTCGCGCGCGGACTCCGATCGTGGATGGCCCGGGCTACCAGCTCCTTGCCGGTTCCACTCTCGCCTTGGACCAGCACCGTCATGTCGGTTGGCGCGACGGCATCGATGGTGTCCTTGACCTTGAGCAGCGGTGCGCTGACGCCGACCATGAAGTCCTTGCCGCTTTCGCTGGCCTTCAGTCGGCGACGGCAGAATTGATGGTCGATTCTAAGATCCGCATGCTCCAGCGCACGCCGCGCGACCAGAGAAAGCTCCTCCGGGCTGATGGGTTTCACCAGGTACTCGAACGCGCCCGCCTTCATCGCCTCGACGGCGTTGCGTACCGAGCCGTACGCGGTAAGAACGACGACAGGCATGATATTGACCAGGTCGGGGAGCCGTTCGAGGCTGTCGCCGTCCGGAAGCCGCACGTCGGTGACCAGCAGGTGGGGCTCGCGGGTGGCAAGGACCGCGTCCGCTTGCACCCAGCCCTTGACGCTGGTCACCTCATGACCCTGCGACTGAAGATGCTTGGTCAGCAGCCGACTCAGGACGGCGTCATCTTCAATGAGGAGTACGTGTTTGTTCACGCTATTACCTCCGCGTGGATATCCGCGGCCGGGAGAGCGATCACGAAGCGAGTCCCTCGTCCCGGCTCACTGTCGAACGAGAGGGTACCGCCGTGGCTCTCGACGATGCTTTTTACGATCGATAGGCCGAGCCCGGTGCCACGGATGCCGTCGGCTCGCCGGCTGAAGAAGGGTTCGAAGATCTGAATCCGGTCCGCCGGGTCAATGCCGATGCCCGTGTCCTCGACCCGAATCTCGATGTCCCCTGCGCGGCGCTGGCAGCGAATCGCCAACTTGCCACCATTGGGCATCGCGTGCAGCGCGTTCTGAGCGAGATTGAGCACCGACATGCGCAGCTCGCTGTCGGAGCCCAGTATACGCAGCGGTGGCTCGTCAAGAGCCAAGTCGATCGCCACGCCGCGGGTCTCGGCCTCCCACTGGAGCAGCTTCAGGGTGTCGGCGACCACCCGGTCCACCCGCACCAGCTGGTCGTGTCCGAGCGCGGGGACGCTGAGCTTGAGCAGGCGCTCGGTAACCTCGATGCACTTATCCACCTCCTGGTCGACCAGGGTCAGGTATTCCCGCGCCTCGTCCGGATCGGGCGGTTGCGCGGAAACCGCCTGCTCGGCCGCGTGAAGAGCCATGCGAACGGACGCCAGCGGGTTGTGTATCTCGTGGGCGACACCGGCGGCGAGCCGACCGAGCTCGGATAGCTTCTGCTCGTGCGAGAAGCGCACCTCCTGGTCGAGGTCGCGCATCGCCTCGACCACGAGAAGCTGTTCGGCACCGTCTCGCACAACGCGCATCGGCGCCGCGTAAAGCTCGACGTCTAGCGGGGTCCCGTCCAGTCGCGTGTGTCGATGCACCACGCGCAATGGGGCCCCGTTGCGCGTCACCTCCCGCAGCGGGCAGGTGATCAGGGATTCAGGGCAGGGCGCGTCGCGGGCGTGCGTCGCCGAGTAGCAGTGCTCGGGCGGGAGTCGGTCTTCATCGAAGCCCAGCTGTGCCCGGTAGCTGGCATTGGAGAGCACCACGCGGAACTCCTGATCGATGACGCGGATGCCCTCGGGGATCGCGTCAACCAGCTCCTGAAGGAACTGCTCGTGCTCCTTGATCTCCGCGATCTTACCCCCCAGGGACTCGGCCATTCGGTTGAAGGCTCCGCCGAGCCGCGAGAGCTCGTCTGCGCCCGGCAGGGCAGCGCGGGTCCCAAGCTCTCCCTCGGAAAGCCGTTCACTGACCGAGGATAAATGCCTGACCGGCTGGATGACGAATCGGCGGATGAACCACCAGCCGCCGGCGAGGTTGATCAGGACGATCAGCGCGCCGGCTCCCATCAGCAGCAGCGTGGTCGCGCGCGCGTGCTCGCGAATCGGGTCCGCGTCGAAATCGACGTAGAGGATGCCGTTGATCGGGTTCGTGCCAACGGGGCCATGGCACTCCTCGCATTGGGGCTGGTTGTGTACCGTGTTGCTACTGCGCAGCACCGGGCGGCCATCGGCATCCTCGATGAATCGGGCCGAGGTGCCCGACAGGCTGGCCGAATCCAGTGGAAGCCGCGCCCCCTGCAGGTTGGGGTCGGTGGCGAGCCGGATGTCGCCGCGCGCATTAGCGATCATGACTCCCCGGACCCCGGGCTCACCGCCAAGCCGGTCGACGATCTCCTGCAGCCCGCCGAGGTCGCGCTTGAGCATCGCGTTCTCGAGCGACGACTGGAGCAGACGCGTGACCTGGGTGGCGGCGATGGTGCGCTGGTGCTCGAGCTGCCCCCGGTAGAGGCTGACGAAGAGCACCAGGAAGACGAGCGAGCTGACGAGCAGTCCGGCCGCCGTGCCGGCGGCGAACTTGCGGTTCAGGCTTTCGTCGAGCCAACTCATGATGCCGCTCTTCGTTCCGGGTGCGCCAAGATCGTGCGCCGAGGGGCCTCAGCCCGTCTGAAGCATACCAGCGGATTGTTACGCTGCACTGACAATATGTCAGGTGTCGTCGGTTCAGGAGCAGGTCTTTCGCCGGGGCCGGCGTCCCCTGAACGCGCTGGCGCGGTCTCCAGGCCGCTCATTTTCGGCAAAAGACTGGCCTGCCAGCGCTCCGGGCACACGGATTGCTCGCAACGTTGCGCCAAGCGACAAATCAAGAATCCACTGGGGAGGACGAGCACATGAAACGCGACCTATGGGCCCCGCGGTGGGGCATTGCTCTTTGCTGTCTGGGTGGATTCTGGTCGGCATCTGGCGGAGCCGAGGAGTCGGCGCTCATGGTGCCCTTCGCCGACGCCCTGCGGGCCGCGGGCTGGGAGGTGGAGGTGCTGGTCGACGGGAGCCTGCAGCTGTATCCGAAATCGGGCGCCGAGTCCGAGGCACCGCCGACCTCCGCCGCGGCCACGTCGGCAGGGAAGCCGGACAGCACGCCGGCGACCCCGGAGCATGCCTTCGACTGGAGTCCGCTGCGGGCCCACGGCTGGCAGGTTCAGACCGATGATGCCGGCTCGACACTGCTGTTCCCGCCCGCGTCCGAAGCCGGGAAGGCGACCGGTCCGAGCGAGGGTGTCGCGGGGCCTCCGAACGAGGACAAGGCACCGTCGAAGGCTCCCACGACAACAGAAGCCCCGCAGATCGCAGGCCGGGCGGCGCAGGTCGAGATAGCCGCTGAGATCGACCGCCTGCTCGCCGAGCGCGGTTGGCGGGTCGGGCGTTCTGCAGATGGGTCCCTGTTGCTCTATCCGCTCGGACGTGTGGGAGTCTCGGCGGCCGCGATCGAGCCGAGTGCGGGTGTTCTCCCCGAGGCAGTCCGCGAGCAGCAGGTCTCGCTGCCCGTTGAGGGCTGGGGAGAGGTTCGGGCGGTGGCGCAGTCCTGGCTGGATTCGGTCAAGGATCCGACCCTGCAACTCGGCAAGGTGCGGCGGATCTTTCGGGTCTACCTGGTCAGCATCGTCGACGCGAGCCCGCCTCACCGCCTGCGTCACCAGATCGCCATCAGCGTGGAGGACGGCCGGGTCGTCGTGTTGAACTGAGCCCGGGCGGATGGGCGTCGAGAACGACCCTGTGCCTCGGTGCCTTGGCCCATGTACGGACCATCCCGACAGAATGGCATGAATGAGCCGGCCCGTGCAGGATGCCGGAAGATTGCTTGAGGTGAATACTGCAACAATCTGATAAAAAACATAATAGACAAAGGGAGCGCCGGTCGAATCGAGACGCGGATCACGTTCTGTGAGGCCTTATTAGCGATCTCTTGTGACATTTCGGCAGGTTTCCTTGGCTGGCACGGCGGGTCGCTCGTCGTGGACGCTCAGACAAAGGTCGCCGATTCAAGGGTCAAGGGAAGATCGACGGGGCATGGCAAGGTTGTTGCTGCACACCCGACCGGAGGTCTTCGAAAGGCGACAGACGGTCAGCAGGGATGCGGCGGAGCGCCGGGTCGGCGCGAGCGTAAAGGGCATAAGAGGAGGTGATCGAGATGAAGGCGATAGCCCTAACGGCTGTCATGCTTGCCGGCGCTGCCTACGGTTGGGTCGGTTCGGTGTCAGCCGAAGACCCGTACCCGATCGCTGGCACGCGGCCTTTCGAAAGGCCCGTCGGGGCGCCGGTGATAACCGAGGTTCAAAGGGGTCCGGAATGGTATGCGCGGGCACTGACCGGGATCTCCCGGCCGTACCCGAACAGCCTGAGATTCCTGGAGGATCAAGGAAACTGGTACACCCCATTCAATCATCCGGGGATGCTTGGTCGTTACGACATTCGCGGCTGGCACGGCCAGTGACCGCGCATATCCCGGGTTATCCGTAGCTATTGGAGGATCTGATCGATGAAGTCAACGCTGAAGAGGTTCAACAAGGCCGCTGTTTCCGCTGTTATCGGCCTCGCGCTGGCCGGCAGTGGATCGGCGGCCCATAGCATGGACGGCATGTCCGGAATGGGCGGCATGTCCGGTATGTCGGGCATGGGCGGTATGGGCGGCTGGGTCTGGGTGCCTAGCGGCATGTCCGGAATGGGCGGCATGTCCGGAATGGGCGGCATGTCCGGTATGTCGGGCATGGGTGGCATGGGCGGCATGTCCGGTATGGATGGCATGTCCGGCATGGGCGGTTGGGCCTGGGTGCCTAGCGGCATGTCCGGAATGGGTGGCATGTCCGGAATGGGTGGCATGGGCGGCATGTCCGGCATGGGTGGCATGTCCGGCATGGGCGGCATGTCCGGCATGGGCGGCATGTCCGGCATGAGTGGCATGGGCGGCTGGGTCTGGGTACCTAGCGGCATGTCCGGCATGGGTGGAATGTCCGGCATGGGCGGTATGTCCGGCATGGGCGGTATGTCCGGCATGGCGGATGGGCATGGGCGGCATGTCCGGCATGGGTGGCATGAGCGGTATGTCGGGTATGGGTGGCATGGGCGGCATGTCCGGCATGGGTGGCATGAGCGGTATGTCGGGAATGGGCGGTATGTCCGGCATGAGCGGCTACTTCCGGATCACGCCTGACGGTCAGATCTTCTTCTATCCCGCGAGCGGTATGAGCGGTATGTCCGGCATGGGTGGCATGTCCGGTATGGGCGGCATGGGTGGCATGTCCGGTATGGGCGGCATGTCCGGCATGGGCGGTATGTCCGGCATGGGTGGCATGTCCGGCATGGGCGGTATGTCCGGCATGGGCGGCATGTCCGGCATGGGCGGTATGTCCGGCATGGGCGGCTGGGTCTGGGTGCCCAGCGGCATGTCCGGCATGGGCGGCATGTCCGGCATGGGCGGTCATGTCCGGCATGGGCGGTATGTCCGGCATGGGCGGTATGTCCGGCATGGGCGGAATGGGCGGCATGTCCGGTTGGACCCCGCCGGCCAACTAGTCGCTTGGACCTCCAGCCATAGAGAGGCCTTTGATGTGCACAGGGAAGTGCCGTTTTCCTGAATCTACGAACGTCCGGTAGGCCGGACCAAGTTGCGAGGAGCCGGGTCATGAAGAGAGCCTGCGTCATATCGGTTCTACCGTTTCTGGCCTGTATGACGGTCCAAGCAGACGTTGCAACCGTTGGCGGGCTCAGCTATGAGCAGGCGCGTTGGCATCCATTGCATTTCAAGCCCGCGGCCGAGACCGCCAGCGACGACCAATGTCTCGTCTGTCATGCCGAGGTGCTTGAGAACAGTGTACGGGCGGAGTCCCCGGCGGGGGTCAAGGCGAGCGAAGCGCGCGCCTGGTACGAGACGCTCGATACCTACGAGGGCGAGCAGGAGACCTTCCATCGGCGTCATCTGGTGACCGACTTCGCTACGCGGGTGATGGACCTGAAGTGCAACACCTGCCATCAAGGCAATGACCCGCGGGAGGAGACGGCGATGTCACACGCCGGCGGCGACCCCGCGCTGACGCAGCGCAAGCACGTCGACCCCAACATCTGCCTGATGTGCCACGGACAGTTCCCGTACCAGAACATGGGCGTCCCTGGCCCCTGGCTGCAGCACGGCGAGGCGTTCCAGAACAACTGTCTGCTGTGCCATGCGGCATTCCGTACCGAGCGGCACAACGTCAACTACCTGAAACCGCAGGCGATCGAGGACGTGGCCAAGGAAAAGCAGGATGTCTGCTTCGGTTGCCACGGGGGGCGGCCCTGGTATCGGATCAGCTATCCCTATGCGCGCCACCCCTGGCCTGGCATGGCCAAGGAGGTGCCCGAATGGGCGAAGGGTCGGCCGGCCGAGTCCGAGGCAAGGTTCCTCGTGGGCGTCACCAAGCCCGCGGCCCCGACAACTACACCGGCACCACAGCCCGAGGCGAAATCGCCAACCCAGGGTGAGCAGAAATGAACGATTCGAAAGATCTTGGGTTCCTCGACTCCCGTCTTAATCTGACGCGGCGGACCTTTCTGAAGTCGACCGCGGCCGGGGCGGCGGTGCTCGGCGCCGGTGGACTGATCAAGACCAAAGACGCCAAGGCATTCGCCTACGCGCCCTATCCGCGCGACGACGAGCTCAAGACCGTCGTAACCAGCTGCGCCCACAACTGCGGCTCGCGGCACATGCTGGTCGCGCACAAGAAGGGCGACGTGATCGTTCGCATCTCCACGGACGACGGTCGCTATCAGCGCGACGGATTCTTCGGCAAGGATACCGAGGAGGAGCCCCAGATCCGCGCCTGCCTGCGCGGCCGCTCCTACCGGCAGCGCCTGTACTCACCCGAGCGGCTGCTCTACCCGATGGGTCGCGTCGGCAAGCGCGGCGAGGGCAAGTTCAAGCGCATCAGTTGGGAAGAGGCGCTCGAGTACATCGCGAACAAGATGATCGAGATCAAGGAGCAGTACGGCAACACCGCGCTGCTGGATCAGAGCTATGCCGGCGCCTCGTACGGCGTCCTGCACAAATCCGATCAGATCGAGGGCCTGCTCGGCCGCTTCCTCGGCATGTTCAGCTGCCGCACCAGCTCCTGGTCGGTGCCGTCTTATCAGGGTACGACATCGAGCTCGCGCTGGACCTTCGGCACCATCGAGGACGGCAACGAGGACGACGCGTTCGCCCACTCCAAGCTGATGATCATGTGGGGCTGGAACCCGGCCTACACCTTCCATGGTGGCAACACCTTCTATTACATGCGCCTCGCCAAGCAGCGCGGCTGCAAGTTCGTGCTGGTCGATCCCCAGTACACCGATTCGGCCGCCGTCTACGACGCCTGGTGGATCCCGATCAAACCAAATACCGACGCGGCGATGATGGCCGGCATGGCCCACTACATCTTCACCAGCAACTTGCAGGATCAGGCCTTCATCGACCGCTTCTGTCAGGGGATGGACTCCGGGACCATGCCGGTGTGGGCCTCCGGGAGCGTGAACGGTCGGGAGAACTTCCGCGACTACATCCTCGGGGCCTACGACGGTCAACCGAAGACCCCCGAATGGGCGGCGGAGATCTGCGGCGTCTCCGCCGAGGACATCCGCAAGCTCGCACACATGTACGCCAGCACCAAGCCGGCGGCACTCAAGGCATCCTGGGCGCCTGGGCGCAACGCCTACGGGGAGCAGTACAACCGCATGGCCGCGGCCCTGCAGGCGATGACCGGCAACATCGGGGTGCTCGGCGGGTCCGCCGAGGGCGTCGGCAAGGCCTGGCATGCCGAGGCGGTGGCATACCCCTACGATCAGTACTCGAATATCTGGTTTGCGGCGATCAAGTCTGATCGCTGGGCCCACTGCGTGCTCAACTACCCGAATGTCAGCCGCGAGGAGGTCGGGCTGTGGCCGCGCGAGGACGAGCGCGATGGGGTGGTCCCGAACATCAAGGGGATCTTCTGGCAGGGGTCGGACTGGTTCAACCAGCTGACCAACATCAATAAAGAAATCGAGGCGGTGAAGAAGCTCGAGCTGGTGGTGTGCATGGATTCCACCATCACCCCGTCGGGCCTCTACGCCGATGTGCTGTTGCCGGTCGCCACCCATTTCGAGCGCCACGACGTCGCTCTGCCCTGGTACAAGGGTCACTACTACATCCATCGCCCCAAGGTCATCGAGCCCATGGGCGAGTCGAAGACCGATTTCCAGATCTTTACCGAACTGGCCTATCGCATCGGCAACAAGACGGGCATGGGCGACCGCTTTGGCAAGACCTACAACCCCAAGGCGGACCGGAGCTACTTTTTCAATCCGGATGCGACCGACGAGGCGTATCTGCGCGAGTGGTGGGAGACGAAGGTCATGCCCCACCAGCACGTGGACATGCCGTGGGACGAGTTCAAGCAACGCGGCGTCTACAAATTCAAGCTCGCCGAGCCGCACGTCGCCTTCCGCGACCAGATCCAGAACGGGGCGGCCTTTCAGACGCCATCGGGCAAGATCGAGATCCTGTCGTCCCAGCTCGCCCAGATCAGCGACTGGACCAAGACCATGTACGGGTACCACATCCCGTCGATCCCCAAATGGATCGAGCCCTGGGAGTCGCTGAACAGCCCGAAGACCGCGCGGTTCCCGTTCCATCTGATCTCCCCGCACCCGAGGTGGCGCACGCACTCGATCTTCAACAACTGCTCCTGGCTGCGCGAGACCTACGAGCAGGAGGTCACGGTCAACGCCTCCGATGCGAAGCGGCTCGGAATAAAGACCGGCGACACGGTGGAGCTATGGAACGAACGGGGGAGGGTGGTGGTGCCGGTGTACGTCACCGAGCGCTGTATGCCGGGCGTTCTCGTGCTGCACGAGGGCGCTTGGCTCGACCTCGACGAGAACGGCGTCGACCGTGGCGGCAATCCGGATATGTTGACCCTCGACGATCCGAGTCCGGCCGGCGCGTTCGCCTACAACACGGTGTTGTGCAACATCAAGAAGACCGAGCTCGAGCATCGTCCCGGCTGGGATCAGCTTGCCACGTCCCGCGCTCATGTCTTCAGGCGTGAGCTCTAACCCTCACCCCGCCCTCTCCCCGCCGGAGAGGGCGATTTGCAGCGCCAGCGGCGCGTTTTTTCAGGGTAACGCTTCCGGAGGGTCGATCCATGGCTGAGCAGAAGGACCAGGGGAAGATCAAAGAGGCCATCAAACGGCGCAAGCGGGAGGTCTACACGCCAGTCGTGCCCGACCTCCAGCTCGGATTTGTGCACAACAATGTCGACTGTATCGGCTGCCGCGCCTGCGAGATCGCCTGCAAGGACAAGAACGGCCTGCCGGCCGGGCCCCGGTTTCGCCGTGTCCAGTACATCGAGGGCGGCACCTACCCGGACGTCTACGCCTACAAGGTCAACACCTCCTGCAATCACTGCGCGGAGCCCGCCTGCCTCCCGGCCTGTCCGACCGGCGCCATCTGGAAGCGCAAGGACAACGGGATCGTCGACATCGACTCGACGCTCTGCATCGGCTGCCGGCGTTGCGAGGCGACCTGTCCCTACGGCGCGCCGCAGTTCATTCCCGAGCAGAATATCGTCTCCAAGTGCAATCTCTGCATCGACGAGATCGAGGCGGGCCGTAAGCCCTACTGCGTCATGGCGTGCATGATGCGGGTGCTGGATGTTGGCCCGATTGAGCTGCTGCGCGAGAATCGCTATGAGACCAAGGCCATCGGGCCCCATGAGCAGCCGGTACGCGCGGTGAAGAATTTCGCGAACCCCGAGCTTACCCAACCATCGATCGTGTTCGTGGCCCACAGCAAGGGCAAGGTGGGATCGTGAATGCGGTGCTCCAGGAGCCGGAGGAGCGCGTGGAGCGGCTGAGCCGCTTTCGTTCGGTGGTCGCCGAGGATCTGCTCGCGCTTGCGTCGCTGCACGATCGCGAGCTCGACCGGGAGTTGGTGGTGTCGTTGTGGCAGAGCTGCTACGAGGATTTCCTCGGACTGCGTCTGCAGGGCGAACGCGCCGGGTATGCCTTGACACTGTTCCGCGAGGGGCTCACCGACCTCCCGACGGAGCTGTGTCAGACGACGCTGGACAGGCTCTCGGCCGACTATGCGGACATCTATCTGACTTACGGCCTGCGGACCTCGCCCTGCGAGTCCGTGTGGCTCGACGAGGATAGCTTGACCATGCAGGAGCCGATGTTCCGGGTTCGCGCGTGGTACAAGCGCCATGGCCTCGCGGTCGAGGACTGGCGGCTGCGCAGCGACGACCATCTGGTCATCGAGCTGCGGTTCCTGGCCCATCTGCTCGGCAGCGACGACCCCGTGTCCCTGGACGAGGCCGCCCGTTTCATGGACGAGCATCCGCTGCGCTGGGTTGAGGACTTCGCCGAGCGCGTCGCCGCGCGTTGCGAGACCCGATTCTACGCCGGACTCGCGCTATTGACCGCGGCCTACCTCGACGAGCTGCGGGACCTGCTCGTGGACCTGCTGGACAGCCCTCGGCCGTCGCGGGAGGAGATCGACGCCCGGTTTCGACCCGGCGCCGCGCCGCTGGAGGTCGAAGGCCCCTATCTGCCCGGCGTCGCGCCAAGCTGGTAGCGCGCGTGGAGCCCGATTTCGGGCGAATGGCCCCAGACGACGTCCTGCTCCCCGAGGTGATCGCGGAGCGCTGCGTCCATTCCCGGATGGAGCAGGGGTCCTGTCGCGCCTGCGTAGAAACCTGCCCCCAGGGCGCCTGGGTCATCGATGACGAGCGGCTGGGGATCGACACCGACCGTTGTGATGCCTGCGGGCTCTGTGCGCCGGTATGCCCGGAGGGGGCGATCGTCGATCGCTGGCCACCTGCTCGCTACGTCGTCGACGGTATGCACGTCGCGTACGCGGCCTGCGAACGCTCGGGCGCCCGCGGCGCGGGCGTCGTGCCCTGCATCCATTCCCTTGGCGTGCGCGCGCTGCTGGATCTGCATCGCGCCGGCATTCGTCGGTTGCTCGTGAGCCGGGGGGACTGCGCGGCGTGTCCCCGGGGCGGCGTAACGCCGGTCGATCGGTACCTGCTGAACCTGACCACCCTGCTGGAGGATCGTGGGCTTCCGCCCATTTTCGTAGAGGATCTGACGGCCGAGCGTTGGATGCGGAGCGTTGGTGTGGCGGGGGCGCGCCATTGGACGCCCGCGCTTGGGAGGCGCGCGTTCTTCCGGGGCGTCTTGAGCTCCGCGACTGAGACGCTGGGCAGTCTCGCGGACCGGGCGGATCCGAAGGTGCCGGACTTCGTTCCGCCCGGGCGATTGATTCCAGGATTGGGCGACAGCCGGCTGAGCTTCCATGCCCCGCGCATCGACCCCGAGCGCTGTACCGGTTGCGACGCGTGCGCCCGGTTGTGTCCCCACCAGGTCATCGGGGTTGGACCCGACGCCTATCGGCTCGATCCCGATGGCTGCACCGGCTGCGGGATCTGCGCGGACATCTGCGCTGAGGCGGCGGTAACGGTTCAAACGCTCGATCCCTCTCCGCAGACCCTGTTGCCGCTGCATCGGCGAAGATGCAGCGCCTGCGGGGTGCCTTTCCATAGCCCCCGCGCCGCGGACGACGCGGTCGATTTGTGCTCGACCTGCAGGAAATCGCCTCACCACCAACGGCTCTTCCAGGTGCGCCCATGAGGTCCGCGATTCCGTTGCGCAGGACCGCGGCAGGGATGGGTCATGCAGGCCGAGCGCCAAGGCGCGAGCCCGCTGTCGGTTTCTCCGGGTCGGCTCTGGGCCCCGTCGATCAAGGCCGCGAAGGTTGGCTCGGGGCCTCCGAGCGGTTACACTCCGGCTTCGTCGTGCCATTGCGGTCCGGCCCGCGCCTGTTATGAGATTGATTCATAGCGGAAATTCTCCTGCGAAGAGAGGACCAGTGACATGTCTCACTCCCTGCTGCCCCGGCTTTCGTATGTCGTTATCGTTCTCGCGCTGGTTGGCTGGGCGCCACCGAACTGGGCCCTG
This sequence comes from uncultured Gammaproteobacteria bacterium, assembly GCA_963707135.1. GTDB lineage: Bacteria > Pseudomonadota > Gammaproteobacteria > Chromatiales > Chromatiaceae > JBGSTR01. Next base: position 29,773 of record CAVPOY010000041.1, on the reverse strand, counting down.
GACGGAACCGCCTCCTACTACGGGGATCAGTTCCACGGCCGCCGGACCGCAAGCGGCAAGCCGTTCAACATGAATGCCATGACCGCCGCGCATCGTAACTGGAGCTTCGGCACCCTGGTCAAGGTGACCAACAAGGCCAACGGTCGCTCGGTAGTCGTGACCATCAACGACCGCGGCCCCTACATCGCGGGTCGCACCATCGATGTGTCCAAGGGTGCCGCCCGGCAGCTCGGCATGATGGGCTCCGGCGTCGCCAGGGTGCGGCTCGAGGTTCTCGGCAAGAGTGACGACAAGACGGGTACGCGGGCAGAGCCGATCATGGCCTCGCTGAACACCGAGCAGCGGTTGGTGATGGACCTGTTCTGACTCGGCTCGACGGGTCTCGGCGAACCGGACCCTGAGTTCCCGCGTCAGCGTCAGGTGCCTCGCAGCGCGAAGGAAGCGAAGTCGTGCGCCCCGACGGATCGGGCTAGCTCGGTCAACGGCAGCCGGGGCGCCGCTGCCAGCGCGGGGTCGATGGCATGGCTCGCGTCGCACGCCTGCAAGACGAAATGGCCAACCCCTGCCTTCCGCAGCGCCGCGCTGATGGGAGCCAGATCCTTCGGGGTCCACCCGGGCATGGCCGTGGTGCGCACCTCGAACCTGGTGCCGGCATCCTGGAGCAGGCGCAGGCTTTCCCAGGCCGGTGTGCCTGAGCCCGCAACCCCGGTGACCGCCGGGTAATCGTCGGGCATCGCCTTGATGTCCAGTCCGACCCAGTCGAGCATCGGCAGCAGGCGGCGCAGCCGCTCCGGATAGGCCCCGCCGGTGTGCAGGCCGACCCGGAACCCGAGTCGGCGGACCTCCGCCATCGCGTCTGGAAGGGCGGCCTGCAGCGTCGGCTCCCCACCGCTGAATACCACCGCATCGAGCAGCCCCCGTCGGGACCGCAGGAACTCCAGAACACCGGACCACGCGATCAGGTCCGCGCCGTTCGTGTCGAGTAGGGCGCCGTTGTGGCAATACCGGCACCGCCAGGGGCAGCCTTGGCAGAAGACCACCGCCGCGAGCCCCCCGGGGTAGTCGATGGTCGTCAGCCGGGTCAGGCCGCCGACGCGAAGCCCCGCGGCCTTCGAGCCGCCCGGCTGCCCCGCGTCCATCGTCTGAAGTGTCACTCGACGCCGCGTCCCGGCGTCAGGCGGCGGCTCGCCGACCGGCTCGGGCCGAGGCGCCGGTCGGCCGCTCGGCGAACTGGCACCGCTCGGCATGCTCCGAGCGTTTGCCGGGATTGAAGGCCGAGACCGGGCGGTGGTACCCCATTACGCGGGTCCAGACCTCGCAGCGGGTGCGTTCCTCGGGCGCGAGCACGATGGCCTCACAGTCGTTCATTGGTTGGACTCTCCGATGTTGGCAGTGGTTGGTTGGCGTGGGTGGTTTCGGCCGTCGCGGCCGTTCGGACGATGGCGACTCGTCTCAGCCTTGGCTCCGTGCGACGGACGGCGTTTGAGCGAGCTGCTTACGCACGATGATCTCCTGATCGCAGGCCGGGCAGAATTCGTGCTCGCCGGCGAGATAGCCGTGCTTGGGGCAGATCGAGAACACCGGCGTGACCGTGATATAGGGCACGCGGAAGCCTTCGAGTGAACGGCGCACCAGGCGCTTGCAGGCCTCGGTCGAACTGATCTGCTCGCTCATGTAGAGGTGCAGCACGGTGCCGCCGGTGTATTTGGCCTGCAGCTCTTCCTGCATGGCCAGGGCCTCGAACGGGTCATCGGTGTAGCCCACCGGCAGCTGCGAGCTGTTGGTGTAGTAGGGTGCGTCGGCGGTCCCGGCCTGGACGATTCCCGGAAACCGCTTGCGGTCCTCGCGGGCGAAGCGGTAGGTGGTGCCCTCGGCCGGGGTCGCCTCCAGGTTGTACATGTGCCCGGTCTGCTCCTGGAACTCGACCATGCGGGAGCGCACATGATCCAGTGTGCGGCAGGCGAGCGCGCGGCCGGCCGGGGTGGTGATGTCGTCGGCGTCGCCGGTGAAGTTCCGGATCATCTCGTTGATGCCGTTGACGCCGATGGTCGAGAAGTGGTTGCGCAGCGTCCCCAGGTAGCGCTTGGTGTAGGGAAAGAGCCCGGCGTCCAGGTGACGCTGGATCACCTTGCGCTTGATCTCCAGGCTGTTCTTGGCCAACTCCAGCAGGGCGTCTAGACGCTCGAGCAGCGCCGGCTCGTCGCCCCGGTGCGTGAAGCCGAGCCTCGCGCAGTTGACCGTCACGACCCCGAGCGACCCCGTTTGCTCGGCGGAGCCGAACAGGCCGTTGCCACGTTTCAATAGCTCCCGCAGATCGAGCTGCAGCCGGCAGCACATGGAGCGGACCATGTTTGGCGAGAGCTCGGAGTTGATGAAGTTCTGGAAGTAGGGCAGGCCGTATTTCGCGGTCATTGCGAACAGCCGGTCCGCGTTCTCGCTCTCCCAGGGGAAGTCCGGCGTGATGTTGTAGGTCGGGATCGGGAAGGTGAAGATCCGGCCCTTGGCGTCGCCCTGGATCATCACCTCGATGTAGGCCCTATTGATCAGGTCCATCTCGGCCTGTAGGTCCCCATAGCAGAAGGGCTGCTCCTCGCCGGCAATCACTGGCACCTGCTCGCGCAGGTCCTCCGGGCAGACCCAGTCGAATGTCAGGTTGGTGAACGGGGTTTGGGTGCCCCAACGTGACGGGACATTCAGGTTGTAGATCAGCTCCTGGATGTATTGGCGGACCTGAGCGTAGCCGAGACGGTCCCTGCGCACGAACGGCGCCATGTAGGTGTCGAAGCTGGAGAACGCCTGGGCGCCGGCCCACTCGTTCTGGAGCGTACCGAGGAAATTAACGATCTGGCCGATCGCGCTAGACATGTGGCGCGGCGGCCCGGCCTCCACGCGCCCCGGCACGCCGTTCAGTCCCTCGGCGAGCAAGGTTCGGAGCGACCAGCCGGCGCAGTAGCCCGAGAGCATGTCGAGGTCGTGGATATGGATATCTCCGTCCCGGTGGGCCTGTCCGATCTCCGGGGGGTAGACGTGACTCAGCCAATAGTTGGCGATCATCTTGCCCGAGGTGTTCAGGATCAGGCCGCCCAGCGAGTAGCCCTGGTTGGCGTTCGCCGCCACCCGCCAGTCAGAGCGGTCGAGGTACTCGTTGATCGAGCCCGAGACGTCGACCAGCGTTCGCCGATCCGCGCGCAGTTTCTTGTGCTGTTCCCGGTAGACGATGTAGGCGCGCGCGGTCTCGAAGTGGTTGGCCGCGATCAGCGTCTGCTCGACTACGTCCTGAATACCCTCGATGTCGGGCAGGCGCCCGCCGCCGTAACGATGGGCCAGCACCTTTACGACCTGGGCGGTCAGGAGCTCGGCCTCGAGCGCCTCGAACTCCCCGCTGGCCTGGCCGGCGCGCGCGATCGCGGACTTGATCTTCCCGGAGTCGAAGCCCACTTCGACGCCATCGCGCTTTACGACCCGGGTGGGAAGGGTTGCAAGACCGGTGAGCCTGGACCCCATGAGCTAAATCCTCTTCGGCGGTGGCACTAGATATTGTGTTGGCGAGTATAGCGACCACAACATTTAGTGCACCATCCAATTGTGGGTCCTTTGACGCAGATCAAGAATCCGGGCAGACGGCGACCGTCTGCGGCCTCGGCCCGCGGTAAACCTCGGCGACCGCGCGGCCGGCGTGCGGGTCGCCGGTTTCGGTGCGGGGGCCTGGCTAGCCTGCCGCAGTTGACACTAAGACTATGAATCTGGACGATGCCGGACCGTTTCGCTAACCTCTCGGCCCATGGCAAAGAAACTCTTTATCCAGACTTACGGCTGCCAGATGAACGAGTACGACTCCGCCCGGATGGCGGATGTGCTCCTTCAATCCCATGGTCTGTCGCTGACAGAGCGCCCCGAGGACGCGGACGTGCTCCTGTTGAACACCTGTTCGATCCGCGAGAAGGCGCAGGAGAAGGTGTTTTCCCAGCTCGGGCGCTGGCGGCCCTGGAAGCAGCGTCGGCCAGGGCTGGTGATCGGCGTCGGCGGCTGCGTCGCGAGCCAGGAGGGAGAGGCCATCCGGGCCCGTGCACCGTACGTCGACCTCGTGTTCGGACCGCAGACCCTGCATCGCCTGCCGCAGATGCTCGACGAGTTGGGGCGCGAGCATCGGCCCCAGGTGGATGTGTCCTTCCCCGAGATCGAGAAATTCGACTGCCTTCCGGCGCCCAGGGCGGACGGGCCGACGGCGTTCGTCTCGGTCATGGAGGGCTGTTCCAAGTACTGCACCTATTGCGTGGTGCCCTACACCCGCGGCGAGGAGATCAGCCGTCCGTTCGACGACGTAATCGCCGAGGTCGCGGCGCTGGCCGAGCAGGGTGTTCGAGAGGTCAATCTGCTGGGCCAGAATGTCAACGCCTACCGGGGGCCTATGCACGACGGCGAGCTGGCGGACCTGGCGCTTCTGATCCGATTCGTCGCGGCGATCGACGGGATCGACCGGATTCGCTTTACCACCAGCCACCCGGTCGAATTCTCCGAGCGTCTGGTGGAGGTCTATGCCGAGGTACCGGAGCTGGTCAGCTTCCTCCATCTGCCGGTTCAATCGGGATCCGACCGCGTGTTGGCGGCGATGAAACGCGGGCACACGGCGCTCGAGTACAAGTCGAAGATTCGACGGCTTCGGCAGATTCGCCCCGGCATCAGCATCTCGTCGGACTTCATCGTCGGTTTTCCCGGTGAGACGGAGACCGATTTCGCGGCAACCCTGGCGCTGGTGGATGACCTGGGCTTCGATCAGAGCTTCAGCTTCGTTTACAGCCGCCGTCCCGGCACCCCGGCCGCGGACTACCCGGACGACGTGCCGCTGGCGGTCAAGAAGGAGCGGCTCGAGAGGCTGCAGCAACGCATCAATACCAATGCCCAGCGAATCAGCCGCCAGATGGTCGGCACCCGGCAGCGGGTGCTGGTTCACGGACGGTCACGCAAGGACCCGGGCCAGCTTGCGGGGCGTACCGAGAACAATCGGGTCGTCAATTTTGACGGCGACGAGTCGCTGGTCGGCCGGTTCGTCGATCTCTCGATCACCGAGGCGCTCCCGAACTCGCTGCGCGGCCGAATCGCCGCCCCCTCCGCGGCGCGTATCGCCTGACCTCCTGCTGTTTGACCGCTAACTTGCACACCCTCGATCTCGAACTGGAGCCCGAGGACAATCCGCGCCTGGCGAATCTGTGCGGCCAGCTCGATCAGCATCTGCGGCAGATCGAGCGGCGGCTCGGAATCGAGATCAATAACCGGGGCCCGTGCTTCCGGCTGATCGGCGACCCTGACGCGGTGCGCCTGGGGGAGCAACTGCTGCTCGACCTTTACGCGCAAACCGCCGACGAATTGCTGACGCCCGAGAAGGTCCACCTCAGCCTGCAGCAGGCAGGGGTGGATGCCTTGCTGGAGGCGGTCGGAAGCCGGTTGCCGGACGTCGTCGTCCGCACCCGGCGGGGCGTGATCAAGGCGCGCGGGCCGAATCAGCAGGAGTACCTGCACGCGATCCTGCGCAATGACATCAATTTCGGGGTCGGGCCGGCCGGCACCGGAAAGACCTATCTCGCGGTGGCCTGCGCCGTGGAGGGCCTGGAGTCCGAACGGGTGCGCCGAATGGTCCTGGTGCGACCGGCGGTCGAGGCGGGCGAGCGCCTCGGGTTCCTTCCCGGGGACCTGGCGCAGAAGATCGATCCCTATCTGCGCCCGCTTTACGACGCGCTGTTCGAGATGCTTGGGTTCGAGAAGGTCAACAAGCTGATCGAGCGCAACGTGATCGAGGTCGCGCCGCTCGCCTACATGCGCGGTCGGACCCTCAACGATGCCTTCATCATCCTGGACGAGGCCCAGAACACCACCCCGGAGCAGATGAAGATGTTCCTGACGCGCATCGGGTTCGGCTCCACGGCGGTGATCACCGGCGACGTGACCCAGGTCGACCTGCCCCGCGGTCAGCCGTCCGGTCTGCGCCAGGCGATCGAGATCCTCAAGGACGTCGAGGGGATCAGTTTCACGTTCTTCAATGCCCGCGACGTGGTTCGGCACGCGCTGGTGCAGCGCATCGTAAATGCCTACGATGCGTTCGAGAACCCCGCCCCGCCGCGGGGCGGGGCCGGCCGCGGCGCGACCGGTTGATCGTACCCATGGCGGTCGAGCTGGAGCTGGACCTGCAGGTCGCGACCGATAGTCCCGGGGTTCCGCCCGAGTCGGCCTTTGCCCGTTGGGCGGCGGCTGCGCTCGAGGGGCGGCGCGACCGGACGGCGTTGACCATTCGCGTGGTCGACCCTACCGAGGGGGCGGCGCTTAACCTGCGTTTTCGGGGGCTGGACCGGCCCACCAACGTGCTGTCGTTCCCGTTCGAGCCGCCGCCCGGGCTGCCTGCTCAAGACCGCGCCGGCGATTGCCTGGACGGCTTGATTGGCGATCTCGTTATCTGCGCCGACGTGGTGGAGCGCGAGGCGAGGGAGCAGGGCATGGACCCGACCGCCCATTGGGCTCACATGGTCGTTCACGGTGTGCTGCACCTGCTGGGTTACGATCATGCGGATGATGCGGGAGCCGCCGAGATGGAAGGTTTGGAAACCGCGATTCTCGAGGGGCTCGGATTCCCTCGGCCCTATGAGGAAATCGAAATCTGATGGCCAGCGATAGATCCGGCGATTCACGGACGCGCGGTTGGCTGGAGCGGCTGGGCCAGCTCTTCGGCGGTGAGCCGCAGGACCGGGAACAGCTCGTCGAGCTGCTGAAAGATGCCAGGGAAAGGTCACTGTTCGACACCGATGCCCTGATGATGATCGAGGGCGTGCTCGGCGTCTCCGATCTGAGGGTGCGGGACATCATGATCCCGCGCGCCGAGATGGTTTCCATCCGGCGGGGGGACTCGCTCGATCGGATCCTGGCGACGGCGGTCGAGTCGGCACACTCCCGTTTTCCGGTCACCGGCGACGACAAGGGCGAGGTGGTCGGGATCCTGCTGGCCAAAGATCTGCTAGCCTTCTGCGTCGAATCGAGCCGGCGCGTGTTCAACATCCGCGACCTGCTGCGGCCTGCCGTGTTCGTCCCCTGGAGCAAGCGGCTCAACGTCCTGTTGAAGGAATTCCGCGCGAGCCGCAATCACATGGCGATCGTCGTCGATGAATACGGGAGTGCGGCGGGTCTCATAACCATCGAGGACGTCCTGGAGCAGATCGTCGGCGACATCGAGGACGAGCACGACTTCGAGGAAGACGCGGAGATCCTGCGGCGCAGCGAAGAGGAGTTCACCGCAAAGGCACGGACCTCTATAGAGGACTTCAACGTCTACTTCGGCACCGATTTCCCGGACGACGACTTCGACACCATCGGCGGGCTGGTCGTGAACGCGCTGGGTCATCTGCCCAAGCGCGGCGAGACCGTGGAGCTCGGCGGATTTCGCTTTACCGTCATGCGTGCGGACAGCCGGCGCGTGCACCTCGTCTGCGTCGAGCGCCTCGGCGCCGATGAGGAAGAGACCTCCGGGTCACCCGCCGCCTCCGAGTGATCCGCCGGGATTCCAACCGGCGGCCGCGAGGCTCACCGGGCGGCTCTTCCATCGACCGGGTGTCGCGAAAAGGCGGCACCCTCATCGTCACCAAGGCATTCGCGACAGGGAGGAACCGATGCTGACGAACCCTTGGAGTCTGGCCCGGCTCGCCGTTGCCTTGACGCTGTGGCCGGCGCTCTGCGGTGCCGAGCGGTTCGACGCTGTCTTGATCGCGGATCGGGAGTGTCCGGCGACGGTCTCCACGAAACGGGACGACAACCCTGGAACGATCCGGCTGCTACCCGGGGAACGTTATCGGGTGCTGGGCAGCAACAAGTCCGAGGCGACCCATTATGAGCTTCGTATCGACCGCGCCAGTCCAACCCAGCGCTGGGTGGCCGTGGACTGTGGACGGCTCGAGGGAGCCCGATCTGCCAGCGACCAGCGGCCGAGGTCGATGGACGGCCAGTTCGTGCTGGCGGCAAGCTGGCAGCCTGCCTTCTGTGAGCGGCGCCCGGGCACCCGGGAGTGCCGGGGGCAGACCGACGCGCGCCTCGATGCCCGACAGTTCTCGTTGCACGGTCTTTGGCCGCAGCCGATCGGCAACGAGTATTGCGGCGTCGGAACGGCTGACCGGAATCTATCGGAGTCGGGAGACTGGGGCCGGCTGCCGACGCCGGACCTAAGCCCGGCGGTTCGACAGACGCTGCAGCAGCGGATGCCGGGGTACCTGTCGCACCTCCACCGCTACGAGTGGCTCAAGCACGGCACCTGTTACGGGACCGGCGCCGACAGCTATTTCGGCCAGGCGCTGACCCTGCTGGACCAGCTGAATCGGTCCGAGGTTCGGGTGCTGTTCGAGGACAATATCGGCAAGCGGCTCAGAGCGGAGCAGATTCGCCACGCCTTCGATCGCGCCTTCGGGCGGGGCGCCGGCGATCGGGTACGGCTGGTCTGCTACGACGGCTTGATCACCGAGCTTAGAATCGGACTGAAGGGCGCCATCGGCGACGACTCGGGCCTCGCGGAGCTGATCCGGGAGGCCCCGCCCCGGAGCGTGCGCTGCCGGGGTGGCTGGGTCGACCGGGCGGGCGCGGGCCGCTGAGCCTGTTCGGCAAACCCGCGACGGGTGGCGCGCCGGGGCCGGCTGACCGGCGCGCCAGGAAAGATCGGCCGGCCGCGTGCCTCCGCGGTCGGTGCAGAGGACGATCAGCCCCCGTTGCGGTTGTCCATCATGCGCTCGATGATCGGCTGCAGGATGATCTCCATCGCCATTCCCATCTTGCCGCCGGGGACCACCATGCTGTTGCGCCGAGACATGAACGAGTCGTGGATCATCGACAACAGGTAGGGGAAGTCGACCTCGAGCTTGGCGGGGTTCTTGAACCGGATGATGACGAAGCTCTCGTCCGGTGTCGGGATGTCGCGGGCGATGAAGGGGTTGGATGTGTCGACCGTGGACACGCGCTGGAAGTTGATATCGGTGAGCGAGAACTGCGGAGTGATGTGGCGAATGTAGTCGGGCATCCGGCGCATGATGGTATCGACGATGGCCTCGGCGGAGTAACCGCGCTCCCGATTGTCCCGGTGTATCTTTTGAATCCATTCCAGGTTCACGATCGGAACGACGCCCACACCCAGGTCCACGTGCCGCGCCAGGTTCTCCTCCTCGGTCACCACCAGGCCGTGCAGTCCTTCGTAGAACAGCAGGTCCGTGTCCTCCGGGAGGTCTTCCCAAGGGGTAAACTGGCCGGGGGACAATTGGGTGCCCAGGCGGTTGTTGTGATGATCCGCCTCTTCGTCGCTGTGGATGTAGTAGCGCTTGCGTCCCGTGCCCGACTCACCGTAGTTGCGGAATAGATCCTCCAGCAGGTCGAAGCGGTTCGCCTCCGGGCCGAAATGGCTCAGGTTTGCGTGCGTTTCGGCGGCGCGCGCCATTTCTGACTTCATCTCGGCGCGGTCGAAGCGGTGAAAGCTGTCGCCTTCGATGACCGCGGCGCGGATGCCGTCACGATAGAAGATGTGCTCGAAGGCGAGCTTGACGGTCGTGGTGCCCGCGCCGGAAGAACCGGTGACGGCGACGATCGGATGCTTCTTTGACATGTCGTTCTCCCGTTGTCTCTCATCTCTGTGGTTGCGTCACAATCCCGGGCAGCCCGGAGTGGCGTGGCGACGCGGACGTTTCTCGATACCCGATTCCGTGACTCTCTTCCCCCCGGAGGCACGGCTGGCGTGTTTCCGGAGCGGCTGCTCGCGGGAATCTAGGAAGCAAATAAGCAGAATATTATAGCCGAATATACCATGATACTGATGAATGACGAGTATCCCGGCTCTGCACCGGCCCCCGAGACCGACGGCGTGGGAGTCTGCCTATGAACCGGCTGGGTCAGTGGCTCGGCATACCGGAGGATCTGCTCCGCAACCCGGAGTTTCAGTCGGCGGTCGTACGGCTCGGGATATGGCTGTTCGGCGTGCTCTACATCGGGCTTGGCGCCTTGACCGATTACTACCAGGTCGACTTGTACCTCTACCTGGGGCTCTTCTCGCTCTACCTGGTTTTCAACCTCGCGCTGCTCCGCAGCGTGATCCGGCACCCCAGGCGGCCCGGACGACCCTACATCGCCCTGTCCCTGGACGTCGTCGCGGTCAGCCTGGCGATCTTCATCACCCGACACGCGATCAGCCCGTTCTACCTCTTCTATATCTGGATATTCATTTCGGCGGGTACCCGCTACGGCAAGGGTCATCTGGTTGTTGCCTCGGTGGTGGCCGTAGTCGCCTACAGCCTGGTGCTGATAGAGCTCGATGAGTGGCGGCGGCACACGTTCGAGGCGGTGTTTTTCCTGTTGTTGCTGGTGGCGCTGCCGATGTACCAGTACTCGCTGCTCCGTAAGGTGCAGCTGGCGCGCCGCGAGGCCGAACGGGCGAACAAGGCCAAGGGCGATTTCCTAGCCTTCATGACCCACGAGCTTCGTACCCCGCTGACCGGCGTCATGGGGATGACCGAGCTCCTGAAGACCACCCGGCTCGACGATGAGCAGAGGGACTATGTGCATTCGATCGTCAGCTCGGCGACCGTGCTGGGCGCGCTGATCGGGGACATCCTGGATTTCTCCAAGATCGACGCCAGGCGCCTGCAGCTGGAGCAGATCCCCTTCGACATGCGCTCCGTCGTCCGTGAGGTCTGCGACGTCCTCGAGGGATTGGCGCTGGCCGAGGGCTTGGAGCTGATCTGCAGCGTCGGGTCCGATGTCCCGGCCACGGTCACCGGCGATCAGCTGCGTGTAAGGCAGATCCTGTTCAATCTGGCCGGAAACGCGGTCAAATTCACCGAAGAGGGCGAGGTCCTGGTGCGGGTTTCCGTGAGCGGGCCCCAGGGGCACGTGCAGCGCCCTCATCTGCTAATCGAGGTCATCGACTCCGGAATCGGCATTCCGCGCGAGAAACTGAAGCAGATTTTCGAGAGCTTCCGTCAGGCCGACGACTCCACGACGCGTCGCTACGGCGGTTCCGGGCTGGGTACGACCATCGCCCGGGAGCTGACGCGGCTTATGGGAGGCGAGATTGGCGTTGAAAGCGAAAAGGGTGAGGGCAGCCGGTTCTGGGTCCGGCTGCCTTTACTGGGCGACGAGATGCCGTCGGCGCCGGTTCCGGCTGGCCGTTTGAGCGGACTCCGGGCGCTGGTCCTGGAGCGTAACCCGACTCAACGTGGGCTGATCTGTGCCGCGCTGCGCCAGGAGCGGATGGAATGCCGTGCGGCTGCCGAGCCGTCGCAGGTGCCGGCGCTGGGGTTGAGCACGCGCGACATCGACCTGCTGGTGATTTCCGACCACCCCGCGGGCCTGGATCTGGCCGAGACCCGCGACGCGGCGTTGGAGGCGCTCGGCGGTGCGGTCCCGCAGCTCTTCCTGACCTATGCGGCGCGGCGGCTCGCTCGGCGGTACCCGGGCGCCCGGTGTCTCAACAAGCCCTTCCTTGCCGAGGATCTGGTGGCCGCCGCCGAGGAGCTGCTGGGGCGGGCGCCCCAGCCGGTGGATGCGGCCGGCGGCGCCGCGGCGGGAGTTTCGCTGCGCGCCGGTGCCGGTCCAGTGCCGGCGCGGGCGGTTCGGGTTTTGGTCGCCGAGGACAACGAGATCGCTGCTAAGGTGATCACCCGCTTTCTCGAGAAGCTGGGCTTCGACTACACCCGCGTCGAGGACGGCGAGGCGGCGCTCGCCGAGGCGCTCGCCGGGGGCTACCAGATCGCCGTCGTCGACTTGCGGATGCCGAAGATCGACGGCATCGACTTCGCCCGCCGCTACCGGGAACAGGCACCGGGCCGGGCGTTGCCTATCGTCGCGCTGACGGCGAACGCGGCGGAAGACGTCCGACAGGCTTGCCTCGACGCCGGCATGGACGCCTTCCTTTCCAAGCCGGTTACGCCGGATGCCCTGCGCCAGACTATCGAGCGGCTGGCAATGACTCCGGGTCCGGCCCTATAGGTGAAGGCGGTGTCGCGCCGCTCGCCCGCGGTGGTTGCGCGGATCCTTTAGGCGGGCGATTCCACCGTCGCCGCCGGCGCGGGCCGCTCCACGCGGGCGCGGACCGCCTGGCGCCTCCGGACCCGGCCGTCGATGAGGTTCTTGAGCGCGATCAGCAGGCCCAGCCCGATGAATGCCCCCGGCGGCAGGATCGCGATCAGTGCGCCCTGGAAGCCGTCGCCTAGGCTGAAACTCAAGCCCCGCGCCGCCTCGCCGAGCAGCAGATGGGCCTGATTGAACAGGGTGCCCTGACCCACCAGCTCGCGCAGCCCGCCGAGGGTCGTCAGCACCAGCGTAAACCCCAGACCCATGGCCGCGCCGTCCAGCAGCGCCCGGTCCGGTCCGTGCTTGGACGCGAAGGCCTCGGCACGGCCGATGATGGTGCAGTTGGTGACGATCAGCGGAATGAACAGGCCGAGCACCAGGTAGAGCTCGTAGAAGTGGGCCTGCATGATCAGCTCGACGGCGGTGACGAACGACGCGATGACCAGCACGAACACCGGGAGCCGGACCTCCGGGCGGACCAGGTGACGGATCAGCGAGACCGTCAGGTTTGACAGGATCAGAACCGCCATGGTGGCAAGCCCCATCCCGAGACCATTGGTCGCCGAGGTCGTGGTAGCGAGCAGCGGGCACAGCCCGAGCAGTGCCACGAGCGCCTGGTTGTTGCCCCACAGGCCGTTGGTTACGATCTTCCCGTAGCCAATTTCATCGGCCATCAGGACTCCCCCTTGGCGGGCCCACCCGCCAGCGCCGGCTCCTGGTAGAGCCGCTCACCCTGCCCGCTGACGTAGACCAGCGTGTTCTTCACGGCGCGGACGATAGCCCGCGGTGTGATGGTCGCGCCGGTGAACTGGTCGAACGCGCCGCCATCGCGGACCACGGCCCATCGCTCGGGGGCCGGATCCGCGAGCGACTTGCCGGCGAACCCGAGGACCCAGTCGGATTTGTCCTCCTCGATCTTGTCCCCGAGTCCCGGGGTCTCATGGTGCGCGAGCACGCGCACGCCGCCCACCGTGCCGTCGTGCAGCACCGAGACCAGAAGCTCGATAGGGCCCGCGTAACCGTCCGGTACGACCGGGTTGAGAATCAGCGCGACCGGCTGGCCGGCGCTCCGGACCCGGTAGACCCGCGTACGCTCGGCGCCCAGCAGGTCGCGGTCGCTGACCTCGATCAGATCCGTCAGCGGGTCGTTGTCCATCTGGCCGGCCGGGACGATGGACTCCAGCTTGCGCTGCATGGCGAGGCGCTGGTTCTCGGCGATGCGCCCGTCCATCGCCTCGTGGGTGACCGCGACCAGTGCGACGCCGGCGACGGCGAAGCTGCCGAGGACGAAGGCCGCGATGAACATGGGTGCTGTCTTCATGGGCTGCTCCTGCCGTGCCCGAATACCCGGGGCTGGGTGTAGTGGTCGATGGTGGGCGCGGCGATGTTCATCAGAAGGACCGCGAACGCCACCGCGTCCGGATAGCCGCCCCAGGAGCGGATCACGAACACCAGGACACCGATGGAGGCGCCGAAGATCAGTTGGCCCTTCCGGGTCGTGGAGGCGCTCACCGGGTCGGTGGCGATGAAGAAGGCGCCCAGGATCGCCGCGCCGCTGAACATATGGAATGCCGGGAACGGGTGTGACTGGGGGTCGAAGGCCCAGAAGAGCCCCGCCATCAGCAGCAGCGCTCCGAGCATGGACACCGGGATGTGCCAGGTGATGATCCGCCGCCAGATCAGGTACAGGCCGCCGACCAGGAACCAGTTGCCGACCCACTCCCAGCCCCGCCCGCCGTAGTCGCCCCACAGTGGACTCTGGCGGATCTCGTCGATCATCCGGTTCTGACCGAGCTGGGTGCGCATCTCATCGAGCGGGGTCGCCGCCGAAATCGCGTCCCAGGCGAGTCCCGCCGGAAGGTCTCCGGTCAGGATCAGCCTCAGTGACTCGATCAGCGAGAGCGGGTGCTCGGCGAGCATGTACGGCGCGAGCCAGCTGGTCATGGGCACCGGGTAGGAGATAAGCAAGAACACGTAGGCCGCCATGGCGGGGTTGAAGGGGTTGTAGCCGAGCCCACCGTAGAGCTGCTTGGCGAGCACGATCGCGAATAGGATTCCGAGCAGCGTAAGCCACCAGGGCAGCGTCGGCGGCACCGACAGCGCGAACAGGACGGCCGTCACCAGCGCGCTCAGGTCGCCGACCGCCGGCCGCACCGGGCGACCGCGGAGCTTCAGCACGGCGGCCTCGGCGGCGACCGCGAACAGGCTCGCGAGCGCGATGTTGATCAGCAGTCCCCAGCCGAAGTACCAGGTCATGGCCAGCGCTCCGGGCACCAGTGCCAGCAGTACCTGGAGCATGACCCGGTCGACGCGCTCCGGGCGCGGTCCGTGTGGCGAGGAGACCAGGGTCGCGGTCATGCGGCTGCCGGGAGCGGAACTCTGTAGGTCTGCTTCTGGATCACCGGTCGGCCCCCGGTGTCTCGGCCGGGGTGGGCCGGGACGCTGCCTTGGCCGCGGCGCGCTGTCTGGCCGCCTCGATCACGGCCTTCTTCGCGGACTGTCCCGCGTCGCCCGAGGCGCCGTCGAGCGACTCCTTCTTCTTGCGCAACCGGGACTGGCGTTCCTCCTCCTGCCGCGCGAGCCGGTCCAGCCTCGCCTCGTGGCGCTCGCGGGCGATCTCGGCCTTGCGACCTTCCTCCTCCCGCGACCAGACCTCGGTCTTCGCGTAGCGGTAGTAGTGGACCAGCGGGATATGGCTCGGGCAGACCTGGGCGCAGCAGCCGCACTCGATGCAGTCGAATAGGTTGTAGTCCTGCACACGGTCGAGGTCCTTGGCTCGCGCATACCAGTAGAGCTGCTGGGGCAGCAGCCGCGCGGGGCAGACCTCGGCGCATCGGCTGCAGCGGATGCAGGCCAAAGGCCGGCCCGGGTCTGGCGCCTCTTCGGCCGTCAACGCCAGCACGCAGTTCGCCGCCTTGGTGACCGGGACACGGTCGTGCTCAAGCTGGAAACCCATCATGGGTCCGCCGAGCACCAGCTTGCGCGGGGTCTCGCGGTAACCGCCGCAGTGCTCGATCAGGTGGGACACCGGGGTCCCGATCCGGACCTCCAGATTGCGCGGCTCGGCGATCGCTCGGCCCGAGACGGTGACGATGCGCGAGATCAACGGCCGGCCCTCGAGTACCGCCTCGGCCACGGCGGCCGCCGAGCCGACGTTCTGGCACAGGATGCCGATCTGCGCCGGTATGCCGGTGCTCGGGACCTCGAGCCCGGTCAGGATGCGGACGAGCTGCTTCTCGCCGCCGCTGGGGTAGACGGTCGGGATCGGCACGATCTCCGTGTAGCCGCTCATGTCCGTCTCGGCGAGTGCGAGCCGCATGGCCTCGATCGCCTCCGGCTTGTTGTCCTCGATGCCCACCAGGATCGTCTCGGCGCCCAACAGGTGATGGATGATGCGCGCCCCTTCGAGGATACGTTCGGGCTGCGTGCGCATCAGCAGATCGTCGCAGCTGATATAGGGCTCGCACTCGGCGCCGTTGACGATCAGCGTCTTCAGCCGCTGATTCGGGCCCGGGTTCAGCTTGACGCTGGTCGGAAACGACGCCCCGCCGAGCCCGACCACGCCGGCCCATCGGACGCGCTCGCGAATCGTCGACGGGTCGAGCTGCGCGTAGCTGGTGAGCGGTTCGGGCAGATCGTCGACCCAGGCGTCCTCGCCATCGGCGTCGATGACCGCGCAGAGCGCGGACAAACCCGATGGGTGCGGGACCGGGCGCTCCTCGATCGCGACGACCGTGCCCGACGTGGATGCGTGGATCGTTGCGCTGATGTAGGCCGAGGGCTCGGCGATGACCTGTCCCTTGCGCACCCGCTCGCCCGGCTCCACCCTGGGTCGCGCCGCGATGCCGATGTGCTGCTGCAGCGGGATCACCAGGCGTTCCGGAATAGGCGCCGGCGCGATCGGCAGGGCGTTGGAGAGCGCCTTCTCGTCGGGCAGGTGGATGCCCCCATGGAAGCGCCACAGGTGCCTGTTGCGCGGGATGGGTCGTGGCGCCGTCATCGGGCCGGGCTCAGGCGGCCTCGCGCTGGCCCGGGAAGGGCCAACGCCAATGGTCGATGTCCGAGTGGATCGGGACCATGTGGATACACTCGACCGGGCAGGGCGGCAGGCACAGCTCGCAACCGGTGCACTCGGCCGCGATGACGCCATGCATCTGTTTCGCGGCGCCGACGATGGCGTCCACCGGACAGGCCTGCAGGCACAGCGTGCAGCCGATGCAGGCGGCCTCGTCGATCCAGGCGACCGCCGGCGGCTTCTCCTCGCCCTCGAGCGCCTGGGGCTCGCGCCCGAGCAGGTCCGCGAGCGCCAGCATCGTGGACTCGCCCCCGGGCACGCACTTGTTGATCTCGTCCTCGCCCCGGGCGATAGCCTCCGCATAGGGGCGGCAGCCGGGATGACCGCACTGGCCGCACTGGGTCTGAGGCAGCAGGCCGTCGATCTGGTCCGCGATGGGGTCGCCCTCGACGCGGAAGCGCATCGCCGAGTAGCCGAGCAGGAGCCCGAACAGGGTCGCGAGCGTGGCGATGGCGGCAATGGCGGTCAACATCGCTGGCGGTTCTTCAGTTCGCGACCAGCCCGGCGAAACCCATGAAGGCCAACGACATCAGGCCCGCGGTGATCAGCGCGATCGCGCTGCCCTGGAAGGGCTCCGGAACGTCGGCCACGGCCACCCGTTCGCGCACGGCGGCGAACAGGGTGAGGACAAGTGAGAATCCGATCGCCGCGCCGAACCCGTACAGGGCCGCCTCCACCAGCGTGCGCCCGGCCTGCAGGTTCAGCAGGGCGACGCCGAGCACGGCGCAGTTGGTCGTGATCAGCGGCAGGAAGATGCCAAGGACCTGGTAGAGCAACGGGCTGGTCTTGTGCATGACCGTCTCGGTGAACTGGACCACGACCGCGATGACCAGGATGAAGGCGATGGTGCGCAAGTACTCGATGCCGAGCGGCACCAGCAGGTACTCGTTGACCAACCAGGCGCAGACCGACGAGAGGGTCAGCACGAAGGTGGTCGCGAGCCCCATGCCGGTCGCCGTCTCCAGTTTGGTCGAGACCCCCATGAAAGGGCAGAGCCCGAGGAACTTGACCAGCACGAAGTTGTTGACCAGCACCGTTCCGACGAGGATGAGGGCGTACTCTGTCATGGGTTGCCAGGGGCGTTCGGGTGGCCGGCGGTTACGGGCGCGCTGGCGGAAGGAGGTCCGCGCCACCGCCAAACTCTAGAAGAATACGCTGATAAGCTCGGCGGCAACAACGGACAGCGCATGCGGGTATCTGGCCCCGACGAGCGGTCTCTCCGCCGCCGGGCGGCGGCTACCGGACCCGCATTCCGGGCTCCGCGCCCTGATCGGGCGATAGCACGAAGATATCCTTGCCGCCGGGACCGGCCGCCAGGACCATGCCCTCGGAGGTGCCGAAGCGCATCTTTCGGGGGGCCAGATTCGCGACCATCACGGTCAGCCGTCCGACCAGACTGGCCGGGTCGTAGGCTGAGCGGATGCCCGCAAAGACCTGGCGTCGTTCGCCGCCCAGATCCAGCTCGAGTCGCAACAGTTTGTCCGCCCCCTCGACCAGGGCCGCCTCGACGATGCGCGCGACCCGAAGGTCGACTTTGGCGAAGTCCGCGAGCTCGATGGTCTCGGCGATCGGATCGCTCACCAGATGTCCCTCCGTGACCGTTTCGTGCGGCTTGGTCTTCTTGACGTCTGTCGCGGTGAGATCCTCTTTCGAGGCATCCAGCACGGCCTCGATCTGCTTGGGGTCGACGCGCGTCATGAGCGCCTGGAACGGCGCGATCCGGTGACCCAGGAGCGGTGTCGCTGCATCGTCCCAGGTCAGCGGGTCGACGCGAAGGAACGACTCCGATGCCTCGGCCGTCCCGGGCAGGATGGGGCGCAGGTAGCCGATCAGCACCCGGAAGAGATTGAGCCCCATGGTGCAGATTGCCTGCAGCTCCGCCTCGCGACCCGCCTGCTTGGCGACAACCCACGGGGCGCGCTCGTCGATGTACTGGTTTGCGCGGTCGGCGAGCCCCATGATCTCGCGCACCGCCCGGCTGAATTCTCGCCTCTCATAGGCCCTCGCAATGGATTCCCCAGCGCCGATGAATTCGTCAAACAGATTGTTCTCGGGCAGGGTCGCGGCGAGCAGCCCGTCGAACCGCTTGGTGATGAAGCCCGCGCAGCGGCTCGCGATGTTGACCACCTTGCCGACCAGGTCCGCGTTGACCCGCAGCTGGAAGTCCTCGAGGCTGAGGTCGATATCGTCGACACCGGGTCCGAGCTTGGCCGCGAAGTAGTAGCGCAAATACTCGGGATTCAGATGGTCCAGGAATGTCCGCGCCTTGATGAAGGTCCCGCGGGACTTGGACATCTTCTGGCCGTCCACGGTCAGGAACCCGTGGGAGAAGACCGCGCTCGGGGTCCTGAACCCGGCGCCATGCAGCATCGCCGGCCAGAACAGGGCATGAAAGTAGATGATGTCCTTGCCGATGAAGTGATAGACCTCGGCGGTCGAGCCCCGCGCCCAGAAGTGGTCGAAGTCCAGGCCCTCGGTACGGTCGCAGAGATTGCGGAAGCTCGCCATGTATCCGATCGGCGCGTCGAGCCAGACATAGAAGAACTTCCCCGGGTGGTCCGGGATCTCGAAGCCGAAATAGGGGGCGTCCCGGGAAATGTCCCACTCCTGGAGGCCGGCCTCGAACCACTCGTCGAGCTTGTTCGCGACCTCCTTCTGGAGGCTGCCGCCGCGGGTCCAGGACTTGAGCATGGCCTCGAAGTCGCCCAGCCGAAAGAAATAGTGGTCGGACTCGCGCTGCTCCGGCACCGCGCCGGAGACGGCCGAGCGCGGGTTCTTCAGCTCGTTCGGGGAGTAGCTCGCGCCGCACACCTCGCAGTTGTCGCCGTACTGGTCCGGGGCGCCGCATTTCGGGCATTCGCCCTTGATGAACCGGTCGGGCAGAAACATCTGCTCGACCGGGTCGTAGGCCTGGGTGATGGTGCGGGTGGCGATGTGGCCCTTGTCGCGGTTACGTTCGTAGATCAGGTTGGCGAAGTAGCGGTTCTCCGGCGAATGGGTCGAGTGGTAATTATCGAAACCGACCCGGAAATCGGCGAAATCCGCCTGGTGCTCCTCGGCTACGCGCGCGATCAGCGTCTCCGGCGAGATCCCTTCCTGGCGCGCGCGCAGCATGATCGGCGTGCCGTGGGCGTCGTCGGCGCAGACGTACCAGCAGTTGTGGCCCCGCATCTTCTGGAAGCGCGCCCAGATATCCGTCTGGATGTACTCGACCAAGTGGCCGATGTGGATCGGGCCATTGGCGTACGGCAGGGCGCTGGTGACCAGGATGTCGCGGGTCTCGCTCATGGGGCATCATCCGCAGAGGCGTGCTCGAAGGCCGGCAAGTATCTCACGAGCCGTTCGCGACGAGCCAACCGGGATCCACTCGAGTGTTCGATCGAAACGGCTGTGGGCCGCCGGCGCTGGGGGCACGATGATCCGCGTACCCCCGTTCCGGTAAACTGGCCCGTGTCCAGAAGAGTCGCCGCGTCGCCGGCCGAGACCAGAGGCATCGGAGCGAATCATGGAGTTCAAGGACTACTACCAAATCATGGGCGTCGCCCGGGATGCCACCCAGGACGACGTCAAGCGCGCCTACCGCAAGCTTGCCCGGAAGTACCACCCCGATGTCAGTAAGGAGCCCAACGCGGAGGAGCGTTTCAAGGAGGTCGGGGAGGCCTACGAGGTGCTGAAAGACCCGGAGAAGCGCGCGGCGTACGACCAGCTTGGCGCACGCTGGAAGGCGGGTCAGGAATTTCGGCCGCCGCCGGACTGGGACGCGGGCTTCGAGTTCCGGGGCGGCGGCTACACGGATGGCGGCGCCGCGGATTTCAGCGACTTTTTCTCGGAGCTCTTCGGGCGCGGTCAGGGCCGCTCGGGGCCCCGCGCCGCGGGTCCCGGCGGCGCCTTCCGGATGCGCGGCGAGGACCACCATGCGAAGGTCCTGATCGACCTCGAGGACAGCTATCAGGGCGCGACGCGGACCATCACGCTGCGGATGCCGGAGCTCACCGGGGACGGTCATGTGGTGACCCGCGAGCGCAGCCTCAACGTGCGCATCCCGAAGGGCGTCCGGCCGGGCCGTCAGATCCGGCTCACTGGTCAGGGCGGCCAGGGCCTCGGCGGGGCCGGGTCGGGGGACCTGTACCTTGAGGTCGAGTTCCGGCCGCATCCCCTCTACCGACTGGACGGGGCGGACATCTATCTGGATCTGCCGATCGCCCCCTGGGAGGCGGCACTCGGGGCGACGGTCAAGGTGCCGACACCGGGCGGTTCCGTCGATCTCAGGATCCCCGCCGGGTCCAATCAGGGCCGCAAGCTGAGGCTAAAGGACCGGGGCCTGCCGGGCCGGGAGCCTGGCGACATGTACGTGGTGTTGCAGGTCACGCTACCGCCCGCGCACGACGAGCGGGCGCAGGCGCTGTATCGGCAGATGAAAGACGAGCTCGGGTTCAACCCGCGCGCGAAAATGGGGGTGTCCTGATCCCATGTCCGAGAACGAGCTGCAGATCGTCACCGCGGAGATCCTGGACGAGGGGACGGAGATCACGCTCATCCAGCTCTGCCAGTCGTGCGCCGTGGGCGCGGAGACCATCGAGGCGATGGTCGAGCAGGGGATACTGGAGCCAGTCGGTCGGCGCGGTCGTCACTGGTGCTTCCCGCTGAACAGCATGCGCCGGGCGCGGATCGTGCTGCGACTGCAGCGGGACCTCGGCGTCAATATGGCCGGCGCGGCCCTTGCGCTGGAGCTGCTGGAGCACATCGACGCGCTGAACGCGCGGCTACGGGCCCTCGGCGGCTGAGCCGCGGCCAGCGTGACGGTGCGCGGGGCGCGGCAGGGTCCGCTGCTCGATGTCCGGGTCCCGCGATTCTCAGCGCTTCGCGGGTGAGAGGGCGGGCCGGCGTCGCAACCGGGTCTTGAGATCCTTGAGCTGCTTCGACCACCGCCGGGCCATGGGCAGCAGCTCTTGGCGCTCGAGCCAGCCGCGCATCCGCGGCTTCAACTGGTGGCGGATCGCGTAGTCGAACACCAATCGGGGTCGCCGCTGGAAGAACGACTGGTTTACCGTCTCGCGGGCGGTCGAGGTCCAACGCAGCTTGTTGCTGAGGAAGCCGCCAAGAAAGTCGTACTCCTTGATGTCGTCGGCGAAGCACCGCTCCAGTTCCATCGCCTCCAGCAGTGTCCCTGGCGAGCCGCGGTCGAAGGCCTGGTCGTGAACGATCATGATCGAGTAGAAGGTGCCGTCGAACTCGATACCGAAGGTCCCGGCTACTCGCCGGTCGCCGACTCTCAGGAACCTGAGCTGGAATCCGCCGTCCCGCCCATAGATCCGCGCCAGCTCACGGTAAAAACGGAAGTAGGCCCTCGAACGTCCGACGTCGATACCCTTTGCGGGTTTCCAGCTCCGCTTCTCGAGCGCGACATAGGCCTCGAGCCCCGCTTCGAGCTCGGGCCAGCGGTCCAGGGTTTCGAGTGACACCGGACCATCCTGTTCCAGCAGGCGGTGCGAGCGATTGAGGTTCTTCCGGAGCTTGCGCGGCCGCTCGGCGATGAACCGCTCCCAATCGCCGTCGAGCCGGATGTAGGGGCAGAGCCACTCCCGCTCGATGATCAGGCACTTCTCCGCGCCGAAGCGCTCCCGCATCCGGTGCGTCACGGGGAAATCGGCGCGCTGCTCGTGCAGCCTGAACAGGTCCCAGCGGTCGCGGTGCGCGAACAGCCAGGCGAGGGTGGCGCTCAGGCAGGCGTCCTGTTCGCGGCCGAACAGGAATTGCGCCCGGTCGACCTGCCAGGGCGCACCGATGAGCTCCAGGTCCCGGAACACGGCGCCGCGGACCCGATCCGGGAATATGGCCAGCGGCGCGATGCCGATGATCTCGGTCCCGTCGCGCACGGCCAGCAGGTTGAGCGCCCCGTTCAGGCCGAAGTACTTCCACCAGGTCCAGAGGTGCTCGAAGGATTGAAACACCGTGTAGTCCGCGGTCTCGCGCAGCAGTCGGTTCCAGGCGGGCTTGAGCGACAGCCATTGCCTGGCCTCGGAGATCAGCAGCACCTCCAGGTTCCGGCCGCCGGTGCTATGGCCCCAGCCTCCGCGTGGCAGGGGTAGCGGGGTGTCCGGAATCCATTCGGCTCCCGCGGGCATCTCCCATCGCAGGACCTGGGGCCCGTCGGCGCTCCCCGGGCCCTGCGCGTCGCCGTCCTTGAGCAGCGCGTATCCCAGGTGACGAGCGAAGCCGCGGAAGCGCCGCAGTCGGCGCAGGTTCTCGCCGGATGCGGCCGCCTCCAGCGGGCAGCCGGGGCAGTAGGCCGAGAGCGACTGGGCGAGTTTCAGGACCAGGTCCCGCACGCGGCCCCGGAAGGCGGGAAGGACCGCGACCTCGTGCATCCGTACGACCCGCTCGGGTCGCCCGTGATAGGCGCTTCGGTCCTCGATCGCGGCCATCAGGTAGCCGACGAGCCTCGGTCCGGCGAACAGTCCGAGGCTCAGATTGCGGTCCCGCCCCTCGGGATCGGAGCTCAGCCCGCGGAGCACCGCCGGACCCTGGAGGGGAGCGGCGCCGAGCAGCTTGGCCGCGAGGCGGGCGACATCCGCCGCGTGGGCCCCGTCGAGCTCTTTGAAGTACACCAGCCTTGTCATGACTCTCCTTAATTCTTCTACTTGGCACCGTTGCCCGAAGGCCGTATCGAACCCCGGTCGCTCACGGCGGGGCATCCCCGAGTAGAATGCGGGCTCGCCGCGCCCGAGCGCAAATCAGCGGAACAGCCCGAACTTGAATCCCCTCAAGCGCCTCGCCTCCCAGACTGCCGTCTACGGCGTCAGCAGCATCCTCGGGCGCTTCCTCAATTATCTGCTGGTACCCCTGTTTACCTACAGCTTCGCGCCCGCGGAGTACGGCGTCGTCGCGGAATTCTATGCCTACATGGGATTCTTCGCCGTGCTGTTGGCATTCGGGCTTGAAACCGGCTATTTCCGCTTCCGGGAGGGCGGGGAGTGGCCGCCCGGGGTGGTATTCGCGACCGTGCTGCGGGTGCTGGTGATCGCGAACGTCGCTTTCTTCGTCGCCGCGCTGCTGTGGCAGCAGCCGGTCGCGGATTGGCTCCGGCACGCCGGTCACCCCGAGTACATTTGGTGGACCGCGGCCATCCTGGCGCTCGATTCCGTGGGGGCGGTGGCCTTCGCGCGGCTTCGGGCCGAGAACAAGGCGATGCGGTTCGCCGTTGTGAAGCTGGTCGAGATCGGCGTCAACATCGGGCTCAATCTCTTCTTTATCGTCGCCTGCCGGCGCGCCTTCGAGGCCGATCCCCAGTCGCTGCTCGGGCAGCTCTGGAACCCCGCCATCGGCGTGGGCTACGTGTTCATTGCCAATCTTGCCGCGAGCGTACTGAAGCTCGCATTGCTGGCGCCCCAGTATCGCGGCGGTGCCACGGGTTTCGACCGGGTACTGTTCGGGCGGTTGATCCGCTACTCCCTACCGATGGTGATTATCGGTTTCGCGGGCATCGTCAACGAGATGCTCGACCGGGCGGCGCTCAAGTACCTGCTGCCCTACGACCCGGAAACCAATATGGCTCAGCTCGGCATCTACAGCGCCTCCTACAAGCTTTCGATACTGATGACGCTGTTCATCCAGGCGTTCCGCTACGCCGGCGAACCCTTTTTCTTCGCCTATGCCCGGCAGAGCGATGCGCGCCGCACCTACGCGGTGGTGCTGAACTGGTTCGTGATCTTCTGCGTGCTCATTTTTCTGGTGGTCACGCTCTACCTCGACGTCTTCCAGTACTTCGTCGGCCGGGACTATCGCGACGGTCTCGTCGTGGTTCCGGTGCTGCTGGTCGCGAACCTGCTGCTCGGCATCTATGTGAATCTGTCGATCTGGTACAAGCTGACCGACCGTACGCTGATGGGGGCCGGTGTGTCACTCGTGGGCGCCGCGATCACCATTGGGCTGCTGCTGTGGTGGGTGCCGATGTTCGGCTACCAGGGAGCGGCCTGGGCGCACCTGGTCTGCTACGCGTCGATGGTGGTGATGTCCTACGTCCTGGGGCGCAAGTACTACCCGGTTCCCTACGACGTCGGGCGCGTCCTCGGGTATGTGCTGCTCGGGCTGGGGCTGTACGCCGGCAGCCGGCTTCTGATCGGCGCTCTGGGCTGGCATTCCATGGTGGTCGGGACCTTGTTGCTGATGGTCTTTCTCGCCACGGTCCTGGCGTTCGACGGGCGGTTGCTGCTGCGGCGCCTGCTGGGAAGCCGGGCGGCCGCCGGCTAGGCCTGCCTGAGCCGCCGATGCTTGGAATCGGTCCAACCGCGGTGTACGCGCGTTCGCAGGTGCCGAGTGTCGGGCTTGCCGCCCGGGCGAGCGCCCGGATCAATCCGCCCGCGGAAGGACTGCCGTTGCCTGATCCCGTCGAGGTGCATCCTAACCGACTCTGGCGGGACATCCCTACCATCCAGTCCCTTGAAATCCGGAAGGAAGCGACCCGTGCGGACCCACATGCGGCGAACCGTGGGAGCTGAGGGAAAGAACCTCCCCCGGGCGACCCGATTAGGCAATTTCCTTTCTCTACTCTTTACCCTTTTACCCGCCTATGCAGCGCGGTGCCGTGGACTCGATCCGCTGAAAGGCCCGACCAATCAGCGCCGCCCAATCCGCGGCATCCGCCGCGGTACGGATCTCGTCCTGGCGGATCTCGATCATGACACTGGGCAGTCCGCGGCCCCCGCCGTGCATCGGGATCGTGTAGTCCATGTCTTCCTCGATCGGGTAGGGCTCATTGTCCCCGATGGAAAGTCCCCCGCCGCGTGCAAGCGACCCGCGTAGGAGAACGGCTAGGCGGGGATCCCGCCAATAGGACACCCCGACGTGCCAGGGCCGCCGCCGCTTCATGACGCCCTCGTTCGCGCTGGAGCGCCTGACCGTGCGCTTCGACCCGGAGCAGGCGCAGAGCCACGTCCTGACCGACGACCTCAGCGACGTGGACCAGCTCACCGACGCGGAGCTCGACCGCCGGTGAGGCGCCTCGCCGCCGCGCTCTGCGTCGCCGCGCTCGGGTTCGGGCTGCTGGCGGGGATCGCGCGGGCCGAGGACGAGCGGCAGCTCACCGAGGCCGCGCGCGGGTACCTCGACCCGGAGTTGGAGTTTCGCTGGCGGCCGCGCAAGGTCTTCCTGCAGGCCCTCGCGGACCTGAAGGAGCGGACCGGCCGGGATGCGCTCGTCGATCTCGGGTTGCTGCTCGAGATCGCGATGCAGGGCCGCCACTTCCTGCCGCCGTTCGACGACCGGAAGTGGCGGCGCGAGAACGAGATCATCGACTTCGAGAAGGACGGCCTCTACGTCAGCCTCGTGTCGGAGGCCCGGCGCTTCACGTACTGCCTGCCCGAGGACTACCCCAGCGACCGCGCCCTCGGCAAGGTTCCGCGCCCCGCGCCCCTGCCGTTCCTGCTCGCGATCCACGAGGCGCTGGACGGTCGGGCGAAGTACCCCGGCGCAGCCGTCCTGAAGCGGCGGTACCCGAGGGACGACTTCGAGGACCTCTACGACGATTGGCTGATCCTGGCGCCCGTCGCGGCCCGCGCGAAGTTCCTGGAGGACGGCGCCATCCGCCACCGGTTCCTGACCGCCGTCCTCACGGACTTCTGGCGCCGCTACCACGTCGACTTCGACCGCATCGTGGTGGACGGCGGTGCGCCTGCCGCCGCGCTGGCGGCCGCCTTCCCGCACGTGCTCGCGGGCCTGGTGCTCAGGCCCGGTCAGCCCATCGACCTGGACGTGGTGGTGAACTACGCGAGCGTGCCGGTCTTCGTCGCCGGCGACGACGCGCTCGCCCGCGAGCTCGAGCAGGCGGGCCACCCCGACGTCACCGTCGGCGACGACGAGGCGCTCCTGACGTGGCTGACCGCGCGCCGCCGCGTCGTGCCGACCCGGTTCAGGTGGCGCTGGAAGCGGCCGGACCACGGCTACGCGCAGTGGATCGTGCTGACGAAGGTGGACGAGCACGCGCCCGAGGTCGGCCTGGCGGTCGAGGCCCTCGACACCGAGGACGATCCCAACACGATCCGGATCGACGCGCGGGGCGTCGAGCGGCTGAACGTGTACCTCAACGACGACCTGGTGGACCTGGACCGCCCCGTCCGTCTCGACGTGAACGGCGAGGTGCGCGAGCTGGGCCTCGTCGAGCGCGACTTCGATCGCCTGTTCTACAAGGACCCGGACATCCGCCACAACATGAACTTCGGCTGGCTCTACACCGCCCTGCTGGAGGACGTCGCGGTCCCGGCGCCGGGCCCCGCACCGTTCGAGCCCGAGCCCGCACCCGCACCGGCGGAGCCGGGTCCCGACCTGCCCGCGCGGCTCGCCGCCCAGCAGGAGTGGATGGAGGGGCGGCCGGACCGGATCGAGGCGCACGTCGGAGACGTGACGGCCGCCCTCGACGCCCGAGCGCTGCTGCCCTTCGCGCTCCGCGATCTCTGGTGGCGGCCGACGGGCGACGAGGCGCTGAGGGCCCGGTGCGAGGCTGCGGCCCGCACGGCCACGGACGAGGTCCTCGCCGACCAGCTGCGCTGGATCCTGGCCGGTGGGGGGGCTCCGTATCCCCGGCATGCGGACCCCGTCCAGGATCCGTGGCCGCTCCTCACCGCGCTGGTGCGGGAGCGACGCCAGCGGGAGACCACGGGCGCGCGGTGGCTGCCCGACGAGAGTCCGGTGCTGCGCCGGCGCGTCCTGGACGCCCCGGTGGCGTGGCAGGACTGGTACGCCCGGTGGTGCGCCTGGTTCTACGAGGAGCGGATGCGGACCGCCTACGAGGGCGAGGATCCCGAGCGCGTGTCCGAGGCGTTCGCCCAGGCCGACGAGGAGCAGGCCCGACTCGCCGAGGACGTCCGCGGTCGAAACGCCTGGCTGGCCGTGCTCGCCGGCGCGCTCTTCGTCGGGGGCGCATTCGTCCTCGGGAGACGGGCCTCGCAGGCCTGATCCACGCCTCGAGAGGGGCCCGGCGGCCATGTCCTGCGATCTCGCCACCCCCACAACGCAACATAACGTACATTATCAGACGTTACGGATCGGGCTGGCGGGGCGGTCCGGATCGCCCTGGAGACGCCCCCTCTCGGGCGTCTAGCGCTTGCGGTACTCGCCGCCGCCGAGCTTCGCGAGCTTCTGCATGAAGTCCGCGTCGTGGTCCCCGACCCCGACGCAGTGGATGGTCACGCGCGCCGTCCGGTTCCAGTCGGCGACCGCGGCGAGGATCTGCTCCGGGTCCTGGACCTTGCCGGCCGTCGGTCGTCCGTCCGTCAAGAAGAAGATGGTGTCCACCACGGGCTCGCCCGTGGCGCGCATGGCCAGGCCGAAGCCCGCCTCGAGCGCGTCGTGGATGTTCGTGCCGCCCAGCGGCTCCTGACCCTCGATCCACTTCTGCACCCGGCGCTTGTTGGTCTCGGTGGCCTCGACCATCTTCTGCTGCCACGGCACGACCTCGTGGTTGAAGAAGATGACGTTGAAGCGCGCCCGCTCCTCGAAGCCCAGGAGGAAGCCCAGCAGCTCCTTGCGGGCGACCTGGATCTTGGGCGCCTTCGGGCCCTCGCCCTCGCGGGTCTGCGGCGCCTGGTCCATCGAACCCGAGATGTCGAGGATGAACAACACCCTGTCGCTGAACGTGTGGATGCCGTAGAAGGTCTGACCCTCCGGCTGCGCGGTGTGCTCCGGGTCCACGGGCTTCAGCGGCATCGCGAACCGCTCGTGCTCTTCCTCCCACCACCGGTTCCACGGCTCGAAGTACGGCCCGTGCTTCTCGCCGGTGAGCGACCGGAGCGCGACGTGCGCGTCGTCGCGCAGCCGACCGAGATCCTCGCGCTTCAGGAACTGGATGAGCGGCGGGATCGAGCGCTTCTCGTGGAGCAGGCGCAACACCTGCACGGCGGCCGCCGCCATGTCCCACGCCTGCGTGGGGTCGGCGAGGTACGGGACGGCCATGTCGAAGGCCCCCGTGTCCTTGCGGCCGCCCAGCGTCTGGAGCGCCGCCGCGCGCATCGGGAAGGGCAGCTCCTCGTTCCGGGCCGCCTCGCGGATGCGCTCGGCGATCCCGGGCCGCTCCAGGTCGCCCAGCGCGTCCAGCCAGCGCATGCGGATCTCGAGGTCCTTCGCGTCGCGCCAGTACGCCGCCACCGTATCCAGGCCCGGCGCGAGGTCCTCGGTCGAGAGCCTGGACAGGACGCCCGACAGCGCGCGGACGGCGCCGTCGATCAGCGCCTTCGTCCGGGTGTGGTCGTTCTCGAGGCTGCGCCCCTTCAGGAGCAGGAGGTCCATCTTCTTGCGGATCTTGCGGACGGCGTCGTTGTAGCGGTCCATGTCCTTGGCGGAACGGGTCGAGCTCTCGAACCACTGGTCGGCCTTGACCTTCTTGGAGAACTGGGCCTCGTAGTCCTGCTCGATCTTGGTCTGGTCCGCGCGCACCTTCTCCAGGTCGCTCTCGAGCCGCCGGACGCTCTTGATGACGAGCTCCACGGCCCGCAGGTCGCTCGTCCGGGTCAGCACCTCGAACGCGCGCCCGCGCACCGCCGGGTCCTCGGCATCGAGGGCCTTCTTGACCTCCTTCTCGAGATCCGTGTAGCTGGGCTCCTCGTTGGCCCCGAGGGGCGTCAGGGGCAGCACCAGCGCCAGCAGCAGGAGGGCGATCAGCGGGCGATGTCGTCGCATGGGCATCTCGTCGCGGAGGGAGCTCGGCCGGGCGTCCCAGCGTACCGGCGCGTCGTGGGCGGGGTGACGTTCGCCCCCCCGTGCGCGACGCGCGGGGGCGTTCCTACGCGTCGTCGGCGCGCGCGGACCGGCGTTGTTCCATCCTGGCGTGCGCCTCGTCCTCCGCCGTCTTCGCGTCGACGGGCACCGTCAGCGGCCGTGCCAGGCTCCTCTTGGCTCGGACCTCCTTCAGGAAGCGGCGCCACAGGAGGTCGAAGAACGCCTCGGGCTTCGTCCCGTCCGCCGGACGGTGGATCTGCGCCGCGGCGAACGTCTCGTGCCCACCACCGTTCCCGTCGCTGATCGCGCTGGCCACGCGCCCCGCGTCCACCCCTTCCGCGCGCACGGCCCGGATCGAGATGTACATCATCGGGCCCTTCACCCCCCCCACCATCGCCCAGCGCATGCCCTCGAGGCGAAACAGGAGATCGGCCATCTCGGCGACGGCGTCCGAGTGCTCGACCTTGCCGAGGTAGGTCGTGACGGCGAAGTCGGTCACGCGCGCGCGGCGCAGGCCCCGCTCCAGGACCTGGAAGTAGTCCTGCGGCAGCCGGGCACGCTGGATGCGCCGGAGGATCTGCCGGTCCGAGCGGTCGTACATCTCGTGGTAGACGAGCTCGTCGTAGGGGTTCTCCGAGCGCGAGAGGTCGAGCGTGTCGGTCTTGATCCCGTAGACCAGCGCCGTCGCGACGCGCGTCGAGGCCGGGATGTGGTTCTCGACCATCAGCCACCCGACCATGGTCGACGTCGAGCCGAAGTGCGTGTCGAGGAAGGGCACCGCGACGCCCTCCATCGTCTCGTCCATCGGGTGGTGATCCACGACGATGTCCGGGACGACGCCGCCCGGCAGACGGCAGGTGCCCGAGCCCGGGTGTGTGTCGACCACAGCGACGAGGTCGAAGTCCGCGTACT
>CAVPOY010000040.1:0-65092 GCA_963707135.1 uncultured Gammaproteobacteria bacterium | reverse complement strand
GTCGACTCGACCAGATGCCGTCGGTGGTCCTGGTAGACCCGCAACGCCTCGGTGGCGCGTCCCTCCTCGGTCAGCGCCCGCATCAGGATCATCCTGGGCCGCTCCCTCAAGGGGTGGTCGGCGACGTGCGCCCGCATCTCGGCGACCACCAGGTCGGCCCGCCGCGCAACCTCCATCAGGACTTCCGCCCTGGACTCGATCGCCACCGAGCGCAGCTCCCAGAGCCGCTCCACCACCGCCACGGCCCAGGACTCGTCGCGGAACTCCTCGAGGGGCTCGCCGCGCCAGAGTTCCAGCGCCCGGTCCCACCGCTCGATCGGATCCCCGCTGTCGGCAGCATGACCGCCCGACACCAGCTGCTCGAACTCGGCCAGGTCGGTCCGCGCCGTGAGCAGGTAGCCCGGTGGCGACGTCGCCAGGTGGTCACCGATCGTGGACCGAAGTCGGTTCACCGACGTTCGCAGTGATCCGTTCGAGATCTCGAGCAGCTCGCACAGGCGGGGCGCCGGCAGGACGTGACCGGCTTCGAGCGCCAGCACGCTGAGCAGGCGGCGCTGCGTCGCGTGCCGGCAGCCCGACCGAACTGCCGTTGCCGGTGTCGATCGTCAGAGCTCCGAGCAACCCGACCTGCAGTTCCTGCCCCATCCACTCCCCCGTCAGGACCGAAGCAGCGTAGGAGATCGCACCCGCTCCACGCAGCAGGTCCGTCAGGGACTTCGTACAGCCCTGGCGCTCCCCGACGCCAGGAGGTGCCTGATGGCCGACGGCGACGTTCTCAGAGGCCCCGGGCCAGCACCGCCTGGGTCACGCTGTCGTCGATCGACGACACCGGCGCGCCGCCGACGACCCACGGATCCCCGGCGAAGTGGGTCGTCATGATGCTCTCGGCGATCCGGGTGGCGACCGCCTGGGTGGTCAGGGTCGAGTTGGGGCCGCCGAGCGAGTTGGACAGCACCGAGTTGTCGGTGACGTACAGCCCCCCGACCGCCCAGGTCTCCTGTTGGCGAGGTCACCGAGCTCGACGGATCGGCCCCCATCTTCATCGTGGAATGGCCGTGCAGGACCGTGGGCGGCCAGTTGCTGCGGTGGACCGACGTGGCGCCGGCAGCCCGGAGGATCTCGACCGCTCGGGCCGCGAGGAACTCCCGGTTGCGCTGCGTCCTCGCGGACCGGTTGCGATGGTTGATCACGACCCGTGGACGCCGGCCGAGCTCGGTCGGCGGGATGTCCGACAAGGTCACCCGGTTCTGTTGCTCCACGTCGTCGTCGGTGATGATCACCACGCTCAGCAACCGGTTGACGTCGCCGACCCGGTCCAAGAGGTCCGGGCCCACCAGTCGGCCGACGGTGTCGGCACCATGCAGGGCCGCCTGGCCGCCGTTGTCGTAGTACCCGCTGATGCCCTGGTCGCTGTAGGTGAGGCTCAGCGCTTGCTGGGCCGGCCCGGCGCAGACGTTCTCGATCCCGCCATAGCCGGGCCAGTCGGCACGGGCGGCGGAAGCGGCACCGAGCGCTCCGCCGACGTCGTCGGCCATGACCCCCACGAGAAAGTCCAAGTAGTGATCGGTGAGACCCGCACCCACCCAGCCGTTCGGGTTCGGCAGGCGTCAGAGCCTCGGTGACTGCAGCGGTCCACCGGCGAGGCAGACCACCGACGCGCTCTCGTGCACCTGGCCGCCGTGCCGGAACCGGACGCCGACCACGTGCTCGCGACCGTTTCGGGGTTCGGTCAGCAACTTGGTCACGCTGGCGTCCGCCATGAGCGTCGCCGCCCGCCCACCGGGAGACCATGCGTCGGCCGTCAGCATCATCGGGACATAGGAGTGTCGGTCGACCGCCGGGCCCGGAGGTTGCGTGGCGAGTTCATCGGTTGGTAGCAGCCCTGCAAACAATGGCCGCACAGGGTGCACCCCGTCGCCGTCGGCCAGGTCAGTTGGGCGGGGTCGTCCGTGCGGCCCTGGTGCCGCCCGGCTGGAGGATGCAGTTCTCCTGGGCGGCGGTGCCCCGGACCGAGGATGTCCTTGGTCGTCTGGTGCGCCAGACCCACGGCCGCGGCGTCGTTCAGGAACGCCTGCTCCTTGCGGCCCATCGCGGCGGTCTGGACCGCAGGCGCTCCTCGACCCACTCGTAGTACGGGATCAGGCTGTCGTAGCTGAACGGGAACAGGTGCCCGGTGTCGTACTCGGCTGCGTCGGCCCCGGCATACCCGGCGAACACCCCGGGCATCGCTCGTGGGCAGTTCCCGTAGAAGTGCGTCGTGGTGCCACCGACCGCTGCCACCTGCGAGACCGCGAACGGGTAGGGCAGGTCCGCCGCCCATGGCGACCGGTCCCGGTCGCTCGGCCCGAAACGCATGTAGCCGGTGACGGCGTTGTTCGCATCGTTCTCGAAATGCGTCCACTCACTTGCAGGGTCGGCGAAGCGCGCGCCTGCCTCGAGGACCAGCACGTCGAGCCCCTGAGCCGCCAGCTCGGCAGCGGCGACAGGACCACCGCCCCCGGCACCCACCACGATCACATCACGCATGAGACATCTCCCTTCAGTCGGTGGACGACACGCCGCGGTAGAAACCGACGAGCTCGTTGCGGCCGTCGGCGACCCCTGGGTAGGCGGTGAGGTCCCAGCTGGCCGGTCGGCCGGTTGGGGTCCTCGTCGCGGGATCGAACGTGGCGACCTCGGACAGCGCGATGAAGCCCGCGAACGTGGGCACGGTGTTGAGCAGGTACCGCAGGAACGTCCCGTCGTAGAGCCGCTCCGCCTCGAACCGGCGGAACACCTCGACCTTGTCGTCGAAGGACAGGTTGGCGAACGGCGACGCAAAGGGTCCGGCTCCGGAGCCGGGGGCGACGACCCGAGCCTCGTTGTCCAGCAGCTGAGCGATGAACAGCTCCAGCGGGACCGTGAGGTTGACGCCCGGAACCGTGATCGGGACGGGGAACGACTCGTTGAAGGACCCGGCGAGGGCACGTTCGGCCCGGTCCGACACGCCGCCCGGACCGGGACGCACCACCCCCTGTTGCAGGGAGTAGGCGTCGTTCCCGGGGACGAGGAACGCGAGCAGCCCTTGGTAGCAGTCGATCGTGCCGCGGCCGGCGCTGGGTCCGGTGCTGCACCCCGCCATGCCGAAGCCGACGAGCAGCGTGCTGCCGCCGACTCCGGCGAGGAGGCCGCGACGGCTGTGCAGCAGCGACGATGCACCGTCGGCGGCGTCAGCC
This sequence comes from uncultured Gammaproteobacteria bacterium, assembly GCA_963707135.1. Lineage (GTDB taxonomy): Bacteria > Pseudomonadota > Gammaproteobacteria > Chromatiales > Chromatiaceae > JBGSTR01. The sequence goes on along the minus strand of CAVPOY010000040.1, from coordinate 61,877 downwards.
GAGAGAGGGACCGGCAGGTCGGGGGATGTGTCGGTGGTGTCCATGAGCGCTCCGCTGTGGGTCGCGACGGTTGACCGGAGGATCATGAATCGGGCCGCGTTACAGGACCTGCGCGTCACCTGTGCGGAGACTGGTGCGTCGGACCCGGCAGTCGTCGCCGACCCCCGCTGGCGGCCCCGGTTCCGCTACTCGATGTCGTCGAGGACGGGCGCCCCGCGGGTGGTCCATCCCGACTGCCCAGCCGCTCGGCCTCCGGGAGCGTCTCGGCGAGCACGGTCCGTGCCTCGGTGAGGTCAGCGGGGTCGCCCCGGCGGGCCAGCAGCTCGGCGAGCATGACCCGGTACATCACCTTCCACAGCTCCAGCCGGTGACGGGTGGCCCAGTCGAGCGCCGCTCGCATTCGGTGATCCCGCCGTCGAGGTCCCCGGATGCGCTCCGCAGGAGCGCGAGCGGTTCCCGGATCGATCCGATGACGGCGGCGCAGTAGTGGCTGACGTAGTCGGCGTAGGGCTCAGCCGCCGCGAGGAGCGATCGGGCGACCGCGGCGTCATCCAGCGCGCCGACGCCTCTGGCCAGGTTGTGCACGCAGGTGAACCAGAGCACGTCCCTCGGGAACGACGTCGGGTCATCCAGGCCGTGGTCCTCGATGAGCTCCCGGCCCTCGTCGTCCCGTCCCCGGGCGACCAGCGCGACAGCCTGAGAGGTCCGCCACACGATGGCGCCCGGGAACCGATCGGCCAACTCGCCGGCCAACTCGGGATCGGGGTAGCCAGCGTCGCGTAACGACATGATGCTCGCCGCGACGGCGGCCCACCAGCTCTCGCAGTCGACGGCGCCGAGCTCAAGGCCGAGCTCGAGCGCCACGTCGTTGTCGGCCGCCGCCGATGCGAGGTCGCCCACGTGCAGGTGGAACTGGCAGGCGAACGCCCGAGCACTCCACTGCATGGTCGGGCCGGCACCGTCGGCGGCGATCGCCAGGTACTCCTGCGCCACCGATCGGGCACGATCCAGCGGATTTGCCGTGAACGGTCAGGGTCATATCTTGACCGGTGTCTCGGCACAGGTTAAGGCCCTGCCATCCTGCGCCCTCGCTGGATAGCCGAAGCTCGGCGCGCACCGAAATCAGCCCTCCGGCACTCTCCAGCCCAACTCCCGGTGACGCGCGAGGTGCCGCGGCGTCCAGGAGTGCGGCGTCCTGTGCACGAAGTGGTGCCGGGCGACGTGGTAGCTGGGATCGAAGCCGTAGAAGTTGCGGCGCATGTGCGCGAGCTCGTCGGCGCGGTAGTCCGCCAGCGGCCGGGCCGACTCGTCGGCCGCGCGGCGGCGGCGCTTCTCGGCGATCCAATCGTCGAAGCTCGCCGAGGCCGCGAGCGCTCCCGCCCGGCGCTCGATCTCCGCGTCGATCGACTCGCCGTCGAGGCAGGCGTCGATAAAGCCCATCGCCTCGGCCTGGGCTGCGCCGAGCGGCAGGCGCCGGCTCATCAGTTCCGCGGCCCGTTCCCCTCCGACCCGCCCCGGCAGCCGATAGGTCCAGTACTCCGAGCCGTAGAGATTGCCCATGTTCTTGTAGTGGGGGTTCAGCACCACGCCGGCCCGGGCCCAGACCCGATCGGCGGCCAACGCGAGGAAGGCGCCGCCGGCGCCGGCGTTGCCCCGGAGACAGGCAACGGTAACCCGGTCTTCCGTCTCGATCAGGGTCCGGCAGAGTTCGTCCATGGCCTCGATGTTGCGCATCGACTCGTCGGCCGGGCTCGCCGCCGCCTCAATGCGGTTGAGGTCCAGACCGTTGCTGAAGAAGTCCGCACCGCCCATCAGCACCAGCACCCGAACCGGCCGCTCGCGCACCGCGCAATAGGCCTCGAGCAGGCGCTCGCAGGCCGCGGTGCCCATGGCGCCGTTGTAGAAATCGAAGTGCAGATAACCGACGCCGTCGCGCTCCAGGTAACGGATCGGGTCGACCGGCAGCTCGTCGAGCACCTCGAGGGCCTCGGACTCGGGAAAGGCGACCGCCGCCGGCAGCTTGATCGGCAGCCCGGTAGGCCGCTCGATCGGTTGCTTGTTTGCCTCATGGCCGTCGAGCCGCCGTACCTGCCCGATCCAGACCGCGCCGTCCGCGGTGGCCCGCACCAGGCCGTCGCCGCAGCGGCCGACGAGCTCGCCCGGCCGTCCGCGGGCCGGGTAGGTGCGCGCGTCGAACAGCCGGCACGGCACGCCGAACAGGCTGCCCTGGACACCCGGGAAGCCGTCCGCGGCGCGGATTCGGGTCAGCACCCGGCTCGTCTGGTCGTGCTCCCAGTCGATCGCGCGATCCGACTGGCGCACGGGCGCGCGCAGGCGCCCGCGCGCATCGCTTATCTCGTCGAGCCGCGTCGGCCGCCAGCGCCCGGCCCGGTAGTCGGGCAGGCGGTCCAGCGCCTCGAGCACGGCCCGCACCGCGGACTCGGTGACCTCGTTGCGATACAGGCTGGATTTCTTGGCCGGGCGCATCGGAAAGGTCTCGGCCGCCCAGACCGGTCCAGCGTCCATCTCGGCCTCGGCCTGCAGCAGGGTGACGCCCCACACGGACTCGCCGTCCATGATCGCCCAGTCCAGGGCCGAGGGTCCCCGGTCGCCGACGATGCCGGGGTGGACGACCAGGCAGATGTGCTGCCGCCAGATGGCCTCGGGGATCGCGCGCTTCAGGAAGGGGGCGATGATCAGGTCGGGCCGGAACAAGTCCACGGCCTCCTGGGTCACGGCGTCGTTGATGTCGAGCTCGACCGACAGCTCGTGGCCCAGCGCGGCCAACTCCACGTACAGCCGCTGGGTCAGGCTGTTGAAGGCATGGGTGAGGAGCAGGATCCTCAACTCAGCAGATCCGGGGCAGCTGCTCGCCGGAGAGCCAGTCCACCATGCGCTGGCCGCCGAAGCGGGTGCGCATCCGCACGAACCGGTTGGGGTCCTCGAGCGCATGGCCGATGATCGCGGCGTCGCGCCCCAGCGGGTGGGCACGCATGGCCGCCAGCAGCCCGCCCGAATCCTCGGCCGCGCAGACGGCGATCAGCTTGCCCTCGTTGGCGATGTTCAGCGGATCCAGCCCCAGCAGCTCGCAGGCGGCCTCCACCCGCGGCGAGACCGGGATCTCCGACTCTTCGAGCTGGAAGCCCACGCCGGACTGGTGGGCGATCTCGTTCAGGGTCGCCGCCAGTCCGCCGCGCGTCGGGTCGCGCATCACCCGAAGCGCGGCGCCGCTCGCGAGCATGGCCGCTGTCAGGCCGTTCAGCGCCGCGGTGTCGGACAGGATCTCCGCGTCGAAGGACAGGTTCTCCCGGCGGCTCATGATGGCCACGCCGTGGTCGCCGATGCGGCCGGAGACCAGCACGGCGTCGCCGGGCCGCACCCCGTCCCCGGAGAGGCTCAGTCCGTCGGGCAGCAGGCCGACGCCGGTCGTCGTGATGAAGACCCCGTCGCCATTGCCACGCTCGACCACCTTGGTGTCGCCGGCGACCAGCTTGACGCCGGCCTCTGCCGCCGCTCGCCCCATCGACGAGGCAATGCGCGCGAGGTCCGCCAGCGGAAAGCCTTCCTCTAGGATGAAGCCGGCGGTCAGATAGAGCGGCGTCGCGCCCATCACCGCCACGTCGTTCACGGTGCCGTGCACCGACAGGCAGCCGATGTCGCCACCCGGGAAGAACAGCGGCGACACCACGTGGCTGTCGGTTGAGACCACGAGCCGGCCCGCGGCGGCGGGCAGCACGGTCCCGTCATTGCCCTGGTCCAGCAGCTCGTTGCCGAGCTCCCGGGCGAACAGATCGGAGATCAGCTGGACCATGGCCCGACCGCCGCCTCCGTGGCTCATGTCCACCTGGCCGTGCTTGAGGTCGAGCGCCCGGACGTAGCCCTTCCTGACCTGGCCGCTCACGAGACCGCCGCCTCGGCGTCCTTGTGCCGGCCGTAGGTGTAGTGCGCGGCGCAGGCGCCCTCTGACGAGACCATGCAGGACCCCATCGGGTTCTCCGGCGTGCAGACGGTGCCGAAGATCTTGCAGTCGGTGGGCTTCTTCACCCCGCGCAGGATCGCGCCGCACTCGCAGGCCTTGTTGTCCGGAACGGGCCGGTACTCGAGGCCGAAACGGCGCTCCGCGTCGAGGTCGCCATAGGCCTCGCGAATCCTCAGCGCCGAGTACGGCACCTCGCCCAGGCCGCGCCACTCGAAGCTGCGGCGCAGCTCGAAGACCTCCGATACCAGGTCCTGGGCCTTGGTGTTTCCTTCCTCGGTGACGGCGCGCGTGAACTCGTTCTCGACCCCCGCCCGCCCCTCGTTGACCTGGCGCACCAGCATCAGGATCGCCTGCATCACGTCGAGCGGCTCGAAGCCGGCGATGACCACGGGCTTGCGGTACTCCTCGGCAAAGAACTGGTAGGGCCGGCTGCCGATCACCGTCGAGACATGGGCTGGACCGACGAACCCGTCCAGGGGCACGGTGCCCAGCTCGCGCACCTCGGGTGACTCGAGGATGTTCATGATCGCCGAGGGGGTGAGCACGTGGCAGCACAGCACGCTGAAGTTCGCGAGGCGCTCGGCCCTGGCCTGCCGGATGGCCACCGCCGTGGGCGGCGTCGTGGTCTCGAAGCCGATGGCGAAGAAGACGACCTCCCGGTCCGGGTTTTCGCGCGCGATCGACAGGGCGTCGGTCACCGAGTAGACCATCCGCACGTCACCGCCCCGCGCCTTGGCGCGCAGCAGCGAGAGCCCGCCCGACGCGGGAATGCGCAGCGTGTCGGCGTAGGTGCAGAGGATCACACCGCGCTCCAACGTGAGTCCGATCGCCAAGTCGATACGGCCGATGGGGAGCACGCAGACCGGACAGCCGGGGCCGTGGATCATGCGCACGTTGGCCGGCAGCAGATCCGGCACGCCGTAGCGCGAGATGGCGTGGGTATGGCCGCCGCAGAACTCCATGAAGTTGTATCGGCGCCCGGGCTGCACCTCCGCGGCAATGGCTCGCGCCAGCCCCCGGGCCACCTCGCCATTCCGGAACTCGTCGACGTATCTCATGCGCCCGGCGCGGACTCCAGGACGCCGGCCTCGGCCATCAGGGCGAGCGTCCTGGCCGCCTCCTCCGGGTCCAGCCGCGTGAGCGCGTAGCCCACGTGCAGGATCACGTAGTCACCCACCGAGACGCCGTCGACGAGGGCGAGCGAGATGTCCTTGCGAACGCCTCCCAGGTCGACCCTGGCCTGATCGTCCGCGCCGATTTCGACCACCAGGGCGGGTATGGCGAGGCACATGGGAAAACCCTCCTAGCTGGGCTCGTAAGGAGCCTGCTGCATTGCAACCCAAGCCTGACCGAGGCTCAAGCCCCCGTCGTTTGGGGGTACCTGACGGCTGGCCAGGGTCCGGTAACCCAGATCAGCGAGCCGGCGACTCAGGTCCCGGGTCAGCACATGGTTCAGGAAACAGCCGCCGCCGAGCGCGACGGCGTCCAGACCGAGCGGGCGGGCATGGCTGTCCGTCCAGGCCGCCAGCGCCTCGGCCAGCGTCGCATGGAACAGCGCCGCGCCGCGGGCCGCGTCCGGCCCGTCGGCGAGGCGCTCCAGCAAAGGCATCAGATTCAGCTCGCCGGAGTCCAGCCGGAATCCCTCGGCCAGCGGCGCGACTGGGCCATGGCGCTCCGCCAGCCCCTCGAGCAGCATCGCCGCCTGACCCTCGTAGGCCATCACGGCGCGGACACCGAGAAGCCCCGCCGCCGCGTCGAACCAGCGGCCCAGGCTGGTCGTGGGCGGGCAGCCCCGCCCGCTCTCGAGCAGCCCGGCCAGCTGCCGCGCGAATGGCCGGTCCGGAAAACGTCGCTCAATCTCGTCGCCACGGCCCATCCGATACAGGGCCGCCGCCGCCATACGCCAGGGCTCGCGCGCGGCACGGTCGCCGCCCGGCAGGGCCAGCGGCGCCAGATGTCCGAGTCGGCGAAAACCCGGCCCATCCACCAGCAGCAGCTCGCCGCCCCAGGCGGTGCCGTCGCTGCCCAGGCCGACCCCGTCCAGCGCCAGCCCCAGCGTCGGCCCTGGCAGGCCATGCTCGGCCATCACGGCCGCGACATGCGCCTGGTGATGCTGGACGCCGATGGCCGGAACGCCCCAGTCCGCAGCCAACGCCAGGGCGTGCCGGGTGCTGAAGAAGTCCGGGTGCAGGTCGTGCGCGATCGCCTCCGGCGTGACGTCGAGGATCTCCAGCAGATGCCGGCTGATCTCCACCAGCATCTCGCAGGTGGCCGGATTGTCGAGACCCCCGATGTGCTGGGACACGAAGGCCTCGTCGCCCCGGGTCAGGCAGACGGTATTCTTCAGCCAACCGCCGAGTGCGAGCACGGCTGGCCCCGCGGCGGCAAGGCGGATGGCGCGGGGCGTGTAACCGCGCGCGCGGCGTATGAACTGGAAGCCGCCGGCCCCTCTGGCCCCGGCGGCGGACTCGTGCCTCACCACCGAGTCGTCGCAGCGGACCACGATGTCCCGATCATGCACGAGCACCGCATCGGCGATGCCGGCCAGACGGCTGACCGCCTCCGGGTTGCCGATCACCAGCGGCTCGCCGCCCGGATTCGCGCTGGTCATCACCAGTACCAGCGACTGCGGCTCCCGCATCCAGGCCGTGCCGGCGGGGCGTCCGGCCGCCTCGTGGAACAGCAGCCAGTGCAGCGGCGTGTAGGGCAGCATGACGCCGAGCCAGGCAAGGCCGGGGGCGATGCCCGGGAACAGACGGTCGGTATCCCCGCGCGTGCGCAGCAGCACGATGGGCCGCTCGGGGGAGGTCAGGAGCCGCCGCTCCGCCGCGCTCAGCTCCACCCCGGCCCCGACCGATTCGGGGTTTGCCGCCATCAGCGCGAAAGGCTTCTCCTCGCGGTTCTTGCGCTCCCTCAAGCGGCGAACGGCCGTCGCGTTGCGGGCGTCGCAGGCGAGATGGAAGCCGCCCAGGCCCTTGATGGCGACGATCTCGCCGGCGAGCAGCCGGCGCAGGGTCTCGGCGACAGGATCGGCGGGGCGGACTTCGCCGGCGCCCCCGCCCGCCGCAAGATCCAGCAATAGCAGCCGCGGCCCGCAGGCCGGACAGGCGGTGGGCTCGGCATGGAAACGGCGGTCCGCCGGGTCGAGGTACTCGCGCTCGCAGTCGGCGCAGAGCGCGAACGCGGCCATGCTGGTGCGGGCACGGTCGTAGGGCAGACCCCGGGTGAGCGTGTAGCGGGGACCGCAGTGGGTGCAGTTGATGAAGGCGTAGCGCCAGCGGCGCTCGGCGGGGTCGAGCATCTCGGCCAGGCATTCGGGGCAGACGGCCGTGTCGTGACCGATCATGGTCGCGGCCGCCCCCGACCCGCTGCCGGCGATGACGAAGCCCTCATGGCCGGCGCCGGCGCCGATGTCCGACCAGGTCAGGCCGCGCACCTCGGCCAGCGGCGGGATCTCCGCGGGCAGGCGCCGGGTGAAGGCCGCTATCGCGTCCACGGCGCCCTCGACGCGGATCTCCACTCCCGCGGCGTCGTTGCGCACCCAGCCCGCGAGTCCCAGCTCGTTGGCCAGGCGCCAGACATAGGGCCGGAACCCGACGCCCTGGACGACACCGGAAACCCGCAGGCTTCGGCCCAGCCGGATCGCTTCCTGGCGCCCGAGGGCCGCGGCTGGTGGGCTCATCGAACCGCGTTCAGCCCCGGGCGGCCAGCAGCGCCTCGAGCTCGGCGATGCGGCGCTTGAGCCGGTCCAGATTCTCCACCCGTCCCGCCCGGGCCTTCGCCAGGCCGTCGGTGAGCCAGTCGAGCCAGGCGTCCATGCCCTCGCCGGACGTCGCCGAGACCTGCATAACCTCGAGCCCCGGATTCACACGACGGGCGTAGTCGAGGCACCGTTCCAGGTCGAAGCTCAGATAGGGCAGCAGATCCACTTTGTTGAGCAGCATCAGGCTCGCCGCATGGAACATGTCGGGGTACTTGAGCGGCTTGTCCTCGCCCTCGGTTACCGAGAGGATCACCACCTTGTGGGCCTCGCCCAGGTCGAAAGGCGCCGGGCAGACCAGATTCCCGACGTTCTCGATCATCAGCAGGCTGTCCTCGGGCGGGTTCAACCGCTCCAGGGCGTGCCCGACCATGTGGGCATCCAGGTGGCACCCTTTGCCGGTGTTGACCTGGATCGCGGGTGCCCCGGTCGCGCGGATCCGGTCCGCGTCGGCGCTGGTCTGCTGATCGCCTTCGATCACGGCGACCCGCAGCCGCTCGCGCAGGCGCTCGATGGTGCGCACCAGCAGGGTCGTCTTCCCCGAGCCCGGGCTCGACACCAAATTGACCGCGAAGATGCCGCGCTCGGCCAGATAGCGGCGATTGCCTGCCGCATGCTCGTTGTTCTTGCCCAGGATGTCCTGCTCGATCCGGACCATGCGCTCCTGGCTCAGGCCCGGCGCGTGGGCATGAGCCGGGCCGAGACCGTAGTGCAGGTCGCCGGCGGGGTCATGATCGTGGGTGTGTGACTCGCCCTCCTCATGCCCATGCCCGTGGTCGTGGTCGTGGGAATGGGCGTGGGTATGCACGGTGCCGTCGGCGTGCCGGTGCTCGTGCATGTGCCCATGCGCCGGGTCGTGGGCATGATCGTGCCCGTGCTCATGGGCATGGCCCTCGATAGGGGGCTCGCCCTGGCCGCATCCGCAGACTGTACACATGGTTTCGACTCCAGAATCTATTCGACCAGCAGGTCCTTGACCCGCATCTCGGTTCCGCCGGTGGCCTGCACCTGGTAGCTGCCGCAGCCCGGGCAGGCATCGTAGCGCGCCTCCACGGCGACGGTCTCCCCGCAGGCGAGACAGTACCCGCGGCCCGGTATCCGCTCCAGGATCACCCGGGCGCCCTCGGCGAGGCTGTCCCTGAGCACGACGTCCAGGCAGAAATCCAGCGCGTCGGCCTCGACACCCGACAGGGCCCCGATCTCCAGACGCACCTCGGTCACCCGGCTGAAGGCCTGGCGCGCGGCCGCGTCCTCGATGATCTGCAGGATACCCTCGGCCAGTGACATCTCATGCATCCCGGATCTCCACGTCGAACCCCACGCAGGGGTCGAGCGACTCCACCACGCGCCGGGCGGCGCCGGAGAGGTCCGCGACCGAGGCGTCCAGGCTCGCCAGCGCCGCGGCGAGCGGCCCGCTCGGGTGGCAGTTCCATTCCGTGGGGGCGATGATCCGGTAGTCGCCGATCCGCCCGTCGCTTTCCATCCGCACCGCGTGCACCAGCAGTCCGCGGGAGGTTTCGACCCCGGCGACCCCGACCCGTTCCCGCGGCGAGACCGAGCGGACCACGGCGAAGCCCTCCGCGCGCAGCCGCCGCGGCAGCCCCGCCAGCTCGACCAGGCGGGCCAGCATCCGCGCACGAAGGCCGGCGCCCCGCTCGGCGACCCAGGCCGAGACCAGGGCATGATACCGGACGCGCGCAAGGGCACCGGTCTCGGCGGGCCCGTCTGACCAGAGCGGGTAAACGCAGAAAGCCGGTTCGTTCAGTGCCCGGGCCGCCAGCCCCGCGAGCTCGGCGGGATCCATACGTTCGAGGGGCGGAAGCAGAGACGTCTCCGCTCGGTCCCGGTCCGGGCCGGTCCCGGGAACTCCGAAGAGCCTAGCGGGCAGCGTACCACCTTGGGCGCACCAGGCATCGAAGCCGACGAGATCCATCGCCTGCCAGCTGTCCGCTGGTTTGCCCAGCAGCGCCGTGGCCAGCAGCCGGTCCAAGGCGTCGGCGAAATGCTCCGGATCCGCGGCGGCCTGACGCAGCGCAATCAGGCTCGCGGCGTCGGGGGCAAGCGCCGCGCCGCCGCCCCACTGGGCCCAGTCCAGCAGCAGGCGTCGCGCGTGCTCCTGCGCCAATTCAATCAGGACACGCCGTTCCCGTTCCGCGCCCGTTACGGACCCCGGGGTCAGCCCCTGGGCCGCCTCGCAGGCGGCCTCGGCGGCGACCCGTTGGGCCTTTCCACACAGGCTGAACAGCAACCCCGCCAGCTCTGCCGCCTCGCGGGGCTCGCGCCCGGCCATCAGCCGCTGGGCAACCTGTGGGCGGGTCGAGCGGACCTCCACGCCGAGGGGCCGATGCCGCGCTCGCGTCAGCGTGACCTCGATGCGCCCCTCGAAATCCGGGGTCACGCCCGCATCTCCGGGGCCGGCCGCGCGCCTGCTGAGTCCGGCCGGCAATCCGGCGACGCTCGACGACATCGCGAGCGTGCCGCCAGACCCCGTGTGCGAATTGGGCACCCGTCAGGCGTACGGATCAGGCGATGATCAAGTGTCTTCGGTAGGCTCACAGAAGGGTCGCCGGGGCGGAATCTCTGCCGTTATGTTTACCGACCCGGACGCGCCTTGTCTGCCCCTTCCGGCAGGGATTGTGACCGAACGACCGATTCAGCCGGGGAGCTGGGCCAGGCAGCGGGGGTTGTCCCGCGGGTCCTCGCCCGCCGTGTTGGCTGCCTCGCGCGCCTCGATGACCTCGACGCGGGTGGGGCATTCCGGGCGCTGACGTGTTGCCCTCCTCAGCCCGCTTCGCCGGGATGCCGTGTGGCCGCGGGGTCCTCGTCGAGCCGCCAGCGTCTACGCACCTGATAGCGTGGAACACCGCCGCTCTGCCCCGCCGCCAGTACCAGCGCGCTTACCGTCCATTCGACGGGCGCCAGAGAGCGGATCTGCGGACGGCGACGGACATCCCGCGCCAGCGTGACATGGGGCCGGTAGGGGCGCGATTCCGGAGCGAAACCGCAGGTCCGGAGCTGATCCTGCAGATCCGCGAAAAGGCCCTGCAGAGGCGCCGGCGTGGTCGAGGGTCCGCACCAGAGCACCCGCGATCGGGGAAACCAGCCGACCCGATCGATCCGCAGCGGGAAGGGATCCCCCCGCAAGGCACCGGCGGCCGCCTCCGCGCAGACAAGACGCTCGGTGTCGAGCTCCCCAAGAAAGACGAGCGTCAGATGGAGATCCAGGGGGTGCGTCCGCCGTGCCCTCGGCGGGATCAACGCATCAAGCTGGCCCGTCAGCGCTTCGCGCGCGCCCGGCTCGGGCCAGATCGCGAAGAACCAGCGTTCAGCCAAGGTCTTCGACAAGCTCCAGCAGCCGTTCGAGCGCGACCCGCACCGCCTGATGGCGGACCTCGTCGCGCTCGCCGGCGAACTGAAAGCGCTGGGTCACGGGCGCGGTGTCGGGAAGGGCCCAGGCGAACCAGACCGTCCCCACCGGCTTTTCGGGGCTGCCGCCCCCCGGGCCGGCGATGCCGCTGATCGCGATCGCGACCCGGGCCCGGCTGTAGCTGAGCGCGCCGGCCGCCATCTCGGCAACCACGGCCTCGCTGACGGCGCCGACGGATTCCAACGTCGCCGCGGAGACGCCGAGCATCTCCTGCTTCGCCCGATTGCTGTAGGTCACGAAGCCACGGTCGAACCATTCGCTGCTGCCGGCAATATCGGTGACGACCTTCGCCAGCCAGCCGCCGGTGCAGGATTCGGCGGCAACCAGGCTCAACCCGCGACGACGCAGGGCGTCGCCGAGGCTCGCGGCGATCGGGTCGAGGGGCTCAGGCATGGGCCGAGTGTGCAAACTTGCTCGGGAAAAATCCAGGGTCTTCCAGCCGCCAGCAAACATCCTCTACCGTGCTCAGGATGGAAAAGCGCTCGGGCAGACTGCATCTTCTGCAGGACGGCACTGAAGCGCCCCGCAACTAGATTACGCCCATGAACGACCTCGACATCCTCTGCGAGCACAAGCCCTCTCCCGCCAAGCTGGACGTCCTCGGGGTCGAGGGTTGGCCGATCTGGAGGAAGGAGCCGTCGAGCTTTCCGTGGCGGTACGACCAGACGGAGACCTGCTATGTGCTGCGCGGACGCTTCGTCGTGACCCCCGACGGCGGTGCGCCGCGCGAGTTCGCGCGCGGCGACCTGATCGTCTTCCCCGCTGGCCTCGTCTGCTCCTGGGAAGTCCTCGAACCGGTCGAGAAGCACTACCGCCTGGACTGACACCGCGACTGCGATCGTGCGCGCTCCCCCCAGGGCACGCGGGATTACCGTCAGGTCATCGGCTCGTTCATGCTGCCGAGACGATAGCCCTCCAGATCGAGGGCCACGTGCCTGAATCCCAGCGCCTTGAACGCGGAGACGATGGTGTTCGCCTGCTCCAGGAGCAGGGAGCGCTGTTCCGTGGCGACCTCGATACGGGCAACCGCTCCGTGCACCCGCACCCGCACCCAGTCGAACCCCAGCTCCACGAGGATGCGCTCCGCCTCCTCTACCCGCTGCAGGGTGTGCATCGAGAAGCGGCGCCCGAACGGCAGGCGCGTCAGCAGGCAGGCATTGGTCGGCTTGCGCCAGGTGGGCAGCCCAAGCTCCCGCGACAGGCGGCGGATATCCTCCTTGCGGACCTCGCAGTCGACCAGCGGGGTCTGGATGTCGAGCTCGTGCAGGGCCCGGATTCCCGGCCGGTAGTCCTTTAGGTCGTCCAGATTCGTGCCGTCCAGCACGATCGGAAAGCCGAGCGCGGACGCGGTCTCGGTCAGCCGCTCGTAGAGGGCCCGCTTGCACCAGTAACAGCGGTCGGGCGGATTGTCCGCAATCGAACCCGGCATCGCGAGCTCGATCAGCTCGTGTCTCACCCCGAGGTCCGCCGTGAAGGCCAGTGCGTCGGTAATCTCCTTCCTCGCCATGTAGGGGGTGACGACAGTCAGCGCGATTACTCGTCCCTCCAGGATGTCGCGGGCGGCGGCGAGAAGAAAACTGCTGTCCCCGCCCCCGGAGAAGGCGATCGCCGCGGACTTGCGCGGCCTCAACCAGGCCGATACTCGCTGGTAGATCGGGTCCTGCATCGACTAGCTCCTCCGGCAGGGGTGCGTGCTCGCGGCCCGCGAAATCGTCTCAGGAACGGTTCAAAAAGAACTTGAACATCTTGTGCCATCCGTAGGGTGCGGTGAGGTACGAACCGCGCCCGATCATGGATTCGAATCGGTGCGGTTTCGGTTTCGGCACAGCTGTTCCCGAATCGTCTCTCGCCCGTCCCGACGCGCGTGTCCGTGCCGGATACCCGATTACTGGAATCCCTGGGGGTAAAGACCTTAGTGCGCAATGGATGGATTGCCAATTGGCATTAACCCGCTACCGGGGCGACAATGTGCGGGTCGAACCACTGAACCCCGCCTGCCCCAACACCGTTGGGGCAAATCAGAGAGAGATCCCGATGCGAAGATTTCCCACGTTGGCCCTGCTCGCGCTACTGCCGATGCTCGTCGTATCCGCCGCCCGTGCCGAGGGCATGACCATCTCCGACACCGTGCTCAAGATGCCGCTGGCCGAAGACGTCTCGATGGACGACGCCGTCGAATCGATGAAGCTTCGCGCCAACGCGTTGAATTTCAAACTGGTCGCCCATCTGCCCCTGTACAAGGAGCTGGAGGCGATGGGCGTCGAGACCAAGCGGGTCGAGATCTTCCAGTTCTGCGACGCGCGCATCGCCCGCGACATGATCGCCGAGAACCTGGACTTCTCCGCGTACCTGCCCTGCCGTATCACAATGATCGAGGATCAGGAGGGCAAGCCCTGGCTGGTCACCCTGGACCTGGACAAGGTGATCCAGATGGCCGGGCTGCCGCCGGAGCTGATGGAGAATGCGATCAAGGTGCGTGACACCATCAACGAGATCATGACCGCCGGGGCCAACGGGGATCTCTGACCTCGACGCCCCGAATCAGGCGCCACGTCCGGCGTGGCCCGAGCGCCATGCCGGCGAAATCGCGGGACAGAGGAAGCCCCGATGCTGGATGAGATCGAGCTCGAATTCACCCTGAGACCCGACGGGGACGACGCCCTCGGCCGTTATGTGCTCGCCTTCGACGGCACAGCCAGCGTGTGGGACGACGCCCAGGGCCTCGACCTCAGGGTCGGGACCATCCGCGGCCACCGCATCGACCTGGTCTCGGCACTGCAGGACGGAATCGCCCAGCAGGAGCTGCTGGAGTCCCTGACGCCGGAAATCACAGGAATTCGCGCGGTCCGTACTCGGCGACACCCGGTGCCTGCTGCCGCCGTCGGCCGCCGAATCCCTGGAGCCGGAGGCCTGTGACTGCCTGGTTTATATCGCCGAGCTGCGGGTGGCGCCGGAGTACCGCGGCGAGGGGATCGGCACCGAGCTGCTGCGCCGGCTCGGCGCGACCATCGATCTGGAGCACTGCCTGATCGCTCTGAAGGCCTTGCCCCTGCGCGAAGACCCGCGCCGCGCCTCCACCCCTGAAGAAATCAGCCTGGTCAAGGCCTTCTACACCCGCAACGGCTTCGACCACGCGGGTGATGAGTACATGGTCAAGGACGCCCGGCGCTGCGAGGCCGTGAAGAAACGCCTGGCAGGGCGCCGCGCCGAGTCATAGGCGACGATCGACGTCGCGGGCTCGCGCGATTTTCAGCCCTGGTTGTGCCCGCTGACATAGGCGTGCAGCGGCTTCGTCTCCTCAAACACCCGTTGCTGATCGGCCGTCGCTTCGGCCTGGTAGAGGTCCTTCCACTGGGCATAGGGCATTCCGTAGATCACCTCGCGAGCCTCGTCGTAGGACATCGGGATGTCGCGCGACTGCGCGGCCGCCAGATACCACTTCGAAAGGCAGTTGCGGCAGAAGCCGGCGAGATTCATCAGGTCGATGTTCTGGACGTCGGTGCGCCGCTGAAGGTGCTCCACCAGGCCGCGAAACGCGGCCGCCTCGATCTCGGTTCTTGACTTCTCGTCCAAGCTTTCTTCCTCCAAGGGGGATATGGCGGCATGCCCATCGCGGTTTTGCGTCTCCACGGCGCATGCACTATCGTGCCGGCCAGCGACACCGGCGACGCGGGTGCAGTTGACCTGAAGCCTGCCGCGCCCACCTGCACGAAATGGACGCCGTCGCCGTCTTTGCAACCGACACATCGCGGAGTGGCCCCGCATGACCGTAGACATCATGCCAACAACCTACCTCAGCCTGTCCCGCGCGGCGCGCCTGGCGGGCGTAACCCGGGCTGAGCTGCAGCGGCGCATCCGCCGGGGCGACATCCCGACGTTCGAGGGCGCGGTTACGGTCAATGATCTGTTGCGGGCCTATCCGTCCGTCAGCCTGACCGATGACGCGGCGCTCGAGCGCGTGGAGCGGATCAAGAACGAGGCACTGCCGAAGACCAACGAGCGCGACGCCGTGCTGCCGAGCGCACAGGTCCTCGTTTCTCGCCTCAGGGTGCTCAGCGAGTCGCTCGCCGAGCGAATCTCGGCGCTCGGCGCAGCGGAGTCGCTGCTCGACGATATCGGGACGCGCCTCGACGCCCTGCAGGGCGCGCCGGCGGATGCACTCGCGCAGGGGCTTCAGGATACCCGGGGATGGCTTGCGACCGAACGCGCCGCCTTGTCCGCGCACCCGAAGCCCGACAGCCGTGCCCAACTCTTCGCCAAAGACACCTTCCTTCGCATCATGGCAGCGAACGTCAAGCTGATCCCCAGCGGTCACGAATTCTTCGTCGAGGGCACCGAGTCCATTCTGGACGCCTCCGTGCGCGCCGGCCTCAAGCTGAGCTACGGCTGCTCCAGCGGCAACTGCGGAGCCTGCAAGGCACGGGTCGTCAGCGGGGAGACCTGGAAGATACGCGACCACGACTATGTGCTGAGCGAGCGCGAAAAGCAGATGGGCTACATCCTGACCTGCTCCAGCACCGCGGTCACGGACGTCTTGGTCGAGGCGGCGGAGGCCATCACGGTCGCGGATCTGCCCCACCAGGAGATCCGCGGAAGCCTTCGCAAGCTCGAGCAGGTCTCCGAGGACCTGATCTCGCTCAACGTCCAAACGCCCCGGACGCAGACCCTGCGCTTCATGGCCGGCCAGCGTGCCCGGCTGACGCTTGAGGACGGCGCGTCGATCGAGCTTCCGATCGCGAGCTGCCCCTGCAACGGGCGCAACCTCTGGTTCTATGTCCGGCGCGGCGAGGACGCCTTCTCCCGGACCGCATTCGAGGGCCTGCACCACGGCCACATGGTCACCATCGAGGGGCCCGACGGGGACTTCGTGCTCAGCGAGGATTCACCCGAACCGGCCGTGTTTATCGCCTTCGGCGACGGCATCGCGCCGATCAAGAGCCTGATCGAGCACGCCGTGTCCATCGACGTCATCGAATCATTCCACCTCTACTGGGCAACCAGCCACCCCGCAGGTCACTACCACGGCAAGTGGGGCCGCGCGCTGAAGGAATCCCTCGACAACTTCAGCTACACCCCGCTGGTGACCGAACGGCCGGAGGATTTGGTCGCGGTCCTGCTCGCGGACCTCGCCGATCTGGCGAGCCCGCGCTTCTACCTGGCCGGGCCCGCCGAACCGGTGGATCGGACCTTCGCGCTGCTCTGCGACAACGGCGTGACGGCCGACCGGGTTGCGGTCGAACACACCGAGAGCTGACACCCGGAGGCTGCCGCCTGTTGAGCAGGCTTGGCTCTGGGCGGTGTTGAGAAGCGGGAGGCCAAGGGAAAATTTCGAGGGATTCGAGACGCGCCACAAAAAGAAACGGGCGGCGGCCGATGGGGCATCTGCCCCCCAACCGCTCGCCCGTTAGCGAACATACGTCCACGGAAATGACCATCACAACCGGAGCACGGGGTGAGCGACCCGCGGGGCGCTCGACCGACCCAGATCAATCGTACTCGGTTTTCTTACGAATCGCCACTGCAGGACGCCGATCAGATCTCCGGGAAACCGGGTCACCTCTCCCGCCCCCGGCCGGACCGCGGCCCAGTCGGGGCCTGAACGGGGCCGGACTCAACCCTCCTCGTCGAGATAACCCTCCTTGAACAGGTACAGCAGTACCTCCTGGGCCGCCTCCGACGGCGAGAGCTTGCTGGTGTCGATTCGGATTTCCGCGCGCTCCGGCACCTCGTAGGGGTCGCTGATTCCGGTGAACTCCGGGATGATCCCCTTGCGCGCCTTGGCGTAGAGCCCCTTGCGGTCGCGCGACTCGCACACCTCGAGCGGTGTCGACACATGGATCTCGAGGAAGGATCCGTGCTGCTCGATCATGTCGCGCACCGCGCGGCGCGTCTGCCGGTAGGGTGCGATCGGGGCGCAGATCGCGATGCCGCCGTTCTTGGTAATCTCGCTGGCGACGAAGCCGATGCGGCGGATGTTGAGGTCGCGGTGCACCTTCGAGAAACCGAGCTCGCTCGAAAGGTGCTGGCGCACGATATCGCCGTCGAGCAGTGAGACCGGCCGGCCGCCGGCCTCGATCAGCTTCGCGAATATGATGTTGGCCAGCGTGGACTTGCCCGAGCCCGAGAGCCCGGTGAAGAACAGCGTGATGCCCTGCCGGCTCGGCGGCGGATAGACCTTGCGCAGCTCGGAGATGACCTCCGGGTAGCTGAACCACTCCGGCACGTCCTTGTTCTGGCGCAGCATCGCGCGCAGCTCCACCGGGCTGATCGATACGCTTTCCAGGTCTTCCTGCTTGATCCTGTCCTCCGGCAGGAACGTCTGCTTCGACGGGGCATATCGGTACTCGGGGGCGCTGACGATCTGGATGCCGAGCTCGTCCTCGAGACCCTGCACGTACTGCTGCGCCTCGTACTTGCCGTAGAAGCGGGTGCCGCCCTCGACCTGCGGCGGGGAGCCGTGGTCCGGCCCGACCATGAAGTGGGTGCAACCGAAGTTACGGTTGACCAGCGCGTGCCAAGCCGCCTCGCGGGGTCCCGCCATGCGCATCGCCAGCGGCAGTAGCGACAGGGCGCTCAGGTCATGGGGCAGATGGCGCTGCATCGCGCGGTAACAGCGTACCCGAGCGTAGTAGTGCAGGTCCCCGGGCTTGGTCTCGCCCACCGCCGGATGGATCAGGATATGGGCCTGATGGGCCTTGGCGGCATCGACGACCATTCGCCGCTGGAGCTTGTGGATGGGGTTGGTGGTCTGGAACGCGAGCACGTTGCGCCAGCCCGTCTTCGCGAACAGGTGCCGCAGCTCCTCGGGCGTGTCCCAGAAGCTCTCGAAATCGTGGTGCGCCGGAAGCTGTATGCCCTCGAGCTTGCCCGCCACGTAGTGGCTGTTGACGCGGCCTTGCAGGTAGGCGACGCCGGGGTGCTCGGGAGAGTCCGTGCCGTAGACCAACCGTGCCTCGCGCTCCTTGTCCGCCGCCCAGACCTCGGACACGGTCAACACGGCGGGCATGAAGCCCTCGCCGTCGCGCAGCGCGACCGGCTGGCCCGCGCTCAGCTTGTCGGCGGTCTCCGCGGTGACGTCGAGCACGATCGGAATCGGCCAGACGGAACCGTCCGGGAGCCGCGAACGCTCGAGGACCGAGTCGTAGGTCGCCTGGTCCATGAAGCCCGTCAACGGCGCGAAACCGCCGTTGATCAGCAGCTCCAGGTCGCAGAGCTGGCGCTGGGACAGGGTCAGGGACTGGAAGGACAGCGACTCCTGGCGCAGGGTGTTCGCACGGTCCTCGTCAACCAGCAGGGTCTGAACAGAGGCGGAACGGTCGGTCGGGTGCGGGCTATCGGACATGCTCTTGGTACCAGGTATCTCGATGGTTCTCTAATTGCTCACAGGCCGGTGTCAAACAGCGCCACCGGGCGCTTGTAAGATGAATCGACAGAATCGCCGGCCGACCCTGCCTCAGGCGTCGGGCGAGTCTTCGCCGGCCAGGCCGAACAGGGCATCCAGGCGGGTGATCAGCTCGCGCATTTGCAGCGCCATGATAGCGAATTCCGCGTCCAGACGGGCCGCCGGGTCGGCGTTCCCATCGTCGACCTCCTCCAGGAGCGCGTCCCCGACCCGCAGGCGCCTCAGGGACAGGTCGTCGGCGAGCACGAAGCTGAGCCGTTCGTCCCACTCCAGCGCCAGCTTGACCACCTCCTTGCCCGCGCGCAGATGGGTCAGTATCTCCTCGCTGCCGAGGTCCTGACCGCTGCAGCGCACGACGCTGGTCCGCTCCTGGGCATCGCGCAGCTCGCAGGCGTCGCCGGGAACGAAGTCGGATGGTGCCTCGTTGCTCAGCAGCCAGGCGGTCAGGATTCCCGACGGACCCCGCGCAGGGGTCGCGGGCCTGGCCGGCAGGGTGTCCAGCGTCTCGCGCAGCAGGGAGACGACCTCGTCGGCCTGCTTCTCGCTCGCCGCGTCGATCACCAGCCATCCGGCCTCGGTGTCGACATACCCAAGCGTGCGCCTGGAGCGTGTGAAGGCCTGGGGCAGCATCTCGGCAATGATCTGATCGCGCAGCCGGCGACGCTCGGGGCGCCCCAGATCGCGCGACTCGGCGGTCTCGATGTCGGCGACGCGCTCGTCCAGGGCTTCCGAGACGGCCGCGCTCGGCAGCAGCCGCTCCTGCTTCCTCGCGCAAAACATCAGACACCCCCCGACACCGTGGACCAAGGCCGCCGTATCCTCGCCGAGAGGCGCCGACCAGCCCAGCGTCCAGGTCTCGACGGGGCCGCAAGGGCGGAAGCGGCGCCGCGCCAGTCGGGCCTCCAGCTCCGCGGCGTCCGCGCCGAACGGCGCCTCCAATCGATAAAACCTGGCATTCTTGAACATGGTCGGCCCCGCGTAAAAAGCGCGGGATTATGCCGGACCTTGGCGGAACTTGGTACCGCGCCAGTCGCGACGACGGGGAACCCTTAGTGTTGCGAGAACGCGACCGGAAGCCTCCGGGCGCCCCACCGACCCGGCGCGGGCTCGAATACGCCCGCACAAGGCGTGCCGCAGGCACGGCAGCATCCTGCCGGATCGAGGCCCCAGGTGCCGAGCTCGTACCAGTCGCGCTCGACCAGCAGCGCGCCGCACTGGTGGCACCAGGTGCTGCCGCCCTCGGGGTCGTGGACGTTTCCCGTGTAGACATAGCGCAACCCGTTCGAGCGCGCCCGCTCGCGCGCCCGGCTCAGCGTCTGCGGCGGCGTCGGCGCAACGTCTCTCATCTTCCAGTCCGGGTGAAAGGCCGTGAAGTGCATCGGCACTTCCGCACCGAGTTCGTCGACCACCCAGCGGGTCATGGCGTCGATCTCCGCGTCGCCGTCGTTGTAACCGGGGATCAATAGCGTCGTCAGCTCGAACCAGACCGAGGTCTCGCGGCGCAGGTAGCGCAGGGTGTCAAGCACCGGCTCCAGATGCCCGCCGCAGACCCGACGATAGAAATCCTCCGTGAAGGCCTTCAGGTCGACGTTGGCAGCATCCATCGCCGCGAAGAACGCCTCCCTCGCCCCGGGGCTGACATAGCCCGCCGTCACGGCGACATTGCGGATGCCGAGCTTTCGGCACTCGGCCGCGGTGTCCACCGCGTACTCGAGAAAGATCACCGGGTCATTGTAGGTATAGGCCACACTGCGGCAGCCGAGCTCAGCCGCCCGGGCGGCGATCGCCTCGGGAGTCGCCGACGCCGCGAGCGTATCCTGCTCGCGCGACTTACTCATGTCCCAGTTCTGACAGAAACGGCAGGCCAGGTTGCAACCCGCGGTTCCGAACGACAGGACCGGCGTGCCCGGGAGGAAATGATTCAAGGGCTTTTTTTCGATGGGATCAACGCAAAAGCCGCTCGAGCGACCGTATCCCTCGAGAACCACCGTGCCATCCTGGCAGCCGCGCACGAAACAGAAGCCCTGTTGCCCCTCGCGCAGTCGGCACGCGCGAGGGCAGACGTCGCATTGCACCCGGCCGTCCGGGAGGCGGTGCCAGAACTGGGTGGCGTGAGCTTGCATGTCCATGACCCCGGCTGATTCGAGAGCGGCCGCGCGGGTTCGCGGCAGGCCGCCCGTTTGACTAGAATTGTAGCGGGTCTGAACTCAACAAGACTGGAGCAACCGTGAATACCGACCGAGCCCCCACCGTTGCCGGGCTGTTCTATCCCGCCGATCCACGCGCCCTGAGCCGGCAGGTCCGCTCGCTACTGGCGGAGGCCGATGCCGTACCGGTCGCCGGGCTCAAGGCGCTGGTCGCGCCCCACGCCGGTTACCAGTACTCGGGCCCTGTCGCCGCCAGCGCCTACGCGGCCCTGGCTCCAATGGCGGGACAGATCACGCGCGTCGTCCTGCTCGGGCCGGCCCACCGGATGGGCTTCACCGGGCTCGCTTACCCGGTCGCGGAGCGTCTCCTGACGCCGCTGGGTCCGGTCACGATCGACCGACACGCATTGGAGTCGATCACGGACCTGCCCCAGATTCAGCGGCTCGATGAGCCCTTCGACGGCGAGCACTGCCTGGAGGTTCATCTGCCCTTCCTGCAGACGATTCTCGGTGAGTTCCGGCTGGTGCCACTACTGGTCGGCGATGCGCCACCGGACGCGGTGGCCGAGGTCCTGCAACGACTCTGGGGCGGCGACGAGACGCTGATCGTCGTGAGCTCCGACCTCAGTCACTACCTCGACTACGACACGGCCGCCCGGTTGGACCGCGCGACGACGCTCGCCATCGAGCGGCTGGAGCCCGAGGCGCTGGATCACCGCCGCGCCTGCGGCTGTACGCCGTTGCGCGGACTGCTGATCGAGGCCCGGCGACGGGGACTCTCGGCGCGGACGCTCGACCTGCGGAGTTCCGGCGACACCGCCGGGCCCCGGGATCACGTCGTGGGTTACGGTGCCTATGCCTTCGGCTGAACCCGGGCATCCGGCCCCGCCGCGGCTGACCGAAGACGAGCGGCATCGGCTGCTTGACCTGGCCTGGGCGTCGATCCGGCACGGACTTGCGCACGGAACACCGCGCTCCGTAGACCTGGACGCCTGCCCTCCGCTCCTCGCCGCCCCGGGCGCCGCGTTCGTGACCCTGCACCGATCCGGCGAGCTCCGGGGCTGCATCGGCCACCTGGAGCCCGGGCAGCCGCTCGCGCAGGATGTCGCCGACAACGCCTTCGCGGCCGCCTTCCGGGACCCCCGATTCCCACCGCTCGCTAGCGGCGAGCTCGCCGATCTGGAGCTAGAGGTCTCGGTCCTGAGCCCGCCGGAGCCCATCCTGTTCGACAACGAGGAGGACCTCCTCAGTCAGATTCGGCCGGGCGTCGATGGCCTGATCCTGGAGGACGGACCGGCACGAGGCACCTTTCTGCCCGCGGTCTGGCAGAGCCTGCCGGACCCGCGCCGATTCCTCGAGGAGCTCAAGCGCAAGGCCGGACTGAGCCGCGATCACTGGAGCAGCACGCTTCGGGTATGGCGCTACCACACCGAAACCTTCAGCGCCTGAGCCGTGCCCCATCGCGTGCGGGTCGTCCCGGCTCCGCAACCTAAGCCATCCGTACCGACGAGGACCCGACGTGAGTGACTTGCCGCTCGCGTGGCTGTCTGCCGCGCTTATCCTTCTGCTCGTCCTATCCGCCTTTTTTTCCGGCTCGGAGACGGCGTTGCTGACCATGAACCGCTACCGTCTTAAGCACCGGGCGGACCATGGCCACCGCGGCGCGCGTATCGCCCGCGCACTGCTGGAGCGCCCGGACCGGCTCATCGGGCTGATCCTGCTCGGGAACAACTTCGTCAACATCCTGGCCTCTTCGCTGGCAACCATCATCGCTCTACGCCTCGGCGGCGAGGCCGCGATCGGCATCGCCGCCGGGCTGCTAACGCTCGCCATCCTGATCTTCTCGGAGGTCACGCCCAAGACCCTAGCGACGCTGCACCCTGAGCGTATCGCCTACCCCGCCGCCTACATCTACGCCCCGCTGCTGAAGCTCCTCTACCCGATCGTCTGGTTCGTGAATCTGTTCACCAACGGGCTACTTCGCCTGATCGGGGTTTCGCCCCAAGAGGGCCAAGGCAGTGCATTGAGCCGCGAGGAGCTGCGCACCGTGGTCAACGAGGCGGGGGCCATGATCCCGGAGCGCAGCCGGTCGATGCTGGTCGCAATCCTGGATCTGGAGCGGGCCACCGTAGAGGACATCATGATCCCGCGCAACGAAGTCGAGGGCATCGACATCCAGGACAGCGAGGACGAGATCATCGAGTCGATCCGCAATGCCAGCTACACCCGTATGCCGCTCTTTGACGGCAGCATGGACAATGTCATTGGGATGTTTCACGCGCGCTCGGCCCTGCACGCGCTGCTCGACAAGGGGTTCAGCAAGGAGCGCCTCCGGGAAGCCGCGAGCGAGCCCTACTTCATCCCGGAAGGCACCCCGCTCTACCAGCAGCTGCTGAACTTCCAGCGCGGAAAGCGGCAGGTCGGCCTTGTAGTGGACGAGTACGGCGACTTTTTGGGGCTCATCACACTGACCGACCTGCTTGAGGAGATCGTCGGCGAATTCACAACCGACCCGTCCGACAGTATTCCGGAGATCCACCGGGACGAGGACGGCAGTCTGCTCGTCGACTGCAGCATCGGTGTGCGCGAGCTGAACCGGGCCCTGCACTGGGACCTGCCGACACACGGACCCAAGACCCTCAACGGGCTCATCCTGGAGTATCTCGAAACCATCCCGGAACCGGGAACCAGCCTCAAGCTGAAGGGCCACCCGATCGAGGTCATCCAGGCGACCGAAAACACCGTGAAGGTCGTAATGATCCCGCCAATCCCGGCCCGAAAGGGCCGCAAAGAGGAGAGCCTGACAAAGACTTAGCCCTGCCCGGACGTGGGTGCAAAAGCTGCGACACGCTTCCCGCGGCGCGCTCGCCGTAGGCGCTATTTTTCAGGCCTCCTGCTTATCAGGGGCTGGTGCCCCGGGGGGACTCGATGGGAAGACTCTCGCTGAGGTTCAAGGGTCGGTTGCTGTCGGTCCATCCAATCGACCGGCCGCGAATCCTGGTCGGACACCTGCCGGACTGCGACATCCCCATCGACAGCCTGGCCGTGGCGCCCCGGCACCTGGAGATCCGCCGCGAGCCTAACGCGTTGATGCTGACCGCGCTGGACGCGGGCTTTCGGGTATTCCTCAACGGCCGGCGGGTCGAGGCGGCGGTGCTGAACGACGGCGACCTGATCCAGGTGGGCAAACACACGCTGGGCTTCTCGGGCGCCAAGGCGGCACTGAGCGTGCCGCAACACGCCGCACGACGCCAGGCACGGAAGCAAGGTCCGGCACCCGCTGCCGGTGGCCCCGTTCCCGCGTATCTCCAGATCCAGAGTGGCGCACAGATCGGCCGCGTCATCTCCCTGCCCCGCGGCATAACGCGGCTCAGCCGTCGCGAAACCGACAAGGTTCTGGTGGCGCGCCTGAGAGACGGCTACCTGCTCGCCCGGGCCGGCGAGCGCTCACGGGTCAGCGTGGACCGGACCCCGGTCGTCGCCGGCGCCCCCGCGGCCCTGAACAACGGCAGCCTGATCGAGATCGACGGGACGCACCTGCGGTTCTATTGCCAGCCGTAGCGAACGGCCGTGGACAAGCTTGGCCGTTGGCAATTCGCTTTTAGCTGGCGGCTGATGGCTGACGGCGTGATCCCACTTCGTTTCTCCATACGCCCTGGCGGTTCCAATGCTCTTTCGGGGTCTCGAGATCAGACCCGCTCGAGTGCCGCGGACAGGGTCTTCACCGGCACTATCTCGAGGCCGTCGACGCCCCCTTTGGGCACATTTCCGGCGGGTACGATCGCGCGCCGGATACCGTGCTTCACCGCCTCGCGCAGGCGGTCGGGCCCGTTCGGAACCGGGCGCACCTCGCCCGAGAGTCCAACCTCGCCGAACACCACCAAGTCCACCGGCAGCGGCCGGTTTCGGAAGCTCGAAAGCACCGCCATGATCAGCGGCAGATCGGCCGCGGTCTCGGCGATGCGCACCCCGCCAACGACATTGACGAACACGTCCTGATCGAACATGGCGATGCCGCCGTGACGGTGCAGGACGGCGAGCAGCATCGAGAGCCGGTTCTGCTCCAGGCCCACGGCGACGCGCCGGGGGTTGGCGAGCGGGCTCTCGTCGACCAGCGCCTGGACCTCGACCAGCAGCGGGCGCGTCCCCTCCCGGGTGACCATCACCAGGCTTCCCGGGATCGGCTCATCGTGCCGGGACAGGAAGATTGCCGACGGGTTGCGGACCTCGCGCAGACCGCGGTCGCCCATCGCGAAGACCCCGAGCTCGTTGACGGCGCCGAAGCGGTTCTTGATAGCCCGCACCAT
Organism: uncultured Gammaproteobacteria bacterium; assembly: GCA_963707135.1. GTDB lineage: Bacteria > Pseudomonadota > Gammaproteobacteria > Chromatiales > Chromatiaceae > JBGSTR01. Next base: position 36,855 of record CAVPOY010000040.1, on the reverse strand, counting down.
CCGGAACGGCCCACCCGACTCGCCCTCGAAATAGAGCACGGTATCGACCATGTGCTCGAGCACCCGGGGACCGGCGAGCGCACCGTCCTTGGTGACGTGCCCGACCAGGAACACGGCCGTGTCCGACTGTTTGGCGAAGCGCACCAGCCGGGCGGCCGACTCGCGGACCTGCGAGACGGAGCCCGGGGCCGATTCCAGCAGCTCGGTGAACAGGGTCTGGATCGAGTCCACCACCATGACCCGCGGCTGCTCCTCGGCCGCATGGGCCAGGACGCGCTCCACGCAGGTCTCCGCGAGCAGCCGGATGCCATGGCCGGCGACGCCGAGACGCCGTGCGCGCAACCCGATCTGCTGCGGCGACTCCTCGCCGCTGACGTAGAGCACCGGGCCGCGGGCACCGAGGGCCTCGCAGGCCTGCAATAACAGCGTGGACTTGCCGATGCCCGGGTCTCCGCCCAGAAGCACGACCGAGCCCGGTACCAGCCCGCCCCCGAGGACCCGGTCCAGCTCCCCGATTCCGCTCGGGATCCGCTCGCGCTGCTCGGGACTCACCTCGGCCAGGTTCTCGACCCGAACACCTCCCGCGCCGCCGGTATAACCACCGCGTTCCCCACGGCGGGGCGCCGCGGCGACCTCCTCGATCGAGTTCCAGGCCCCGCAGTCCGAGCACTGCCCGCTCCACTTCGGGTGCCTGGCCCCGCAGGCGCCGCAGACGAACGCGATCCCGGTCTGTTTCGGGCCCTTCGCCATCGATCAGGTCAGCCGGGGTGCGGCCGAAGCGCAGACCGGGGCCGGGTCCCGGTGCTCATTGCCCTTCTTCGCCGTAGTAGCTGTCGATGTAGCTCTCGAACTTGGTGTACTTGCCGAGGAAAGTGAGCTTGACGGTGCCGATGGGACCGTTGCGCTGCTTGCCGATGATAATTTCGGCCACGCCCTTGTCCTTGCTTTCCGGGTTGTAGACCTCGTCGCGATAGATGAACACGATCAGGTCCGCATCCTGCTCGATGGCGCCAGACTCTCTCAGGTCGGACATGACCGGCCGCTTGTTCGGCCGTTGCTCAAGGCTTCGATTGAGCTGGGACAGCGCGATCACCGGTACGCTGAGCTCCTTGGCGAGCGCCTTCAGCGAGCGGGAGATGGCCGAGATCTCGGTGGCGCGGTTCTCTCCGACCCCGGGCGCCTGCATCAGCTGCAGATAGTCTATGACGATCAGGCCCAGGTCGGACTGCTCGCGCTTCAGACGCCGGGCCCGTGCGCGCAGCTCGGTCGGCGACAGGGCCGGCGTGTCGTCGATGAACATCGGGGCGGCGGCCAGGATGTTCACCGCCGAGGTCAGGCGCGGCCACTCGTCTTCCTCGAGCTTCCCGGTGCGTACCCGATGCTGGTCGATCCGGCCGAGGGAGGACATCATGCGCATGGCGAGCGCGTCGCCGGGCATCTCCATGCTGAACACGGCCACCGGACGCCGGGTCTGGATCCCCGCGTGCTCGGCCAGGTTCATCGCGAAGCTGGTCTTGCCCATCGACGGGCGGCCGGCGACGATGATCAGGTCCGACGGCTGCAAACCGGATGTCATCATGTCGAAGTCGGTGAAGCCGGTGGCGAGCCCGGTGATTGGCTCGTCGCGCTGATAGAGGGCGTCGATCCGCTCCACCGCCCGCCCGAGCAGGGTCTTGATGGGCTGGAAACCGCCACCGCCCCGGGACTCCTGCTCGGCGATCTCGAACACCCGCCGCTCGGCGTCGTCGAGCAGCTCCGCGGCGTCCCGACCTTGGGGGTTGTAGCCGCTGTCGGCGATCTCGGTGCCGGCGCTGATCATCTGACGCAGCACCGAGGTCTGACGCACGATCCGCGCGTAGGCCTTGATGTTGGCCGCGCTCGGCGTCTCGCTGGAAAGCGTTCCCAGGTAAGGCAGGCCGCCGGCTTGCTCGAGCTGGTCGTTCCGCTCCAGGGTCTCGGCCAGCGTGACGACGTCGAAGGGCTGATCCGCCTCGGCCAGCTTCGCAATGGCTCGGAAAATCAGCCGGTGCTCGCGCCGGTACAGGTCGCGCTCGACGACCACGTCGGCGATGCGGTCCCAGGTGCTGTTGTCGAGCATCAGGCCGCCCAGCAGAGATTGCTCGGCGTGGATGTTGTGCGGGGGTACGCGCAGATCGTCCAGCGCGATGTCGGCCGAGGGTGGCGTCAGGTCACCGGCTGTCGATTCAAACATGTCCCTCTAACCTCGCAGGCCGCCCGTCGTGGCGTGGGCACGATGCGCAGCTTAGCGCCGACGGCAGATGGCAGGGCCCCGAGCCGCAAGCGCGACAGACCGGCGAGCCATGGGGCACTGGTCGCGTCGGGACGCCGTCGATTGATGCCCCCGGCCGGCGATCGGGGCAAGGCCGGCTCCGTCGGCCGTCCGGCCGGAACCGGACCGACCCGGTCCGGATCAGGTCTCGGGGACCACGTCGACGGTGATCATGACATTGATGTCGGCATGCAGGTGCACCGGGACCTCGTACTCACCGACGGTGCGGAAGGGTCCTTCCGAAAGGCGAACCTCCTGCTTCTCGATCGGCGCCCCGGCCGCCGTCACGGCCTCCGCAATATCGGCCGTGCCCACCGAGCCGAACAGCCGGCCCTCGTCCCCGGCCTTGCGTGCGATGGTCACCCGCATACCGTCGAGACCGGCCTTGCGGGCCTCGGCCGCCGCCAGGAACTCGGCCGCCTCACGCTCCAGCTCGGCACGGCGTGCCTCGAAGGCGTCAAGGTTCGCCGCAGTCGCCGGGACCGCGAACCCACTCGGGATCAGATAGTTGCGGCCGTATCCCGGCCGAACCCGGACCTTGTCCCCGAGCGTCCCGAGATTATCGATCTTCTTCAACAGGATGACTTCCACTTAAGGTTCCTCTCTAGTACATAGCCACCGCCGCGGCGCGGTTTTGGGGCACCGCGGACGAACCTAGCCCGGTGGACGAGCCGCCGTTCGAGCACGAACATCCACCCAGATATCCACGAGGCCAACGCAGGCTACTAGCAGCTCAGCGTGCGGCATCAGGAGCACCATCAAGCCGTAGAGCCCCACCAGCCACCCGGCGTGAGCCCCGCGTGCGTGGAGCAACTGGTGCACGACCGCAAGCCCCTGCAACAGGAACAGCGGGGCGAGCGCGATCAGAAGGTCGACCACCAGCCCGGGACCCGGCGCGAAGGCGATCACAGCCAACAACAACAGACCCAGCGCCCCAAGGGCACGGGGGAGCCTCAGGTCCCGGAACTCCGCGCCGAAGCCACCGGGGTTGTACAGCAGGGCCTGCCACCAGCGGCCGATAAAGACGCCGAGCACAATCTGCAGCAACAGTGCCGCCGCGAAGGCCCCGGTCATCCAGCGGGCGATGCGGGCAAAGAGGTCCTCGCCCGCGGTCGCCTCGACCGCCCCTTCCGCCTCCAGCACCTGACGCAGCGGCTCCAGCAGCTGCAACCAGTAGCTGGCGGGATCGTCCAGGAACAGATGGGCCAGCAACACCAGCAGTAGGCCGCCGACGCCGGCGGCCAGGACCGTCAGCGACAACGAACGGGTGGCCCGCAGCACCAGGGCCAGACCCCAGACGGGCGCCCAGAGCGCCAGCAACAGGCCCACGGCCGGCCAGGGCGAGCCGAGGACCAGCGCGAAAAACAGCGTGCTCGCGCCCAGCGCCAGCACGATGGCCGTCGAGCCTTCCCGCGCGCCGTTTCGCAGCGTGACCAACGCGACCGCCGCCCCGCTGATCAGGCCGATCAGGGGAATGAGGACGGAAAGCACCGCCGAGGCGAAGACCACGAGCGCCGCCGGCAGGCGACCTCGCATGATGAACTGGGCCAGGGGCTTCATCGTCAGCCTTCCGACGAAGGGACCAGGCGGCGGACGGACCCGAGGCGCGGCCGGGCCAGGAGTCGACCCGACCCGCCCGGGCCGACCCGGGTCAGTGCCCGTCCGTGTAGGGCAGGAGCGCTAAGAACCGGGCGCGCTTGACCGCATCGGCCAGCTGCCGCTGGTACTTGGCCGAGGTACCGGTGATTCGGCTCGGCACGATCTTGCCGGATTCGCTCACGTAGGCCTTCAGCAGGTTGAGATCCTTGTAGTCGATCTCGGCGATGCCTTCGGCGGTGAACCGGCAATAGCGCTTGCGGCGAAAGAATCGGGACATGGTTTACTCCAAAATCTGGCCTAAATCTGACGCGACCGTTGGTCGACGGCGTCAGTCGTCCGAGTCGTCGCTGTCGTCGGCCACGTCTGAACGCTCGCGATCGTCGCCGGTCTTGACCAGCGGAGAGGGCTCGACGATGGCGGCATTACGCCGGAGGATCATGTTGCGCAGCACCGCGTCGTTGAAACGGAACGCGCTCTCCAGCTCGTCGACGGCCTCCTGATCGCACTCGATGTTCATCAGGACATAGTGGGCCTTGTGGACCTTGTTGATCGGATAGGCCAGCGGGCGGCGTCCCCAGTCCTCGAGCCGGTGCACGGTGCCGCCGCGCTTCTCGAGGTTCGAGCGGTAGCGATCTACCATCCCGGGCACCTGTTCGCTCTGGCTCGGGTGCACCAGAAAGACTACTTCGTAATGTCGCATAGCGGCTCCTTACGGTTTGACAGCCTCCCGCCCTGGGCGGTGAGGCAAGGAGTAAACCAGACTGTCGGAAAACCGGGCATTATACGTACAATGATCCGAAGGTCAAAGCTGCGCGAACGCGCTGGCGTCGGGCCGGACGAACTGGCTTCAGTGCGGCCGATCGGCCGCCGGCCGGTCCGCGACCAGGGCCCCCGACCGGACCTTTTTCACAACAATGGCCGACCGATTGCCGTGACCTATTCAAGGCCAACCCCTCCCGCCGGCGCCCCAGTCGGGCCCGGGCGATTGATCACAGCAGCAGCCCGGTGGCTGGCAGCGGGTCTCCTGGCCGTGTGCCTCGCCGCCGCGGCAGAGCCACGGATCGAGGCGCAGTTGTCACCTGCCCTCGCCGAGCCCGGCCAAGCGGTCGAGCTTACATTGCGTGTGGAGGGCACCGATGCCGGGAGCCCCGACCTGTCGGTCCTGGACGCGGGGTTCCGTATCCTCGACCGACGTATCGAGCGGCGCATCACGACACTGAACGGGCGCCGGTCGGAGTGGGTCACCCTGAGGCTGATGCTGCTGCCCAAGGCGACCGGCGATATCCAGGTACCGGCGATCCCGTTCGACGGCGGATTCAGCGAACCCTTGTCGCTGACGGTGCGGGCCGGGGAACATGCGGACGAGACCCCGGGGCGTCCACCACCCGCAGACCAAGCGCACCCGTTCGTCGAGCCCGCGCCTCCGCCGGCGCCTCGGGCGACTCCCACGCCAGCTCCGGCTGAAGACATGCCGACCGTGGACACCGAGGTGAGCCCCGCGCAGGTTCGCGTCGACCAGCAGATCCTGCTGATCGCGCGGGTCCGCTCCAGCGGGTCCCAACGCCCGGGGCACCTGCTGGACCCGGACATCGATGGCGCCCGGTCGCTCCCGCTCGGCGAGGACAGATACCGGGCTCCGGGGACCGACGCGGATGTCGTCGTCTACGAGCGCCGCTATGCACTGTTCCCCGAGCGGGCGGGGACGCTGCGGATTCCGCCGCTCACCTTCGTCTCCGGGGCCGTCCCCGCCGCGGAGGTCCACTCACAGCCCCTCAACGTGGACGTCCGGCCGGCACCGGAGGGATTCGGTGTGGACCGCTGGCTGCCGGCGGCACGGGTCTCATTGACCGAGGCAGGACCCGATGTCTACCGGGCCCGGCCCGGCCAGACGATGCAGCGCCTGATCACGCTGACCGCCGACGGCATAATGGCCGCGGACCTTCCGGCACTTCGGGTGGACGCGCCGTATCAGCTGGATGTCCGGACCGGACCGCCCCGGCTCGGGGATCGCCGTGAACCCGACGGCGTGATCGGCACCCGCGCGGAGCCGCATTACCTGACGGCCGTCACCGAGGGACTCTACCGCCTACCGGAGGTCGAGGTCAGCTGGTGGAACACCGCGACCGACCGCGCGGAGACCGCGAGGCTGCCGGCGCGCACGCTCGAGGTCGTGGCGCTCGCGGAGCCGCATAGCGGAGCCCAGAGCCGGGCCGCACCGGGCACCGGCGTCCCGGCTGAGCCCGCCCCTGAGCCGGCACGGCGAGCCCCCCCGGAATCCAGACCGGCCCCCGCACCCGTATCTTCGACCGGATCTGAACCCGTGGAGATGGTGAACCCCTGGTTCTGGGTCAGCCTTGGGCTTGCCGGGGCGTTGGCCGCACTACTGGCCGCGCGCCGCAGGCGGACGTCCGCGGCGGCCGAATCGGCGCCACCGGCGCCGGCGGAACCCCGCCAATCGGATCCGTTGGCCGACGCCCTGGAGGCCGTTCGCGCGGCCTACGGCCGGGCCGATGCCGTCGCGGCGCGGCAGGCACTGCTCGACTGGGCGGCGCTTCAATGGCCCGGCGACCCGCCGCGCAATCTCGCCCGCCTGGCGCTGCGGTGCCCTGATCCGCTTCGCCACCATATCGGCGAGCTGGAGAAGGCGTTCTTTAGCCCCGACCCCATCGCCTGGGACCGCGAGCCCGTATGGCAGGCGCTCTCGGGACTCGCCGGCGCCCCCGCCGAGGGGTCGGGCTCCCGAGGGCCGTAGAGCGGGCTCAGTGCCCGAGCAGCAGACGCTTGGCGGCGTTGATCTTCGCGGCCAGGTAGTCGGACCCGCCCCGGTCGGGGTGGAACCGCTGCATCAAGCGGCGGTGGGCGGCGCGGATGGCCTCCTCGTCAGCGCCCGGCTCGAGACCGAGAATTGCCCAGGCCTCGGCCTCGGTCAGCCGATCGTCGGTGGCGGAGGCCGGACCCGAACCGGCGCCGTGGCGCTCGCGCCACCCTTCCCCGTGCTCCCGGTCGAGAAAGGTCTCGAGGACGGCGGCCGATTGGACGTCGCTTTCGCGATAAAACTCCACCAGCCGGAGTAGCTCGTCGATCTCGAGCTCGCCCAGGCGGCGCCCCTGAAACGGCCCATCGAGCACCGTGCCGTCCATCGCGCCGGTCTCGTGATCGAGGCGCATCTCGAGGTATCGCGTGCGTATCGACGAGGCCTGGGCACCGCCGGCCGACGCGGCGCCTCCGCCGAGTGCGGCGGGCGGGCCCAGACCCAGCGAGCGCGCGAGCCGCTGCAGCGCGGGGAACATCTGGACCAGATTCAGCACCCGGATCAACAGCGGAACGAGGGCGCCCAGGGCCGCGAAGACAGGGTTCAGGCGGCCGGTGGCGACCGCGAAGAGGACCAGGGCGACCACGCCGAATAGCGCGGCCTTGCGCAGGGTACGCGCAACCTTCTGCGACGGCGTTCGGCGAAACCAGTGGAGAAACCAAAGGACCGCCAGAACGATCCCGACGAGGATCAGCAGACGCCCCATTCCGACTCAGCCCCGCCGGAACTGGTGGGTCAAGCGAAGCACGGCGCCGCCGCGGGCGCGCCCGAAGCCCTCGAGCGCCTTGCGGCCGCCGGCGGCGTACACCGCCACCGCGCTCAACAGGTCCCGCAGCAGATGCGGACTGCTGGCGTCGAACGGGCACCAGGCACCGCGCGTCAGGCGGGCGATCTCGCGGAAGCACCGCTCGGCCGCGGGGTCCCGGCCTTCCTGGAACAGGAACGCGGGCACGCCGAGCAGACCGAGGCGCCCGGCCAGTTCGGACAGCCGTTCCGGGTCCTCCTCCATGCAATCGCCGACGAGCACCAGCGCATTGACGCGCCCGCGCCCGGCCTCGTCCAGCGCGTGCTCGAGCACCCGGCCGATCTGGGTAAGGCCTGCCGCGCAGAAGACCCGATTCATGACCGCGAGCAGCTTTTCCGAGTCCCGGCACCAGTCCGAGGCCTCGAATTCCAGAAAGCCGCGGTAGTAGCAGAGCTGGATTTCCAGCCCGCCGAGTCGCCGCGTCTCCGCGAACATCTCGGACTGGATTCGCGCCGCCTGGTCCCAGGTCGGCTCCCGGCTCGCGGTGGCATCCATGGCGAAGATCAGACGACCCCGGCCGCCACCCGAAACCGGCGCGGGCGTTTCCGCGACACGCCGCAGAAAGGCGTCGATCTCGGCTTGGTTAGCCAGCGGTCCGATGTCTTTGCCGTTACGGGTCATCGAGAGTCTCTTATCCGAAGCCTGTCCACGGGCTCTGGCTTTGCGGAAACGGAAGACCACGCCCTCCGAGGAGGTGGCGGCTAACGGCCGGAAAACCAGCGTGGCCCGAGGATCACCGACCGCGATCGCCCGGCCGGTCCACGTCCCGGAGGATGCCCTCATCCCCGGCGTCGATCAATTCGAGTCGGTCCCGGTGCGTCCGGAGGATCTCCCGGGCGCCGCGGTCGCCCCGAAGCGCCTGCAGCGCCGCGCTCCAGCGGTGCCCGAAACCCACGGGATGGCCCTGGCGGCCGCGAAACGCGGGCGCCACCAGCTCGGCGCCGGCCGCGAGCCGGTTCGCCACCTGCCTGATAACCGGGGGGGGCAGAAAAGGCATGTCGCCGAGCGCCACGAGCCAGGACGGCGCGTCGAGCGTCGCACGCACGCCGCAGGCCAGGCTTCGAGCCATGCCCTCATGGGCCTCGGGGCATTCGAGCAGGTCGAGGTCGCAGCGTGTTCCAAGTGCGTCCGCCAGCGGCGACGCCCCCGTGCGAATCACGACCAGCGGACGCAGACCGGCCGCGAGAAGATTCTCGGCGGCCGCCAGGATAACGGCGCGCCCGTCCGGGAGCGGGGCCAGCAGCTTGTCGCCACCGTAGCGCGTCGATGCACCGGCGGCCAACAGCAGCGCGCGGGGCTCAACCCCGGGCATGCGGCGAGCACGGCGGGCAGCGGCGATGAATCGGCGCCCTCCCCCGACGCGGGAAAGGGCACCTCCGCGGGCGCAGTGGCCCGGGACACCGGGCCTCAGAGGTTGTCAGCAAACCTGCGGCGCACCCCGATCGCGAAGATCCCTTCGCGAGGTCTCAGCCGCCCGCCGCCTCGTCCTGCTCGATGGCCTTCATGCTGAGTCGGATACGACCCTGCTTGTCCACCTCGAGGACCTTGACCCGGACCAGATCGCCCTCGGACAGCTTGTCGCTGACCGACTGGACACGCTCCTCGCAGATCTGCGAGATGTGCACCAGTCCGTCGCGCCCAGGGAGGATGGTGACGAAGGCACCGAAGTCCATCAGCCGCGCGACTCGACCCTCGTAGACCTTGCCGACCTCGACATCCGCCGTGATCAGTCGGATGCGTTTCTTGGCCTCCTCGCCGGCGGATTTCTCCACCGAGAAGATCTTGACGACGCCATCGTCGGTGATGTCAATGGTCGCCCCCGTCTCCTCGGTTATCGAGCGGATCACCGACCCGCCCTTGCCGATCACGTCGCGGATCTTTTCCGGGTGGATCTTGAGCTCGATGATCCGCGGGGCGTGCTCCGACATCTCGGCGCGGTGCTCGCCGATCACCTTGTTCATCTCGCCGAGTATGTGCAGCCGACCGTCGCGCGCTTGCGCCAGCGCGGTCTCCATGATCTCGCGGGTGATGCCCTCGATCTTGATGTCCATCTGCAGGGCGTTGATGCCCTCGGCCGTGCCGGCGACCTTGAAGTCCATGTCGCCGAGGTGGTCCTCGTCGCCCATGATGTCGGTCAAAACGGCGAACTGGTCACCCTCCTTGATCAGGCCCATCGCGACGCCGGCCACCGGCCCCTTGATCGGCACGCCGGCGTCCATCAGCGACAGGCTGGTGCCGCAGACGCTGGCCATGGAGCTGGAGCCGTTTGACTCGGTGATCTCGGACACTACGCGTACCGAGTACGGAAACTGCTCGATGCCCGGCATCACGGCCAGCACGCCCCGCTTGGCCAGCCGCCCGTGACCGATCTCGCGGCGCTTCGGGCTGCCGACGCGTCCGGTCTCGCCGACGCAGAAGGGCGGAAAGTTGTAGTGGAGCATGAAGTGCTCGCGACGCTCACCCTCCAGGGCGTCGATGATCTGGGAGTCACGCTCCGTCCCGAGCGTGGTCACCACGAGCGCCTGGGTCTCGCCGCGGGTAAAGAGCGCCGAGCCATGGGTTCGCGGGAGCACCCCGGTGCGTATAGTGATGGGCCGGACCGTCTGGTTGTCGCGGCCGTCGATCCGGGGCTCATTGGCCAGGATGCTGCCTCGGACGATGCGCTTCTCCAACTTCTCCAGCTCGGCATAGACCTGGGTCTGGGGCCAGCGGGCATCCTCGGGGGCCTCGTCGCCGGAGAGCTTGGCGAAGCAGAGGTTGCGTACCTCGTCGAGGGCCTTGTAGCGCTCCATCTTGTCCTTGATCCGGTAGCCAGCGCCGAGGCCCTCCAGGGCCATGGACTCCACCGCGGCCGCCAGGGCGGCGTCGCGCGCGGGCGGTGTAAACTCGAGCGGCGGCTTGCCGACGTCGGCGGCCAGTTCGCGGATGGCCTGGATCGCCACCTGCATCTGCTCGTGACCGAACAGCACCGCGCCCAACATCACCTCCTCGGTCAGCCCCCGGGCCTCGGACTCCACCATCAGGACGGCGTTCTCGGTGCCCGCGACGATCAGGTCGAGGTCGCTGTCCGGCCCGAGACCGGTCATGGCGGGATTCAGAATGTATTGCCCGTTCTTGTACCCGACCCGAGCGGCGCCGATCGGGCCGTTGAACGGCACGCCGGAGATCGCGAGTGCCGCGGAGGTGCCGAGCATCGCCGGTACCTCGGGGCTGACCGCCGGGTTCAGCGACTTGACGGTTGCGATGACCTGCACCTCGCGTCCGAAGCCATCGGCGAACAGCGGCCGGATCGGGCGGTCGATCAGGCGCGAGGTCAGGATCTCGCCCTCGCTCGGACGGCCCTCGCGGCGGAAGAAGCCGCCCGGGATGCGCCCGGCGGCGTAGGTCTTCTCCTGGTAATCGACGGTGAGCGGAAGGAAGTCCTTGATCTCGGTCGCGCGCTTGTCGACGACCACGGTGACCAGTACCACGGTGTCGTCGACGTTGACGAGCACGGCACCGTCGGCCTGACGGGCAATTTCGCCGGTCTCCAACGTCACCTTCTGGTGGCCGAACTGGAACTCTTTACGGATTGGGGTGGGTATCACAGCAATTTCCTCGGGTCATTGGGCCGCGGCGGCCGCGGGCCGTGCCGCGCGGAGGCGGGGCATTCGCGGTTGCATGGTAATCGCGCGCCGGGACCTGTTGCATGCTCCCGGTTACGCAAGGGTGGATCGCCCGGCGGCGATGCCGCCGGTCCGACCGGGCGGTGAGGCGTCAGCGACGCAGTCCGAGGCGCGCGATCAGCTCGCGGTACCGGTCAAGATCCTTCCCCTTCAGGTAGTCGAGCAGCTTGCGTCGGGAGCTCACCATGCGCACCAGTCCCCGGCGCGAATGGTGGTCATGTTTGTGGGTGTTGAAGTGGCCGGTGAGCTGCTGGATTCGCGCCGTCAGCAGCGCAACCTGCACCTCCGTCGAGCCGGTGTCGTTCGGGGCGCGCCCGTACTCTTCGACAATCTTCTTCTTGTCGGCCGCGTTCATTGTCATTGGTTGCCTCCCATATTTCTGGAGTGATCTGAGAAACGCCCGTTCCCCCGACAATGACCTCAGGGGATCGGACGACTAAGGAAACACTGTTCGAGTGCCATCCTGGCAGTTGATCAGGTCGGGACTCCGAGACGCGGTCTCGGGGTCGCACGGAGAGCGCAATAAATCAGCGCTGCCCTGAGAAACGCGCCGGGAATTCTACCTTCTTGCCCGGCCTCGTCCAAAACCATTCCGTCCGAGGTCTTCGGTACCCGGTCAGATCAATCGTCTCGGCTGCACCTTTCCGTCGTCGAGGATGCTGCCCACCCCGAGGAAATGCTCGGAGGGGTCATAGAGCCGCACCAGGCCCTCCGTCGGCGCCTGCGGAACCAGGACCGCCTGACCCTGACGCAGGTAGAAGGCCGCGTCCGCCGACAGCCGCACGCGGGGCCAATGCCCCAGCGCGCTGTCGAGCGGCAGCAGCAGCGCGTCCAGCGCCTCCGGGCCATCGTCCGCCGCCAGCGCCTCGAGCCTGTCGAGCGTCACGAAGGCGGCGTCGGGCTCCGCGAAGGGTCCGACGCCGGTCCGTCGCAGCTGGCTCACGTGACCACCGCAGCCCAGATCCCGACCGATGTCCTCGGCCAGGGTACGAACATAGGTACCCTTCGAGCAGTGCACGTCGAGCTCGATCTCGGGCGGCTCGAAGGCCAGCAGGCGCAGCTCGAAAATCTGGATCTGCCGCGGCGTGCGCTCCACCTCTATGCCCTTGCGGGCCAACTTGTAGAGACGTTCGCCCGCGTGCTTCACGGCCGAATACATCGGCGGCAGCTGTTCGATCGTCCCGACGTAAAACTCCAGGACCCCGATCACTCGCGCCTGGTCGATCCCCTCGACGGGCGCCGTGGCTACGATCTCACCCTCGGCATCGGCCGTGGTCGTGCTGACGCCCAGGCGCACCCGCACGCGATAGCGCTTGTCGGCATCGAGCAGAAACGACGAAAACTTGGTGGACGCGCCGAGACAGACCGGCAGCAGACCTGTCGCCAGCGGGTCCAGGCTCCCGGTATGACCGGCCTTGGCCGCCCGATAGAGGTGCTTGACCCGCTGCAAGGCGGCGTTCGAAGTCAGGCCGGGAGGCTTGTCCAGGAGCAGGATGCCGGTGACATTGCGCCCGGCATTTCGGCGACGTCCCATGGGATTTTTTGTTTCCGGTTGCGGCGCTTCGGGGGCTCGGGCCGTTCAGGGCTCGGCCGTATCGGTTTCCGACGCCAGGTCTTCGATCAGCGCGGAGAGCCGCTCGCCGTGGCGTACCGACTCGTCATGGACAAACTGAAGCTGGGGCATGGTCCGCAGACGCACCCGGTGCGCCAGCGCATGGCGCAGGAATCCGGCCAGGCGCCCGTTCAGCAGTCGCTCCTGGTCGCCGCCGCAGGCGTCGTCCGGAAAACAGGTGAAGAATACCTTCGCGATCGACAGGTCCCGCGCGACCCGGACCTCCTGCAACGTAATGTTCTTGAGCCGCGGGTCGCGCACCTCGTCCCGCATGACCAGCGAAAGCTCGCGCCGCAGCTCGGCACCGACGCGCTCGGTGCGGTCGAATTCCTTCAACTCGTGCGCCCTCCGACCTGGACCAGCCGGCACGGCGACGCCCGCCCGGGAAGGGCTCACAGCGTCCGCGCCCGCTCGATGCGCTCGAAGACCTCGATGTGGTCGCCGACCTGGACGTCGTTGTAGTTCTTGACCGCGATACCGCACTCGGTCCCGGCCTTGACCTCGGCGACGTCGTCCTTGAAGCGCCGCAGAGACTCCAAGGCGCCCTGGTAGATGACGACATGGTTGCGCAGCACCCGGATCGGGTTGTTGCGCTTGATGACACCCTCGGAAACCATGCAGCCGGCGACCGCGCCGAACTTCGAGGAGCGGAACACGTCGCGCACCTCGGCGAGCCCGATGATCTCCTCGGTGACCACCGGACCGAGCAGCCCGGCGATGGCCTTCTTCACGTCGTCGATGAGCTCGTAGATGATGCTGTAGTAGCGCAGATCGAGCCCCTTTTCCTCGATCACCCGCCGCGCGGCGGCGTCGGCCCGGACGTTGAATCCGAGCAGGATGGCGTTCGAGGTCACGGCCAGATTGGCATCGGACTCGGTGATGCCGCCGATGCCCGAGGCGACCACGGCGACCTTGATCTCGTCGTTCGACAGCTTCAGCAGACTGTCCCGGATGGCCTCCAGGCTGCCCTGCACGTCCGCCTTGAGGATGATGTTCACGCTCTTCTGCTCCCCCTCCTGTAGCTGGGAGAACAGCTGATCGAGGCTCGCGCCCCGGTACTCGTCGAGCTTGGAGCGGCGCAGCCGATCGGAGCGCTCTTGCGCGACCTCGCGCGCACGGCGCTCGTCGGCGACGACCAGGACGTCGTCACCCGCGTTGGGCGCACCCGAGAGACCCAGAATCTGCACCGGGATCGACGGCCCCGCCTCGTCGACCGGGGCGCCCGACTCGTCGAACATGGCCCGCACGCGGCCGTATTCCCCGCCGCTGACGATCAGGTCGCCGCGGCGCAGCGTTCCCGCCTGCACGAGGACGGTCGCGATGGGCCCGCGGCCTTTATCGAGACTCGACTCGACGATGGCCCCCCGGGCGGGTCCGCCCACCGGGGCCTTGAGCTCGAGGACCTCCGCCTGCAGCAGGATGGCGTCGAGAAGGTCGTCGACCCCGTCCCCGGTCTTCGCGGAGACCTTGACCAGCATGGTGTCGCCGCCCCACTCCTCGGCCACGACCTCGTGCTGGGTGAGCTCCTGCATGACCCGGTCCGCGTTGGCGTCGGGCTTGTCCATCTTGTTGACGGCGACGACGATGGGCACCGCCGAGGCGCGGGCGTGATGGATGGCCTCCACCGTCTGGGGCATAACCCCGTCGTCGGCCGCCACCACCAGGATCACGATATCGGTCACCTTCGCCCCGCGCGCCCGCATCGCCGAGAAGGCGGCGTGGCCCGGGGTATCCAGGAAGGAGATCGTCCCCTTGCTGGTCTTCACATGATAGGCGCCGATGTGCTGGGTGATGCCGCCGGCCTCGCCCGAGGCCACCCGCGTGCGGCGGATGTAATCGAGCAGCGAGGTCTTGCCGTGATCGACATGACCCATGATGGTCACTACCGGAGGCCGAGGCAGGGCCTCGGCGTGCTCGGCTCGCTCCTCGACCTCCTCGCGCAGCGTGTCCTCGGCGGTCCGCCGATCGGCCGCCACCGCCTTGTGCCCCATCTCCTCGACGACTATCGTGGCGGTGTCGCGGTCGAGGGTCTGGTTGATGGTGACCATCATCCCCTGCTTGAAGAGCTCCTTGACGACCTCGGTGCCCTTGACGGACATCCGGCTCGCCAACTCGCCGACGGTGATGGTCTCCGGCAGCTCGACTTCCCGAACCACGGGGGCCGTGGGGCGTTGGAACACGTGCTTGTCCTGGAGCTGGGGCTTGGCGCTCTTCTTCTTGCGCCGAACCGGACGCGCAAGTGGATCGCCCGTATCGACCGCCTCGTACTCGGCCCGCGGCGAGTCTATGTCGCGCGCCCGCATGGCGTCCCTTCGCGCGGCTTTCTTGACCGAGCGTTCCTTCTCCGAGAGATCGGCCGCCTTCTTCGCCGCCTTCTTCGCGGCCTCGACGTCGGCGCGTGGCTGACCCCGAGACGGCGGCTCGTCCTCTTCGGCGATCTCGGGCTCGACGGTTTCCGCCAGGCTGGCCTCGGCGGCCAGTCGTGCCTCCTCTTCGGCCCGGCGGCGGGCCTCGTGCTCCGCCTCCTCGCGGCGCCGCAGGGCCTCGGCCTCACGCCGGCGCTCTTCTTCCTCGCGGGCGATGCGTTCCTGTTCCTCCTGCTCGGCAAGTCGGCTGGCCTCGCGCTCGGCACGCTGGGCCTCGAGCTCTCCGCGCCGGCGCGGCTCCGCGAACGGGGTTCCGCGCGCCGTCGCAGGCTCAGGTGCTACACGCGCAAGCGTCGGCGCGGGCTGCTCCGGAAGGGCCTCGGCCGCGGTCTCCTCTCCGCCGCGCTTGACGTAGACGCGCTTTCGCCGCACCTCGACGCTGACGGTTTTGGCGCGGGCCGCCGCGGCGGGCCGGGCGCCGCCGATGCTTCGAGGCGTGGCGACCGGCTGGCGGAGCTCGCTGACCGACTTCCGCTTGAGCGTCACCCGGGTCGGTGCGGCCCCGGCGTCCGGCTCGTTCTTGCCGTGGCTGCGACGCAGATAGCCCAGGAGCTGGAGCTTCTCCTGCTCGGTCAGGGTGGATTCCTCGCCGGCAGCGGAGATCCCGGCCTCGTTCAGCTGGGCCAACAGGCGCTCCACCGGGATGCCGACCGTGGAAGCAAGCTGCTTGACTGTAACTTCACTCATGAGCTAACCCCTGCACCTATTCCCCACCGGCATCGGCGAACCAGGGCTCGCGCGCCTTCATGATCAATCGCGCCGCCCTTTCCGCTTCCATACCCTCGATTTCCATCAGCTCGTCGACGGACTGATCGGCGAGGTCCTCCATGGTCACCACCCCGCGTCTGGCGAGCGTGTAAGCCAACGCCTCGTCCATCCCCTCCAGGGTCAGGAGGTCTTCGGCGGGCGCCTCGGCCAGTACCTCCTCGGAAGCGATGGCGCGGGTCAGAAGCACATCCTTGGCACGCTCCCGCAGCTCGTTGATGGTTTCATCGTCGAACTCCCGGATCGCCTGCATCTCGGCCACGGGCACGTAGGCCACCTCGTCCACACTGGTGAATCCTTCCTCGACCAGGATCGCGGCTAAATCCTCGTCGACCCCGAGCTGATCCATGAAGGCCTGAACGTAACGCTGGGCCTCCTGCTCGCTCTTTGCGGCGGCATCCTCCTCGTTCATGACATTGAGGGTCCAGCCGGTCAGCTGGCTGGCCAGACGTACGTTCTGGCCGAACCGCCCTATGGCCTGGGAGAGGTTTTCCTCCTTCACGGCCAAGTCCATGCTGCGGGCCTCCTCGTCCACGACGATCGAGACCACATCGGCCGGCGACATCGCGTTGATGACAAACTGCGCCGGGTTGTCATCCCAGAGAATGATGTCCACCCGCTCGCCGTTGAGCTCGTTGGACACCGCCTGGACACGGGAGCCCCGCATGCCGACACAGGCGCCGACGGGGTCGATGCGCGGGTCCTTTGTGCGCACCGCGATCTTCGCGCGTGAGCCGGGATCGCGGGCCGCGGCAAGAATGTCGATCATGCCCTCGCCGACCTCCGGCACCTCGAGCTTGAACAGCTCGATCAGCAGCTCGGGCGCGGTGCGGCTGACGAACAGCTGGGGGCCCTTGGCCTCGGCCCGGACGTCGAACAGATAGCCGCGCATGCGGTCGCCCGGCCGGACCGACTCGCGCTGTATCACGTGCTCGCGCGGCACCAGTGCCTCGGCATTACCGCCCAGGTCCAGCAGGATGGTTCCGCGATCGGCCTTCTTGACGATACCGGTAACGAGCTCGCCCTTGCGTTCGAGGAAGGTGTCGACGACTTTCGCGCGCTCCGCCTCGCGAACCTTCTGAACGATCACCTGCTTCGCGGTCTGGGCGGCGATGCGGCCGAAGAGTTCCGACTCGATCTCCTCCTCGATGAACTCGCCGGCGACGATCCCGGGCTCCAGGATTTCGGCGGCGGACAGAGTGATCTCGCGCTCGGGGGCCTCCAGCACACCCTCTTGAGGATCCTCGACCACCTCCCAGCGCCGGAAGGTGCGGTAGTCGCCGGTCTTGCGGTCGATGGCGACCCGCGCGTCGATCTCCCCGCCGTATTTCTTGCGGGTCGCCGAGGCCAGCGCGGCCTCGATAGCCTCGAAGATCACGTCTTCGGGCACATCCTTCTCGTTGGAAACCGCCTCGACGACCAGGAGTATTTCTTTGCTCATTCGACTCAATCCGAACACTCAGAGATCGGGCACCAGACGGGCCGTATCCACCGCCGCAAGCGGTATCTCCCAGACCCGGCCGTCGGCCTCCAGCCTAATGGTCCCCGCCTCGAATCCAGCCAGGACACCTTCCAGGTTGCGCCGGCCCTCGATTTTCTCGGCGAGGCGGATCCTCACCCGGTGGCCGCGAAACCGCTCGTAATGCTCCGCGAAGACCAGCGGGCGATCCAGGCCCGGCGATGACACCTCGAGGTCGTAGCGCCCCGGCAGAGGGTCCTCGACGTCCAGGACGCCGCTCAGCTGATGACTGACCGCCGTGCAGTCATCGAGCGTAATCCCGCGCGGGTGGTCGATGTAGACCCTGAGCGTCGCGCCGGCGGCGCCGCGCTGAAAAAATTCGACCCCGACTAGCTCGTAGCCCATCGGCTCCACCACGCCGCGGGCCAATCGCGTCAGGGTGCTGTCGGACGGCTGCATCAGTGCCCCGCAGAAACAAAAAATGGGCCGTCGGCCCACTCGCATCCGAGTCCGCCCGCCCGTTGCACGGGAAACGACGGACCACCTTCCGGTGAGATACAAAAAAACCCCGATGACGGGGTTCCATTGACGACCAGCCTGATCCCTAGCGCACCGTGTCCGTCCAATCCTTAAGCGCTCGGAGTGTAGGCGCTTCGGGTGCATTCCGCAAGGGCGAGCTCGAACGTACCCAAGCGTACCGGCTCGATCCACGGCCGTCGCCTGTCGCCCGGGCCGCACCGCGGGGTCGCGCCAGGACGCCCATGATCCCATAATCGGGCTGGAAAAAGCGGCCCGAACGGGTCCGAAACCAGGCGCGGCATCCCCCGACATGTCCCAGCATCCGACCTCCAGCCAAGCACTGCGCGCTCGAACCATCGCCGACACCTATCGCCGGCTGGAAGAGGCCGGCAGTTGGTTCGGTATCCGACTACCGCGGCCCGAGATACGTTTCGATCTCAGGGGCCAGTCGGCGGGCCAGGCGAGACTCTGCCTATCGGGCGACTGCGTGATCCGGTACAACCCCGCGCTGCTCGAATCGAACCCGGACCGTTTCCTCGCGGAGACCGTCGCGCACGAGGTGGCCCACCTGGTCGCCTATCGGCTTCATGGCCGAGGCATAAGGCCCCATGGGCCCGAGTGGCAAACGATCATGCGCCGCTACGGCGCGGAGCCGTTACGCTGCCACAGTTACGACCTGTCGGTCTCGCAGCACCGGTCGCTCAGGCAGTTCCGGTACCATTGCCACTGCCGCGAGCACGACCTGTCCAGCATCCGGCACAACCGTGTCTTGAAGGGCCGGACCTATTACTGCCGTCGGTGCAAGACCGCCCTGTCCCACGGCCCCCGGCCGGCTGGCGGCGAGTCGTAACCGGGTTAGGCTCGAGGCGCAATTGGCCTCGGGCAGCGTTCAGGGCGCCTCCCGGCGCGGCAGGTAGCCCCAGGGGTAGCCCGGGGGCCTGTAGTCGGGTCCAACCGGGTGGCCGTACGGAGTCGCGGCAGGGGGTGGGTAGCCCCCCCATCCGCGGCCCACCGGACCCCGGGCAGCGCGATACATGGCCTCGTACTCGGCACGAATGCGCGCGCGACGCTGCTCCAGCGTTTCCTGCGGCAAAAGCCCTGGCCTTGCCAGAGTCGCGTCCGCGGGATTGCCGGACGCCGCCTCGGTGCTCGGTACCGGCGACACCGGCGGCAGGTCCGGGCCGGTCGAATCGAGCGACGCACCTGATCGCATTGCGGCGGATCGCTCCCCGGGCGCGGAGGGACCAGCGGCGGAACCCGGGTGTGCCACGGCACCCGCCGCCGGCGGCGGGAGCTTGGATGGCGCGGGCTTCAACGGCGGGGCTTCCGCGGGCACCGCGGGCCGCGGTGCCCGCGCCTCAGCGCTAAGTTGCACCGCCGCGTCGGGCGAACCCGTTTCGGCCGGTGCCGACTCGGCCGTCATTACCGAACTTGCAAAGGCCTCCGCCTCGGCCGCCTGGACCGGACCATCCTGCCCCGGATCGCGGTCGGTCTCCACGCGCCGGCCGGGCTCCAGGTCGGGCGCGACAACGACAGCCGTCGACTCCGGGCCTTCGGCGGTCTCGACGTCAACGGGTGGAGGGGGCGGGGCCGCAATCTTGGCGGGAGGGGCCTTGCCCTCGGCGACAGCTTGGGACTCGGCCTCCTCCCGGTGACGGTTCATCGACGCCAGGTACAGGACGCCGATCGCGATCACCAGCGCCCACAGAAGAAGCTTCGGCAGCCATCCGAATCGCGGGGTCGGGGTGGATATTTCTGTGGTCGACACGCTCAGGTACTCCGTGGAAGTCAGATGGCAAATGCTCAAGAACCGGACCACAAAAATGCTGGCCTATTCGGATTGCCGTCCGGGCCGAGGATGGCCCGGTATCTCGAATGAATGTAAGCGTTCAAAAATGCGCCGCACCGAAAGTCGAGGCTCTCGCAGCGCGAGTTGATCAAGTGCCGGGATGGCATTTGATCAACGCCTCCAGAAGAGATGGGAGGTAACTCTCGGCATTCCGGTCCGCAAGTTCATTCCGCGGCCGCGAGGACCGTCAAGATCCTTTCGACCCGGTCCCTGCACAGTGACAAGTTCGCCGCGATGTCCTCGGACGTAATCGGCCCGGCGCCCTTGCCGGCGGCCCAGTTCACGACGAACGCGAAGCAGGCGTAGCAGAGCCCGAGCTCTCGGGCCAGGGCCGCCTCCGGCATGCCGGTCATGCCAACCAGGTGGCAGCCGTCACGCTCGAGGCGGGTGATCTCGGCGGCCGTTTCCAGGCGTGGCCCCTGGGTCGCCCCGTAGGTGCCCCCGTCGAGCACGGAAATACCTGCCGCCGAACCGGCTCCAAGCAGCGCCGCCCTGAGCTCTGGGCAATAGGGGTCCGTCATGTCGACGTGCTCGATCCGGTCCGCCAGGCCGTCGTGAAAGGTCTGCTCGCGTCCGTAGGTATAGTCGACGATCTGGTCCGGAACTACGAGGCTCGACGGCGCGTAGGCTGCCGTAATTCCGCCGACGGCAGCCAACCCCACAACCTGCTGGGCGCCGCTCGCGCGCAGTGCCCAGAGGTTCGCCCGATAGTTGATGCGGTGCGGTGGAAGACGGTGACCGGCCCCGTGTCGAGGTAGGAAAAGGACCTCGGCGCGCCCGATGCGCCCCCGGGTTATCGGGGACGAGGTCTCACCGAACGGGGTTCCGATCGGCTGATCGGCGCACCCCCGAAGCACGGGCATCGCCGAGAATCCGGAACCTCCGATGACAGCGAGAAGACCCATGGGCGTACCGCTATGCGAAACCGCCCGCGGATTCTACCGGACCCGGGTTCCCCTGCTCAAAAGGAAGTCCAGACGAAACCGGCGCCCAAAGGCGCCGGTTTCGCGATCCCATGGTGCCGCGCTGTCAGCAACGTGCCTCCTGGAACATTCCGATCTCCACCAGCTTCGGGAACAGGACCTGCTCCTCACGCTGGATCCGATGAGCCACCATCTCGAAGACCTCTCGGCTCTCGTCGAGAAACTCCTCGCTGAAGTTGAAGTCGCAGTTCTTCAGCCACTTCTTGTGGTAATCGTCGAATGTCTTGCGCAGCGGTTTTTCGCCGCTGATGAAGCCCCAGGCGATCGACTTCACCTTGGGGTCCTCGTGTATCAACAGGCTCGGATACAGACTTCGATCTTCGTTGGCGAGGTGACTGCGTACCTTTTCCCCCAGATCGCAGAGCAACTCGTAAGCGGTCCTCGCATTCGGTCTGATGCGTAATTGGTCCACGGTGAGGATCGACTGCAGGTCGTCGATCATCTGACGTAGCTCCGCGTGCGAGTGGCGATAGGTTTCGAGCGTGTACATAGATCATCCTCCGGAAACTTTTTACTTCAGTGGCGGCAGGGGCTAGGGGGCTTGCTGATGCTGGCACCGCGGTTTGGAACCGGATCGCTGTTCCACCGCGCTTCGGGGGGGATCGCCAGCTTGCCCACACAAATCTACGAGCCGATGCCGCTCGGACTCACGACAGGGCGCCGTAGTCGACTGTGTAATCCAAAACAGCGCAACTGTCAAAAGGCGCGCGTCAATATTAGGAATGTCTGTTTTTCGGGAACCATCCGCGGGATGTCCCGGTTCAGGGCGATTGGCGCGCGTTTCGTAAATCCCATTCTCGAATCGCGAAAGGGGCAGCGGCCGGATTCTTTCTGCGCCGGCACCGTCGCGGCTGGGGATCAGACGTCCTGGTCCGCGACGGCGAAGATTCCGGCGGCATTCCGGAAGTAGCGCCTGTAATCCATGCCGAAGCCAAAGACATAACGGTCCTCGACCTCGACGCCGACGATGTCGGCCTCGCGCCGGTGCGCCCGGCGCTTGGCGACCAGCACCGCGCTGTGCACGCTGGCCGCTCCATCCTCCTCGCAGGCCCGGACAACCGCGTCGAGGGTGACCCCCTCGTCCAGGATATCGTCGACGATCAGTACGTGCTCCCCGCGAACGGCCTCCGAGGGGCGGTAGAGCCAGTGCATCTCGCCGCCGCTGGTGCCCCCGCGGTAGCGAGTCGCGTGGACATAGTCGAGTCGGAGCTGGAACCCCAGCCGTGGCAGCAGGAGCCCGGTCGGGACGACGCCGCCGGACATGACACAAAGCACCAGCGGGTCCTTTCCGGCGAGCCGCGCGGTGACATCGAGGGCCATCCGATCCAGCGCCTGCTCGACCTCCGCCTGATTCACCAGACACTCGGCGCGCTTGGCGACGGCCGCGTAGGTACCGTGGGCCAGCTTCACCGAGCGGAACCCGGCTCGGTCGGATCGGCGAGGGCCAGATCCAGCGTCTCCAGACCCTCGAGCAAGGCGACCTGTCGTATCCCCTCCTGCCAGCTCGGGTCCTCGCGGAGCCGGTCGCGCCCGGTATGACCGCGACCGTGCATCCGCAGCAGGCGAAGACGCGCCGCGGGGTCGTCGTAGTCGGCAAACGCGCCGACGACCTCGATCGCCGCTGGACGGTTGTTGCAGATGAGGAGCATGTCGCACCCCGCCGCCGACGCGGCGCGGGCGCGCTCGACGTGGCCGCCGGCAGCGGACGCCGCTGCCATGTTGAGGTCATCGCTGAAGATCACGCCCTGGAATCCGAGCCGCGCCCGCAGAACGTCGCGCAGCCAGAACGCCGAGAACCCGGCCGGCTCGGGGGCGATTCGCGGGTAGACCACATGAGCCGGCATCACCGCCTCGAGGCCATGCAGGATGAGCCGCTCGAACGGCACCAGGTCCTCCAGCAGGAGGTCCGCAAGCTCGCGGCCGTCCGCGGGAAGCTCGGCGTGCGAGTCCGCCGGCACGCCGCCGTGACCGGGGAAGTGCTTTCCGACCGACGCCATGCCGGCGCGGCGGGCGCCCTCGGTCCAGGCCAGCGCCAGCTCCGAGACCTGGACCGGCGTCTTGGCCAGGCCGCGGTCGCCGATCACCCGGCTGATGCCCCGGTCCAGGTCCAGTACCGGGGCGAAGCTGAAGTCCACGCCGGCGGCACGAAGCTCGGCCGCCATCAGCCAGGCGACCGCGGCGCAGGCGGACCTGGCATGCCTCGGGTCCCGGCGATAGAGGGTCCCGAACCGGCCGGCCGGGGGCAGCCGGGTGAAACCCTCGCGGAAGCGCTGGACCCGGCCGCCCTCCTGATCGACGCCGATCAGGAGGCGCGGCTCCCTCAGCCCGTGGATCTCTGACGTGAGTCCCGCGAGCTGCTGGGGATCCTCATAGTTTCTCGAGAACAGGATTACGCCGCCGACGGCCGGATGACACAGCAGCTCACGGTCCTCGGCGGTGAGTCCCGTGCCGGCGACGTCCAGCATGACGGGGCCGAGGGACACGATCAGGCGGCCCTCGGCCGTTGTTTGCGTTGAACCAGTCTTTGCATCGTTCTCAGATCGCTGACGGCTTGACTCGCCCCGGGACCCCGGGCCCTGGCGTACCTCCGCGTTTTAGCACAGCCCACGGGCGCTGTCCCGGTTGCGCGGATCAACGCGTCCGGTCACGGACGTCCAGCCGGTCCCGCAGAGTATCCCCGAGGATGTTCACCGACAGCACCACCAGCATGATCGCCAGCCCCGGCGCCAACACCAGATGCGGCGCCACGAGCAGATAGGAGACGCCGTCCCGCACCATGCTGCCCCAGGAGGCCTGCGGCGGTTGCACACCGAGCCCCAGAAAGGACAGTCCGGCCTCGGCGAGCACGGCCCCCGCGATGCCGAACGTGGCCTCGACGATCAGCGGGGCGAGCGCGAGCGGGATCAGGTGCCGGCTAAGGATCGCCCAGCCCCCGCGGCCCAGCGCGCGCGCCGCCAGCACATGGTCGCGCCGGGACAGCGCCAGAATCTGGGCCCGAGCGAGCCGCGCGTAGCCGACCCAACCCACGGTCACCAGCGCGATGATCACGTTGTCGACCCCGGGTCCCATGACGCCGGCGAGCGCGATCGCCAGCAGGATCCCGGGAAACGCGAGGAACAGGTCGACGACGCGTATCAAGATCAGGTCGAGCAGACCGCCCACGAACCCCGCCAGCGCGCCGATCAGAGTGCCAATCAGGGCGCTGAAGGCAACGACGCCCACGCCGACCACCAGCGACGTACGAGCGCCAACCAGCAGCCGGTCAAGCACCGGGCGACCCAGGTCGTCGTTGCCGAGCCAGGCCACCTTGCCCGGCGGCGCCAGGATCGCCGGTAGATCGACCTGGTTCGGCGTCAGGCGCCAATGCGGGGCCAGCACCGCGGTCAGGACCCAAAGGGCGAGGATGGCGGCGCACAGGACCGTGCCGGTATTGAGTGACGATCTGGGCACGTTGTCGGAGTGCGGACTTATCGGGAAACAGGGACCTTGGGCGCGACGCGGGGCGAGCGCCTGTATGATACGCGCCACCGGCACCCATCGTCGGAGCCCGGCCGCTCACGAATACGAAGACATCCACCAGGGAGCCCGCATGTACCGACTCTTGCTCGTCCTGCCGCTGCTCGCCTTCATTGGAACCGGGTGCTCATCGACGTCGACGGTCGGGCGGCACGAGAGCTACGACGGCCCGGCCGCGCTGGCGATCGACCCCGTGACCGAGGGGCGTGCGGTCGCGAGCCCGAGCGTCTCCCGGTGGTGGATACAGAAGCTGATGACCGAGGATCTGGACCGATCCGGCATCTTCGCCGGCGTGATCCCGCTGACCGCTCCCGGCGAGGCGAACGAGGCCGGCGTCCTCCTCGAGGCATCGGTGAACGATCTGGTCTGGGAAGACGCCGGGCAACAGAGCGGAACCCTGTCGCTTCGCGTGCGCACCCGCGACAAGCTCAGTCGCGAGGTTGGAATCGACCGCGTCTACTCGGGCCGATGCGACGGCTGTCGCGTCCCCGCCGGCCAACCGACGGTCGCAGGGCCGCTGGCAGACCTGATGGATGAGCTGCGGCAGGACCTGGATCGTCGATACGCCCGCTGAGGGCTGGGAAATCGCGGTGAAGTCGCGCGTACCGGCTACGCCGGGTCAGGGATAGGGCTCGGCTCGCGCCATATCGAGCCGAACGCCGAGCGGCCCGCGGGGCACCCAGGCGTCGATGACCCTGCCGCCTCGCCGGAGGCGGACCGCGACCAGCTCGCCGCTCTCCCCCTGGGTCGTCGCCTCGCGCAGCTCCGAGAAGCGGAAGACCCGCTCACCGGCGTAAGATTCGACCAGGTCCCCGTCCTGGAAACCCGCCGCCTCGGCGGCGGAGCCCGGGATCACCGACGAGACCTGTACCCGATTGTCCTCTCCAGTGGCATAGAGGAACCGGTCGTAAGAGGCGTCGCCGATCTCCTCCCGAATCGGGCGCCCTTCCCCACCGATCTGGTTCAGCTCGTCGCGATAGCGCTTGGTGCCGAGCCAACCCTCCCGCGTGGCAAGGTCGCGCAGCGCGAGCCGCTCCAGCTCGACCTGGCCCTCCCGCCAGACGATGTCGTCGGCCAGACCCGCGTCGACACCGGCCGAGACCAAGGCCTCGCGGCGGTCGTCCGCGGTTCGCGGACGAGCCGGCCTTTCCGGCTCGGCTTCCTCGGGTGATTGCTCCGCTTCGACCCGCGCGATCGCCTGCTCGACAGATGCGAGACGCACACTCAGCTGGGAGACCCGGGCGCCAAGCTCGCGCCATGCCTCGAGCGCGTTCTCGGGCTCGTCCGTGGGTGTGGGTTGAGAGTCGGGGGGCTCGCTCGTCGGCCCGCCGCCGGGCGCCGGCGAGACAGTCGCCCCGTCACTGACCGGCCCCGCGCGAACCTGGGCGACCGCGACCGCGGGAAAAGCCGCCGACGCAGTCCCCTCTTGTGCCACAACTGCGTCCGCGGGCGGCAGGGGTCCGGCGGATCGGAGGATCTTGATCGCGATGGCGCCGGTCAGGGTCCCGCCGGCGAAGGCCGCCAGTGTTAGAATCAACGTCGGTTTCATCTCGAAAAGCCCTTAGAGTTGACATCCGCCCCGGCTCCCTCGATCGGGCGCTCGCCGTTGCGACCACGGAGACCGCCTGGATGTTCCGCCGGCGGCGAAAGCGGCGTGTCGCGCGGCGCGCCGGCACACTGCGCGTTGGTTTTCATTGTGAAGCCCCGATCTATCCCGGCAACCACCGACGGTGCCTTGGCCACCTGCGACGCAAGCACCACAAACTCGAACGCTAGGCCCTAATGAACACAAACAGATTCAACGTATTGCTCTGGGTCGGAATTACGCTGTGGCTGTTGGTGATGTTGAACGGCATGCGATCCGGCACCCAGGTTGAGGCACGGAACCTAAGCTATAGCCAATTCCTGCAAGAGCTTTCCGACGGCGCGATCGGCGAGGTGACGATCCAGGAGCAGACTATTCGGGGCATCCGCACCGATGGCTCCCGGTTCGAGACCTTCAATCCGGACGACCCCGGCCTGGTCGGCGACCTGCTCGCGAACGATGTGATCATCCGTGCCGAGCCCCCGGCGCAGCCCAGCATGATCACCCAGATGCTAGTGGCCTGGCTCCCGTTTCTGGTACTGATCGGCGTCTGGATCTGGTTCATGCGCCGTAGCATGGGCGGCGGCGGGTCCGGAGGCATTTTCAACTTCGGCAAGAGTCGGGCCAGGCAGCATGCCGAAGGCGACGTCAAGGTCACGCTGCGCGACGTCGCCGGTGTCGAAGAGGCCAAGGAAGAAGTCGGCGAGCTGGTCGACTTCCTCCGTAATCCGCAGAAGTTCTCCAGCCTGGGCGGCCGCATCCCGCGCGGCGTGCTGATGGTCGGGCCCCCGGGTACCGGCAAGACGCTACTGGCACGCGCCATCGCCGGCGAGGCCAAGGTGCCCTTTTTCAGCATCTCCGGGTCCGATTTTGTCGAAATGTTCGTCGGCGTCGGCGCGTCCAGGGTACGTGACCTGTTCGAGCAGGCCAAGAAGAGCGCCCCCTGCATCATCTTTATCGACGAGATCGACGCGGTGGGCCGTCGGCGCGGTGCCGGCCTCGGGGGCGGCCACGACGAGCGCGAGCAGACCCTGAACCAGCTGCTGGTGGAGATGGACGGCTTCGCCGGCAATGAGGGAATTATCGTGATAGCGGCCACCAACCGGGCCGACGTGCTCGACCCGGCCCTGCTGCGACCGGGCCGATTCGACCGCCAGGTCGTGGTCGGCCTGCCGGACCTGACGGGACGCGCGGCCATACTCGAGGTGCACATGCGCAAGGTGCCGCTGGCAGACGACGTGGACGCGCGCACCATCGCCCGCGGGACACCCGGCTTCTCCGGCGCGGACCTCGCCAACCTGGTGAAC
This sequence comes from uncultured Gammaproteobacteria bacterium, assembly GCA_963707135.1. Lineage (GTDB taxonomy): Bacteria > Pseudomonadota > Gammaproteobacteria > Chromatiales > Chromatiaceae > JBGSTR01. The sequence goes on along the minus strand of CAVPOY010000040.1, from coordinate 9,663 downwards.
GAGGCCGCGCTCTTCGCCGCGCGCGCGGGCCTGACCAGTGTGACCATGGATATGTTCGAGCGGGCCAAGGACAAGATCATGATGGGCGCCGAGCGGCGCAGCATCGTCATGTCCGAGTCCGAGAAACGTCTGACTGCCTACCACGAGGCCGGTCACGCCATCGTCGGGCGTCTCGTTCCCGAGCACGATCCCGTGCACAAGGTCAGCATCATCCCGCGCGGCCGGGCCCTGGGCGTTACGCTGTTCCTCCCCGAGCGCGACCGTTACAGCATGAGCAAGCGGCAACTGGAAAGCCAGATTTCGAGCCTGTTCGGAGGCCGCATCGCGGAGGAAATCGTATTCGGGCCCGAGCAGGTCACCACCGGCGCATCGAACGACATCGAGCGGGCGACCGAGATCGCCCGCCGGATGGTGACGCGCTTCGGGCTCTCCGACAGTCTCGGCCCGCTCGCCTACAACGAGGACGAGGGCGAGGTGTTCCTGGGGCACTCGGTGACCCAGCAGAGACAGATCTCTCCGGTGACGGCCCAGGCCATCGACAAGGAAGTGCGCTCCATCATCGACCGCAACTACGGGCGGGCGAGTCGGATGCTCGAGGAGAACATCGAGAAGCTGCACGCGATGGCCGACGTGCTGCTGCAGTTCGAGACCATCAACAAGGATCAGATCGACGACATCATGAGCGGCCGCCCGGTCCGCGCACCGGAGGACGGCTCAGGGCCAGAGGCCCCCGACCAGGGAGAAAAGACCTCCGCAGGCGACGCGAAGCCTCGCAAGGGTAAGGAGCCGCCGGTCGTCGGCGGGGCCGTCGGCGGCGTCTGAGCGCGGTTAGCCCGCAGCTCCGGTCCATCACCCCCGTGCCGGCGCCCTTCTGGCGGCGCCCGGCGGGGAATCTCGGCGACCCCTACCGCGGTGGCCTCGGGCAAGCGCTAGAATCCGGGCTGAACCCCGAGTCCAGCCGGAGGAGCCATGCCCACCCCACCGCTCGTGCTCGCATCGACGTCACCCTTCCGCCGCGCGCTGCTGGAACGGCTCGGTCTCCGGTTCGAGACCGTAGCACCGGCGGTCGACGAGAACCGCCGACCGGGCGAGCCGCCCGAGGCACTGGTGGTCAGGCTCGCCGAGGCGAAGGCCAGGGCCGTTGCCGGTGAACATCCCGACGCCCTCATCATCGGCTCCGACCAGGTGGCCTGCATCGGGGACGGGGTGCTGGGAAAACCCGGAGGCCGCGAGCAGGCGATCGCCCAGCTCGAACGGGCCGCGGGGCGGTCGGTCCTGTTTCTGACCGGCCTGTGCCTGCTCAACGGCGGGAGCGGGAGCTGCCGCACAGTAGTCGAGCCCTTTCAGGTCCACTTCCGGAAGCTTACGCGCAGCCAGATCGAGGGCTATGTCGACCGTGAGCAGCCCTACGGCTGCGCCGGTAGCTTCAAGTCCGAGGGTCTCGGAATCGCGCTCTTCGAGCGGCTCGAAGGGGACGATCCGAACGCCCTGGTCGGTCTGCCGCTGATCCGCCTCATCGATCTGCTCTCGGCCGAGGGGGTCGACGTGCTCGGAGTCTGAAGCCCCTTCCCATTTTCTGAAGTCCCCAATTGCGAAAAGCTCTCATGTAGGCGAATATTCACGTCATTTCCCGGCGATAGCCGGGACCGGTGAAAAAATGGGGGGACCGGGAGATGAGGGGCGACCGTTCGACGATCTGGCGGCTGGTACTGCTGTCCATCCTAGGTCTGTTCGTGCTCACGGGCTGCGGAAGCAGCGGCGGCGAGCGACCGCAGGCCAGTAACAACCGGGTAAGCGGTGACGCCCAGTTCCCGGTGCCGCCCGAGATACAGGGCAACGTGGACTTCTGGCGCAACGTCTACGGCGTCTGGAGCCGCGGCGAGGTGGCTTTCCACGACGACGAGCACATGGACGTCATCTACGAGGTCGCCCGCCTGCCCGGCTCGATCCATGATGGTTACACCGCGGCGCAGAAGGACTGGGTGCGCGCCCGGACCGCCTATCACAAGGACCGGGTCAGATCGCTCCAGGAACGGGTACTGACCCGCCAGCCCTTGAACGGCGCCGACAAGGAGCTCCTGGCAAAGTTCGATGCGGCGGGAGGCACACGCGCGCTGTACGGCGCCTCGGATAGGGTGCGCAGCCAACGCGGGCTGCGCGAACGCTTCCGTCGCGGCCTCGAGATCAGCGGGCGCTACGACCCGGCCTTCCGCGAGATCATGCGGGCACACGGCGTCCCGGAGGACCTCGCCTACCTGCCCCATGTGGAGTCTTCGTTCCAGACCAATGCCAGGTCCAGCGTCGGTGCCGCCGGGGTCTGGCAATTCATGCCGGGGACCGGCAAACACTACATGGACGTCAACGGCACCATCGACGAGCGGCTCGACCCGATCCTGGCCGCGGACGGCGCCGCGCGCTACCTTAGCCAGGCCCACGGCAAGCTCCGCAGCTGGCCCCTGGCCATCACCTCCTACAACCATGGCCAGGGCGGCATGGCGAACGCCAAGGCCATGTACGGCGACGACATCGGCCGCATCGTCCGCAACTACCAGGGCAAGAGCTTCAAGTTCGCGTCGCGAAATTTCTACGCCGAATTCATCGCCGCCCGCGAAGTAGCGAAAAATCCCAAACGCTATTTCCCGGAAGGGGTGCGCTACGAGGAGCCCTGGCCGCACGACCGGCTGGTTCTGCGCCACAGTATGCCCGCCAACCATCTGGCCAGGCACTACGGCGTGTCGACCTACAGCCTCGCCGACATGAACCTGCATTGGCGCGACCCGGCGCGCAACGGCAGCGCCTATCTGCCGGCCGGGAGTACCGTGTGGCTGCCGTCCGGCACCACGCGCCGGATCGCCAGCCAGCCACCGCCGGTGCCGGAGCCGGTCCTGATCGCCAGCACCGAGCCCAAACGGGCGGTCGCCCCGGCACCGCAGCCGGAGCCCAGGCTGGCCAGGCTGGATCGGCCCGCGAAGGCCGCCAAGGCGACAAGGGTCGCGCACAAGCCCACGGCCAAGGCGTCCGCGCCCAGGTTCCATGTGGTGCGGCCCCAGGAGACCCTGTACCGGGTCGCCACCGAGAATGGCCTGACGGTCGCGGAGCTCCAGAAGCTGAACCGGATGGGACCGAAGGACACCCACATACGCACCGGGCAGAAGCTGAAGGTCGGCATCTGACCGGCGCCCCGGCGCCGGGGCGCGCCTGGGGGAACGCCGATCCACCGCGTTTCCCATCCGGGCCAAGGATGGCCCAGCCTATTCAATGAATCTAAGCCATTGACAATGGTCCGTTTCGAGAGTGGCGCCTCTCGGAGTGCAAGCTGATCAAGTGCCAGGATGGTGTCTGATCCGTGCCTCCTTAGCGCAGCGACCCGATGCCCAGCGTTGAAAGGGTCTCCACGACGCCAGCGGCGAAGCCGGCGCCGAGCCGCTTGGCAAGTCCTTCGAGCAGGTCCCGTTTCTTGGTGTAGTCGACGATGTCCTCGGCGCCGATCAGCTCCCGGGCCACGAGGCTCGAGCTGCCGATCCCGTCCACCAGTCCAAGCCCCAGGGCCTCCTCGCCGCTCCAAAAAAGCCCACTGAAGAGCTCGTCGCCGCCCTTAAGCTTATCGCCTCGGCCGGTCTTGACCGCCTCGATGAACTGCCCGTGCAGATCGTCGAGCACCTTCTGCAGGAACTCCCGCTGAGACTCGGGCAGCGGCGAGAAGGGGTCTAGAATCCCCTTGTTCTGCCCCGCCGTCAGGAGCCGCCGCTCGATCCCCAGCTCGTCCATTGCGTCCTGGAAGCCGAAGCTGTCGATCCGCACGCCGATGGAGCCGACCAGGCTCGCCTTGTCGGCGTAGATAGCGTCGGCCGCGACGGCGACGTAGTAGCCGCCCGAGGCGCAGAGATCCACGGCCACCGCGTAGACCGGCATGTCCTTGCCGTTGTCCTTCTTGTACTTGGCCTTGAGCCGCTTGATCTCGTCGTTGATATAGCCGGCCTGTACCGGACTGCCGCCCGGGCTGTTGATGCGCAGTATCACGCCTTTGACGTTCTCCGCCTCGAAGGCGTTACGCAGCCCGGTGATTACACGGTCCGCACCGGCGTCGGTTTCGGGCGCGATCACGCCCTTGACCTCCACGAGCGCCGTGTGGTCCCCGCTGGCCTCCAGCCGTTCGGCGAGATCGGTTGATACAGCGGCCACCACGAGCCCGATGAGATACAGGATGATCAAGAGCTTGAACACCGTGGCCCAGCCACGACTGCGGCGCTCCCGGCGTAGATGCTCCAGGGCCATGCGGTTGATCAGTGCCCGCTCCCAATCCGGATCGTCCGGGGACGGCATCGGCTCCTCGCGGCGCTTCCAGAATTTCCAGCTCGTCGGTTTCCAGCTCATCGGTTCTCCAAAGTCTCGCGGTCAATCCGTCCGGTTCCGTACCCAATCGGGAATCTCGAGCAGTGAGTCCAGGCATTCCAGCGCGCCCTGGGCAAACAGGCGGGCGGGGGCATGGACCCCGTGACAGACGCCCAGCGCGCTGGCCCGGGCGTTCAGCGCCATCTGCATGTCGTATTCGGTATCTCCGACCATCAGCGTCTCGGCGGCACGGACACCGAGCTCGTCCATCAACTCGAGCAGCATCTGGGGGTGCGGCTTGGAAAGGGTCTCGTCCGCACAGCGCGTGGCGTGAAAGCGATCCCCGAGCCCCGTCTCCTGCAACGACCTCCCGAGGCCCTGCCGGCTCTTGCCGGTCGCAACCGCCAGCAGGTAGCCCAGCTCGGTCAGTCGGTCCAGGGTCTCCCGCGCGCCCGGAAACAGCGGGGTCGGCGTCTCGTGCGCACCCAGGAAGCGCGCCCGGTAACGCTCGGCCACCCGTGAGCGCTGCTGGGGCTGGGCGTCCGGCCACAGGCGCGCCATGGCCTCGGCGAGCCCGAGCCCGATGATGTCACGCGCGGCCTCGCGGCTCGGCGGAGGCCGCCCGGCATCCACGAACGCACCCTGGATGCAGTCGACGATGCGCGCCTCTGAATCCATCAGGGTCCCATCCCAATCGAAGACGATCAGCGAGAAGCGCATCGGCCATCCTCGAGCGCTGACAGGACAGTGACCAGCTCCGGTGCCAAAGGTGCCTCGACGCGAATCGGACCCGACATGTAGGCGGCCCTGAAGCCCAGGGACGAGGCGTGCAGGAACAGGCGCCTGAGCCCGCAGGCCTTCAGACGGCGATTGGCATCGGGGTCGCCGTACTTGACATCGCCGGCCAGCGGCGTCCCCAGATGGGCGGCATGGACCCGTATCTGATGGGTCCGACCGGTGACCAGCTCGGCCTCGACCAGCGTCGCTCCCGGCAACCGGTGCAGCCGCCGAAAGACGGTACGCGCGGGCTTGCCCTCCGCGAGGTCGACCCTGACCATCCGCTCGCCGCCCTGCAGGACGTTCTTCCGCAACGGCGCATCGACGGTGACCGCCCGGTCTGGAAGCTCGCCGACAATCAGGGCCTGATAGCGCTTGTCCATCGCGCCCGCCCGAATCAGCTCGTGCAGGTCGCGCAACGTGCTGCGGCGCTTGCTGATAACCAGGCAGCCGGAGGTGTCCCGGTCCAGACGGTGCACCAGCTCCAGCTCGCTGCCGGGCCGCAGCTGCCGCAGTGACTCGATCAGCCCGTAGCTGAGGCCGCTGCCGCCGTGCACGGCGAGCCCGGCGGGCTTGTCGATCACCAGCAGCCGCTCGTCCTCGTACAGGATCGCCCCCTCGATCCGCGCCAGCTGGCCCGCGGGGGCCTCGCCCGGCTCCCGCGGCGCCGATACCCGCAACGGCGGGATGCGCACCAGGTCGCCCATGCTCAGGCGGTGGCTCGCCTTTACGCGGCCCTTGTTGACCCGGACCTCGCCGCGCCGCAGGACCCGGTAGAGGTGACTGCGCGGTACACCCTTCAGGTGCCTGAGCAAAAAATTGTCGATCCGCTGGCCGTCGGACTCGGCGTCGACGCGGACCAGCTCGACGCCTTGAGCGCGGGGAGATGAGGGAACGGCTGTATTCAACGGGGACGCACCGGGTTCGGCACTAAATTGATGCGGTATTGGATCACTGCTACTATCCGCTGCTTGCGCTGGCCAGCGGAAAGAGACTTTCCAGGAGCGGCGAGCGCGGCCCCGGGCCGCTTAGCGACATCTCAGAGTCGGTGTCGCGGGCCCGGCACCGAAGCCGGCATCCGACGCCTGGCCACGTCAGCCCGCGGGGCGGCGGGTGCGTCACGCGGGCTCGCCACGCGAGTGACCGCGGATTCTACACCCACCGGACCCCGCGCGCCGCCGCCCAGCATCGACCAGCGCAGCCGGCCACGGATTGTCGTCGCTCCGAATAGCGGCCCGGTCACGGCGACCGGGCCAAACGAACGCCGGCACCCCAGGGTGCCCGCAACTGAAACAACGCAGCGCGCGCCCGATCGGTCCAGTCACTGGGCCGCCGCGGCCGATGCGGTCGGCCCCCTTGGCTGCTAGGCAGCCAGCGGACAGGCGCGACGGCACGGGGTCGCGGGCCGGGCCGCCCAAGACCCGTGGCGAGCCACCTCCGCGAGGGGTCGCACGCCCCGGCGTGAGCAAGGAACAACATGAAACGAATGCTGATCAACGCGACTCAGCCGGAAGAGTTGCGCGTCGCGACCGTTGACGGTCAACTCCTCTACAACCTCGATATCGAATCCCCCGGCCGGGAACAGAAGAAGGCCAATGTCTACAAGGGCACGATCACCCGGGTCGAGCCCAGCCTCGAGGCGGCTTTCGTCGACTACGGCGCGGAGCGCCACGGCTTCCTGCCACTGAAGGAGATCTCCCGCTCCTACTTCGAGCCCGACACCGCCAAGCCCGGAAGCCGTATCAACATCAAGGAGGTGGTCAAGGAGGGGCGCCAGGTCGTCGTCCAGGTCGACAAGGAGGAACGCGGCAACAAGGGGGCCGCACTGACCACGTTCGTCTCGTTGGCCGGTCGTTATCTGGTGCTGATGCCAAACAACCCGCGCGCGGGCGGCGTGTCGCGGCGCATCGAGGGCCAGGACCGCAGCGAGCTCCGCGACGCGATGAGCCAGCTCGAGATCCCCGAGGATATGGGCCTGATCGTGCGCACCGCCGGGGTCGGCAAGAACGTCGAGGAACTGCAGTGGGACCTCGACTACCTGCTTCAGCTCTGGAAGGCGATCGAGACCTCGGCCCAGGAGCGCAAGGCCCCTTTCCTGATCTATCAGGAAAGCGACGTCATCATCCGGTCGATCCGGGACTATCTGCGCGTCGACATCGGCGAGATCGTCATCGACGACCGGGCCGTCTACGAGCGGGCCGAGCAATTCATGCGGCAGGTCATGCCGAACAACCTGAAGAAGCTCCGGCTGTATCAGGACGAGGTGCCGCTGTTTACCCGCTATCAGATCGAGAGCCAGATCGAGTCGGTCTTCCAGCGCGAGGTCCGGCTTCCGTCCGGGGGCTCGATCGTCATCGACCACTCCGAGGCCCTTACCTCGGTCGACATCAACTCGGCGCGCGCGACCAAGGGCGCGGACATCGAGGAGACAGCCCTCAACACCAACCTGGAGGCGGCCGACGAGATCGCCCGCCAGCTACGGCTGCGCGACCTCGGCGGGTTGTTCGTGATCGACTTCATCGACATGACCCCGCCGAAGAACCAGCGCGAGGTCGAGAACCGGCTCAGAGATGCACTCAAACAGGACCGTGCCCGGGTCCAGGTGGCCCGGATCTCGCGGTTCGGCCTGCTGGAGATGTCGCGCCAGCGGCTGCGGCCGTCCCTCGGAGAGTCGAGCCAGCAGGTCTGCCCGCGCTGCAGGGGTCAGGGGGCGATACGGGGTGTCGAGTCGCTCGCATTGTCGATCCTGCGCATCATCGAGGAAGAGGCGATGAAGGAGAGCACGCAGCGCATCGTCGCCCAGCTTCCGGTCAGCGTCGCCACTTTCCTGCTCAACGAAAAGCGGCGCAGCATCCTAGATATCGAGAGCCGGCAAGACGTCGAGGTGATCCTGCTGCCGAACGAGCACATCGAGACACCCGAATACCGAATCGAGCGGGTCCGCACCCAGGATCTGCAGAGACTGCCGATCGGAGCAGGCCAGTTATGAGATGACGGGGCCGCTTGAGGCGACCGACGCCCCCTACACGCGACCGGGCGAGACGGGGCGGAGCGAGGAACCGGCCGTCAAGCAGGTCACTCCGACTGCCCCGAGGCCCGTTCGCGAACCTGAGCCGGAGGCGTCCACACCGGAAGGACATCCCCCGGAGAGCCTGCTCAAGCGGATCTGGACGGGGCTCTTCGCCCCGCGACCGTCCGCCCCGGACAGAACTGATTCCCCCGGGGGTGCGGAAGAGCGCACGCGGAGGCAGCAGCCCGAGCGCGCGGCCGACCGTACTCAACGCGCCGAACTCAGACGCGACCCCCGAACGCAGAGACGAGCGCAGACAGGCGGCGCGTCAGGACGAGGCCCGAGCCCCGGAGCGCCGCGGGCAGGGCGCTCCCGATCAGATGCGATCCGAGCGGGAACGCGCGGAACCGGTCCGGGAGCGCACCGGCGAACGCGAAGAGGGGCCGAGCACCAGAGTGGGTCGGGGAGACGACCAGGCTCGAGCCCGCCGCAACGGCGAGCCACGCTCCCGGCGAGGCGGGTCGCGCGCGCGTGGCCGGCGCGGCGCCTCGGCGGGCGGCGAATCGGCGCGCACGGGAACGGATGGCTCCGAGACCCGGCGCGACAATGCGCCGCCGGACGAGGGAACGCCCAAACGGTCCGAGCCGGAAAGCCGGGATACAGGTCCACTGACGACCCCGGACAGGGCGCCGCCGGCACGAACGGACGCGGCTGCTTCTGCCGAGGACACGGCGAGAGGCCCAGTCCAGCCCCGGGAATCCCCGTCTCCGGAACCCGCGGCGGGTGCGATCAAGCCCGAGCCGCCGACCGCGGTCCAGGCGGAACAAGCCCCGACAGCGGTCCCGCCGTCAGAAACGGTCGCCGGCAGGTCCCCAGCGGCAGAAACGCCCGAGAAGGGTGCGGAGACGTTGGGCTCCGATGCCGGCCAGGCCGGGGCGACCGCCGAATCTCGCGCCGGCGAAGCCACCGCCCCAGGCGGGCCGGATACGGCCGACGCATCCGAGGCGCCGGCCAAGCCCGAGAAGCCCCGCTCTTCGCGTCGCCGCCGAGGAGGCGGGCGTGGTCGGCGCAAACCGGCCGGCGAGCCGGGTCGGGCGGAGGGATCGCCCGCGGTCGCAGCAGACGCCTCGACCGCCGGTCCCGCGGGACAGCCTGAGGTCCCGCCCCAGCCGGCCCCGCCGTCTCGCGCCGAGCGGAAGGAGACCGGCTCGGAGGCGACGACCGAGCGCGACGCCGCGAAACCGGACGCGGTCCCGGCGCCTCTCCAATCCCCGGCTTCGCCGCCGGCCCCGCTTGAGCGGTCGCCTATTCCGGCACGGGAGACCGTGGCGCCCCCGCCAAGGCCGGCCGAGCCCGTCGTGAGTCCGCGTGGGCAGGACGCCGCTCCACCGCCTCAGCCGACGCCCGCGCCGGAAGGCGAGCGCCGCGAGCGCAAACCGACGGGCGATGCAAGGGAATCGGTCGCGGCGATCGGCGACGCGGCCAACAAGGAGGCGTCATAACGAGGGAACCCCATGTCGCCCTCGGCAGGTGGGCACGGGTGT
>CAVPOY010000039.1:0-41650 GCA_963707135.1 uncultured Gammaproteobacteria bacterium | reverse complement strand
CTGACCAGCCGCACCCTGGTCCGGCTGGGACTGCGGGATCGCTACCGCCACAGCGCGTCGAGCGCAGCGCGGCTGCTCAGCATGGCCCTGCACCAGTCCGGCGAGATCGCCCTCGCCATGCGGGCCCGCGGTTTCTTCGACGAAGACCCGTCCGGGTGATCCGGCTTTCCGGTATCGGTCATAGGCTTTCCCGATGGTCCTCGGGTTGCTCGAGGACGTCTCGTGCGCCATCCGGCGGGAAGAAGGTCCTGCTCCTGGGGGCCAACGGCAGCGGCAAGAGCGCCTGCTGCGAATCCTGAGCGGGCTGGTGGTCCCGAGCGCGGGCGAGTACCGCTATCGCGACCGGCTGGTCACCCCAGCGACCCTGCGCGATCGGGACTTCGCGCGACGCTTCCGGCGCGAGGTGGTGCTGCTCTTCCAGCACCCCGACGCCATGATCTTCAACCCCACCGTATACCGAAGAAATCGCGTTCCGGCCGCGCCAGGCTGGGGCTGGCGAGCACCGACGAACGGGTGACCCGCTGGGCCGGGATCTTCGGGCTGACCGATCATCTGGAGCGCGCGCCTTTTGCGCTCAGCGGGGGGAAAAGCAGAAGGTCTGCCTCGCGGCGCTGCTCGCCCTGGAGCCCGCGGTCCTGCTCCTGGACGAACCCGCCGGCCACCTGGATCCGCGCAGCGTCGGTTGCCAGCTGGTGGACTTTCTGTTCGACCTGCAGGTCACACTCGTCATAGCGACGCACAGTCAAGCCCACCCCCGAGCTCGGCGAACGGGCCCTGGTCCTGGGCGAAACCACCGCCTCATCTACGACGGAGACCTCTCGGCGCTGCTCAAGGATCAGTCGCGATTGGTGGCCGCCAATCTGGTCCACACCCATCGTCATCGGCACGGTAACCTGGAGCACCGTCACTACCACGGCCACGATCGGGACTGATCGCCGGCCCGGCACGGCAACGAGGTCACCCGAGTCGCGCTCCCACGTCCTGGAGATTGAAATGAAGCTCTTCTACAGTCCGACCTCACCCTATGCGCGCAAGGTGCGTGCGACCGCCGTTGGAGAAGGGCGTCGCGGCCCGCATCGAGTTGGTGACGTGCAACCCGCACGAGCCCGACCCGGCGCTGCTGGCGGCGAATCCGCTCGGGCGCGTGCCGACCCTGGTGCTCGACGATGCTGGAACCCTCTACGACAGCCCGGTGATCTGCGAGTGGTTGGACGGCCTGCGCCCCCGCGCCCCGTCTGGTCCCTGCCGCGGGACCCGAGCGCTGGCGGGTGCAGCGCATCGAGGCCTTGTCGGACGGGATGCTGGACGACGCCGTGGCCATCGTGCTCGATGGCCGCCGTCCCGAGTCGCAGCAACTGCCCGCGCTGGCCGAGGCCCGGCCGCGCGGCACTGCTGCGCGGGGTAGCGGCGTTGGAGCAGGATCTGGAGGGTCTGTCGGGGCGGCTCGACCTGGCCGCGATCGCCGCGGCCTGCGCGCTCGGCTATCTGGATTTCCGACTGCCCGGGCTCGAGTGGCGCAACCGGCACCCCGCGGTCGCCGCCTGGTTCGAGGACTTCGCGCGGCGCGAGTCCATGGAGCAGACCCGTCCGCCGACGGCCTGATCGAGCGGCACGCATACCGCGCCGGTTGGGCCGAGCCCGTTGGATAGCGACGGGCCTGCGGTATGCTTGACCTCTATCAGTTTGCGAGCCGGAGGACCCATGTACTTCACCCACACCGCCACTCGATCGAGAGTAGCGCGCCCGAAGGGCTTCGCCCTGCTCGGGGCCGCGCTTTTCGCGATCCTTTCCAACCCACTGGGAGCCGCCATGGACCCCGCCACCCACGACGAGACACGCATCGACGACAGCGCCCAGCAGGCGCTCGCGGTCACCGTCTACAACGACGACCTGGCCCTGGTGAAGGACCTGCGCCGTGTTCGTGTTGAGGCGCGGCGAGAATCGGCTCGCCTGGCGCAACGTATCGCAGCGGATTCGCCCCGAGACAGCATTGCTCGCCGCGCCGGCGAACGGCTTGGACATCAACTTGCTGGAGCAGAACTTCGATTTCGATCTGCTGACCGCGGAGAGTCTGCTGAAGAAATACGTCGGGCACACGGTCCAGGTCATCCGCGCCAACGACGCGGGCGAGCGTACGGTCGAGGAGGCCCGGGTGCTGGCCGCGACCGACGGCCCGGTGCTGCGCTATGCGGACCGCATCGAGACCGGGGTGATCGGACACCTGGCGTTCCCGGATGTGCCCGCAAACCTGCGCGACCTGCCGACCCTGGTGCTCCATCTTGAGAGTGGGGCGGACGGGGAGGGCGAGCTGGAGCTGTCGTATCTCACCGGCGGCATGGGTTGGAAGGCGGACTATGTGGCCAAGTTGTCGGCGGACGGCGCCCGCATGGATGTCAACGGTTGGGTGACCCTGACCAACGCGAGCGGTGTGGCGTACCGGCAGGCCCGGGTGCAGCTGGTGGCGGGTGAGGTTAATCAGGTGACGGAAATAATGCCCGCGCCGCCCATGGCCCGCGCGGTCATGATGGCCGATGCGGCACCCATGCCGACCGAGGAGGCCCTGTACGAGTATCACCTTTATACTCTGCCGCGCCCCACCGACATCGAGAACAACCAGACCAAACAGGTGGCACTGCTCTCGGCGCCGAACGTGCCCGTGGTTCAGGATCTGGTGGTGCAGGGTCAGTCAATCGCCTACCGTGACCAGGCCGCCGACGGTTGGACCAAGCTGGACGTCGAGGCCAGACTGACCTTCGTCAATCGCGATGGCAGCCTCGGCGTACCGCTGCCCGCCGGGGTAGTGCGGGTCTACTCGGAAGACAGCCGCGGCAATGCGCAGTTCGTCGGCGAGGATGCCGTGGAGCACACCCCCAAGAATGAGACCGTGGCACTCAAGCTCGGGAAGAGCTTCGATGTGACCGCACGTCGCAAGCAGACCAGCTTCCGCAAGCTTTCCGGCACCAGCGCCTACGACTATGCGTACGAGGCCGGGTTCGAGCTGGAGCTAAACAACGCCAAGCCTGAGCCGGCGGTGGTCAAGGTGCTGGAGACTTTGCCCGCGGATTGGAGAATCCTGAGCGAGAGCCAGCCCCACACCAAGGAGTCCGCGAGCCTCGCCTCCTGGCGGGTCGAGGTCCCGGCCGATGGCTCGGTCAAACTCGTCTGGGTGGTGCAGGTGCGGAGGTGAGTTGGCGCAATGCGTTCGCTTGAGCGTCGTCGGCGCATCGCGAGTCACTGGCGTACCGGTAACTTTGCCGGGCGTCCGGATCGTCCATGAACCCCGACGAGCTTCTTGCGATCGATCAGGCCCACGCCTGGCACCCCTACACCTCGACGATCGACAGGGACCCGGTCTACCCGGTGCGCGCGGCGCACGGCTGCCGCATCGAGCTGATGGACGGCCGGGAGCTGATCGACGGCATGTCGTCCTGGTGGTGCGCGATCCACGGCTACAACCACCCGGTGCTCAATCAGGCGGCCCGCGATCAGCTCGCGCGCATGTCCCATGTGATGTTCGGCGGACTGACCCACGAGCCCGCGGTGCGTCTGGTCCGCCGCCTGGTCGAGCTGACCCCGGAGCCGTTGCAGCACGTGTTCCTGTGCGACTCGGGGTCCGTGTCGGTGGAGGTGGCGATCAAGATGGCGATCCAGTACTGGCGCGCCGCCCGGCGGCCGGAGCGGCGTCGCCTGCTGACGATTCGCTGCGGCTACCATGGGGACACCTTAAACGCCATGTCCGTCTGCGACCCGGTGACCGGAATGCACCACCTGTTCGCCGGCGTGCTTCCCGATCAGCTGTTCGCGCGGGCGCCGGCATGCCGCTTCGGTGAATCTTGCAGCGACGACGACATCGCCCCCTTCGCCGAATTGATCGAGCGCCATCAGGCGGAGCTGGCGGCGGTGGTCCTGGAGCCCATCGTACAGGGGGCGGGCGGGATGCGCTTCTATTCGGCGGACTATCTGCGCCGGGTCCGCGCGCTCTGCGACCGCTTTGAGCTGCTGCTGATCGCCGACGAGATCGCCACCGGATTCGGCCGCACCGGCGCGCTGTTCGCCTGCGAGCACGCGGGGATCGCCCCGGACATAATGACCGTCGGTAAGGCGCTGACCGGAGGCTACCTGACGCTGGCCGCGACGCTCGCGAGCCGGCATGTCGCGCGTACGATTTCATCCGGCGAGCCCGGCGCCTTCATGCACGGACCGACCTTCATGGGGAACCCGCTGGCTTGCGCCATCGCCAACGCCAGCATCGAGCTGCTGCTCGCGGGCGATTGGCGCGCCGGCATCCAGAGGATCGAGCGTGGCCTGTCGGACGGGCTCGCGCCCTGCCGCGACCTGCCCGGCGTCGCGGACGTGCGGGTTCTCGGCGCTATCGGCGTGGTAGAGATAACCGAGCCGGTTGCGATGCGCGAGGTGCAGCGCCGCTTCGTCGAGCGCGGTGTCTGGGTCCGTCCGTTCGGCCGGCTGGTCTACCTGATGCCCCCCTACATTATCGATGATGCCGAACTGCGGACCTTATGCGAATCGGTCGTGGACGTGCTGAGTGCCCGGCGCTGACGCGTCCGTCGGCTGACCGAGAGATAGGGAGGCGCAGCGAGAAAGTGACCGGCCCGGTCTCGCCGCCCGGCGGGACACTCAACTAGACTACCGGTGGCGACTTTGGTATCGAGGCAGGATATCGGGGCCGGCATCGGCGACGCTCCATATTACCTGCGCGGGCCCGATCAATTGAACGGATCGCACTGAAACCGTGTTGTGGCGAAAGAAGGTCGGCGGGGTCTCGAGTGGCGTGCTCACGAAGGCCGCGCTCGACTACTCGCGCCTGGGCTGGTCCAGCTTCCCGGTCGAGTCCGGAGGAAAGGATCCGCTGGTCCAGTGGGAGGTATACCAGCAGCGCCGGGCCAAGCCGCCCGAGATCGGCGACTGGTTCACGCGCTGGCCGGACGCCAACCTGGCGGTCGTCACCGGCGTCGTGTCGGGGCTCGTGGTGCTGGATATCGACCCGCGCCAAGGCGGGGAAGACAGCCTGGAGCGGCTGCAGAAAGCGCATGGTCCACTCGCGGAGACCGTCGAGGCCGTGACCGGCACCGGCGGGCGGCACCTTTATTTCGCACACCCAGGCGAGATCACGCCCAACCGGGCCGGTATAGCGCCAGGAATCGACCTTTGGGGCGACGGTGGCTACGTGGTGGCCCCGCCGTCGGTGCATCAGTCCGGAAAACCCTATCGCTGGATCCGCTCGCCTGAAGTCACCCCGCTGGAATTTCTTCCGAGGTCGCTGTTCGGCACGACGACCGAGAATGCCACCGGGCCGGGGCAACGGTCGGCGCGTTGGCGGCGGCTGCTGCGCCAAGGGGCCGAGGACGGTGAGCGTAACGACACGCTCATATCCCTGGCCGGGTATCTACTGCGTCCGGGAGTCGATTCCGATGTCGTAGTGGAACTGCTGATCAGCTGGAACGCCGTGCGATGCCGACCGCCGCTGGAGCCAGCGGACATCGTGCGAATGGTCGAATCCGTTGCCCGCATCAAGGCGTCGGGCGACCGGTGAAGCCGGGACCCGCGGACGCGACCCGTCCTGCTCGCGGCGCCTGGCTGGGCTACGGTTTTCAAGTCGGATTCTGAAGGCCGAGCAACCGCCAATCTTCGCCCATGATATTCACCAGCTCTCGAATCGCTGAGCGAACAGGTTCGGCGGCTGTCGCCGATCGGAAACGAAGCAGAATCAGGCAGCCGGCCATGGCATCTCGGGTGCTCCACCGGACCGCGAGTATCCGAAAGCCCCGCGCGGCGCAGTCGGTCCAGGTCCCAATGGTGCTGGCGTTCAGGGGAGCGACAGTACGGTCTCGCCCGAGCTCGGTCTGTATCGGAAGCCAGATCAGGGCATTGGAAACGCTTTCCGTGAGCGCGAGAAGGGATCCCAGGGTCGGAAAAGCCGGGTGCTGCTCGCTTCTCAACCCGGGCGGATCGACGAGCAGCAGGTCCGGGATCCAACCATCCCAGTCGGCGGGCGTGGCGGAGCGCGTGAGCACGGCCTCAGCGCCCAAGCCGCCGCGCAGTCCGGCGGCGTGCTCCTCGACGATCTCGAAGGCCCGGATCGCGTAGCTTCCCCAGTCCGAAAGGATACGTTTCGCCAGCTGCGCGGAACCCGGGTAGGTCGAGCCGATGTCGGCGCGCCACTGCTGCCGCCAGAGGCGGATGTCCGGATTCCCGTCGCTCCAATGTTGAGCGAATCTCTGGATGCCCCGGGTCCAGGCGCCGGATTGCCTCAAGGTGCTCTCCCAAGGCCCCGCGAAGGCGTCCGCATAACGGAACAGTCCCTGATGCCCGGCAAGCAGCCCATGGATGGCGGCGACCAGCGCGACGTGTTTCACGCAGTCGCCCTCGTTTCCGGCCTTGGTTCGGTGGTCGTAATGTTGCATCTCGAGGACCCAAGGAGGCGCGCCTCGCGCGTGTCGCTCGCCGTGGCCTTGGGGCAAGGATCGGCGACCCGGTGCCCCGTGATCAAATGCGGAGGAGGCCATGTGCGGAAGATTCGTTCAGTATTCGGACCCGGAAGTCTACGCCAGCCGCTTCGAGCTCGAGTCTGTCTGCGACGCGCGACCGCGTTACAACCTCGCCCCAACCCAGTCGGTGCTCGCCATCCGAGTGGTCGGCGGCGGTGCCCGGGAGCTGGTCCCGTTGCGGTGGGGGCTCGTTCCATCCTGGTCGAAAGGGCCGGATAGCCGCTATAGCATGATCAATGCCCGCGCCGAGACGGTCGCTACCAAGCCCGCCTACCGGAATGCCTTCAGGCAAAGGCGCTGCCTGGTCCCTACAGAGGGCTTCTACGAGTGGAAGACCGAGAGTGGCGTGAAGACGCCGTTCCTGATCCGGCGCCGGGACGCGGAGCCCTTCGCGATGGCGGGGCTTTGGGAGTGCTGGCACGGCCGGAACGGGGAGGAGATCCAGTCCTGCGTCATCCTGGTCTCCGGAGCGAACCCGCTTGTGCGCGGCATCCACGACAGGATGCCGGTGGTCCTCCCGTCGGCGAGCCACGCGACCTGGCTGGACCCGGAGAACAAGGACGCCGGCGCGCTCATGGCAATGCTGGTGCCGGCCGATCCGGAGCCCTGGACGCTGCTAGAGGTCTCGAGCCGGGTCAACAGCCCACGGAACGACGGTCCAGAGTTGATCGAGCCGGCGGGTCCCCACTAAACCGGCTTGCATGTCACGGCCCGCATCCTCGACAAGGCTTATGACATCGGCCGCAAATGCTCCGATACCTTCCGCGACATCAAGGACAACTTCATTCGCCACGATGCCGTGTTAGGCCAATGGAACTACGTCGTCGATGCGCGCGGCATTGACTGAAAGTACGTATTACTTGTTTGTGAATCGTGCCTTGTTGAACCCGGTCCACTCCCGTGCGGACCCTCTATGAGCGATACGGTTCGAAAAGAAAACATGCTTGGCCGTGCTGCGGCAGCAAAATAACGCGAGACGCGGAAGCTTCGCGACACGCCTGCTGCGATGCCGGCAAAACACGGTCCCGGAAGCCATCATGGGCGTCAGCACGGGTAGCCCAACTCCCTCAACGTTGGTTCGATCTCGCGCGCGACAATCGCTTGTTCCTCGGCACTCCAGATCTTTGAGAGGTCTCGGCGCTTTTCGCGAATGTCGAGAGAGCGAAGAGCAGATTCAAACTCTGGATAGGGACGCAAGCCGAGAAATGCCAGAATATCGGAGACAACTCGCAGTGGATCTGCCAGAAGCTCTTCATACCGAACGTCGAGCCAGTTCTCTTGCGGTATACCGTGCCTACCTGAATTAATACTCCGAATCTCTTCCACCCAGTTCCTTGCGCAAATTCCGAGCGGAGCCATGCCCTTCGCTACGAGCTCCACTGGCGTAGCATTGGCCCACCACACAACGTGCTTTGGCCACCAGGATACACGTGAAAGCGAATAGGCAACGTCGCGACCGTCACGGATGATGTTTATGTAGCGTGCCCGGGGAAACGCATGTTGCAGATGCATCAGGCGGCGATTATTCGCCGTGCGCTTAGTCAAAAAAATCCCGGCCCCGGCGCGCCGGCGTATAGACTCAAAACGGTTGCGCAGGCACGTGGCAACTTCCAAAGGGATTTCGTAATCCGCTGGCGGCGTCAATGGGAGGCCGCAAGCCTCGTAAAGAAATTCCCCTTCGGTGGGTTTTGGAAGAATTCGCTTATGCGGGACCCTGCCAAATGTGTATGCGTTCCCCTCTGAATCGAACCACATTCCGATCTTCAGACGTGGGAAGCGCCTTAATCCTCGGAGGAGCGTTGAAGTGGGAACCCAGTGCGGAAAAAACCGGTCATACGTTGTTATGACCGCGATGTCTTCATGCAATGCAAGAAGTTTATATAGCATCGTTGTGCCGGAACGGCCAGCACCTACAAGAAATGCGACGGCGTTCCCGGCGAGCCTGGACTGTGATGCCCTTGAGTCTGACTCTTTATTCATTTTGGCTCCAAAATCCCCGGTCCGATTATGCGGGTGTTAGGCTATAAGGACAGCGAAGGTTGCTAGATTGCGCGATCGGTTTTCTTCCCTTTTTTTCCTTTCAACAACGAACGAGCCAATTTCAATTCCGACGGTAGAAATGGCGGGTGCAGGACGCACGCGCCAATATAAGAACAAACAATCAGGAGGGTGGCCAGCAAAAAGGATCCGGATAAACGCCAGGAAACGGCGCCAACTAAAGCCGCGATGGCGCCATATAGGCCAATAAGAAATATCTGATTTTTACTGACGTCGAATTTATAGCCCTGACGTCTAATGCGAATGATGATGATAGCATTCGACGCGATCGTCCCAATACCGTTTGCGACTATGACGGACCACGCGCCAAGAGAGGGAATTAGAGGAATTGCGAGGACAAGGGACGCGGACTGCACGAGATTCGTCCAAAAAAATATGCTATTTTTCTCCAGCGCGGTAATCAAGAGTTCTACGATGGAGCGCGTCCCTTCCACAATCATCAAGATTAACACTCCGGCGAGTAAAGGTCCGGCGGCGCCATACTTGTTTGCAGTTATCCATTCGAATATTGGCTCCCCAACGATCAACAATACGACGATCGGCGGGACAAGTATCAAGAGATTCAAGCGATACGTTAGGTCAGACAATCGTGCTACTTCGCGAAAATCCTGTGTAGCGGCGTATCGCGCCATTGCGACGGGGCGGACCATGCTTTGGAATGTAGTGGCAGGCATGAATTTCGTCGCTAGGCGCTTGAAATGATCAGCCAAACCGAACGCCGCCAATTGATCGCTCGGCAAGAAATAGGCAAGCAGCAGCCGGTTAGGCGAACTGCCGTAGAGAAGCTGACTTTGTTTTAGAGCGAACCCCCACGCTGCAAAGCGAATTACGCGGCGACGATTATTAGGCCACCAAGAAGTATCTCCCTCAGAGCGATCGGGGTCTCGGCGCCATTGGACAAACCAAAAATACAGCAGGGTCAGTAATGAAAGACTGGCTCCAATCGCCTCGGAAAGTATGACGGCGACTAAATCCAATGAACCTAGGACTGCGAAAACGGCGAGCGCAGCTAGAGTAACCATCCCTCCGAACGCCATGGTGTATTGGCTTATTTGTTGCCAAAGCAAGGATTCCATGCACTGGGCAAGCCATCCGGCGGAGGAGCGTATATATCCAACAAGCAAATACCACGAGAGCAGGGGTGCGAATGCTGCGATATTAAACGTGGAGGCGATTTCCGTGGTGAAGATAGCGGCGATCGCGAATAGGGGCGAGACAAGAAGTGTGCGCAGAATCATGCCCCAAGCAAGGAATCTATAGGCCGTGATGTGGTTGCCTACAGAACGCAGTTCCGGCAGATAGCGATAGAGTGCCCTTTGTATACCGAACGTGGTGACGATCTCCAGAACGCCAATCACAGCTTGAAACGCAATATATGCGGCGTATGCGGTCGGTTCGAGAAGGCGAGCGAGTAAGACTATAACCGCAACGGTCGACGCTAAGCGGAATCCCTTTCCCACAAAAAAATGCTTTAAGCTTTTTCTTATGCGTGCGAAGCCGTAATGCTTTTGGTAGCTATCGTTCACGGGCTCTTGTGGAACAATAAAGGGCGGGTGCGTGGCGTTGTGCAGTAGTGGAGAGATCGTAGGGAGATTATAGTGTCACGTTTGCGTTTCCTCTATAGCTATTGCATGAGTCGATTGTTGGTAGTTGGCGGATAGCGATGACCGCGAAATTACGCGAGAGAGATTCCGAGCGCGTAGAGGGTTTCTTGCGCAGGTCAGTGACGTTCATCATTTACCAAGATGCCGGCGAAGGCCGCAATTAAACCTTTATTTATGGGTAACGTGGGTTGCCTCGTAACGAAGGGCGGAATAGCTATACAGAGGAGGTTTGTGCGAGATGGAAAACTTAAGGGTTATCTTCGGGTAAATCAGCTTTCCAGCGCGACAAATTCCGTCCCGTGATGCGCTCGACGGCTTCAATGTCCTCTAGGAATGTGGTTCTAAGCTGGTTCTTCAACTTATTGCTCACTGGCGGGATCATTTCGCGACTCTCGATCCGGTTAAAACGGCGGTATAGATTTTGGAGGCCAGTGCGCTGACCGAGTTGCCAGAGTCCGTCAATGCCTAGGCGACGAAGCAATTGGCGGGAGGATTTGCGTAGGGACTCGATTTGGTGACGCCTGTATGAATGGCTTTCATTGGATTGCTGTGAAAGAGCGGAAGATGCGTGTGTTGGGTCTATATTGAGAAACTGGTATAATGCGCGAGCCGTGCGTTCCGCATCATCAACAATATCGTCGAGCAAAATAATGTGCAATTGTTCGATGGGGAAATACGATAACCAATGTTTCAAATGAAGGCTATATCGTCCTTGGTATGCATAGTTGGGATTGTTGCGCAGCCCGGCGGCGAAGGAAAGATCGGGCCCGCGGAAATTTTGAATGCGAACTTCGTGCTTATGATTGGATATGGCTCGCTGTACCGGGTCGCGAAGAGAAACTACTATTCTAGCGTCAGGCGCGTATTCTTTTAGCCTTGATGGAACGAGCGGCTCGCAGAAGTAAGAAGGTGAGACTTCGCCGCGTAGTGATCGATCTGAGCAATGTGTCCAATTTTGTTCGTACCACTGGTAGCCGCGTCCGAAATGGTAGGAGAAAAAGTCTATTTCCTTGTTGTGGCTCAGGCAAACTTCCGGGTGGTCGTGCAGGATGTCGTATATCCAAGTTGAAGCGCATTTCTGGGCGCCTATTCCGACAAACAACGGTATGGCCATCGGTTGAGAAAGTAGGTTTTGGTTTTAGGTAAAAATGGTTCAGTAATTTTTTGCTGGATCGGCAAAATGTATTGCGTAGTGGCTAAATATGTTCTTTGGCTAGTGGTAAACAAAGAGAGTCGCGAGGCGCTGGGGAGGAATGTCGTTAATGGGTCGGTAACGTCTGGAAGGGGGCGGTATTAAGAAACGACGGTGCGGGGCGGCCTCGAGGATGGCCAACTCGTACATGCCGGATAAGTGTCAAAGATAGCGTGGGGCGTGGTTGTTGGTGCATGTTGAAGTCGATTGCTGAATCTTCCGAAAAATTTTTGGGATTCCCGCGCATAGTGGGAAAATTCGTTGTGTTTGGTAAAACCTGGCGCACGGAAGTGAAACGGGTACTAGTGGTAAGCGGGAGGGTAGTTTGAATAGGGGCCAGCGGAAAAACATTGGGTTCATATGCAGACCCATCGCTAATACGGGTTTTTATATGTGCCGATATGGTGCAAGCTGTTGTAGAAGAAGCCTATTGAATTTCCGCTGGAGTGATCCTTACAGAGATGCAGGATGCTCAACAAGGGGCGCGGAAATAGCGAGTAGTGTACGAACAAACTTAGGCCGGCTAGGGTCGGGACGATGTAACGTGTAGAGGATATACGCCTTATCTTGTAAGCGTCAAGCCTAGGGAACTGTTCTGGTTTCGAGGTAAAGCCGCATCGATCCTGGCTCTTCTTCGGTCTCATAGTCAGACGGTGATCTATCCGTTATGGGCAAAGCGACTTTACAACGAGCAAAGCTCGGGCAAGTAGTCTTTGAAATGCCCGAAAAGGTTACGTGGTAGTGAAGCAGATAGCAGGCGCTTTGGTTTTCAGGGGGCGCGTACGACCTGTAGAGGCGGAGTCGTTGCAGGCTGGAGACCGCACGGGGCTGTTCATGTGCATGGCGGACGATTAGGGGAGGATCGCTCGTAGGGGCACCGGCGATTAGGATCGATTGGCGCCACTTTCGTGCGGCAGGGACGTGCGTCAAAGACTTGGATGTAGTACGGTTCTTGGAGTTTTTGGCGGCGGCCAAAGTTGCGGCGTCCATGGCGGTGAGCGCGGGGTGGTTTCTGTCGCTGGTGCAATATAGCTAGGATGCGAGAGGCTAAATATCCCACTGCAGGGTCAGTCCATCCAATTGGATGGGCTTTCCGACGCCGAACCCTTGGGCGTAATCGACGCCCATTTCGCGCAGCGTCCGGACGAGCGCTGGCGTCTCGGCCCATTCGGCGATGGTTTCGAGGCCGAGCACGTGGCCGATATGGTTGATCGATTCAACCAAGGCTCGATCCACGGCATCGTGCTCAATGTTTCGAACGAAGCTGCCGTCGATCTTGAGGTACCGAAGGGGCAGGGCCTTGAGGTAAGAATAGGACGCGAACCCCGCGCCGAAGTCGTCGACGGCAAAGGAGCTACCGAGGTCTCGCAGTGCCTCGGCGAGGGCCTTGGCTCGGCGCAGGTCGGAAACGGCGGCCGTCTCCGTTATTTCGAAGCAGATGCTCGCGTAGGGGACGGCATGGGCCTCGAATTGTCGCTTGACATAGGGTAGAAAGCTGTTGTCCATCAGAGTCGTTCCGGAGAGATTCAGCGCGTAGAGAAAGCGGTCTGGATAGCGCGAGTGCCAGTCCTTCAGCTCCGCGGCCTTGTGCGCTAGGAGGTGAGCGATCACCCACCGGTCGACCGCGGGCATCAGGACGTAGCGCTCGGCGGCAGGGATGAACGCATCCGGAACCAGTGCGTTTCCGTGATCATCCTGCATCCGCACCAGGATCTCGAAGTGCAGGGGCTGCGTGGGCGTGTGCAGTGACATGATCGGCTGGGCAAGCACGCGGAAGCGACCCCGGTCGATGGCGTGGCCTATGGTTGGGAGCAGCTCTAACTCGCCCTTGTGGCGGATGCTCTCTGCAGCACCATGACTGTAGACATGCACCTGATCCCCGCCTTGTTCCTTTGCCACTCGGCAAGCGATGTCTGCCTGCCCCAGCACGCCGGCCAAGCCGTCCGGTTCGGACCCGAATCTGACCAGTCCAATGCTCACGGTGGCGTCGAGCGACCGCTCCTGCCAAGTGAACAGGAAGCTCTTGACCGTGCGCACCAGTTCGTCGCACGCCGCCGCGGCGTACTTGACGGCGTCGCCGACGAAAAGCACGGCGAATTCGTCACCGCCGAGTCTGGCGATGGCCTTCGCTGATGCGAGCTTGGTCCGGAGGATCTGACCGAGCTGCGTCAGAAGCCTGTCGCCGGCGGCGTGGCCGTAAGTGTCGTTGACGACCCTGAACTGGTCGATATCGATCAGGCACAAGGCGCGCCGGCCCGCCCCGTCCCCTGAATCGGCCGCGGACCGGGCGAGTTCCCGCTCGAAGGACTGGCGATTGTGCAACCCGGTGAGCGGGTCACGCATTCGCAGTAGCTCCAGGTGTTCTTCGTCGCGCTCGGTTTCACTGTGGTCTTCCGCGATAACGAGCAGGTAACTCTCCCCGTCCAATTTCAGGTCGCGCAGCAGGAGCCTGACCGGAAAGGATTCTCCGCTGGGCCGAAGCGCGGCGAGCTGGCGCGCCCGCGGGCCAGCGGGATCCTCCCCGGGAGTGCTTGCCCGGGCGTCCGGTCCGCCAAGGTCCGGGATCAAGCTGTGGATGGGCAGCAAGCGCGCCTCCTCGCTCAGGCGACCGAACATGATCTCCGCCGCCGGGTTGAACTGTTGGATGAGCCCGTTGGAGTCGACCAGAATTACGCCTTGGGTCAGGGTGCCAAGCAGGGCCTGAAGGGTCTCTCGGGTAGCATGTAGGTCCGCTAGTTTTATCTGCTCGGTACGCGCCAACGTGCGCAGCAGTAACAGCAGGCCGATAGCGGCCACGGTCGCGAGCAGGGTCAGTGCTAGCACCAGGGCAAGGCGACCATCGAACGCCGCTGCTTGAACGGTACCCCAGGTCACGGTTCGCGAGGCGACGGCGATGCAGCCGAGAATGAAGAGCAGCGCGCTGAGGAGACCGGCGGCATCAACCAGGTCGCTACGCCCCGCCGGTCCGGGGCGGGGTCGCGCCGGAGCGGTAACCATTGCGGGCGTAAGGTCAAGTGGCAGCCGGCCTCGGTGTCCGCTCGGACGGGCCGCCTAGGCCGACAGCCTGCGGAACTTGATGCGATGGGGCTGATCCGCCTCGGTGCCGAGGCGTCGGTGCCGGTCTGCGTCGTAATCGGCGTAGTTGCCCTCGAACCAGGTAACCTGCGAGTCGCCCTCGAAGGCGAGCATGTGGGTGGCGATACGATCGAGGAACCAGCGGTCGTGGCTGATCACGACGGCGCAGCCGGGGAATGTCAGCAGGGCCTCCTCGAGTGCCCGCAGCGTCTCGACGTCGAGGTCGTTGGTCGGCTCGTCGAGCAACAGCAGGTTACCGCCGCTCTTCAGCAGCTTGGCCAGGTGCACCCGGTTGCGCTCGCCGCCCGAGAGGTCACCGATGCGCTTCTGCTGGTCGGAGCCCTTGAAGTTGAACCGGCTGCAGTAGGCTCGTGAGGGCATCTCGTAGCGACCGACGACGATATTGTCGGCCCCGTCTGAGATTTCTTCCCACACCGTCTTGGTCCCGTCCAGGCTGTCGCGGCTTTGGTCCACGCAGGCGATCTGCACCGTGTCGCCGATGCGCAGTTCGCCGGCGTCCGGCTGCTCCTGGCCGGTGAGAATCCGGAACAGCGTGGTCTTGCCGGCGCCGTTGGGACCGATCACGCCTACGATGCCGCCTTTTGGCAGCGTGAACGACAGCCCGTCGTAGAGCAGGTTCTCGCCATAGGCCTTCCGAAGCCCCTCGGCCTCGATGACCAGGTCCCCCAGGCGGGGTCCGGGCGGGATGTAGATCTCGTTGGTCTCGTTGCGTGACTGGAACTCCTGGGACTGGAGCTCGTCGAAGCGCGCGAGTCGCGCCTTGCTCTTGGCGTGCCGGCCCTTGGGGTTCGCCCGCACCCATTCGAGCTCGTGCTTCATGGTCTTGATGCGGGCCTGCTCCTGCTTCTCCTCGAGCTCCAGGCGTTTCTCCTTCTGCTCCAGCCAGGACGAATAATTTCCCTCCCACGGGATTCCATAGCCGCGATCGAGCTCAAGGATCCAGCCGGCCACGTTGTCAAGGAAGTAGCGGTCGTGGGTGACGGCCACGACCGTGCCCGGGTACTCGTGCAGGAAGCGCTCGAGCCAGGCCACCGATTCGGCGTCGAGATGGTTCGTCGGCTCGTCCAGCAGCAGCATGTCCGGCTTCGAGAGCAGCAGACGGCATAGGGCGACGCGGCGGCGCTCGCCACCCGAGAGCGTGGTTACGTCGGCATCCCACGGCGGCAGGCGAAGCGCGTCGGCTGCAACGTCCAGGGTGCGCTCCAGGTCATGGCCGTTGGTGGCCTCGATCAGATTCTCGAGCTCCGCCTGCTCCTTCGCCAGCGCGTCGAAGTCGGCATCCGGCTCGGCATAGGCGGCGTAGACCGCATCCAGTCGCGTCAGGGCCTCTTTGATCGGGCCCAGCGCCTCCTCGACATTGCCGCGCACGTCCTTGTCGGCATCGAGCTGGGGCTCCTGCGGCAGGAACCCGACGTTGATACCCGGCTGAGGGCGTGCCTCGCCCTCGATCTCCGTGTCGACCCCGGCCATGATCCGCAGCAGCGTGGACTTGCCGGAGCCGTTCAGACCCAACACGCCAATCTTGGCGCCCGGGAAGAAGGAGAGCGAGATGTCTCGCAGGATCATGCGCTTGGGTGGCACGATCTTGCCGACCCGATTCATCGTGTAGATGTACTGTGCCATGGGTTTGAGCTTGCTTTACTTCGAAGGGTCGGTGCGGGCCCGAGCCTGGCCGCAGGGTAGTCCCCGCTCCGATCGGTTCCCGGCATTCTGCGCCGGGGCTCGGTATCTGTTCAAGCCACGGGTCGTCGGCGCCGAGTTGACGTGTGCACCTTGTGCACGGGTTGGCACGGGACGCGCCAGAGGGTCGAAACGCGGCTAGAATTCGCCCAAACAGGAGAACCCAGCATGAGCTCGAAAGCGATCCCGGTGCTCGGATTCGTGGCGCCGAGCGGAACCGGAAAGACGACGTTGCTTCGGAAGCTCGTCCCCGTCCTGCGCAAACGGGGCCTGCGCGTAGGCTACCTGAAGCACGCGCACCACACCTTCGATCTGGATGTGCCGGGCAAGGACAGCTACGAGATCCGCGAGGCCGGTGCCGACCAGACCCTGCTGGCCTCCAGCGAGCGCTGGGCGCTGCAGGTCGAGAACCGCGTCCGGGGCGCGGACCCGGACCTGGTCGAGATGCTCGCGCAGTTCCGGACGGGGTCGCTGGACCTGGTACTGGTGGAGGGCTTCAAGCACTCGGCCTACCCCAAGATTAGAGATCTATCGCTCGGTCCTCGGAAAGGCGCCGCTCTATCCGGAGGACAAGGACATCATCGCGGTCGCCACCGACAGCCGGCTCCCGGGAGACGACCATCCCCAGGAGCTGCCGATCGAGGACCCTGAGGCAATTGCGGACTTTATCCTCAAGCGGCTGCGGGACACCCGATTCAGCGGTGAGGACCCGCGTGCGGAGCTCGTCCGCTACTACCAGTGGCTCCGCCACTACGGCTACAACGACGCCCATTCGGGCAACGCCTCGGTGCGGGTCGGAGATTGGTTTTACGTGACGCCGACCGGCGCCAGCGCCGATTGCGTGACACCCGGCGAGCTGGTCCGATGCCCTGTCGAGGGCGATCTGCCCGGGGGGGCATCGCTCGATGCCGAGCTGCACCGCCGTGTCTATCTGGCCCAGACCGATGCGCATGCGGTTCTGCACAGCCATGGTGCCTACTCGGTAGGCATCAGCTTTGCCGGTCAGGACTTTCGTCCGGCGGATTTCGAGGGAAGCTACTACTTCGAAACGGTACCGGTGCTTTCGATCGAGCACGACGATTATCTGGCTGTGGCGCCGGGCGCTGTCGCGGAGACGCTTGCCCAGTACCCGATCGCCATCGTGCGCGGACACGGCGTCTACGCCTGGGGGAGCACGCTCGACCAGGCGTATAAATGGACCTGCTCGCTCGAGCTGTCGGCTAAGACCTATGTGATCGCGCGTCAGGCTGCCGCCCTATAGAGCGGCAGGTCCGCGGTAACGACAGGCCGGGCGCGGGATCCGTCTATTTCTCGGCGGTGAGGTAGGCGATCCAGCCGGCGTCTGGCTCTCCAGCCTCCACGGGCAGGAAGATGCCGTCCGGGTTGCCATCCTGATCCCAGCCCTGCCAATAAACCTGGACACGGGAGAAGCCGGCCTCCGCCAGCAGCTCTCGGATCTCCGGCAAGGTCCATAGCCGCCAGTCGTAACTGAAGGCGCGTTCCAGGCGCGAGCCGTCCGCGAAGTCGAAGTGGATATGGCAGACCAATCGTCCGGTCACCGGCTCGTAGAGCGCCTGCTCCCAGACATAGGTGAAGTCCTCGCCGTCCGGGTCTTCGATGACGCGCTCCTCGGTGATGACCCGGAAAGAGTCGTATCCGCCGTAAGCGTCAAGAAAAAAGACTCCATCGTCCTTCAGCGCATCGCGGACGCGCTTGAAATAGCGTTTCAGCGACCGCCGCCCGTTGAGCAGCCAGTAGCTGAAATTCATCGCCAGCACGACATCCAGAGGAGGGCCTCGCACCTCCAGGACGTCCTGTGCCAGAAGCTCGACGCGCGGGCGCTGTCCATCCGTGAGGGCGTCGAGATTCTGGCGCCGACCCCAGTCGAGGACCTCTGGGTCTAGGTCGACGCCAAGGCGCGATTTTTTTTGCGCCGGCGTACCCATTCGCGGCAGACGGCCGCGGTACCGCAGAAGTCCTCGCGGAGCAGACGCGCGCTGCGCCCCCGCAACAGCCGGTAGGTGCGGTCGATGAAATCCACCTCGGCCTCCGGATGCTGCACCGAGAGCTCGTAGAGCCTAAAACGGTCGGCCAGGTCAGCGGCGGTGGGGGAACCAACGAGAGCGGATTCTGCCATGGTCCTTGGTCGTTGCTCGGTCGCACGTTGCGGTGGTCAGTGGATGCCGGCTCGCCGCCGGGCAGCCGGCGGTCGTCGGATTGAAAGCCGCCCGCGCTTACTGTATTGTCCCCGGCTCCCGGGCGCCGAGGGAAGATCCGAACATAGAACGGACTCGGATGCGCCCGAGCGTTCCCCGGAGAGGTGTCCGAGTGGCTTATGGAGCACGCCTGGAAAGTGTGTGTACGTTAATAGCGTACCGAGGGTTCGAATCCCTCCCTCTCCGCCAAACGAAGACAAAGAAGAGATCCTGAACGGTCGGTAGGCTGAATCCTTAATCTTTTTGCCTCAAGGGCTGTCTGGGTCTCGCTGTTCAAGTTGGCCGAAGAACGATAAGCCAATCATTCGTTGAGTGCAGCGGCGCGGCAGATTATGAATGCATTGGGTTTTTTGACTTGCCGCGTACTGCGGTAGTCATGTTCATTCTCGTTCTCCTTTCTCCCGTATTCGCAATGGATGTAAGCCATTGAAAATGGTGCGCTCCGAGAGTCGTAGATCTCGGAGCGTTCGCTGACCAAGTGCCAGGATGGCAGTCGATCAGCGTCTCCGAAGAGCAGAGCCCCGGGTCCTAAGTTAATAACGGTTGAATTCGAACGAACCGCTGACTCGGAGGGGGGCGGATCACTACCACCGCGGACGCCGCGACAAGGAGCCGTCTCGTCTGCTCGGCTGGACGGGATTGTGGCGGTAGATGTCGCCGCTTCGGTGACGCCTGGAATTCTAGCCGGCTCTACTCGTGCTTATGGTTCTTCCAAGGCGGCGCCGGACGCCGGTCGAGCCATGGCCGAAAATATCGGGCGTCGGGCGCAATTCCGTCAAAGTCCAACCCTCAATTGGCCCTGGATGGCCTGGTAATCGTAGTCCTGTAGCTCCCGCGTCGAGTTTCTGTTGCCCGCGTTATATTCGAAGGAAAGGATGACGTTGTCCCTTATCTTCCATTCCGCCCCGACGATATAGGTATAAACGTCATCGACGCGATCGGAGTCAAGGGGAAGATTTCCCGGGCCCCCGTCCGGCAGTTCGCGGGATCCCGAAAAATCGCGCTGTTCATAACCGGCGAACGCCTTGAGAAGTGTTTTTGGGGTTATCGCCCATTGCGGCTCGATACTGATTCCGTTGACGATAGCGTAAGTTGCTATTTCGTCCCCGAGGGAGCTGATGTCTCTCCACACCTCGGACGTTACCCTAGTCTTTCCCGTTGCGTCCCAGATTGCTGTCAAACGTCCCACCGGCCCGTCATAATCTCGCTCTGGCGTCTCGTCGTATGTCTGGCGCGCGTATCCCGCTGCGGCGCGCAGCCGAGTCGTCCCCGTCACTTTCCAGTTTGCGACCGGACCAACATCCAACTTGGTGTAGTCCCTTTCGGAAACGTTCTTGAATCGCGCGTCAACCATCCTGGCCTCGAGTCCCACCGAGTTCCCGGAGAGCGTCACGTAATCGAGACCGAGTCCGCCGCCGTATAGGTTCCTATCCTGCGTGGTGTTGAAGCTGAAGGCGACATCAGTCCAGTCCGCGCTCGCACCAACGCGCCAGCGCTCGCTGATCCAGCGATTGGCGTCGCCGTATACGCGGTTCCTATTGATAACGTCCCTTTCCGGGACGTCCTGGTTCGCGAAGCTCCTCAGCGACCTTGTGAAGTCATAACCCAGCGTTCCGGACCACAAACGCCCGGCCGCCCAGTTCCATTGGGCGCGGGCGTCGCCACCCGTGTAGTCGAGCTCGTTGAAGCGGTCGTAGCTGTTTCTGTAGATCCGCCCGTTGAACAGGAACCGTTGCTGGCCCTTCGTGATCTCGGAATCGAATCCGGCACCTAAGGTCGAATACCAATCAGACGTTGCTCTGGTGCCGAGGAACTCTTCGAGCGCCGCCTTCGCTACCGGGGAATCGGAGACCAGGAGCAGATTTGAATCGTAGGTGAGGCCTACGAATGCGTAGGGATGTAGCCCCTTCAGTACCTGCTTTCCCGTGCTCGTACTCCCGGTCTCGGCGCCTGTCTCTGGCAGTCGCCCCTGGACTGGCTCGCTCTCGGATTGACCGAATGACGCCCTCGGTAACCCCATCAGCGTTGCCGTTAGGCCGAAAACGCATACCACTGACACTGTTCGGCTGAATGCCATGCGGCACCTCATCATAGAAGAGAGCTCTTGAAGCTCTTCGGAGAAAAGACCCCGCCCAATGTCGCAACCGGCGGAGAAGGTCCAGGTAAGTCCGCGTAAACGCGTCTGTTTCTAGACAGGTATCATTGCATTAGATGCATCCCAGGTCCACTCTCGACTGGCACGCGGGTGCTGTTTAGAGTCGGTGTTGGCGCGGACCTAATGGCGCTTACCCCCGCGAGTCAAGAACGTCCCTCCACTTGTGTCCCGCAAACTGGTCGAAAAATAGAGCGAAGAGTTAGCCGACTTTCGGGATCGCGAGTGGCCTCTTCCCATGCAGGGATTGGATCAGTGTCTTGTTCTGGCACGCGCGAATCGAAACGCCATGTCCGATTCGGGCAGGATGCAACGGATTGAAATCCGGGTTGTCTGGCGCGCCTGATGGTACTTGAACCTGTGACCCCCGCGTTCGGAGCCCGATCTAGCATGACGGAGCCCCGAGGTGCTGGCAACACCGTCGGGGCTCTACCGCACCCAACCTTGTCGGAGGTTCGGCACAGCTGTATCGAAGTCTAGCGCGTCGTCTACGGGCACGCATCCCCCCACGGATCACGCGTGGACTCGTCGCGTCAGTCCAGAGGCGCGCCAAGCGCGTCGAGATCCGCGACACCCAGCGCCGGGGCTCGTCCTCGGAGCCCGGCCATTGGGGCGCATGATCTTCATCGTCCAACTCGAACCTGGCAAGCGCGTGAATTACGGCGTTGCAGCGATGCTCACGCCGAGCCAAGCCCGCACTAGAGCCAAGGCCACCCTCGGCGCCCATGCCGAGGGTACGGATGCCAAGGTGGTGCTAAGGTCCGGTCCCGAAAAAGCTGGGTCGGTTCACATTTTTTCGCTGAGGAGACGCTGATTTAATCAGCCCAACCAATGGTGCGCGACTGATAATATGCGGGGCACCCGCCGCTGCTGGGGACGAACCTGGAGAAGCAGCTGTCGTTTGCCCGAGCCGAGTTTGCGAGCAAGAGGAGGCGGTAGAAGAACTGGTTTGACAGCAGCCCGGACTCGGCGGGCGCCGTATTCTTGCCTGAGCCGCTGTCTGAGCAGTGGGTCGTTTGGTGGGCCAGCGGGGAGAACCTGGGCTTCGGTTGCAGGCTTTCAGCGCGTTGGGCCGAAATTTGGTGGAGCCGAGGGGGATCGAACCCCTGACCTTCGCATTGCGAACGCGACGCTCTCCCAGCTGAGCTACGGCCCCGTGCTTTTGGCGGGTTCCGCGCCGGTGCCTCCGGTCGATGCTGCACCGGGTGTTCGGACGCCGAGGGCGGCGCGGAACCGGCATTGTGCATCGGTTATTCCGTTCGAGACAAGCCCCGGTTTGGGGCGGAGCTAATGTCGGAGCTGGCCCGGATCTCGGTCGTCATCCCTTGTCTGAACGAGGCCACGGTCATCGAGGACCGGCTGGCCGGGATGCAGTTCCTGCGCGAGCAGGGGCATCAGCTGATCCTGGTCGACGGGGGCAGCCGGGACGGGACCCTGGATCGGGCGGATGGGCTCGTCGATCTGCGGCTCATCACGCGCTCCGGGCGGGCGGTTCAGATGAACGCCGGGGCGGCGGAGGCGATCCACCCGGTGCTCTGGTTCGTTCACGTCGACTCCGTGCTTGCGTCGGGTGCCGCCGACGCCGTTCTCGACGCCTCCCTGCGGGGTCCTGGCTGGGGGCGCCTCGATGTGCGGCTCGACGGCCGTCGCCCGATGCTGCGGGTCGTCGAGCGCGCGATGAACCTTCGCAGCCGCTTGACGGGCATCGCCACCGGGGATCAGTGCATCTTCGTGCGGCGGGACCTTTTCCAGCGCGTCGGGGGTTACCCGGAGATCCCGCTGATGGAGGATATCGAGCTCAGCAAGCGTCTAAAGCGAATAGTGAGGCCGGCCTGCCTGGCAGACTCCGTGGTTGCCTCCAGCCGCCGTTGGGAGCGTGACGGGGTCTTGCGCACCATCCTGTTGATGTGGTCGCTGCGGGCGGCGTACTGGTGGGGGGTCGACCCTCGCCGGCTGGCGCGGCGGTATTATCCGGGCGCCGGGCATTGAAACTAGCCTTGGAGGCGACTCGACGTCGGAGGCGGCATCGCTCGTGAGGTTTCCGAGAACCCGCATCCTGATGTTCGCGAAGGCCCCAGTGCCCGGCCGGGTCAAGACGCGGCTTATCCCGGTGCTGGGCCCGGAGGGGGCCGCCACCCTCGCGGGCCAGCTTCTTACGGTTGCCGTCGATCGGGTCGTGTCCGCGCAGCTTGCCCCGCTCGAGCTTTGGTGCCAGCCGGACGCCGCCCATGCCGCCTTCCAGGACCTCGCGCGGGCGGGCCTGTATCTCCAATGCCAGCGTGGCGGTGACCTGGGAGCGCGAATGTCGTTCGCGGCCGCCGACGCGCTGACGCGCGCGGGAAATGTCCTGCTCGTCGGCTCGGATCTCCCCGGGCTTGATGGCGCCTATCTGGAGCTGGCAATCCAGGCGTTGGAGGGGTCGGATGCGGTGATCGGCCCCGCCGAGGACGGCGGCTATGGACTGCTCGGCCTGCGCCGGGCGGAGTCCGCACTGTTCGAGGGCGTCCCCTGGGGTTCGGCCTCGGTCGCGGACATCACCCGCGCGCGGATGCGTGGGCTCGGTTGGCGGTGGGCCGAGCTGCCCCTGCTGTGGGACCTCGACAGGCCCGAGGACTTGGCGCGCTATCGCGCCCTTCAGCATCCGTCCGACGCATGCCCCGGTCCGCCGGGTGACAGGCTCGGCCTGTCAGCGGTGCAGGATGAGCTCCAGCACGGCCTTGCTGCCGAAGTAGGCCAGGACCAGGATCACGAATCCGCTCAAGGTCCAGATGATCGCCGTGCGCCCGCGCCAGCCGTAGCGGAAGCGCCCGACGAGCAGCCCGCCGAACACCAGCCAGCCCAGCGTGGACAGCACGGTCTTGTGGACCAGGTGCTGGGCGAACATGTCCTCGATGAACGCGAAGCCCGAGAGCAGCGCGAAGGTCAGCAGCACGAAACCGGCGCTGATCATCTCGAACAACAGGCTCTCCATGGTCTCGAGCGGAGGTAGGGTGCGCACGAACCCGCCCGGCTGCCGGTGCCGCAGGTGGTGGTCCTGGACCGCGACCAGGATCGCTTGCACCGAGGCGAGTGTCAGCAGGCTGTAGGCGAGCATGGACAGCAGGACGTGGATCTTGAGCGGCCAGCTAGCCGCCGGGCGCAGGAACGAGACCTCGGCGTAGCGCGCCTCCAGCAGCAGGGTCAGCGCCGCCACCGGCAGCAGGATGAGTCCGAGGTTCTCAACCGGTTTGGTGAGGCTCGAGACCAGCAGCAGCGTGATGACGGTCCAGGAGGTCAGCGCGAGGGCGTTGAAGAACCCCAGGTTCAGTGCCGCGTGGCTGAATATACCGTCCCAGAGCAGCCAGCTGTGCAGGGCCAGCCCGGCGAAGCCGAGTGTGAGGGCGGTGTTGCGGCTCGGGACCCGGCCCGCCTCGGGCCGGAACAGTCGCAGGCCGATCACCACCGTGGCGGCCAGGTAGAACAGGATCGCGGCTGCGGCGAGCAGGGCATGGGTCATGGCCGCCGATGATGGCACAAAGCATCGTGGCGGGGAAACGGCGCAGCCTGGGCCTCTCGGTTCGCCCCGCCGATAGCCTGGCTGCTCTATACTCCGCGGCTTGGCCGCAACCCGGGCGGCGGGACATACCAAGCCGAGGGCAGGGCCCGCGGCAGCAGAGGTCGAGCATGTTCGAGAATCTTCAGGAGCGCTTCGGGCGCGTGCTGAACAACCTTCGCGGCCAGGGGCGCCTGACCGAGGACAACGTCAAGGACACCCTGCGAGAGGTCCGCATGGCCCTGCTCGAGGCCGACGTGGCGCTCCCGGTAGTGCGCGAGTTTGTGGACCAGGTCCGCGAGAAGGCGCTCGGCGAGGAGGTGATGCGCAGCCTCACCCCCGGTCAGGTGCTGATCAAGATCGTCAACGACGAGTTGATCCGATTGATGGGCGAGGCCAACGCCCGGCTGGACTTGACCGCCCAGCCGCCGGCGGTCGTGCTGATGGCGGGCCTTCAGGGTTCGGGCAAGACCACCAGCGTCGCCAAGCTCGCCCACTGGCTGCAGGAGAAGCAGCGCAAGTCGGTGATGGTGGTCAGCTGCGACGTCTACCGGCCCGCGGCCATCGAGCAGCTTCGGACCGTCGCCGCCGAGGTCGGGGCCTCGTTCTTTCCCAGCCGCGGCGATCAGGACCCGGTCGGCATCGCCCGATCCGCGCTGGACGCCGCCCGCAAGCAGTTCAAGGACGTGCTGATCGTCGACACCGCCGGTCGGCTGCATGTCGACTCGGCGATGATGGACGAGATCAAGGCCCTGCACGCGGCCATCGCCCCCGTCGAGACCTTGTTCGTCGTCGACGCCATGACCGGTCAGGACGCGGCGAACACCGCCAAGGCCTTCGACGAGGCCCTGCCGCTGACTGGCGTGGTCCTGACCAAGACCGACGGCGACGCCCGCGGCGGCGCGGCCCTGTCGATCCGGCAGATCACCGGCAAGCCGATCAAGTTCCTCGGCACCGGCGAACGGACCACGGCGCTCGAGCCCTTCCACCCGGATCGCGTCGCCTCGCGCATACTCGGGATGGGCGACGTGATCTCGCTGGTCGAGGAGGTCCAGGCCAAAATCGACCGCGAGAAGGCGGAAAAGCTGGTCAGCAAGCTCAAGAAGGGCAGGGAGTTCGATCTGTCCGACTTCAAGGAGCAACTTGAGCAGATGGCGAACCTGGGCGGCATGGCGAGCCTTATGGACAAACTGCCCGGCATGAATCAGGTCCCGGACCAGTTGAAAAGCCAGGTCGGCGACAAGGAGATGACCAAGCTGGTGGCGATCATCAATTCGATGACACCCCAGGAGCGCCAGTTCCCCGCGGTGATCAGAGGGGGCAGAAAACGGCGCATCGCGGCGGGCTCGGGGACCCAGATCCAGGATGTGAACCGGCTACTCAAGCAATTCACCCAGATGCAGAAAATGATGAAAAAGATGAAGGGCGGGGGTATGGCGAAAATGATGCGCTCGCTGCGCGGTCGGATGCCCGGCGGATTTCCCGGCGGCGGCATGCCCCCGGGCGGGTTCCGGATGTGATCGCCGGGGGCGACGACGGGCCGGACGGGGACGCGGTGTACGAAACCCGGTGTCTGACGGCAGCGATGCTCGAGGTCGGGCAGACCCACGAGGCCCGGCTGAGCTTCAGCCGCGAGCAGGTCGAGCGCTACTGCGAGTTCAGCGGGGACCGCAATGCGATCCATCGTGACCCGGAGGCGGCGCGCCGGCGCTTCCCGGGGGTTCGCGACGTCGTCGTGCCCGGCGGGCTTGTTCAGTCGACGGTGTCCGGCATTTTGGGCACCAGCTTCCCGGGCGACGGCACGCTGGGGCTGACCTTTGCGCCGGAGCGCTTCCGCAAGCCCGTCTGCCCTGACGATCCGGTTGTCATCACCTTCGAGATCACGCGCATCCGCTCAGGTATCGTCGAGATGGATATCCGGATGGCCGACGCCGAGGGCAACCCGGTCAGCTCCGCGAAGGCCAAGGTCATCCCGCCGGACGACGCCTACCGCGCGTGGTGGGAGCAGTCGCACCGCTAGACGAACGCGGCGGCCGACTGCCTGTGGTTTCGGCGGCGAGCCCTGGATCGGCTGGTGGGTTCGCCCTACCAGCCGCGTTCCAGCAGGGGCTCTGAGGAACCGGCCGGTATATGAGCGCTCATTGGCCGCGATGGCCTCGGGGACGCCGGTGGCGATGACCTCGCCGCCCTTGTCGCCGCCTTCCGGCCCCAGGTCGATGACCCAGTCCGCGGTCTTGATGACATCCAGGTTGTGCTCGATGACGACCACGGTGTTGCCGTGGTCGCGGAAGCGGTGCAGCACGTCCAGCAGGTGCTTGACGTCGTGGAAGTGAAGCCCCGTAGTCGGCTCGTCGAGGATGTAGAGTGTGCGCCCGGTGTCCCTTTTCGAGAGCTCGCGGCTGAGCTTGACCCGCTGGGCCTCGCCGCCGGAAAGCGTGGTCGCGCTCTGGCCGAGACGCACGTAGGACAGCCCCACGTCCATTAGGGTCTGCAGCTTGCGGTTGATGATCGGCACCGGCGCGAAAAAGCCGAGCGCGTCCTCCACGGTGAGGTTCAGGACCTCGTCGATGGTTTTGCCCTTATAGCGGATCTCCAGCGTCTCGCGGTTGTAACGGCGGCCCTTGCAGGTGTCGCACTGCACGTAGACGTCCGGAAGGAAGTGCATCTCCACCCGGATCAGCCCGTCCCCCTTGCAGGCCTCGCAGCGCCCGCCCTTCACGTTGAAGCTGAAGCGGCCGACCGTGTAGCCACGCGAGCGGGCCTCCGGGACGGATGCGAACAGCTCCCGCACCATGTTGAACAGCCCGGTGTAGGTGGCCGGATTCGAGCGGGGGGTGCGGCCGATCGGACTCTGGTCGATGTCGACCACCTTGTCGAAGTGCTCGAGCCCCTCCACGGCGTCATGGGGGGCCGGCCGGAGGCTCGCGCCGTTGAGCTGGCGTGCGGCGACCGGGTAGAGGGTGTCGTTGATCAGCGTGGACTTTCCCGATCCAGAGACCCCGGTGATGCAGCAGAAGGTGCCGACCGGGATTTCGACATCCAGGGACCGCAGGTTGTTGCCCCTGGCACCCAGCACGCGCAGCACTCGCGCCCGGTCGACGGGCGTGCGACGCACCGGGATGGGGATGCGCAGCTCGCCCGAGAGGTAACGCCCGGTCAGCGAAGCCGGGGCGGCGGCGATCTCCTCGGCGCTGCCCTGGGCGACTATCTCGCCGCCATGATCGCCGGCGCCGGGGCCGAGGTCGACGACATAGTCGGCCGCGCGGATCGCCTCCTCGTCGTGCTCGACGACGATCACCGTGTTGCCGATGTCGCGCAGGTGAGTGAGGGTCTTCAACAAGCGCGCGTTGTCGCGCTGGTGCAGGCCGATCGAGGGCTCGTCGAGGATGTACATGACGCCAACCAGGCCCGCGCCGATCTGGCTCGCCAGGCGGATACGCTGGGCCTCGCCTCCGGAAAGGGTGTCGGCGCTGCGCTCCAGGGTCAGGTAGTCCAGACCCACGTCGACCAGGAACCGTAACCGGGTCGCGATCTCTTTGGTGACCTTGGCGCCGATCTCGCCCCGCTTGCCGGGCAGGTTCAGCCCCTCGAAAAAGCGCAGCGATTCGCCGACCGGCAGCCCCGCCAGGGCGGGCAGATTGTGGCCGGCAACGAATACGTGCCGAGCGGACTCGTTGAGCCGCGAGCCCTGGCAGGCCGGGCAGGGCTGGTGGGAGATGTAGCGGGCCAGCTCCTCGCGCACCGTGTTGGAGTCCGTCTCGCGGTAGCGGCGGTCCATGTTGCGGATGATGCCCTCGAAGGCCCGCAGCTTACCCCGACCGTGCTCGTGCGGGAGCCGGAGCTTGAGCCGCTCGGTCCCGCTGCCGAACAGGATCAGGTCACGGACCTGGTCGGTCAGCTCCAGCCAGGGGGTCTCGACATCGAATCCGTAATGCTCCGCAAGAGACCGGATCATCTGGAAATAGTAGGCGTTGCGCCTGTCCCAGCCGCGCACGGCCCCGCCCGCCAGACTCAGGTCCGGATGTATGACGACCTTGGCGGGGTCGAAGAACTGCTCGGCGCCGAGCCCGTCACAGCTCGGGCAGGCCCCCGCCGGGTTGTTGAAGGAGAAGACCCGCGGCTCGAGCTCCGGGATGCTGTAGCCGCAGACCGGGCAGGCGAACAGGGCCGAGAACGTCAGCTCCGGGCGGTCTGGGTCGTCGATCCAGGCCACCCGCGCGATGCCGCCGGATAGGGCGAGTGCGGTCTCGAACGACTCCGAGAGCCGCAGCTGCAGGTCGGCCCGCACCCGGAAGCGGTCGATGACCACCTCGATATCGTGCTTGCGCTTGAGGTCGAGCTCGGGCGGAGCATCCAGCTCATGGATCTCGCCATCGATACGGGCGCGCACGAAGCCCTGGGCATGCAGCTCAGCGAGCAGCCGGTGATACTCTCCCTTGCGTGCCGAAACCACCGGCGCCACCAGCATGAGTTTCGCGCCCTCCGGCTCGGCGAGCACCCGGTCGACCATCTGGGTCACCGTTTGGGCCTCGAGCGGCTCGTCGTGCCGAGGGCAACGCGGCTGGCCGACGCGCGCGAAGAGCAGACGCAGGTAGTCGTGGATCTCGGTGATGGTGCCGACGGTCGAGCGCGGGTTGTGCGACGTGGTCTTCTGCTCGATCGAGATCGCCGGCGACAGGCCCTCGATGTGGTCCAGGTCCGGCTTGTCCATCACCGAGAGGAACTGGCGGGCGTACGCGGACAGGGACTCCACGTACCGGCGTTGGCCCTCGGCGTAGATGGTGTCGAAGGCCAGCGAGGATTTGCCGGAGCCCGACAGCCCGGTCAGCACGATCAGCCGATCCCGTGGCAGGTCCAGGTCGATGTTCTTTAGATTGTGCGTGCGTGCGCCGCGGATGCGGATGCTGTCCATGGGCTGTTTCGCCGAACCTGCCGCCAATAGGCCAGCCTGCTATTATGCGAAGCCCCGTTGTGCCGAAGCAAAGTTCATTGGCCGTGAGCCGTTCCGACACCCGCACCGTCCCGTTCCTCCCGTCCGAGCGCCGCGCCGCCGCCGGCCTGGCGCTGATCTTCGCGTTTCGGATGCTCGGACTGTTTCTCGTCCTGCCGGTATTCGCGATCCACGCCGTTGGGCTCGCCGGGGCGACACCGATGCTGATCGGGCTCGCCATCGGCGCCTACGGGCTCACGCAGGCGCTGCTCCAGATCCCATTCGGGCTGCTTTCGGACCGCATAGGCCGCAAGCCGGTCATCTTCGGCGGCCTGGCCCTGTTCGTTTTCGGCAGCGTCGTCGCGGCCACCGCTGACAGCATCCACTGGGTGATCGTCGGGCGCGTCCTGCAGGGGAGCGGCGCCATTGCGGCCGCGATCATGGCGCTGACGGCCGACCTGACCCGGGAAGAGGTGCGTACCCGCGCGATGGCCGGAATCGGCGTCAGCATCGGGCTGGCCTTTGCCGCGGCGCTGGTGCTGGGACCGATGGTGGCCGGCGTGGCGGGCCTGTCCGGAGTCTTCTGGTTCACCGCGGCGCTGGCGGCCGGCGGCATGCTGGTCCTGTGGCTGGTGGTGCCGACTCCGGCTCACTCGAGCGTTCACCGCGACGCCGAGCCGGTGCTGAGCCAGTTTCGTGGGGTGCTGTTGAACCGCGATCTGCTGCGCCTGGACTTCGGTATCTTCTCGCTGCACCTGATACTGACGTCGCTGTTTCTCGTTCTCCCTCTTGCGCTCCAGGACGCCGGACTCGCCTCGAGCCGTCATTGGCACGTGTATCTGCCGGTCCTGGCACTGTCCGTCCTGGCCATGGTGCCGTTCGTCGTTATGGCCGAGCGCGGCGGGCTCAT
This sequence comes from uncultured Gammaproteobacteria bacterium, assembly GCA_963707135.1. GTDB lineage: Bacteria > Pseudomonadota > Gammaproteobacteria > Chromatiales > Chromatiaceae > JBGSTR01. The sequence goes on along the minus strand of CAVPOY010000039.1, from coordinate 11,774 downwards.
CCGCGGCATATTCATCGGCGCGGTCGGGATGCTGGCTGCCGCGGGCCTGCTGTTCTTCAGCGCGGCGCGGCATTTGTACGTCATCGTCGCCGTGCTCGTGCTCTTCTTCACGGCCGTCAATCTGCTGGAGGCGATGCTGCCGTCGATCGTCTCCAAGGTAAGCCCGGCCGAGAGCAAGGGCACAGCCATGGGCGTGTACTCGAGCTTCCAGTTCGCGGGGGCCTTCCTCGGCGGGACACTCGGCGGTTGGGTCCACCAGGCCCTGGGGGCCGACGCCGTATTCTTGCTGGGGGCCGCCGCGGGCCTGATCTGGCTGGCCGTCGCATTTGGAATGAGTCCGCCGGAGCGGGTCAGCAGCCGACTGGTTCGGGTCGGGGAGGTCGCGGCGGCGGATGTCTCCGAATTGCAGCGACGGCTGCTCGATATTCCGGGCGTCGAGGACGCCGTCATCGTGGCCGAGGAGGGGGTCGCGTACCTGAAAGTGGACAGCCGGAAGCTGGATTCGGCAAGATTGGCGGCCTTTTCCGGTTAGAAGATGTCGATCCAGGGCCACACCACCAATGCCGACCCGCCGCCGCGGGCACGAGGGGAATCATGTCGAGAGGCGTCAACAAAGTCATTCTGATAGGCAATCTCGGGGCCGACCCCGAGGTGCGCTATCTGCCCAGCGGGGATGCGGTGGCGAACATCCGTATCGCGACCAGCGAGTCCTGGAAGGACAAGAACAGCGGAGAAATGCGCGATCGAACCGAGTGGCACAACGTCGTGTTCTTCGGGAAGCTCGCCGAAATCGTCAATCAGTACCTCCGTAAGGGCTCGAAGGTCTACGTCGAGGGAAAGCTCCGCACACGAAAATGGCAGGGCCAGGACGGTCAGGACCGCTATACCACCGAGGTCGTGGTCGACATCAACGGGTCCATGCAGATGCTCGACGGTCGCCCGGGTGGCGGCACGGCCGAGTTCGAGTCCGCACCGGCGCGTTCGTCGGGCGGAGGCGGCGGGCGCAGCGCGCCACCTCCGGAAACGGCACGGCAGGACGACTTCGACGACGACATCCCGTTCTAGAGCCACGACGACGAGCCTCATGATGCGTAACCTTTTGGTCACCGGCGGAGCCGGTTTCATCGGCGCCAACTTCGTCCACTTCCTGATGGCCGAGACCGATGCCCGCGTCGTCAACCTGGACAAGCTGACGTACGCGGGGAATCTGGACACCTTGGCTCCCCTGGGCGGCAATCCCCGGCATGTCTTCGTACAGGGCGACATCGGCGACCGGGAGTTGGTCGCCCGTCTGCTGCGCGAATACGAGATCGACGCGGTGATCAACTTCGCCGCCGAGAGCCACGTGGACCGCTCCATCGACGGCCCGGCGGAGTTCGTCGAGACCAATGTGGTCGGCACCTTCAATCTGCTGGACTGCGCGCGAGCGCACTGGGCCGGCCTCGGACCGACCGCGCGGGAGGCATTTCGCTTTCTGCACGTCTCGACCGACGAGGTCTACGGTTCGCTGGGCCCTACCGGGCTGTTCACCGAGTCGACGCCTTATGCGCCGAATTCGCCCTATTCGGCGTCAAAGGCCGCGTCGGACCACCTGGTCAGGGCCTGGTTCCATACCTACGGGCTCCCCGTGCTGACCACCAATTGCTCGAACAACTACGGCCCCTTCCAGTTCCCGGAGAAGCTGATCCCGCTGATGATCCTGAAGGCCCAGCGCGGCGAGCCGCTGCCGATCTACGGAGACGGCGGCAATATCCGGGACTGGCTCTATGTCACGGACCACTGCCGCGCCATCTGGCGGGTGCTCGAGTCCGGCACTCCCGGTGAGGTCTATAACGTGGGCGGAAACAGCGAGCGGACTAATCTGCAGGTAGTCGACACTCTGTGCACCCTGCTCGACGAGCTGCTGCCGGAGTCTCCGCACCGTCCGCACGCGGGCCTGAAATCCTTCGTAGCCGATCGGCCCGGGCACGACCGCCGCTACGCGATCGACGCGAGCAAATTGAAGCGCGAGCTGGGCTGGGAGCCGCGGGAGACCTTCGAGACCGGAATGCGGCGCACCGTTGAGTGGTATCTCGACAACCCGGTCTGGTGCCAGCGAGTCACCGACGGAAGCTATCTGGGCGAGCGTCTCGGCGGCGGCAATTGAGGCTGGGATTGGAAATGGGCGACACAAAGCGAAAAGGCATTATCCTTGCCGGCGGCTCCGGTACCCGGCTCTATCCCTTGACCCGTGCGGTCAGCAAGCAGCTGCTGCCGGTCTACGACAAGCCCATGATCTACTACCCCTTGTCCACGCTGATGCTGGCCGGGGTGCGCGAGATCCTGATCATTTCCACGCCGCGCGACCTGCCCATGTTCGAGTCCCTGCTCGGCGACGGCTCCCAGTGGGGCGTGCGCCTTGCCTATGCCGAGCAGCCCTACCCGGGCGGGCTCGCTCAGGCGTTTGTCATTGGCAAGGACTTCGTCGCCGGCGATCCGTCCTGCCTGATCCTGGGTGACAACATCTTTTACGGCCATGGACTGGTGGACCAGCTCAAGGCGGCCAGCGCCCGGGCGAGCGGGGCCAGCGTATTCGGTTACTGGGTGTCCGACCCGGAGCGCTACGGGGTCGCGGAGTTCGACCGCGAGGGGCACGTCATCAGCCTGGTCGAAAAACCCGCGCAGCCCAAGTCCAACTGGGCGGTGACCGGGCTCTATTTCTACGACGAAAAGGTATGCGACCTGGCCGACGCGTTGCGGCCCTCGCCCCGCGGGGAGCTCGAGATCACCGATCTCAACAATCTTTATCTGGAGCGCGGCGAGCTGCGCCTGGAGCGCATGGGCCGCGGCACCGCCTGGCTGGATACCGGGACCCACGACTCGCTGATGCAGGCCGGTGAGTTCATCGAGACCATCGAGAAGCGCCAGGGGCTCAAGATCTGCTGTCCGGAGGAGGTCGCCTACTTGAACCGATGGATCGACGAGGATCAGCTTCGTGCCATAGCCGAGGAGCTCCAGAAGAGCGGCTACGGCGAGTACCTGCTCGGGCTGCTGCGCCGGGGGTGGTCCACATGAATCTGATCGAGACCCGAATCCCCGGTGTGCTCATCATCGAGCCCAAGGTGTGGGGCGACGAGCGGGGTTATTTTCTTGAGACCTACCGCAGCAACCGGTATGCCGAGCTGGGGATCCCCGAGCGGCTGGTCCAGGACAATCAGTCCTACTCCCGCCGCGGCGTGCTGCGGGGCCTGCATGTGCAGCATCCCTTTGCCCAGGGCAAGCTGGTTCAGGTGTATGCCGGCGAGGTGTTCGACGTGGCGGTCGACGTGCGCCGGGGGTCGCCGAGCTTCGGCCACTGGGTGGGGGTGACGCTCTCCGGGGAGAACAAGCGCCAGCTCTGGGTTCCCGCCGGGTTTGCCCACGGGTTCCTGGTCACCAGCGAGACGGCCCTGTTCACCTACAAGTGCTCGGAGTACTACCATCCGGAGACCGAGTTCAGCGTGCGCTGGGACGACCCGGCCATCGGCATCGAGTGGCCACTGGACGGACAACCCGAGCTCTCCGCGAAAGATATCGATGCCGCGGCCCTAGCGGACATCCCCACCGATCGACTTCCCGGCTACGAGGATTACTCATGACTGCGAACAATTTAGGCGGCGCCCGGCCGAGGATCCTGCTGATCGGTGCAAACGGCCAGGTAGGTTGGGAGCTGCGCCGGTCGTTGGCGACCCTCGGCGATGTGGTCGCCGCTTCGATCGAGGGCGAGTACGGGCCCATCGTGGACCTGCTGGACGCGGGTCTGCTGCAGCGACTGGTCGAAGACGCCCAGCCGGACGCCGTCGTCAACGCCGCGGCCTACACCGCGGTCGACAAGGCCGAGACCGATCGGGAGACCGCGCGCCGCATCAACGCCGACGCTGTGGGTGAGCTCGGGCGGCTGTTGGCCGCGCGCGGGACGCCGATCATCCACTTCTCGACCGATTTCGTATTCTCCGGCGCGACAGACCGCCCCTACCGGGAGGACGACGAGCCCGGTCCGCTGAATGTTTACGGCGAGACCAAGCTCGGCGGTGAGCGGGCGCTGCTCGACTCCGGGGCCAAGTCGCTGATATTCAGAACGAGCTGGGTTTACGGCAAACGCGGCGCGAATTTTCTGCTCAGCATGCTCCAGCTCTTGCACGAGCGGGACGAGCTGCGGGTGGTCGACGATCAGGTCGGCGCCCCGACCTGGAGCCGGATGCTCGCCGAGGTGACCGCCCTGGCGCTCTACCGGGTGCTGCGCGGCGACCTGGATCTCGACCGGGTCGGGGGTCTCTATCATCTCACCGGGTCCGGCCAGGTCAGCTGGTTCGGTTTCGCCAAGGCGATCCTGGAGCGCAGCGGCCTCGACTGCAACCTGATCCCGATTCCGTCGACCGAGTACCCGGCGCCGGCCAAGCGACCGGCCTATTCGGTGCTGGATAATTCCAAGGTCAGGGATACGTTCGGCCTTGCCCTGCCGGATTGGCAGGAATCCCTCGACCAGTGCCTCGAGGTCTGATCCGGTCCTGATCCGGATTAGGCCTCTACCGGCCCGACCGCCAAGCCACGCGTCGGGCCGGACGAGGTTGCCAGCGATCAGGTTCAGCCGGGGGGCGGGGCTGCCGATCCTCGACGCGGCTTGAACAACAGCGGCACGACGTCCTCGAAGCGCGAGGCGAAGTGAACGCTCAGCCCCGAGCGGACGTGCTCGGGCACCTCATCGAAGTCCCCCCGGTTGTCTTCCGGCAGGATGATCTCCTTGATCTTGGCACGGCGCGCGGCGATTAGCTTTTCGCGCACCCCGCCGATCGGGAAGACCTGCCCGGTCAGCGTGATCTCGCCGGTCATCGCGATCCGACGCACCGGCTCGTTGCGCGCCAGGGACAACAGCGCCGAGGCGATGGTGATGCCCGCCGACGGGCCGTCCTTGGGCGTCGCGCCGGCCGGCACATGCAGCTGGACGAAGGCCTTGTCGAAGAATGACGGGTCGGCGCCGTACTGCTTGGCGTGGCTGACCAGGTAGCCGTAGGCGATCTCCGCCGACTCCTTCATCACATCGCCGAGCTGACCGGTGAGCTTGAATCCGCGGCTGAGCTCGTGGGTCCGGGCGGCCTCGATGGATAGGGTTGCCCCGCCCATCGCCGTCCAGGCGAGACCGGTCACGACGCCGGGACCGGACAGCTTGCGCTCGTCCCGGAATACCGGGCTTCCCAGATAGTCCTTCAGATCCGACTCGCCGACGTTGATCGGGGTCTGCTCGCCCTCCAGCAGACGCACCGCCACCTTGCGCACGATCTTGCCAAGCTGCTTTTCGAGGCGCCGCACGCCAGCGTCACGGGCATAGCCCTCGATCAACGCACGCAGCGTGCGCGTCCCGAGCTTGATGGTGCCGCGCGGCAGACCGGCGCGCTCCACCTGCCGGGGCAGCAGGTATCGCTTGGCGATCTGGAGCTTCTCCTCGGCGATGTAGCCCGAGAGCTGGATGGTCTCCATGCGGTCGAGCAGGGGTCCGGGGATGGTATCGAGTTGATTCGCCGTGCAGACGAACAGGGCCTTCGACAGATCGAAGCGCAGGTCGAGGTAGTGGTCGAGAAAATCGCTGTTCTGTTCCGGGTCAAGGACCTCGAGCAGCGCCGAGGCCGGGTCCCCATGGTAGGAGGCGCCGATCTTGTCGATCTCGTCGAGCATGATGACCGGATTCGCCGTGCCGGCGTCCTTCATGGCCTGGATGAACTTGCCGGGCATGGCGCCGATATAGGTCCTGCGATGCCCCTTGATCTCGGCCTCGTCGCGGATGCCACCGACCGAGAACCGATAGAAGCGCCGGCCAAGCGTATCGGCGATCGAACGGCCGATCGAAGTCTTGCCGACCCCGGGCGGCCCGACCAACAGGATGATGGAGCCCGCGATCTCGCCCTTGTGGATGCCGACCGCGAGAAACTCGAGGATGCGCTTTTTCACGTCCTCGAGGCCGAAGTGGTCCCGGTCCAGCACGCGCCGGGCACGCTTGAGGTCGAGCTTGTCCGGCGAGAGCTTTCCCCACGGCAGCACTGTGATCCAGTCGAGATAGTTCCGGGTGACGGCGTACTCCGGTGAGCCGGTCTCGAGCATCGCCAGCTTGTCCATCTCCTCGTCGACGCGCTTGCGCGCTTCCTCTGTCAGCGTGAGACCGGCGATGCGCTCCTTGAACTTGTCCAGCTCGGCGGTGCGGTCGTCCTTGGCGATACCCAGCTCCTTCTGGATCGCCTTGAGCTGCTCGCGCAGGAAGAACTCCCGCTGCTGCTTCTGCATCCGCTCCTCGACCGATTGGCGGATCTTCTGCTGGGCCTTCGCCAGCTCGAGCTCGTTGTTCAGCAGCACCAGCACCCGCTCCATCCGCGGCAATAGCGGCACGCTCTCAAGGACCTCCTGGAGCTGCCCCTTGCTCGACGTGGTCAGGCTGGCGGCGAAGTCCGAGAGGTGCGACGGATCGTCGGGCCCGAAGCGGTCGAGGAACATTCGAAGCTCCTCCACGTACAGCGGATTGAGCGGCAGCAGCTCCTTGATGGTGTTGATCACGGCCATCGCATAGGCCTTGACCTCCGCGTCGGGCGGGCCCGCGGGCTCGGGCAGATAGTCGACGCGGGCGCTGAACGGGGCGGTGCGCCTGGCCCAGCGGTCGATTCGGAAACGCTGCAGGCATTCGACCAGCACCTGCAGGTGACCGTCCTGCTCGTGGACCCGATGCACGCGACAGGCCGTTCCTATGGGGTAGAAGTCGTCCGGTCCGGCCTCCTCGGCCGCATCGCTCTTTACCAGTACGACGCCGAGGATCTTGTGCGCGGTCTCGCCGACCGCATTCAGCGTGGGTCCCCAATGGGAGGCGTCCATCAGCAGCGGCACAGCCTGACCCGGGAAGAAGGGCCGCGCGGCCACGGGCAGCATATGGATCAGCCCCGGCAGCACATCGTTGGCCCGCGCCAGGTTGAGCTGGGGCTTGGCCTCGTCTGTAATAGCGTCGCTGCTGTCGTCTGTCATCTGGGGCTTCCCGATCCATTACCTTGCACTTGGCAGTACATTTCAGGGCGCTGGAAAATCATTGCAAGCGCTGTTGGCGAGCCGCACGAAGGCGGCCGGGTCCAGATTCTCGGCGCGCAGTCCGGGATCTACGCCGGCGGCGTCGAATCCCGCCGCATCCAGCAGGCCCCCCAGGCTGTTGCGCAGCGTCTTGCGACGCTGAGAGAAGGCGGCTGCAACCACCTGGGCATGCAGCCCCGTGTCCCGCGGCGGGAAGGGCAGGGGCCGAAGCGGCACCAGTCGCAGGAAGGCGGAGTCCACCTTCGGCGCCGGACTGAAGGCGCCGGGGCCGATGCGAAACAGGCTGGTGGCGGTGCAGTAGGTCTGCACCATCACCGACAATCGGCCGTAGGTCTTGTCCCCGGGCGGGGCGACGATTCGCTCGACGACCTCACGCTGCAGCATCAGATGCATGTCCCGGATGCAGTCGGCCTGGTCGAGGAACCGAAACAGCAGCGGAGTGGAGATGTTGTAGGGGAGATTGCCGACGATCCGCAGCGACGCGGGCTCGGCGGCGAGGCGGCAAAGGTCGAAGTTGAGCGCGTCCGCGTTGTGAATGCGCAGGTCCCCGAGTCCGCCGAGCCGGCTCCGCAGGGGCTCGATCAGGTCACGGTCCAGCTCGACGACGTCGAGCGTCCCCGCCGCGCGCAGCAGGCCCTCGGTTATCGCGCCGCGGCCCGGGCCAATCTCGACCAGCCGTTCCGCCGGCCCGGCCCGGACCGCCCCGAGGATTCGCTCGACGGTTCCGGCGTCGTGCAGAAAGTTCTGGCCGAAACGCTTGCGGGGGCGGTGATCCATCGGCCGACAGTATCGCGGTTCGGGTCCGGGAAGGCGAGCCGGGCCGCCGGTTACGAGCGCCATCGACTCCGCCCCACGGGCCGTCTCGTACAATACAGGAGCGGGATGAATTTGGAGACGCGACGGGCATAGTCGCGATACTCCGGGTGACGCTTGGTGAGCCACCGCTCCTCTTTGCCTGCCTTGTAATCGAAGAATAGGAATCCGGCCGCAAGCAGCGCGAGATGTGTCAGGCTCAGCGTGAACAGCGTCCAGCCGAGCGCGGCGAACAGCTGGCTGCTGTAGAGCGGGTGACGTACCAGCGCATAGACCCCATCGGTGACCAATTGGCTGTGGTCAACCGGGTAGGGCAATGGCGTCAGGTAGGCTCGGATGCTCCGAATCCCGAGCGCCGCGAACGCCAGAGCGATGACGCCCAGGACAACGAGTGCCGTCCAACGAGCCGGTGCCGATTTCACGAAAAAGGCAGATGACACCCATGGGTTCCAGCTCGGTGCCGCGACAAAAACCAAGAGCAGGGCGAACTGCAGCACGACCAACCATTCGCCGCGCCGTCCGTGCCACGCGGGCGGCGGGTCGCCGGCGCGATTTCTTCGGAGCTTGGGATCCAAGCTGTCGTCGTTCATGTCGGGCCACCAACTGAAACGGGAGGGCGAATAGCACGGTAACCTATCGACCAAACTGGGCGATTGCGTAGGGCGGATCTCGGCGCGCATCGACGGAGCCGCCGATCGAACGGAATGTTGCTTGGACAGCCGCGCTCGACCCAAATGGACGCTTCCGGGGCGTCGTGGCGGATTGAGAAGCTACACTGTTCGGACCCGCACCGGCGCCGAAAATGATGATGGACGTCCCGGTTGTGCCCGTCCGCGGGCGTGACAAAACGGGTATCGGCCGATACTATTACCGGCCTTGGCTGAGTGGCAGAGTGGTCATGCAGCGGCCTGCAAAGCCGTCCACGCCGGTTCGATTCCGACCTCAGCCTCCAATTTCCATCCTGCTCGAGGGTTCATCGCTAATCCGGCCGGCGCCTCCCGCCCGCGTCGAACCCGCGCCAGTCATCTCGCCCCACCCGCCCGGGTGGCGAAATCGGTAGACGCAAGGGACTTAAAATCCCTCGACCTCGGTCATGCGGGTTCGAGTCCCGCCCCGGGCACCAGTTGATCGTTTGCCCTAACCTACTGGTCCCGCGCGCCATGCGCAAATACGTCCATGGCCGCCGGCTACAGCCGCCCGCACCACTGCCGCGCGGGCCTGAACCAACGCCTGGCCTGCGGATTCCGCTGAAATCTGCCACCGATTCCGGTGTGAAAGCTGCCACCTAATCCACGCGAAGCCTGCCACCCATTCCGGGGGAAAGCTGCCGCCTGTCGGAGCGAAGCGACGCGGGAATTTGCATTGTTACGCCGAAGGGGCTTTGGGCGTCAATTTCGCGTGACGTTTTCGCATGGACTCTCCTTTCAAGTTGATCCGATAAGCGCTGTGTACGAGGCGGTCGAGGATGGCATCGGCCAGGGTGTGGTCGCCGATAACCTCATGCCAGTGATCGACGGGTACCTGCGAGGTCACGACCGTGGATCGGCTCCCATGTCGGTCATCGAGCAGCTCGAGCATGTCGCGACGCTGCTCGGCGGTGAATTTGGCCAAGCCCCAATCGTCGAGGATGATCAGATCGGTCTTGGCAAAGCCGGCCATGAGCTTGGTGAAGCGCCCGTCACCATGGGCCAGACCCAGGTCCTCGAACAACCGAGGTAGGCGCAGATACAGTGCTGTGTAGCCTTCCCGACAGGCCTTCTGGGCCAGGGCACAGGCAATCCACGTCTTGCCCACGCCGGTGGGGCCGTTGATGATCAGATTGAGCCCCTCACGGACCCAGCGGCAGGTAGCCAGCTGCAGCATCAGGGCCTTGTCGAGCCCGCGGGGTGCACGGTAGTCGAGGTCCTCGACGCAGGCATGGTGCTTGAGCCTGGCTTGGCGCAGTCGGGTTTTCAGACGCCGATCCTGACGTTCGGTCATTTCCCGGTCGGCGAGCAGGCCGAGACGCTCCTCGAAGCTGAGAGTCTCGCTCTCGGGCATCGTCATCTGCTCGGTCAGTGCCTTGTACATTCCGGCCAGACGCAGGCTCTGCAGTTTCTCCAGGGTGGGGTGGTGCAACATGGGATGTCTCCTGTGGTTGGTGTTCAGTGGTAGTAGTCGGAACCGCGGATGTTCTCGTGGGCGATGCCCAGCTCCAGATCCTGCTGTTCGGGGAAAGCCTTGCGGTCGAGTCCCTGGCGCAGGATGGACTCGATGCTCTTATAGCTGCAGGCGCCGAGGGTGAGCGCCCGCCGGCAGGCCGCCTCCAGGCGTTGCTCCCCGAAACGCTTGCCCAGACGCATGATCCCGAGACAGGAGCGGAAGCCCTGTTGGGGATGGACGCGGCGCTCAAGGATGGTCTGCACCATCGAGGCGGTGGCCGGACCCGTCTTCTCGGCCCAGCGGATGAGCCGCTGCGGGGTCCACTCGGCGTAGCGGCGATGGGCGGTTGGCATGTGCTCGGGCAGCGTGGTGTGGCGGCCCTTGAGGTGGGAGCGCGGATGGCTGGCGACCCGTTGGCCTTTGTGAAAGCACTCCACGGTGCGCTCGCTGTAACGGGCCTCCAGCGCCTTTCTGACCAGCTGGTAGGGCACCGAGTAGTAGTGGCCCTCGATTTCGACGTGGTAGTCGATGTTCACCCGAACCTTTTTCCACTCGGCGAACTCGTAGGGCTCGGCAGGCAAGGGGCGTAGTGCCGGGCGCTCGAGCTGCTCGAACAGCTCCCGACGGCAGCCTGACAGCTTCTTGAAGGGACGGGTATTGAGCTGCTCAAGAAGGCGGGCGATTTCCCGATTCAACTCCGCGAGCGAGAAGAAGGTGCGGTGGCGCAGCACCGCCAGGATCCAGCGCTCGACCAGGAGCACGCCGGCCTCCGCCTTGGCCTTGTCACGCGGCTTTCGCACCCGCGCCGGCAGGACCGCGACCCCATAGTGGCTGGCCAGATCGGCGTAGGTGGGATTGAGGTCCGGCTCGTAGCGGTGGGCCTTGGAGACACCGCTACGCAGGTTGTCCGGAACCAGCAGCTCGCTGACCCCGCCCAGGAACTCAAAGGCACGCACGTGCGAGCCGATCCAGTCGGGGAGCTGCTGGGTCCAGGTGGCCTCGGCGTAGGTATAGCTGGAGGCCCCCAGAACGGCGACGAAGATCTGGGCCTGGCGGATCTCCCCGGTGCGCTGATCCACGACCTCGGCAGTCTGTCCGGCATAGTCGACGAACAGCTTCTCGCCGCCGCGGTGCTCCTGGCGCATCACCACGTCGAGCTTGCGCGTCCAGGCACGGTACTGGTCGCAGAACCAGCTGTACTGAAAACCCTCGGGGTGGGCCGCCTTGTACTCGTGCCACAACAGGGTGAGCGTCACGCCCTTGCGGCGCAGCTCGCGATGGATCTGGCTCCAGTCCGGAACCGCTCGCCCCGCGGTCGGCGCCACCGCCACCGGCGGAAAGAGCTTTTGCTCCAAAGTGGCATCGTCCAGAGCGGCGACGGCAGGCCACTGCAGCCCCGCTTCCCCGAACCGCAGCAGGTAGTCTGACACCGTCGGTCTGCTGATCCGACAACTGCGGGCAATGCGGCGGTTCGTCTGACCGCCCTCGAACTTCAACCTCAGGACTTCTTTGACTTTACGCATGGATAACCTCACTGCCGGCATCTGACCCTTCCTCAAGCGGGGAGAAAACGGGCCAGGATACGGTTGAGTTATCCCGCGTCAGAATCGCTCCAGATCCCCTCTGCGAGGGGTGGCAGACTTCACCGGAATCGGTGGCAGCCTTGGCGTGGAATCAGCGGCAGGCTTGCCGTGGAAAGGGTGGCAGCTTTGCTACGGAATCCGTGGCAGACTTCGTCCGGA
>CAVPOY010000038.1:0-81293 GCA_963707135.1 uncultured Gammaproteobacteria bacterium | reverse complement strand
CCAGATTCGCGTGCAGCGCGAAGACGCTAAGGTCATTGAGCCGCGGGGAGTCGCCACCAGGACGGGACCGCCGACCATGTCAGGCGTCGGCACAGGCAGCCGGGGATCCCCATTGGCGAGCGACCTGCCCTACTGCTACGCTTTGCGTACTCTGTTCAGGGGGCGTCCAGCTCCCGAACCATCGCCGGATCAAATCCACGTCCGAGCTTGGTGAATAAGCGGAATCCCAATGAGCGAACCAATCCGCACCCTCCATTCATGGTCCCGTTCCGAGTATGAGCGCATTGTCGATGCCGGAGGCTTCGATCCCGAGTCGCGACTCGAATTGCTCGACGGAGAGATCATCGAGATGAGTCCCCAAAAGAGCGTCCACGCGACGGCAGTCGACTTGGTGGAAGACGCTCTGCGTCGATGCTTCGGCGGCGGCTTCTACGTACGAGGGCAAAAACCGATCGCCCTCGACGAGATGTCGGAACCTGAGCCGGATATCGCGGTGGTAACGGGCAGCATCCGCGACTATACAGATTGCCACCCCGTATTGCGGTTCTCATCGTCGAGGTATCCGACACGACACTTGCGTTCGATCGGACACGGAAGGCCCCCGCCTACGCCAGAAACGGGGTCAGGGAGTACTGGATCCTCAACCTGCGCGACCGGGTTTTGGAGGTGCATCGGGAACCAGCGGGAGAATCTTACCGCCAACGCGTGCTGCTTGGAGAGGGGGACATAGTCTCACCACTGGCTGCGCCTGACTGCCGCATCGATGTTGGTGATCTGTTGCCGTGAACGGGTACTTGGCGGCGAGAAAGCGTGGTACGTCCCTGGTTTCCCGTCCCTGGTTTGCTCGAAGGTCTTCGGTCGTGTGCGCTGGTTCACCGAGGAGCGCGTCGGTACCCAACTGCGCGAGCGGCATAAGGTCCGCACGCGCTGGCGCGGCTGGAAGCGCTTCCCCCACGCGTGCATTCACGACCGTCTCGGACTGTTCAAGCTCCCGGCCACCGTCAAGCGGCGCTCGGCGCATGCCTTGGCGTGAAGCACATCGGAAAGCCGTGTGCGGGAAAACCGCAAGCACGGTTTGATGAGAGAGGGCTGGCTACTGTGACTACGATCCGGCTAATGAGGCACCGCCAGACGAAAGGGGCGGCAACAGATAGGCTGGATCTACGGGCGCGGGACGCCTGCTCTCTACTCTACCCGTAACGTCGTGATCGGCACGCCCAAAATACCGTTGTCCGTCCCCGTTTCCCGCCGTTTCCCGCGTCCCCCCGTTTCCCGCGTCCCCGTTTCCCCGTTTCCCTTCAGTTGCGCGCGGTTTCGTGGGCACCTGCCTGGATCAAATCGCGCTTCATCTCGTCCGCCAACGCCCTGTCCTTGAATGGTTGCCGGGCGGCCCAGACGGCGACATCAAAGTCTGGGTGCATCGCATAGAGATCGTCGACCTGAAACGCGGCCTCGTCGGTATCTCCCATCCGCACCAGGGCGACCGCGCGAAACGCATTGCCCTGGATGCGTGACGGGTTGATCGAGAGCGATCTATCCAGGGCCGCGACGGCCTCCGGATATCTTCCCAGCCGGATATTGGCGAGACCCAGTACAGGAAGGCACCAGTGCGGAGTAACGCTCGTTGTGCTGCATCAACTCCTGCGCAATCAGCCTGCCTTTCTTTGATAGTCGCCGAAGGCATGGGTCACCGCGAGCACCAATGCCGCGTCATGTCGGCCAGTGCCAGCTCGATCACCTTTCGTCCAGGCGATACTTTTGTTGTGGTCCTCGAACAGGAACAGATAGATATATCCACGAATCCAATGCGCGTGGGGCGAGCAGTAATCAAGCTCGAGGCTGGCTGACCGATCTTCAGCGCCTGTTGACGTGTTGCTCCGCATCCTCCGTCCAGTCGAAGCGGTAGGCGTCGGCATGAATCAGCGCCAAGGCAGCGTAGGCGCGGGCGAACTGGGGGTCCAGCCAATGGCCTGCTCCATCAGCTGCTGTGCGGAGTGGTTGTCGTTCGCCGAGGCGCGCGTGACCAGGCGCGCCTGGCCTTTCAAGAAGACGTCGTATGCGGCAAAACTATCCGTGTCGCGCCGTAGCGCGCGCTTGCGCTCCTCCTCAGTCAGGTTGACAGCGAGCGACTTGATGAGGCTCTCGCGGATGTCTTCCTGCACCTCGAAGAGGTGCTCGGAGTCCCTCTGGAATCGCTGGGCCCAGATGTTGACGCCGGAGCGGGCGTCCACCAGCTGTACATTTAGCCGAATCGCGCCGCCATCTCGGCGGACGTCACCGTCCACGACGTACTGGACCCCGGCGCCCTCGCCACATCGGGGATCGCGGTTTGCCGCTGCTTGTACATGAAAACAGAGCGCCGGGCGATGACCTGAAAGCCGGAATACTGCGACAGGTCGTTGATTAAATCGGCCGTGATCCCGTCGCTGAAGTAGTCTTGATCCTTGTCGCCGCTGCTATTGCTGAACGGTAGCACCGCGAGCGGCACCTTTGGCGTGGCCGAGGCGGGAGCCGTCTCGCTTTCGTTTCCAGCGGGTGCAACGACGAAAGACGCCACCCAAGCACCGCAGTCACCAGCAGGAGCACGATCCCCACGTAGAGCGAGAATCTTCTCGGGCTGGCGAATTGACGCGAGGGCGATTCGCGACGGCGAGGAAGATCGGCGGGCTCGGCTGGCTTAACATCGGCAATCAGCCGGTATCCGCGCTTGGCTACCGTCTCAATAAAGCGTGGATGCCGGGAATTGTCGTCGAGCGCCTTGCGCAACTTGATCATGGCGTTAGTCAGTGAGTCGTAACCGACTACCATGCGGGCCCATACGACCGATTCCAGTTCGTCCCGGGTCATGACCCTGCCGGGAGACGACGCCAGGCAGACCAGCAAATCCATCACCCGCGGCTCTAGCTTGACTTGTCGGCTGCCTCGGGTGATTCGACCAGTTGCAGGCTCGACCACCCAGTCGCCCACGTAGAAAGGGTGCCCGCCGCCGAGTCGGGAGCCGGGTTCAGGCCCCGCCACTGCTTGGCCCCGACCTTGTGCAGCGGCGCGATGCCGACGCGTAAGGCGCGAGTTGTGGCGGGCCACCAGCATCGGCGTGGCCGAGGTCCTTGCGCTGCTTGACGAGGCTTCCGTCATCGGTGCCAGAGGTCTGATCTAGGTTCCCCGCGCGCGACGACTGCTCGTTCGTGTGCGGCCGGATGGACCAGTACATCCATCACCCTGAGCTTAATGCGCACTCGCCGGACGACGCGGCTTACCCGGCCCGTTCCCAAGCGCGCCAGCCAGTCCCAGGGTCGGACTCTTCCCGCGGTGGGCGAGGGGTATTGGACGGTGTGTGGATCGCTAGGCGACATGGACAGCAGCGACGTCAAGTTTCCGCAGGGACGTAGACAAGTTTAGTAGGTCTTGCCCGGAAGAAACGACCAAAAAACGATGTTCGTGTTTTCGGGGGCTTTCAGCCGGGACTCGCACCGCGCGGCGAGCTAAGGTCAAGGCAACGGCAGGGCTCTGGCGGCAGGGCCAGGCTGCTCGTCCTCTCCAAGCGTCGGCACGAGGTGGAGCGATGATCAAGCAAACACTCCTGTCCGGGATTCTTCCGATCAGCGCCGACCCGTCGTATCCGGTGTGAGACTTTCGTGAGACGGCCTGGCCTAGGCTCTTCCCTAAGCGGCCCGTGACGGCCCCGCGCCGCGGGTGCCGCTTCCTTTCCCCAACCTGGAGGTTACGCCATGCAGACCTTTAACGCCTCGATCCGATGGTTGCTCGCCCCCCTGTGCGGCCTGCTTCTCGCCGCCCCGCCCGCCGGTGCGGACCTGCTGAGTTCACCGATGCCCAGAGCGGCTCCCGCCTGGTCTACGACGCCGACAACCAGGACTACCGGGATCGGTTCTCCTTCAAGGCCGGCTTCTTCCTCAACTACGACGACATTACGCAGACCTGGCCGGAGTACGACCCGGCCAACGATGAGCTGGAGCTGACCTTCGTCGGCCCCTGGAACGCAGGACGTCGGCGGTGGCCCCCTCGCTGGTGGTCAGCGTACCCGCCGGCGCCCTGCAGCCGGTCAAAGGCGGATACTATGTAGCCCGGGAGGTCGACCCCTACAACCGCAAGACCTCGGTGGTGCTCTACCAGCCCGACGGTACCCCCGTTGACCTCAACCCCTGGCTGGCCTCCCTCCGCCTGAGGCTGACGGTCAACCCCTTGCAGCACTTCTACCAGCTCGCCCTCGACTGGGACCGCGAGGTCTTCCCCTTCAATCCGCCGGCCTACGAGCCCTTCCAGCCGCTGCCCTTCCAGCCCATCCCGGCCGACCCCAACCAGATCTGGTGCACCAACTGCCAGGCCCTGCCCACCATCACCGCCGCCGAGGTGTACCTGGCGGTGCGCGGGCGATAGTCCAGCCGCCCGCCCGGTCTTTGGCGTCGCCGTCCCGGAGGGCCTGCAGACCCGCTGGGTGCCGGCGAGGATAATCCGACCGATCACCGAGTAACGCGCCGGCCCGCTCCCCTTCCCCGGGGGCGGGCCGCACGCTGGCGGGAGTAGCCTGGATGAGGCGAAGCGGAATCCGGGTCTCCTCGGGGGGTGTCCACCATCTTTTCGGCGTCAGTTCTCGCATCATTGAATCGAAAAGCGAAGCGCAAAGCGAAGAGTCTTTACTCTTGCCTGAAATTCATCGTTTGGCCGCGTGAAAGCCAGGGTCCAGTTTTGCACACAAACATTTTCGGCTTGGCCGGTACAGGAGCAAAGGGTCACCATTTAGCTGACCCCGATCAATGGAACGACCTAATTTCTCGCGCTCAAAAAAAGCGGAGGGTCAGAAAGCAAAGGGTCAGGTCTTGACTCTTGCCTGAAATTCATCGTTTGGCCGGGTGCCGCACGCACCCTGTTTCTCTACCGTGACGCAGGCTCCAATTGAACCCAGTCACCCTGACGCCAGGGCGATGCGCCTCCGTGCTGGCACAAGGTACTGAGCCACAAGGTACTGAGCCGTCGGAGTCGCAAGACTGACGAACCGTGGAAATCTGCAGCGGATGAACGACTCCGGTGAGCCGGTGGCTGGGGTAGGCACCCGCATTTACCGGAATATGTTCGAGCTCATTCATAATGGGTCCAGAGACGGATAACTTTCACGACTCGTTCTTCCTCGAGCACCTGGTAGACGATTCGATGCTGAATATTGATCCGCCGAGAGTAACCGCCGGCAAGATCTCCAACGAGCTTTTCGTAAGGTGGAGGGTTCTGGTAGGGATCTTGTTCGAGCACGTTCAGCAACTCGACTGCCTTGTTCTTCAATCCAGACAAAGTTTGCTTCTTGGCATCCTCTTGAGCTTGCCTTGTGTACACCAACGACCATTTCACCAATCCAATTCCTTAGCACATTCTGTTATTGGTGTTTCCATCCCCTCCTTAATCGATTCCCTCATTCCAGGCACGGACAGCAGATGTAGCGTTTCAGTAATCGAGTTCCAATCCTCTTCTGAAATCAAGACCGCGTTTCCCCGTTTTCCGGTGATTACAATGGGTTGATGGGTACTTGAGGTCTCGTCAATCAAGCTATAGAGCTTGGCGCGGGCTTCGGTTGCATTGAGCGTGGTCATGAACATCACCTCCTTGGCAAAGCGTACGTCTTTCCGTTCGCCTCCGCAACGCCCAGGGTGTGGTCTCGGAGAGCGGGCAGCAAACGGGTTCACACCAGCACGGCGTCAGGTCTTGAAGGCTTGCCTGAATCTCATCGTTTGGCCGCATGCCGCAAGCAGCCGTTTCTCAACCCAAAGGAAGGCTCCAGTTGAACCAGGTCAACCCAACGCCGTGACAGGTGGTCCACCTCCAAGGTGTCAGCCTTTCGTTCACTCCCCAAGCGCCAGTCTCAACGCCTCGATCCGCCGGTTGACCTCCCCTAGCGGCAGATCCCGGTAGCGGGGCGGCAGGAACCGCGCGTCGGTGCACTCCTTGACCGCCAGCAGGTCCATGAACTCGAGCCGCTCGACGTGGGCCGAGGGGCGGACGTCGGCGACGACCTCGGCGATGATCTCCGCGAGGCCGCGCGCGCCTTCGCCCTCGGGCTGGGTCTCGAACAGGCGCAGGGCCCGCACCAGGATGCCCTCCATCTCGTTGCCGCCGATCTGCTCGTCGTCCGGCAGGGCCGGGAGCCCGCCCTCCGGGATGCCCAGGCCGACCTTGCGGGCCATGGCGGTGAACAGCTCCTGGCGGCTCTCCGCGTCCTGCGGCGGAAACAGCGGGATGTGGACGTCGAGCCGGCCCTGGCGCTTGAGGTCGACCTCGAGCAGGTCCGGGCGGCTGGTGGCGAAGACCCAGAGGATCCGGCCGCGGTTGGCGGTGTCGCTCATCGCCTTGGCGAGCATGCCGTAGACGCGGCCGGAGAGGCCCGAGTCGTCGCTGCCGCCGCCGCGGCGCCCGGTCATCTGGTCGGCCTCGTCGACGAACACGATCACCTGGCCGAGGGCCTTGAGGATGTTGAAGATCCGCTCCAGGTTGCCCTCGGTGGCGCCGACCCACTTCTCGCGGAAGTTCTTGATCTCGACCATCGGGACGCCGACCTCGCCGGCCCAGCACTCGACCAGGAAGGTCTTGCCGGTCCCGATGCGCCCGCACAGCAGGTAGCCCATCGGGATGGCGTTCAGGCGCCCCCGGCGCAGCAGATCCGCGTCCTGCCGGAGCCACGCCTTGGCCTCCCGATGGCCGGCGACGTCGTCGAGCGTGCGCGGGGACTCGATGAACGCGATGCGCCCGAGGGCCTCCTTCTCGATCAGCTCCTTCTTGATCGCGGTAAGGTAGCGCTGGGTGATGGGCTCGCCGCCCTTGACGGCCCGCAGCACCAGCGACCGGACATTGACCCGCGAGAGCCCGATGAGCTTGGAGGCCAGGGTCTCGCGCGGCACCTCGCTCAGCCGTTCGAAATCGGGTTCCTGTCCGGCGAGGTAGTCGACGTAGCGGCCTATCTCGTCGGCACCGGGCAGGCCGATCCGGATCTTGGCCGCGTAGGGATTCTCGACCAGCATCCGGTTGAGGTCGGTCAGGTTCTCGGTGATCAGCACCGTGGCGACGTAGGCGCCGCTCAGGGTCGGGTCGCTGGCCCAGTCGAAGAGCTGGATCAGGGTCTCCGAAAGGTCGCCGGAGAGGTGCAGCGGCTCGCCCTGGGGCGCGATCAGGTGGGCGTAGTCGACGATCACCGCCGTCTTGAGCGGGGCCGGACGCCGCTCGCCGCTACCCGACGGCTCGCTGTGGTGCTGGCTCGCGCGCAGGAAGCGGTCGAGCAGGGCGAGCGCGCGCGGCGGGTCCTTGGGCAGCAGATTGCCGAGGTCCAGCGTCGCGTTGGCATCCTCGCCCCAGCCGGGCAGGGAGGCCCACTTGGTGCCGCGGAAGGCGTCGTAGGCCTTCAGGAAGCGCGCGAAGTGCTCGCCGCCCTTCGAGGCGCGGATGCCGCGCCCGCGGTCGTATTGGAGCACGACGTCGAACGGCTCGAACATCACCTCGCTCAGGAACCTTCGCAGCGAGACGAAGCGCAGCGCCTCCGCGCCGCCTCCGGGATCGGCGGCCGAAACCAGGTCGAAGACGTTGCCGTGAAAGATGAACTGGCTCGCGGACCCGGAGCGGAAGTGGCCCCGCATCTCCTCGGCCCAGGACGGCAGACTCGGCGTTGACATGGCTAGCGTTCCTCCACCCTTCGCAGGCGGGGCAGGTCCGGCGCGCGCGCCGCCGTCTCGTCCGCGTTCAGGCCGTCGAAGAAGTCGGCGTGCTCGTCGAGCCAGCGGGCCGTCTCGCTCATCGACGAGGAGATGGCGTCGAGCCGGTCCGAGAGCTGCTCGGGCTGGCCCGAGATGGCGGTCTCCTCGCGCATCAGCTCGACCTGATGCTCGATCCGGACAAGCTCGGCGTCGATGATGCGGATGTTGGCGGCGGCCCGGTCCAGGTTCGCGAGACGCTTGCGCTGGATCTCCAGGGTCCCGTTCAGCGAGCGGGCCAGCGAAGGCTCCTTCTCCGGGTCGATCCTCGCAAGCCTGGCCTCCAGGTCCGCGATATGGCCGGAGAGCTCAACGGGGTCCAGGCCGCGCAGGTTTTCCCGGATCTGTTGCCGCGACACCAGCAGGCGCAGGAATATCGCGAGCAGCTGGTTCAGGTGGCGACCCTGCAGGTCTGGGAGCGTCCCCAGGCCCGTCTGCGCCGGGTCATCTCCGACGCCGACAATCGAGCGGCACTGGTTCAGCAGTATCAGGTAACGGTCGGCGTCCTCGGCGGAAAGCCGGTTCACCGATTCCGCCATCTGCTGCTCCCACCCCTTCTGCAGCTCCAGCAGGCGCTCCCCCTGGACCAGCTTCTGGAATCGGCCGCTACCCGCCATCGCGGTCAGATAGGCCACCTCGGCCGCCGCGCCCAGGAGCCAGAACCCCGGATTGACGATACCGAGGACGGCGACGACGCCCAGTCCCATCAGGTTCGCCGGCAGTCCGCCCAGGCCCGGTACCCGCACCTTGCGGTAGAAGGCCTCCCGCAGGTAATCGAAATAGGAGAGGGGGGCGTCCATCAGGGCTCGGAACCCGACTCGATGCGGCTGAAGGCGCGGGCCACCCCGGCGACCACGTCCTTGAACTCCGGGCTCTCCTGGGTCAGCAGCGGGTCGCTGTCGCGGGTCGGGGGAATGGTGTCGTCGAACACGGCGCCGATCTGACCGGGGGCGTGGGTCATGATCCAGACACGGTCGCCCAGGTACACCGCCTCGGAGATCGAGTGGGTCACCAGGAACACGGTGGCCTCCACCTCGTGCCATAGCTCGGTGATCAGGCGCTGCATGTCGTAGCGCGTCGGCTCGTCGAGGGCCGAGAAGGGCTCGTCCATCAGAATGATGCGGGGCTTCAGCACCAGCGAGCGCGCGATGGCCACCCGCTGCTGCATCCCGCCGGAGAGCTGGTGAGGGTATTTGTGCTCGTGCCCGGCCAGACCCACCTTGGCGATCATCGCCCGGGCGCGGTCCTCGATCTCCGAGCGGCCGAGCCCGAGCTCCTTCTGGTTGATCTCGAGGCCGAACCGGACATTGCCGAGCACCGTGTGCTGCGGAAAGGAGCTGTACTTCTGGAAGATCATGCCGCGGTCTCGGCCGGGGCCGGTGACCGTCTTCCCGCGCACCAGCACCTCGCCCCGGGTCGGCGGATAGACGTCCGAGAACCCCTGGATCAGGTTCAGGATGGTCGATTTTCCGCAGCCCGAGGGGCCGACGATGGCGATGAACTCGCCATAATCCGGCATGTCGTCGACCCGGAAGCTCAGGTCCCGCAGCGCCGTGAAGGCCGCCCGGGTGCCCGGGTTGAAGGTCTTCTCGACGCCGCGGAACTCGACCACCGGGGTCGCGCCGGTCCCCGCGCCGGCGCTTGGCTCCACATGTTCCGAAGGGAACGTCATTTCTCGACCCGGTAGGGGAACAGGCGCCGTTCGGCGGCGGCCCACAGCTTGTCGGTCAGGAAGGCGATGGCGACGATCACCGCCAGCACCAGGTAGATGTGCTCCCGGGGGCCCCGCCGCTGGGAGATGATGATGATCCCCCCCAGGCCGTGGCCGATGTCGACCATCTCGGCCAGCACGATGTAGCTCCAGCCGATCCCGAAGCCCAGGCGCAAGGCGCGGAAGATGTCCGGCCAGGCCACGCCGAGCAGGACCCGCCGCACGACCTGCCACTTTCCGGCGCCGAGGGTGAACGCGGTCTTCAGATAGATCTCGTCGACCCCGTCCACGGCCTTGACGATCAGCGGCAGCAGGTAGATCACGAAGGCCAGCGCCAGGAACATCACCTTCTGCAGCTCGCCGGTACCGAACAGCGACAGGGTCAGGGGCACCAGGGCCGGTATCGGCAGGTAGGAGCCGAGCACCGCCAGCGGGTTGAACATCGCCTTCACCTTGGTGAAAGAGCCCATCAGGAGCCCCAGCGGAAAGGCGATCGCGACGCCCAGCGCGAAACCGGCGGCGACGCGGCCCAGCGAGATCAGTACGTTGCGCGTCAGCGCCCGGTCGAACCAGAGCGACCGGAACGACGCGAGCACCTCGGCGGGGCTGGGCAGGATCGTCGGCGAAATCAGCCGCTCCTCGGCGGTGGCCCCCGCCGTCGCCAGCCACCACAGGCCCAGGATAAGCAGGATCGGCACGGTGCCGAGGGCCCAGGCCAGCGGGGTCGGTATCTCCTCGCGGATCCGCAGCCAGCGGGCGGGCAGCAGGGTCGCCCACAACGGGCGCACCGGCGGCGGAGGCGGCGCGGGGCGGTCCCTTGCCGTTGCCGCCGGGACCTGTTCGCCCGGGGGGTCGGAGGGTTGCTCGGTCACGGCGTTAAATGGGTCGTCGTCGCCGGCGTCATTGAGACTCGGGCGGGTAGACCGAGATCTCCACGCGCCGATTAAGGGCATGATTGCCGGGGTCGTCCGGGTCCGCGGGCTGATTCCAGCCATCGCCCTCGATGATGAACTTGTTCGGGTCGAAGGCGAACTTCTCCACGAGGGCGTTCTTCACGGACTCCGCCCGGTCGAGGCTGAGCTGCTGGACGTCCTCGAAACGCACCCCGCGGCCCTTCATCGAGGCGTCCGTGTGCCCGACGATGGCGATCACGGCACGGTCGTATTGACCCGAAAGGCGGCCAACCTTTTCCAGGGTCGCCTCGACGTTGGGGTCGTACAGGGTGTTGGCGAGGGGCTGATCCAGGTCGTTACGCTCGGGCTCGAAGATGTTGGCCGAGTTGGGGTAGAAGTTGATGCGGATGGTCTGGGTCAGGATCGGCGCCTCGGCCCTGACCTTCGAGTAGGTGGCGGGCACAAAGGTGGCCCGATACTCGTCCTGCTGGCCTGCGAAGGTGCCCTCCTGATCCAGCGCCTTGATGGCCGAGAAGTCCATGACCTCGTCGAACCGCACGGGAGTGCCGATGAGCCCCAGCTCGCGATAGACGAAGGTGATGTTCTTCCAGGTGCGCTCGAAATTCGCCGGCGCGTTCTGATTGAGAAAGAACGTCTTGTTCTCGGCGAAGTTCGTCGAATGGGCGTCGGCCGCCATCGCCTTGACCTCGTCGAGCGGCATCCCATAGCCGTCGGCCATCCACTGGAAGGCCTGGCCCTTGAAGGTGTCGTCCTTCAAGCGATCCATGGCCTGGAAGATGCCGGCGACCAGGCCCTTGATGATGTCCGGGTGGTCCTTGGCGAAATCGGCCCGGGCGGCCCAGACGTCGGCGATCAGCTTGTTGGCCTCGGCGGTCGTCGTCAGGATGCGGGTTCCGGCCACGCGATCCGGGATGTTGTAGATGTCGGGCGCCCAGGAGACGCAGGCATCTATCGACTTGTCCGCAACGAAGGCCGCGGCCGCCTCGAACGCGGTGGCCGTGTAGCGATGCGTCACCTCGGAGGGCTGGATCCCGGCATTCAGCAGCAGATTGTTGATGAAGTACTGGGACGGGCTGTTCTGGGCGTAGACGATGGTCTTGCCCTTGAGGTCCCGGGCCGACTTGATCCTGTCGCGCACCACAATGCCGTCCCCGCCGCTGGACCAGTCGATCTGCTGGTAGATGCGCGGCGCGGTGCGCGAGTCCCGCATCAGCTCCGGGGCGAACAGCGCCATCATGTCGAGTGTGCCCCAGAGGATGTGGCTCTCGCCGCTGGCGAACGCGTCGCGCGCCACGACCGGGTCGTCGATGAGCTTCAGATTGACCTTGAAGCCGTAGTCCTTGAAGAAGACGCTCTCCTCGTTCGGCGAGAACCCATGGTTCGCCGCGACGATCGGCAGCCAGCCGATCCAGACGTTGATCGGGAACTGGACGACTTTCTCGTTGGGATCCCACTGGTAGTTGCTCACCCCCTTTACCGGGGGCAGCTTCTCGTTGGGCACGTAGGCGTACTCGCTGACCGTCGTGATGCCCGCGGCGTCCGGGGCCTCGATGGTCTGCTGCTGGCGGAACTGGCCGAGGTCCACATCACCCGGGCCGCTGCCCGACGGCGCCAGGAAGTCGCGCAGGTAATAGGCGGCACCGCCCGCCAACGCGACGATGAACAATGCGATGACCACCTTCCCGAGGGCGGTGGGTCCGACCGGCTTGGGTTCTACCATTCGATCCTCCTAGTGATTGCGAGCCAGCACGAAAGCGGATTGTCGCCTCAGCCCTCGGTGACGCCCGGACCCAGGTCACGCAGCGCCGGTTTGGCGGAGGTCGCCGCGGCCTGGGGCTCGTCGGGCAAGTCCAGACCGTAGGCGGCCGCGAACTCGTTCAACGCCTGCTCGGCCATGACCTGCTGCTCGGCCTCCAACAGCTCGACATGCGAGGTGTCGATGGACGACGCCGCGACACGGGTCCTCCCCGCCGCCTTGTCGCGGCGCTCCTCCAGGTACTCCTGGACGCGGCTGAGGGTATCGCCGGAGCCGCCGATCTGGGTGACCATGCCCTGGGCCATCTCCTGGAGCTCGGCCTGGGCCTCCAGCATCTCGGTCTCGGAGATCATGCGCTTGAGGGATTCGATCTTGGCCCGCGCCTCGCTGACCAGCACGTCACGGGACTTGACCAGCTTCTCGTAGGTCTCCTCGGCGGTCTGCAGCTGTTCCTGGTTCTCCGAGAGCTGCTCGCGGACGGTCTTGAGCTGCAGGGCGTATTGGGCCGCGGCGCCGCGGTTGCCGACCTTGAGGTGGGCGGCCGCCTTGCTCGCCAACTCCTTTTCCTGTGATTCCAGATTCTTGACCTGGCGCATCAGGCGCTCGACGAACCCCGCATGATTCGCCAGGTTGTCGTTGTAACGGGCGATCTGGTGGCGCAGGTTCTCCTTTTCCGCCTCGATAAGCGCCTTGGGATTGGATTTCTCCAGACCGGTGATAAACAGGCTCAGAAATCCCTTAAACAGGGTGGCGATTCTCTCAAACATGTCAGGGGTTCCCACTCGTCGTCATTGGAAGGGAATCTCGAGGAATGATCCTCTTAAATTATCCGCACAATCAGCGCCATCGCAGATCACCCAAGCCGGCTGCCGGGGCCGTTGATTTCCCGATGACCAAGCGCCCGGGCCGCGGCCATGGGGTCCGTTCGAAGCCCGAGGCGAGACCGCGAATATACCAGAGGGCGCCAATTGGCAATGAACGCTGGTTCCGTTGCTGGGCGGTACGCACGCACCGCGGGGCCAGGGATTCGTCGCGGTCGAAAATGTTTGGGGCCCTTGCAGGTGTTCCCCCATTCGCCCATTCTTCCGGTCGCTGGACGCGGCTGCCCTCCGACGAATCCTATGTGCCGTGCCGCACACCTTCGCAGGCGACCTTCTCGGTATGCCCGATTCCGAGTGAGTCGCAACGAGCTCAACAGCGTGATCCTAGCTCGACGGTGATCAGATTCACTCGCAAAGCGGAAACGCCGCCGACGACCGCCGTTACCCTGACGCTGACACTCGCGCAGCGGACCCGCAGCCGTATTCGTGTAGTGCTCGACGACGGGCGGGAGGCCGGCCTGTTCCTGCCGCGCGGCACGGCGCTGCGGGACGGGGACGGGCTGGTCGCCGAGGACGGCCTGGTCGCGCGGGTGCGCGCGGCGCCGGAGACCCTGTCCCGGGTCGAGGGCGAGGACCCCTGGCGGCTCGCCCGTGCCTGTTACCACCTCGGCAACCGCCACGTGGCGCTACAGATCGAGCCCGGGCGCCTGAGCTACCCGCACGACCATGTGCTCGACGATCTGGTTCGCGGACTCGGGCTGGAGGTCCGCCTTGTGGACGCGCCGTTCGAGCCGGAACCCGGCGCCTACGGGGGAACCGAACAGGCGCATCAGCACGGGCACGGCTCCCGCGGGCACGGTCACGGACACTGAGCGGTCG
Organism: uncultured Gammaproteobacteria bacterium; assembly: GCA_963707135.1. Classification (GTDB taxonomy): domain Bacteria; phylum Pseudomonadota; class Gammaproteobacteria; order Chromatiales; family Chromatiaceae; genus JBGSTR01. The sequence goes on along the minus strand of CAVPOY010000038.1, from coordinate 67,470 downwards.
CTCCCGCTGCTGCGGCTGATGCAACTGGTCAGCCCGTCGCTGCCCGTGGGCGGCTACACCTACTCCCAGGGCATCGAGTGGGCCGTCGAGGCGGGCTGGATCCGCAACGCGGCAGACCTCGAGAGCTGGCTCGCCGATCAGTTGCACAACAGCATCGCCCGGGTCGACTTGCCGCTGCTCGGCAGGATGCAGCAGGCGGCGTCCGCCCGCGATCTCGCGGCGTTGGATCACTGGGTGGGTCTGCTCCTCGCCACGCGCGAGACCGCGGAGCTGCGACTGGAGGAAACCAACCGGGGCCGGGCGCTCGCCGATCTGCTCGTCGCCTGGGGGCTCGCGGACGCCCGCGAGTGCAAGCCGCTGCTCGCCCGAAGCCAACTCGCGGGATTCGCGTTCGCGGCCTCGGCCTGGGGGATCGCGCCCGAATCAGCCGCACTTGGCTATGCCTGGTCCTGGCTGGAAAACCTGGTGCTGGCAGGCGTCAAGCTGGTGCCGCTCGGCCAGACCCAGGGGCAGCAAATCCTCGCGCGGCTGATCGAGCGGATCCCGGTGGCGGTCGCCGACGCGTCCGGCCTCGCCGACGATGCGATCGGCGCGTCGACCCCGGCCCTGGCCATCGCGAGCGGCGCCCACGAGACCCAGTACACGCGCCTGTTCCGATCCTGAGTTCTTCACGAATACGCTAGCGAGAACCCGATGACTGAACCTTCCCCCCTGCGTGTCGGCATCGGCGGCCCGGTCGGCTCCGGCAAGACCGCCCTCTTGGACGCCCTCTGCAAACGGCTGCGTGAGCGCTACCAGCTGGCCGTCGTCACCAACGACATCTACACCCGGGAGGACGCGGAGTTCCTGATCCGCTCCGAGGCGCTCGACGCCGATCGCATCGTCGGCGTCGAGACCGGCGGCTGCCCGCACACGGCGATCCGCGAGGACGCCTCGATGAACCTGGCCGCGGTCGAGGACCTGCAGCAGAGGTTTCCCGACCTGGACCTGATTTTCATCGAGAGCGGCGGGGACAATCTGGCGGCCACCTTCAGCCCGGAGCTCGCCGACCTGACCATCTATGTCATCGACGTCGCCGAGGGCGAGAAGATCCCGCGCAAGGGCGGTCCCGGAATCACCCGCTCGGACCTGCTGGTGATCAACAAGATCGACCTCGCCCCTTACGTCGGCGCCTCGCTGGAGGTCATGGCCGGCGATGCGCGGCGGATGCGCGGCGAGCGGCCATTCGTCATGACGAATCTGCGCGCCGGCGAGGGCGTGGAGACGATCGTCGATTTCGTGATTCGGGAGGGTATGCTCGCGGCCGGATGAACCGAGCGGGCGGTACAGCCGCGAGAGACCTAGTGCACTAGGGGCTCAGCCTCGCCAGCGATCGGCCGCGGCGTCGTCCGAGCCGCGGGCCTCCACCCAACGTTCGCCGTCCCCGGTGATCTCCTTCTTCCAGAACGGGGCGCGGGTCTTCAGGTAGTCGATCAGAAACTCGCAGGCCCTGAATGCCTCGCCGCGATGGCGGCTGGCGACGCCGACGAGCACGATCGGGTCCTGAGGCAGGAGCTCCCCGACGCGGTGGACGATGGTGATTCCATCCAGGTCCCAACGCGCCGCGGCTTCCTCGGCGATGGTCGTGAGCGCCTTCTCGGTCATGCCCGGGTAGTGCTCCAGGGTCATGGCGCTGACGCCGCTCCCCTCGTTGACGTCGCGCATCAGCCCGACGAAGGTGACCAGGGCGCCCACGGCAGGCTTGCCCAGCCATAACCGCTCCTGCTCGGCCGCAATGTCAAAGGGCTCGGTCTGGACCCTGATCTCGTGCATAGTGGCTCTCCGGTTCTCGCTCAAAGTGTAACCGCGGCCGATCTGTCGGCGCGATCGCGAGCCGCCGGTCAACTCTCGGGCACTATCCAGTCTAAGCTTTGGGTTGTTCCATCCAAGGGGGAGTGTCATGCATCGGGTGACTGCCGCAGGTTTGACGTCGGGGTTGCTGGGCTGCCTGCTGGCGGTCGCGGCCCTGGGCCAGGATGCCCGCGAGGCGCTGGTGATCGACATAGACGGCGCGATCGGCCCGGCGACGGCCGCCTACGTCGAGGACTCGGTTGAGGCCGCCCGCGAGGAAGGCGCCGAGCTGCTGGTGCTGCGCATCGACACGCCCGGCGGGCTCGACGGCTCCATGCGCTCGATCGTCAAGGCCGTCACCGCCTCGCCGGTGCCGGTGATCGGCTACGTGGCGCCGACCGGGGCACGCGCGGCGAGCGCCGGGACCTACATACTCTTCGCCTGCCAGGTGGCGGCGATGGCGCCGGGAACCAATCTGGGGGCGGCGACGCCGGTGCAGATCGGCGGCCTCGGGGGCGGCGAGACGGCCCCGGGCGACTCCGGGTCCGACGAGCAGGCCGACGCGGCACCGGACTCGGACAAGGGCGACGGCGAGTCGGGTGCCGCCAAACCGCTGGCGGGGAGTGCGATGAGCCGCAAGCTGGTCAACGATGCGGCCGCTTACATCCGCGGACTCGCCGAGCTGCACGGGCGCAATGCCGAGTGGGCCGAGCGCGCGGTGCGCGAGGGTGTGAGCCTGACGGCCGAGGAGGCCGCGAAGCTCGGCGTGATCGACCTCGTCGCCGAAGACCTGGACACGCTGCTGCACGCCTTGGACGGAAGGACCGTTCGGGTCGGCAAGGGGCAGGCGGTCCTGAACACCGCCGGCATCGGCGTCGTCGAGCGCGAGCCGGACTGGAAGACCCGCCTGTTGGCCGTCATCAGCAACCCGAACGTTGCCTATATCCTGATGCTGGTCGGCATTTACGGGCTGGTCTACGAGTTCTCCAACCCGGGCGCCGTCGTGCCCGGCACCGTCGGCGCCATTGCACTGCTGCTCGCGCTCTACGCCTTCCAGCTGCTTCCGGTCAATTACGCGGGTGTGGCCCTGATCGCGCTCGGCCTGGCGCTGATGGTCGGCGAGGCCTTCGCCCCGAGCTTCGGGGCGCTGGGGGTCGGCGGCGCGGCGGCCTTCGTGGTCGGCTCGCTGGTCCTGATCGACACCGATGCCGCGGGTTTCGGGATCTCGATTCCGCTGATCGTCGGCTTTGCGGCTGTCAGCGCGCTGCTGCTGTTCTTCGTGGTAGGCATGGCGCTGAAGGCCCACCGCCGACCGGTGGCGACCGGGTCCGAGGAGCTGATCGGCGCCGTGGGCCGGGCGGTGTCCGGTTTCCCGGGTTCCGGGAGCGTGCACCTGCACGGCGAGATCTGGTCCGCCCGGAGTGAACGGGCTATTCCACCCGGGGCTGGCGTCCGAGTCCGCGGACGCGATGGCCTGACCTTATTGGTCGAACCCTTGTCGGATGTTTGAGGAGAGCCTTCCATGTTCCTAGAAGCCTATATCATCCCGCTGGTCCTGCTCATCGGACTGGTCCTAGCGTCGGTAAAGATCCTGCGCGAGTACGAACGTGGGGTCATCTTCACCCTCGGGCGTTTCACGGGCGTCAAGGGACCGGGGCTGATCATCGTTGTTCCCGGCGTCCAGAAGATGGAAAGGGTGGATCTTCGGGTACAGGTCATGGATGTCCCGAGCCAGGACGTGATCTCGCGGGACAACGTCTCGGTCAAGGTCAACGCGGTGGTCTATTTCCGGGTGATCGACCCCGAGAAGGCCATCATCCAGGTCGAGGAGTTCCGTACGGCGACCAGCCAGCTTGCCCAGACCACGCTACGGTCGGTGCTCGGCCAGCACGAGCTCGACGAGATGCTCGCCGAGCGCGAGAAGCTCAACGACGACGTGCGCACCATCCTCGACACCCAGACGGATGCCTGGGGCATCAAGGTCGCTAATGTCGAGATCAAGCACGTCGATCTGGACGAGTCGATGATCCGGGCCATCGCCCGCCAGGCCGAGGCCGAGCGTTCCCGGCGCGCCAAGGTGATCCACGCCGAGGGCGAGATGCAGGCAGCGGAAAAACTGGTGGAGGCGGCGGCGATCCTGTCCCAGCAGCCCCAGGCGATCCAGCTGCGCTTTCTCGAGACGCTGACCGCCGTGGCCGGCGACAAGTCCTCGACCATCGTGTTCCCGTTACCGCTGGATCTCATAGAGCCCCTGCTTAGGGGCAAGCGTGCGGGGGGTTGAGCCGGGTTGAGCCGCGTCGCTCCCTCGGCCTGACGCCGCTTATCGGCAACGCACCAGCAGGCCGTCCAGGGCATTCGCGAAGGCCTGCCGGTCGCGGGGCCCGAGGGCCGCCGGACCGCCGGTGTCGATGCCGCTGGAACGTAGGCTGTCCATGAAGTCGCGCAGGTTCAGGCGTTCGCGGACGTTCTCCGCCGTAAAGCGCTCGCCGCGGGGGCTCAGTGCCTGCGCACCCTTCGCGACGACCTCGGCCGCCAGCGGGATGTCGGCCGTGATGACCAAATCACCGGGGGCCAGGCGCTTCACGATCTCGTTGTCGGCAACGTCGAATCCCGGCGAGACCCGAATAGCTCGGATGTATCGGGACGGCGGCGCCGGCACCGACTGGTTTGCGACGAGCGTAACCACGACGCCGACCCGCTCCGCGGCCCGGAACAGGATCTCCTTGATCGGATTCGGACAGGCGTCCGCGTCTACCCAGATCTGCATCAGGTATCCAACCCGCTGTCACCGGTCCACACTACGCGGCGGGGTCGGTGTCCGTCCCGGCGATGCCGGTGCGGGCGCCCGTTGCGGTCGAGTACGCGGGCTCGCCGGCCAGGGTGCCCCTGTTCCGGTCCACGCCCTTCGCCGGCTCGGGGAGCGGCTCCCAGACAAGCACCAGCGCGCCCAGTGGTGGCAACGCGATCGGGATGGAATGGGGCCGCCCCATCCAGCTGACCGGCTCGGACTCTACCCCGCCCTGGTTGCCGATGTTGCTGCCACCGTAGAACCTGGCGTCGGAGTTGATCGCCTCGCGGTAGAAGCCGGCCTTGGGCACGCCGATCCGGTAGTTCGTTCGCGGCACCGGGGTGAAGTTGAATACGGCGGCGACGAGGGCCTGCCCGGAGCGGTCCTTGCGAATGTAGCTCAGCACGGACTGCGAGCTGTCGTGACAGTCGATCCACTCGAAGCCGTCGGCGTCAAAATCCACCTCATGGAGCGCCGAGTGCTCCCGGTAGAGCCGATTGAGGTCCATCAGGATCTGCTGCACCCCCTGGTGCTGGGGGCGTTCGAGCAGATCCCAGTCCATCTCCCCGGCGAAATCCCACTCGGTCCCGTGCGCGAACTCGCACCCCTGGAACAGCAGCTTCTTGCCCGGATAGGTGAACATCAGGCTGTAGAGCAGCCTCAGGCTCGCGAACTTCTGCCAGGCGTCGCCGGGCATCTTGTCCAGCATGGACTGCTTTCCGTGCACGACCTCGTCGTGGGAAAAAGGCAGGACGAAGTTCTCCGTGAAGGCGTACAGCAGCCCGAAGGTCAGCAGGTCGTGGTGGTAATGCCGATAGATCGGGTCCTTCTCCATGTAGGACAGGGTGTCGTGCATCCAGCCCATGTTCCATTTCATGCTGAAGCCGAGTCCGCCCAGGTAGGTGGGCCTCGAGACCGCCGGCCAGGCGGTCGACTCCTCGGCGATCATCAGGCTTCCCGGGTGCTGCTCGTGAGTAACCGTGTTCAGCTGGCGCAGGAAGTCGACCGCTTCGAGATTTTCGTTGCCCCCGTACTTGTTCGGGATCCACTCCCCGGGGTTGCGCGAGTAGTCCAGGTACAGCATGGATGCCACCGCGTCCACCCGCAGGCCGTCGATGTGATACTCGGCGAGCCAGTAGAGCGCGCTGGAGAGCAGGAAGTTCTTCACCTCGTTGCGACCGAAGTTGAATACCAGCGTGCCCCAGTCCCGATGCTCGCCCAGGCGCGGATCGGCGTGCTCGTAGAGCGCCGAGCCATCGAAGTTCGCGAGCGCGTAGGCGTCCTTGGGGAAGTGGGCGGGCACCCAGTCCAGCAGTACGCCGATGCCCTGGTCGTGCAAGTGATCGACGAAGTAGCGGAAGTCGTCGGGGCTGCCGAATCGGCTGGTGGGCGCGAAATAGCCGGTGCACTGGTACCCCCAGGAGGCGTCCAGCGGGTGTTCGGTTATCGGCAGCAGCTCGATATGGGTGAACCCCATCTCGGTGACGTACTCGGCGAGCTCCCGGGCGATATCCCGGTAGTTCAGGAACTCCCCGTCGGCATCGCGCCGCCAGGAACCCAGGTGCACCTCGTAGACCGAGAAGGGCCGGCGCTGCCAATCCGACTCGGCGCGCGCCTGCATCCAGGCCGCATCCCGCCACCGGTAGTCGCTCTCGGCGCAAATCAACCCGGCGGTCTCCGGGCGCCGCTGGAAGGCGTTGGCGTAGGGGTCGATCTTGACATGGACGTTGCCGTCGCGGCCGCGGATCTCATACTTGAAATAGCCGCCGGCGCCGACGCCCGGGATGAACAGCTCCCATACGCCGGAGCCGCCACGCACCCGCATCGGGTGGGTGCGCCCGTCCCAGCCGTTGAAGTCTCCGACCACGCTGACACGCGCGGCGTTCGGCGCCCAGACCGCGAACTGGACGCCATCGACGCCTTCGACCTGCCGCAGGTGCGCGCCGAGGAAGCGGTAGGCATGCCAATGCCGACCCTCGCCAAACAGGTGCAGATCGAAGTCCGCGAGCTGGGGCGGGAAGCAGTAGGGGTCGTGCGCCGTGTGGGTGCCGCCGCCGGCATCTCGCCACTGGATCCGGTAGAGGGCCGGCAGCTCGTCCGCGCCGCCTTCCCAGACAAAGAAATCCGTCCCCTCGATGCGCGACATGGCCGCGCGCGCCTCGACCAGGTGCGCCGTCTCGGCCGAGGGGAGGAAGGCCCGCACGACGGCCCGATTGCCGTCGACGTGACGGCCCAGGACCTCGAACGGGTCATGGTGGCGCGCCTCGATGATGCGCTGGAGTGTCTCCGGGATCCTGGGTGCGGGGCGTTTCGACGTTGCCATGGGGTCCTGATCTCTATGCAGTCAGCTCGTTCGGGGTTGCCGCCCGCCGAAGGGGTCGAATCGCGCCGGATTTCGGTGGCGCGAATGCGTGACCCCGGCAGACGCCGGCGCGGGTTCGCAGCGATTTCACTGGGGAGTGGCGGGCACGCGTTGAACTCTAATCGCCGCACCCGCCGGCGCAGGCAGGGGTCCATCCGGCGACGAGGCCGATCGAGTATCGACCCGGCCAGCCCCCGGTGAATGCCCGCCGGCGGTCGTTGTGGAGCGTTAGAATGTTACCATAAGCCGGCTCCGGGAAACCTGCGCCCAAGATTAGAACCAGGAGGACCTCATGCACGCATCCAACCCCCGGTTCGTCAGCCGCCTGACACGCAACACCCTGGCGCTGATCCTCGCCGGAGGCCGCGGCTCGCGTTTGAAACACCTGACGATCTGGCGCTCGAAACCGGCCGTACCCTTCGGCGGCAAGTTCCGGATCGTCGATTTTCCGCTGTCGAACTGCATCAATTCAGGTATTCGGCGCATCGGCGTACTGACCCAGTACAAGGCCCACTCGCTGATACTGCACATACAGAAAGGCTGGGGGTTCCTGCGCGGCGAGTTCGGGGAATTCGTCGAGCTTTGGCCGGCGCAGCAGCGGGTCGCCGAGACCTCCTGGTACGCGGGCACCGCCGACGCCGTGTTCCAGAACCTCGACATCATCCGCAACCACAATCCGGACTACGTGCTGGTGCTGGCGGGAGACCACATCTATCGGATGGATTACGGAAACATGGTTGCGCAGCACGTGGAGACGGGGGCCGACATGACCGTCGGCTGCATCGAGGTAGACCTGGAGCGGGCAAAGGAGTTCGGCGTCATGTCGGTCGACCCGGACGGCCGGGTGCTGCGCTTCCAAGAGAAGCCGAGCAATCCGGAAACCATGCCGGGGAACCCGGAGCGCGCGCTGGCGTCGATGGGCATCTACGTGTTCAATCGCGATTTCCTGTTCGAGCAGCTGATCAAGGATGCCGATACCTCGGGCTCTACCCACGACTTCGGCAAGGACATCATCCCCTCGGTCATCGGCCGGTATCGGGTACTGGCCTACCCGTTCCGCGATGTGCGCAGCGGCGAGCAGGCCTACTGGCGAGACGTGGGCACGGTCGACGCCTTCTGGGAGTCGAACCTGGAGCTGATCGGCGTGACGCCGCCGCTGAACCTCTATGACCAGACCTGGCCGATCTGGACCTATCAGGAACAGTTGCCCCCGGCCAAGTTTGTCTTCGACGACGACGAGCGCCGTGGCATGGCGGTCGACTCGATGGTCTCCGGCGGCTGTGTAATCTCCGGCGCCACGGTGCGCCACTCCCTGTTGTTCTCCAATGTGCGGGTCAACTCCTACGCCTACATGCAGGACTCGGTCGTGCTGCCGGACGTGGACATAGGCCGCAGATGCGTGATCCGCAGGGCGGTCATCGACCGGTACTGTCAGATCGCCGAGGGCACCGAGATCGGCGTGGATCTAGCGGCGGACCGTCGGGCCGGGTTCCACGTTACCGAGGGCGGCGTAACCCTTGTGACACCGGAGATGCTCGGCCAGGACGTCAACCACATACGCTGACCCATAGTCCGCCTTCGGCCGGGTCTACCGGCCGGCGCCACCGGGCCCGCGCGGAGGCGACTTCCGCGCGCTCGGCCGCTTCACGACGACCACCCTATCCAGATCCCGCTCGATCCCGCGGCGCGAAGACGGTGCTTACCGACGACCCGACACCGCCGAGCCCATCGGCCACCTGAATCTCTCGTTCAGAGTCCTTGAGCGCGGACCCGCGGCTGTCTTGGTCGCTTGGCTCCGAGGCATCCCGCCAGCCGACGCCCATCATAAGTACCCTTGAAAATTAAATAAAAACAGTTAATATAAGTATTAACTAATATTTAACCGGTTTCATAACCATGCGATCAACCATCTTGCCGGCGGCCTGCGCCGCGCTGCTGACGTTCGGAGCCCAGGCGGCCGGACCCATCAAACCGGCCGCCCTGGAAACGGCGGTTGTCGAGTATCGGACCGTGCCGCGCGAGTACCGCCTCGACGGTGTCGTCGAGGCGGTCAACCGCAGCACCGTCTCCGCCCAGACCCAGGGTCAGGTACAGGAGATCAGCTTCGACGTCGACGACTACGTCGAGAAGGATGCTGTCATCGCCCGGCTAAAGGACACCGAGCACCAGGCGCGGGTCGCCCAAGCGGCGGCTGATCTCAAGTCCGCGTCGGCGCGGCTTCAGCAGGCGAACGAGGAGCACGCGCGGGTCGCCGGTCTGCACCGGAACAAGAACGCCTCCGACTCGGCGATGGACCAGGCCTCGGCCGACCTGGCAAGTGCCCAGGCGGCGCTGGAGGCGGCATCGGCTCGGCTCCAGCAGGCGCAGGAGCAGCTCGAGTACACCCAGGTCCGCGCGCCCTTCTCCGGGATCGTCACTCAACGGCATATGCAGGTCGGCGAGATTGCAACCCCGGGCGCGCCGATCATGAGCGGCACCTCGCTTGAGCAGCTTAGGGTGATCGTCGATGTCCCGCAGAGCGTGATCCCGTCCGTCCGCGATGGCGGCACCGCCCGCGTCTACGCGGCCGAGGGCCAGACCATCGAGACCGACCGGATCACCGTGTTCCCCTATGCCGATCTCGGCTCGAACACCTTCAAGGTCCGGGTGGACCTGCCGGAGGGAACGCGTTCCCTTTTCCCCGGTATGTTCGTCAAGACGGGCTTCGTGACCGGCCGGAAGGAGGAGCTGGTCGTGCCGAGGCCGGCCGTCGTGTTCCGTTCCGAGGTCACCGGTATCTACGTGGTTGGAGACGATGGAGGCATCCGTTTCCGGCAGGTTCGGCTTGGCCGGGCGCTCGACGACGCCTTCGTGGTCCTCGCCGGACTCGGCGACGGCGAGCGGGTCGCCCTGGACCCGATCGCGGCCGGCGTACTGCTGAAGGCACAGGCGTCCGAGCGGCAGATGGCGCCGGCGGAACAAGACAATGGCTGAACGGCTCGGAATATCGGGCCGTATCGCCGAGCGTTTCCAGAACACGGCCATCACCCCGCTGCTGGCCCTGGTCGGTCTGCTGCTGGGGCTGTTCGCCGTCCTGGTGACGCCACGCGAGGAAGAGCCCCAGATCAACGTCACCTTCGCGGACGTCTTCATACCCTTTCCCGGGGCGTCGGCGACCGAGATCGAGCACCTGGTGGCCGGCCCGGCCGAGCAGGTGCTCTCGGAGATCAAAGGCATCGAGCACGTCTTCTCGGTCTCCCGGCCGGGCATGGCCGTGGTGACCGTCCAGTATCGGGTAGGCGAGGACCGCACCGATGCCGTGGTGCGCCTGTTCAGCAAGGTGTTGTCGAACCAGGACTGGCTGCCCGCGAACCTCGGCGTCGGCACGCCGATTGTCAAACCGAAGGGCATCGACGATGTGCCCATCATTACCGCGACACTCTGGTCCAAGGACCCGGAGGTCGGCGCCTTCGAGCTCGGCAAGGTGGCGCACGCCATCGAGCAGGAGGTCAAGCGAGTCCCGGGCACCCGTGATGTCTACACCATCGGCATGCCCGATCAGGTGGTTCGGGTACTGCTCCAGCCCCAGGCTCTTGCCGGCTACGGGATCGACCTGACCGACCTGCGCCGCTCGCTGCAGGCCGGCAACCTGATCCGTGACAACCTGACGGTAACGGCCGACAACCAGGAGATTCTGGTGCAGGCGGGGACCTTCCTGACAACCCCCGAGCAGATCGGCGACCTGGTGGTGGGACTGCACGCGGGCCGCCCCGTCCATCTCAGCGACGTGGCGAACATCGAGCGCGGGCCTCAGCAACCGGCGAGCTACGCGTGGATGGGCGCCGGTCCCGGTGCTCACCATTCGGGGATCGATCTGGCCGGGACCACGCCGGCGGTCACGCTGGCCGTAGCGAAACAGGAGGGCGTCAATGCCGTCGCCGTTGCACAACGGGTCATCGACCGCTTCGCGCAACTGGAAGGCACCTTCATCCCCGAAGGCATCGAGGTCACGGTCACCCGCAACTACGGCGCCACCGCCGATTACAAGGCCAAGAAGCTGATCAGCAAGCTCACCTTTGCAACCGCGTCGGTCGTCCTGCTGGTTCTGCTCGCGATCGGCTGGCGGGAGGCGATCATCGTCGGCGCGGCGGTAGTCGTGACCCTGGCGCTGACCCTGTTCGCGTCCTGGGCCTGGGGGTTCACGCTGAACCGGGTCTCGCTCTTCGCGCTGATTTTCTCCATCGGCATCCTGGTCGATGACGCCATCGTCGTGGTCGAGAATATTCACCGCCACATCGCGCTGCGCGGGAACGCGAACCCCGCCGGGCTGCTTGAGCTGATGCCGAGGGCGGTCGACGAGGTCGGCGGGCCGACCATACTGGCGACCTTCACCGTGATCGCGGCCCTGTTGCCGATGGCCTTCGTGTCCGGGCTGATGGGACCCTACATGAGCCCGATCCCGATCAATGCCTCCACAGGCATGTTGATCTCGCTCTTGGTAGCCTTCGTCTTCACGCCCTGGATGACGAATTTCATGCTGGGACGGCACCAGGCCGCGCACGCCGCCGGACACGAAGGCCACGAGGCCGCGGACGGCGGCTGGATGGCGCGCCTGTTCCGGGTAACCATCGCGCCCTTCCTCGCCGGCCGGCGAGGCGCCGTCAATCGCTGGCTCCTTCTCGCCGGCATCCTGGTGCTGATCGGCGGCTCGCTGATGCTCGTGGTCAACAAGAGCGTCATCCTCAAGATGCTCCCGTTCGACAACAAGAGCGAGCTCCAGGTGGTGCTGGACATGCCCGAGGGGACCAGTCTGGAACAGACGGCGCGGGTCCTGAATGAGATGGGCGAGTATCTCTCGACGGTCGCGGAGGTGACCGACTTCCAGGGTTATGCCGGCACCGCGGCGCCGATCAATTTCAACGGCCTGGTGCGTCAGTACTATCTCCGCAAGGCCGCTCACCTTGGGGACATCCAGGTGAACCTGGTCGACAAGCATCACCGCGACCGACAGAGCCACGAAATCGCGCTCACGATGCGCGCGCCGCTGCAGGAGATCGCCGCCCGGTACGGCGGCAACGCCAAGATCGTCGAGATCCCGCCCGGGCCACCGGTGTTGTCACCGTTGGTCGCGGAGGTCTACGGACTCGATTACGAGGGGCAGATCAAGGCCGCCCGCAAGGTCCGCGAGGTCTTCCAGTCAACCCCGGACATCGTCGACGTGGACGACTCGGTCGAATACCCGTCCCGCAAGCTGGTGGTGGTCGTCGACCGCACCAAGGCCGCGCGTCTGGGTGTGCCGCAGAGCGCGGTGGCCGAGGCCCTGTCGAGCGTCCTGGACGGTGAGGACGTGAGCTTCCTGCACGGCGCCAACGTCAAGTACGCGGTGCCGATCCGCATCGAGTACTCGGAAGCCGACAAGGCCGACCTGGAGCAGGTCCTTGCGTTGCGGATAAGGTCGCTGGGCGGGTCCTTGGTGCCACTGTCGGAGATCGTCGAGGTCACCGAGTCCAGCCGCAGCCACAGCATTTACCACAAGGACCTGCTACCGGTGGTCTACGTCACCGGCGACATGGCCGGCGAAACCGACAGCCCGCTCTATGGCCTGTTCGAGATCGCCGACCGGCTGGACGCGGCCCCCGCCCTGGAGCAGTGGTTTCGCCAGCCGCCGGCAAATCCCTACGAGTACAGCCTCAAGTGGGACGGCGAGTGGCAGGTCACCTACGAGACCTTCCGCGACATGGGGATCGCCTACGCGATCGGGCTGATCCTGATCTATCTGCTAGTGGTCGCCCAGTTCCGTAGCTATCTGGTGCCGCTGGTGATCATGGCCCCGATCCCGCTGACCATTATCGGCATCCTACCCGGACATGCACTGCTGGGCGCAAAGTTCACGGCCACCTCGATGATCGGCATGATCGCGCTGGCCGGCATCATAGTTCGCAACTCGATTCTGCTGGTGGACTTCATCAATCAGCAGGTCCGGGAGGGGCGGATCTTCGAGGAGGCCGTGATCAACTCCGCGGTCGTACGCGCAAAACCGATCGCGCTGACGGCGGTTGCGGCCATGGCCGGCGCCCTGTTCATACTCGACGACCCGATCTTCTCCGGCCTCGCCGTCTCGCTACTGTTCGGACTGTTCGTCTCGACCGTTCTGACGCTGGTCGTGATCCCGGTGGTCTACTACGGCGTCATGCGCAGACGGGTCGACTGGATCCGCACATCGACCGGGTGAAGGTTCGGGCTAAGCCGTCAATAGAGAGTCCCCGCGAGCCGAAGGCTCGCGACGGAGGGATGCCGGCATTTCAGCGCAAGCCCAAAACCTCGGCGGCTGTCATGTGGCCCTGCGTGACAGCTGGACGCAAGCGGGGGCACACCATCCGCCCGACAAGCGCCTCACCCCGGAATCATTTTCGGCAGCGCACAAACAGTCCGCATTCTTTGGGGCTTGTGTTGGGAACAAGAATTCGAACCTAAGGTTAACGGAGTCAGAGTCTCGCCATTTCAGTACCTTGCAGAATCACGCAACACCTGACAGCAAGAAAAATAACAGATTACATGCGCCCAAACGTTACCGTTTACCGGGTGATGTTGGGGGCAGTGTCCCACCAGTGTCCCATGAATTCTGCAACGAGCCTCGTCTGGGGCCTGCTCCGGTGGGCGCTCGCGGACAATCTCCTCCGGCCACTTCGGCAGGCAATTTCACGTCGGAGCCAAAGCACGAGGCGTCACTTGGTGACGACGGACGTCCCCCCGATTCGGGATCGATCCTCTATCCCACTGTGCGACAACGAAAAACGGTTCTGGCACGGGATCCGCTTAATGTTAAGCAACGAAAAATAAAGGACGCACGGAAGGTCGCGGCACGACCGCGGCAGTAGTCGCCGAAGGCCACAGCTAGGAACCCGAGACAGAACAACAGGCTAACGCGGCAACAGGGAGCGATAGAGCGAGCAGACGAGGGAGCGTCGATGGCCAGGGACGGCCACCCATTAGACCTACAGATGATCAGGCGCGCGGCGGTCGTGAACGCCACCGGGGTCGCCACGTCTTCTGCCCGAAGGACCCGCCCACGCAGGAGCAGTTGCCGCAAGCAACAGCGTGAGCCGGATCTACAGCCGGCGTCAGCGTCTCATTCAAATGTCTTACGCGGGAACGGTTTACTCGCCCGCCAGAACAAGGCCGCGGCGGCATCCGTCGCCGCGGACATCATCACGAGCGTGCCCTGGCGACAGGACGTCGAGGGGATGACCCAGGCCCATCGATCCACTTCGGGCCTCGGACCTTCGCAAGCCTGATCGCACGCGGCCCCGATTCCCTATACTGTCTGTCGGGGCTACCGACGGAGGGCGCCGATGGGGCACCTGCTGAGCACGAAATCGTCTCTGGTGCCGTTGATCGACCGGCTGAACCGCTACCCGATCGGGCTGGTGGACAGCGCCAAGCTGCGCGAGATCCTCTCCCTGCTCTTCGACGAGCGCGAGGCCTACGTCGCCTCGCGTTTCCCGCTGATGGAGACCTCGCTCGCCGAGCTGTGCGAGGCGACGGGCATACCGGCCGCGGAGCTTGACGCCATCCTGGAATCCATGGCCAACAAGGGGCTGGTCATGGACCTGCCCTACGCCGGAACCACGTACTATCTGCTGATGCCTGGGCTGATCGGGTTCATGGAGTTCACCTTCATGCGCCAGCGCGGGGATCTGCCGCTGGAGCGCCTCGCGCGTCTCATGTCGGAGTATCTCCGCGATCAGGGACGCGAGGGGCAGGCCGGCGAGTTCTTTGGCAGCCGCTACCCGATTGCCCGCACGCTCGTCTACGACGAGCACATCCCCGTCACCTCCCGGATCACGCCTTACGAGGACGCACGGCGGATCATCCGCGACAGCGACTACCGCGCGGCGACCCTCTGCTTCTGCCGGCACAAGAAGGCCCACCTGGGGCAGGCGTGCCGCAAGGGCGCCCCGGTGGAGGGCATCTGCATGGTTCTCGGCGAGGGGGCCCGTTTCCTGGTGCGCCGTGGGTTCGCCGAGGAGCGCACGGTCGATCAGATGCTCCAGACCCTGGAGTACGCGCGCTCCCTCGGGCTGACGCACGTCACCGACAACGTCCGTGAACAGCCGTCGTTCCTCTGCAACTGCTGCCGGTGCTGCTGCGAGCTGATGGCGGGTGTGCAGTCAGGATTTCCCGACGGTCTCGCCAAGACCCCCTTCATCGCCGAAGTGGACTCGCAGCGCTGCGACTACTGTGGGGAGTGCCTGCGCGCCTGCAACGTCAAGTGCATCCGCCTGGGTGCGGACGCGCGCACCAGAGCCCAGGCAGGTCAAAAGGCCCAGAGCCGGGCCCCGCGCTGGGCGGAGGTTAACGCCGATGTCTGTCTGGGCTGCGGGGTCTGCGTACCCGTGTGCGAGCGCGGGGCCATCGCGCTGGTGAAAAGGCGACGCTACCGGACTCCGCCCCGGACCGCGATCGGCCTCTTTGCCCGGATCCTCTGGGACAAGGGGCGGCTCATGCCCTTCATCGCCGAGGGATTGAAACGACGGCGGCGTTACTGATCGTGGCCATCATTTGTTCCGCAGGTCGATCAGCCCTTATCGGTCCGGCCCTTCGGCTTCTTCGCTTTAGTCGTCTGCTCCCGGGATGGCGTTCTCCCGCGCGGTGGCATCAAGGTAGCCGAGGAATCTATCGAAACGTCGCTATGGAAAGGGGTCTCCAGCCGGCAGCCAGCGCTGGATTCCTGACCCGCCGGGGCCAACGGACAAGCGGCTCAACCGCTCCTCTTCACGGCTCAGGTTGACGACAACCGGGTGTCGTCGCGCCGGCCGTTGTCGAACAGGGTCAACTCCCAGCGATCGTCCTCGGTGTCATGCCGCAACAGATAGATGCCGCCATCGTCACCGCACAGCTTGAAGTACCGATGCCGCGGGTCGAGCCAACGGTCGATGATCGCGGTCACCGCCACCGCACGGGCTCCGAGCCAGAACCGCCGCGGTTCGGTGTCGGCACAGTGGCCGGCATAGCATTCGACGCGCAGGAAGGGCGGGTCTTCTCCCTCGGGCTCTTGATCGGGTGCAGGGCTCATCGTCGTTCCTCCAGGGCAATCAACGGGTCTCTGATCCAGGTGCCCCGGCAGCGCGGGCACTTGCCCGGCTTGTGCAGCTTGTCGCCGTGGAATGTAAAGCCGCAGGTGCGGCAACGCGCGGGCGTGATCGACGGGCACAGGGGATCGCCGCGCAGGGAACGGAACAGGTGCTTCAGATCGTCCTCGAGGTCGCGCGGTGTGCTCTCGATTAGCCGCGCCAGCTCGTACAGAGAGATCGGCCGCCCCTGGAGGATGTCGATCAGGTCCTTGCGGAACACGCCTCCTCCGCCCGTCGATCCGCGCCGAGGCCGTTGACGGGCGCGGGTTGCACATGAAGGGTCCCGGGGCTTCCAAGGCGACCGTCAAAGCCAATCTCGACCGGCAGGAAACGCCGGATCACCTCGGCGTTGGTGAGCAGGTGCGAGGTGACGGCGCTGGTGCGCAGCGCCGAACGTCCGCCAGCTACCGCGAGCGGCAGCAGCAGCTGGTCGGCCAGCCAGTGGTCGACGGCACCGTCGCTGTCGAGGAAAGCCCACAGCGCCTGCACGGCCTCGTCGGCTACCTGCTCGGCGCGCTTACCGCGCTCGCCCAGGGCGAAACAGCAGGCCTGACCGGACTCGAATTCAGCCAGCAACAGCAGGACGGTGCCCCGCGTGCTGGCAGGGAACTCCTCCAGGGTCACCTCGGGCGTCACCTGCGGCAACCCTGCCCGCAGCTGCCGCAGGGCCCGGCGGCGCTGCCGCTCGGCGATCTCCCGCGGCAGGTTGGCGACCGCGGACAGTCCCCGGACCGTGCGCAGCGGACCCCGTTCGGTCAGGTCGAGCGGTTGCGGCCGCGCGCCGCCGGGTATCCGGGCCTCCACCCCGCCACCCCCCTCGGGGTAGAAGCCGGCCAGGGTCATGGTCAGATCAAAGCCGATCCCCATCCGGGCGAGGAAGAGCCGCCAGTGCCAGTCCAGATAGTGGAAGCACGGGCTTTGGGGCACATGGGTGCCGCCCTGGACGGTGATGCGGGAGTCCTCCGGTGCCAGCGCCAGCGGCAGCAGCAGGGTCTGCAGTACCAGCGAGGTGGCGCCGGCGGTGCCGATGTCGAAGAAGTACTCGCCGGGGCGAATGGGACCCGGTGCGAACTCGATGGCCTCGGAGCCCACCCGGTCACCGCTGACCCGCGCGCCGGACACCGAGGCGGCGGCCTGAACCGCCGCCAGGTGCTGGGGCCGCAGCCCGCGGCGGTCGCGGTTGGCGCGGATGTTGTCGAGGCGAAACGGCCTGCCGGTCAGCAACGACAGACTGAGTGCACTGCGCAGCACCTGGCCACCGCCTTCGCCCATGGCGCCGTCCAGCGTGATCGACTCGCCCATCGTTACCTCGCATCCACAGCGGAACCGCGTTCGTCTGGTCGCTCGACAGAACCCGACATGCTGGATTCACCCAAAGCCACGGTCCGAGCCGAGGGCGACCTCAGCGCGGCGTTCGGTCGCCGTCTGCTCGCAAGCCTGCCGCTCGCGCGCTACGCCGGCACCGCGTGCCGCCAGTGTGGCCTTCGCGATCTGGCACAGCAACGGATCGCCGAGCATCTCGAGGAACCGGTCGAGTGTTTCTGGCGGGCGTCAGACCCCGACAGCGGGCGTTGACACAGGTCGGACGGGAGCCCGCGTGGTTGGCGTGGCGGCCGCCGGCCCGGTAAGGTTGTGCCCGCGCCGATCGCAACGCAACCAGACTGGCCACCCGCCCGGGTGACGGCGGGGCCGCATTGCCGATAAGCCAGGGAACCTCCGCCCGATGAACCACCAGACCCTCTCCTCCTTCATCTGGTCCGTCGCGGACCTCCTGCGCGGGGACTACAAGCAGTCCGAGTACGGCCGCGTGATCCTGCCCTTCACCGTGCTGCGGCGCCTGGACTGCGTGCTGGCGGACACCAAGACGGCGGCCCTGGAGGAGCTGGCGGAGAAGCGCAAGGTCGGGCCTCAACCCCGCGCCCTTCCTGCTGCGGATCACCGGGCGCGGCTTCTACAACACCTCGCCGCTCGACATGAAGCGGCTGATGGGCGACCAGGACCACATCGCGAGCAACCTGGAGACCTACATCCAGGGCTTCTCCCCCGACGTGCGCGACATCTTCGAGCGCTTCGACTTCTTCATCCAGGTCGACCGCCTCGCCAAGGCCGGGCCTGCTCTACCAGGTCACCGAGCGCTTCGCCAACATCGACCTGCACCCCGACCGGATCGACAACCACCAGATGGGCCTCGTCTTCGAGGAGCTGATCCGGCGCTTCGCGGAGATCTCCAACGAGACCGCCGGCGAGCACTTCACCCCGCGGGACGTCATCCGCCTGATGGTCAACCTGCTCTTCATCGAGGACGACGAGGCCCTCACCGGCCCGGGCATCGTCCGCACCATCTACGACCCCACCGCCGGCACCGGCGGCATGCTCAGCGTGGCCGGGGAGTACCTGGCCGAGCTGAACCCCCAGGCGCGGCTCACCATGTTCGGCCAGGAGCTCAACCCCGAGTCCTACGCCATCTGCAAGGCCGACATGCTCATCAAGGGGCAGGACGTCGCCAACATCGATCTTCGGCAACACCCTCTCCGACGACGGGCTCCTGGACAAGCTCTTCGACTACATGCTCTCCAATCCGCCCTTCGGCGTGGAGTGGAAGAAGATCGAGGCGGTGGTGCGCAAGGAGCACCAGCAGAAGGGCTTCGCCGGGCGCTTCGGGCCGGGCCTGCCGCGGGTCTCCGACGGCTCCCTGCTCTTCCTGCTGCATCTGATCTCCAAGATGCGCCACGGCCGCGGACGGCGGCAGCCGCATCGGCATCGTCCTCAACGGCTCGCCGCTGTTCACCGGCGGCGCCGGCTCCGGCGAGAGCGAGATCCGCCGCTACGTGCTGGAGAACGACCTGCTGGAGGCCATCGTCGGCCTGCCCACCGACATGTTCTACAACACCGGCATCAGCACCTACGTGTGGATCCTCTCCAACCGCAAGCCCGAGCACCGCAAGGGCAAGGTGCAGCTCATCGACGCCAGCCACTTCTGCCAGAAGATGCGCAAGAGCCTGGGCAGCAAGCGCAAGGAGATGTCGGAGGAGCACATCGCCGCCGTCACCCGCCTATTCGGCGAATTCAGCGAGGCGCATCTGGTCCTGGTCTTGGACGCCGCCGGCAAGGAGATCGAGCGCCGGGTGCTGATGCCCGGCGAGGCCAAGCCCGCGCACACCGGAAGGCGGCAAGGTCCGCGTGGTGCCGATCTCGCGGATCTTCGACAACGCCGCCTTCGGCTACCGCACCATCACCGTCGAGCGTCCACTGCGCGACGAGGCCGGCGAGCTGGTGCTCGGTCTGAAGGGCAAGCAGAAGGGCAAGCCCCAGCCGGACCCGAAGCTGCGCGACACCGAGAACGTGCCTCTGGCCGAGGACGTGGCGGCCTACTTCGCGCGCGAGGTCCTGCCCCATGCTCCGGATGCCTGGATCGACCACGACAAGACCAAGGTCGGCTACGAGATCCCCTTCAACCGGCACTTCTACGTCTTCGAGCCCCCGCGGCCGCTGGAGGCCATCGACACGGATCTCGGCCGCGTCACCGACCGCATCAAGGCCATGATCGAGGGCCTGTCGGCATGACCTCCCCGCCCACGTCCCGCCATCTCGTTCCCACGCTCCGCGTGGGAATGCAGTCTTGGCCGCTCCAGCGGCCCGTGGCCCAACACGACGCCAGAGCGTCGCGACTTGCTCCCACGCTGGAGCGTGGGAGCCAGAAAGGCCGGAGGCTGCCATGAGCTTCCCGCACTATCCGGCCTACAAGGACTCCGGGGTTGAGTGGTTGGGGGAGGTACCGGAGCATTGGCCGGTGATGCGACTAGGTCAGATCGGGCGACTGTCAAAGGGAAACGGCGGCACTAAGCAAGACGAGTCGGATTCAGGCGTCCCGTGCGTGAGGTACGGCGATCTATACACGACCCACAATCACTTCATTCGCGAGACCCGGTCCTTCGTTTCTGAAGAGAGTGCTGTCCGCTACACGCCCATCCAGTATGGCGACGCACTTCTGGCAGCATCAGGAGAAACGATCGAGGAAATTGGAAAGTCGGCCGTGAACTTGATGCACCCGCCAGCTTGTTGCGGTGGCGACGTGATTGTCTTCCGTCCAACGTTAGATGTTAACCCCGTGTTTCTCGCGTATGCGCTGGATTGCCCCGAAGCACAAGCTCAGAAAGCCGAGATGGGTCGCGGATTCACTGTTGTTCACATCTACTCGGCTCAGCTCCGCAACCTCTCCATTGGCATTCCGCCTCGGCTTGAACAAGTCGCCATCGCTACCTTCCTCGACCGCGAGACCGCCAAGATCGACGCCCTGGTGGCGGAGTACCGCACCCTGATCGAGCTGTTGAAGGAGAAGCGCCAGGCGGTCATCTCCCACGCCGTGACCAAGGGCCTCGACCCGACGGTGCCGATGAAGTACTCCGGGGTGGAGTGGTTAGGGGAGGTCCCGGAGGATTGGATGCAAACTCCAATCAAACACGTCCTAAATGAGATTATTGATACAGAGCACAAAACGGCACCATTCTTTGAGGATGGCGAGTATCTTGTAGTGCGAACTACAAACATAAAGAATGGGAAATTAGTGCTCGATGGGGCGAAATATACGGATTTTGAAGGTTACGCCGAGTGGACCAAGCGCGGAGTTCCCGAGCCGGGTGATATATTGTTTACTCGCGAAGCTCCTGCTGGTGAAGCATGCCTCATCGCTACACGATACGAAGCTGTGCGTTGGCGAAAGAACGGTACAACTATGCGGGTAAAACGTGCTGAACTTGATTCGCGATTCGGCCTCTGGTCACTATACGGCGGAGTTTCCGCAAAATTTATTTTTGATCTTTCACAAGGTTCAACCGTTTCTCATTTCAATAGGCGATTAGCGCCATTCCTCAGCTAGGCCGGACCACGCCGAGGCGCAGCCACGATTCGGACGAGGGTTCGGTTCTGGCGCAGGTCCACAGCAGGCGATCGACCAGCGAGCGCAGCTCGAAGCGGCGGTTGACGCGGTACTGCGCCTCGGCCAGGTAGCGTGCCCCGTACTTGTTGAAGTCGAAATGATGGTAGGTTCCATCGGATCGCGGTCTTGAGGTTGGCGATGAAGGTGTTGACCCAGTCGAAGACCTCCAAGTCGCTGGACTGGCGAGGGCTGACGATGACCGCGCCGTGCGCGGCCACGACCGCCCCGGCGGCGGAGAAGCTCGCCAGGCCATCGGTGACGAGGTGAACGCCCTCATGCAGCGCCGTGCGGGCCCAGTTGGCCAGCGTCGATGCCTTGAGATCGTCGATCGGAGTCGAAGCGCACGTGCAGCGGATGCCCCTCGGCGTTGAGCTCGACAGCGGCCATGAACGGCACTTTGTTTTCCGATCCCCGCCCCGGCTTGCCCGCATGCACCCCGCCGAGGTAGGCGTCGTCGGCCACGACCACTCCCGTCAGCAGACGGCGCGATTCGCGCTCGGCCATGGCCTCCAAGAGCTTGTGCTTGACCCGCCAAGCGGTGCGGTAACACACGCCCAGGTAGCGCTTGAGCGAGAGCGCGGAGATGTTGCTCTTGTTCTGCGTGACCAGGTAGATCGCTTGGAACCACTTGCTCAGCGGCAGCTTGGAGGCGTGAAACAGGGTGCCGGAGCGAACCGTCGTCTGCGCTCGACAGTGCGCGCACTGCCAGTACCTGCGCCCGTCGGCCAGAAACGTCGAGTGCGCCGACTCGCCGCACTCAGGGCAGACGAATCCCGACGGCCAACGCGCCCGCTCCAGGGCCGTCTCGCACTGCGTCTCGGTTCCGAATCGCTCCATGAGCTCGCTCAATGGCATACCAGGCTGAAACTGAATCTTGTTCTGGGGCATCGCCGGATCCTCGCTCGGGGGTCTCCCGAGGATTGTGCTCCCGGCGCAGGCTCAGGTCGTGAGCCCGCCAGCTGAGCTACAGCGCTAATCGGCTTTCAATATGAGCGATATTGGCAATATCCCTCTCATGCTTCCGCTCATTGGAGAACAATCCGCCATTGCGGAGTTCCTCGACCACGAGACCGCCAAGCTCGACGCCCTCGTCGCCGAAGCCGAGGAAGCCATCTCCCTCCTCCAAGAGCGCCGCACCGCCCTGATCTCCGCGGCCGTGACCGGCAAGATCGACGTGCGCGGGCTGGTTGATCGGGATGAGGCGGCATGATCGGCCAAGTGTCTCGCCACACCGCCATCGTCGGGTTACGGCGCGCACCAGCACCGAGTCGACCTGCCCTCTCGGGGGTGGCGCGCCTAACCCGACCTACCTACTCTGGCTCCCACGCTCCAGCGTGGGAGCAAGTCGCGACGCTCTGGCGTCGCGTGTTCCCCAACTCCCGAATGACGCGCTGAGCCGCAGACCATGGGCCGCGACCGCTACAGGATCCTCGATCCCTCCGCCCCGCACTTTCTCACCTGCACGGCGCTGCAGTGGCTCCCCCTGTTCGCGCAGCCGGCCAACGCGCGAATCCTGCTCGACTCGCTGGAGTACCTCCAGTCGGAAGCGGGCCTGACGCTGTACGGCTACGTGATCCTGGAAAACCATTGCCACCTGCTCGGCCGCTCGCCGGACATGGGCAAGACGATGGCGAGCTTCAAATCCTACACGGCCGGGGCGATCGTCAAGCGCCTGAGCGAGCGCCACTCGCCGGTGCTGGAGCTGCTCGCCTTCCACAAGGCGAGGCACAAGACGGATCGGGAGCACCAGGTCTGGCAGGAAGGCTCCCACCCCGAGCAGATCGAGGGCGAGGCCATGATGTTGCAGAAGCTCGAGTACATCCACAACAATCCGGTCGCGCGGGGTTATGTGGATGACCCGGTCCATTGGCGCTATTCGAGTGCGCGGAATTATGCGGGGATGGCGGGATTGATCGAGGTGACGACCCAGTGGTGAAGAGACTCGACGCTGGAGCGTCTCGACTTGCTCCCACGCTGGAGCGTGGGAGCCAGACAGCGGGGGAACCGGACACCCCGGCGTTGCGGTTTCGCGTCCTTTATCGCATGATCGACCGCACGATTTCATAGCGGCACGAGGACACGATGATGCCCACGATCACCGCCAACGATCTGAAGACGAAAGGGGTGGCCGCCATCGAGGCGGCCCTGGCCGAGCAGCCTGACGCCGTGGTCTCGGTGCGCGGGAAGGACCGCTTCGTGGTCATGGAGTTATCCCATTACCACTACCTGCGCGAGTGCGAGCTGGAGGCCGCCCTGGCGGAGACCCGTGCCGATCTGGCGGCAGGCCGCTATGTCGTCGAGACGGCGGCCGAGCACGCGAAGCGCCTGGATGGCGAGCTGGGTCCAGGACAAGGCAAGGGCGACTAGCGCGCAACGATCCGGCCGATGGCCTTCCAGCTCGTCTTCACCGACCGGTACCGGCAGATCGAGGCCCGATTTCTGCGGCGGCATCCCGAGGTCCGGCGCCAGTACGACAAGACGCTGGCGCTACTGGAGGCGAACCCCTTCCACCCTTCCCTGCGGCTGCACCCGCTCAAAGGGCGACTGGCCGCACTGCACTCGGTCTCGATCAACCTGTCCTACCGCATCACCCTAGAGCTGTTGATCGAGGAGGAGCGGATCATCCCCGTCAATCTGGGCAGCCACGACGCCGTGTATTGACCGATGAGCCACCACAAGGCCGACGTTCATCTGGAGGCTGCGTTCGAGGACGACATCTGCGCCCACCTGGCCGCGCACGGCTGGCACTACGCCGAGGGCGATGCCCAGCACTACGACCGCGCCCGCGCCCTGTTCCCGCCGGACCTGATCGCCTGGGTCCGGGAGAGCCAGTCCAAGGCGTGGGAGGCCCTGAGCAAGACCCACGGCGCCGCTGCCGCGACCGTCCTGCTGGATCGGGTGCGCAAGCAGATCGACGCCCGCGGCACCCTGGACGTGCTGCGCCACGGGGTGGAGATCCTGGGGCTGAAGAAGCCGTTGCAGCTCGCCCAGTTCAAGCCGGCGCTGGGCATGAACCCGGAGCTTGAGCAGCGCTACCAGGCCAACCGGCTGCGGGTGGTGCGCCAGGTCCACTACTCCCTGCACAACGAGAACAGCCTGGACCTGGTGCTGTTCCTCAACGGCATCGGTGTCGCCACCGGTGAGCTGAAGACGGACTTCACCCAGTCGGTCGAGGATGCGGTGGACCAGTACCGCTTCGACCGCCATCCCAAGCCGAAGGGCCAGGGCAGCGCCGAGCCGCTGCTGTCCTTTCCCAACGGGGCGCTGGTCCACTTCGCCATCAGCAACTCGCACGTGCGCATGACCACCCGGCTCCAGGGGCCGGCGACGGTCTTCCTGCCCTTCGACCAGGGCGATGCGAGCGGCGCCGGCAACCCGGTCAATCCCGCGGGCCACCGCACGGCCTACCTCTGGGAGCGGGTCTGGGAGCGCGAGAGCTGGCTGGAGATCCTCGGGCGCTACCTCATCGCCCGGCGCGACAACAAGAAGCGGATCGAGAAGGTCATCTTCCCGCGCTTCCACCAGCTCGACGCCACCCGCAAGCTGGTCGCCGCCGTGCTCGCCGAGGGCGTGGGCGGCAAGTACCTGATCCAGCACTCGGCGGGCTCGGGCAAGACCAACACCATCGCCTGGACCGCCCACTTCTTCGCCGACCTGCATTCCGTCACAATGGGGCCGCCGACAACAAGGTCTTCGACACCGTGCTGGTGATCTCGGACCGCACCGTGCTCGACGCCCAGCTCCAGGAGGCGATCTTCGACTTCCAGCGCACCACCGGGGTGGTGGCGGTCGTCACCGGCAAGAGCGGCAGCAAGAGCGGCGAGCTGGCCGAGGCCCTGGCGGGGGGCAAGAAGATCGTGGTCTGCACCATCCAGACCTTCCCCTTCGCCCTGGAGGCCGTGCGCGAGCTGGCGGCGACCCAGGGCAAGCGCTTCGCGGTGATCGCCGACGAGGCCCACAGCTCCCAGACCGGGGAGTCCGCGGCGAAGCTCAAGGCGGTGCTCTCCGCCGAGGCCCAGGCCGAGCTGGCGGACGGCGGTGAGGTGAGCACCGAGGACATCCTGGCCGCCCAACTTGAGAGCAGGATGGCGGCCCGGGCCAAGGACGCGGGCATCACCTACGTGGCGCTCACCGCCACGCCCAAGGCCAAGACCCTGGAGATCTTCGGGCGTCCGCCCGACCCGACCCAGCCCGCCGGCCCAACCAACCTGCCGCAGTCCTTCCACGTCTATTCCATGCGCCAGGCCATCGAGGAGGGCTTCATCCTCGACGTGCTCAGGAACTACACCCCCTACAAGCTCGCCTTCCGGCTCGCCACCGGCGGCAAGGAGCTGGACGAGCGGGAGGTGGAGCGCGAGGAGGCGCTCAAGGGGATCATGCGCTGGGTGCGCCTGCACCCCTACAACATCGCCCAGAAGGTGCAGATCGTCGTCGAGCACTTCCGGGAGAACGTGGGTCCCCTTCTCGGCGGCCAGGCGAAGGCGATGGTGGTGGTCGGCAGCCGCGTGGAGGCGGTGCGCTGGCAGCTAGCCATGCACAAGTACATCAACGACCGCGGCTACCCCATCGGGGTGCTGGTGGCGTTCTCCGGTGAGGTGACCGACAAGGATTCCGGCCCGGACCCCTTCAGCGAGACCAGCAAGCTCCTCAACCCCGGCCTGCACGGGCGCGACATCCGCGAGGCGTTCGCCACCGAGGAGTACCACCTGCTGCTCGTCGCCAACAAGTTCCAGACCGGCTTCGACCAGCCGCTGCTCTGCGGCATGTACGTGGACAAGCGCCTGGCGGGCATCCAGGCCGTGCAGACCCTCTCGCGGCTGAACCGCGCCTACCGCGGCGCGCTGGGGGTCAAGGACACCACCTACATCCTGGACTTCGTCAACGACCCGGACGAGGTGCTGGCCGCCTTCAAGCCCTACTACGAAACCGCCGAGCTGGCGGGTGTCACCGACCCGAACCTGGTCTACGACCTGCGCGCGGAGCTCGACGGGTCCGGCTATTACGACGACTTCGAGGTGGAGCGGGTGGTGGCCGCGGAGCTGGACCCCAAGGCGACCCAGGCGCAGCTCTCCGCGGCCGTGGAGCCGGTCGCCGACCGGCTGCTCAAACGCTACAAGGCCCAGCGCGACGCGCTGCGGGTGGCGAAGGCCAAGAAGGACGCGACGGGCGAGCAGGCGGCGCAGAACGGGATCAACGCCTTGGTCCTCTTCAAGCGCAACCTGGGCGCTTTTCTACGCGTCTACACCTTCCTCTCCCAGATCTTCGACTACGGCAATACCGACATCGAAAAGCGATCGATCTTCTTCCGCCGCCTACTGCCGCTCCTGGAGTTTGGGCGCGAGCGCGAGGGCGTGGATCTCTCGAAGGTGCAGCTCACCCATCATGCCCTCAGGAATCAGGGAAGGCGTGATCTGCCGCTCGGCGGCGTGGGGGAGGAATCGGAAGGCTACGCCCTCAAGCCCATGACCGAGACCGGATCGGGTGAGGTGCACGAAAGGGAGAAGGCGCGGCTGGCCGAGATCATCGCCGCTGTGAACGACCTCTTCGAGGGGCAGCTGAGCGACGACGACAAGCTGGTCTACGTCAACGATGTGCTCAAGACCAAGCTCCTGGAGTCCGGCATCCTGGTCCAGCAGGCGACCAACAACACCAAGGAGCAGTTCTCAAGCTCCCCCGACCTGGACCAGGAGGTGCTGAATGCCATCATGGACGCGCTTGCGGCTCACTCCACCATGAGTAAGCAGGCCCTGGACTCCGAGCGGGTGCGCCAAGGACTCAAGGACATCCTGCTGGGGCCGGGGCAGTTGTATGAGGCCCTGCGCTCGCGGGCTTCAATGGCGGAGAGGTCTTGATGCGCCCGGGGTTTGAACTGGAGCGATATCAATGAGCGAGATGTCCACCGGCGAGCTGTTTCTGGTCGACTTCACCGCCGTGCTGCACGCGAACCTCACGACCCTGATGCTCGTCCGGCTGTGGATGGAACACCAGGCCCAAGAGCTTGCCCTTGCATTTGATGCAGAGACCGCTGAGAACGCAGGGTGGACCGGGGCCTCGGGCCGTGCTCCGGTTCAACCGCCGCCGAGGCTGGTCTCCCACCATCGCGGCAACTCGGCGACCGAGTCAATCAGCGCGTCGGGGGCGATGGCCCCTGTCAGATCGGTATCGCGGAATTTGCCCGTACGCACCAGCATCCCAGCGATACCGCAGGCCTGGGCGCCTCCGATGTCTCCCCGGATGTCGTCGCCGATCATCAAGGTCTCCTCGGCGGGGGTACCGAGCGCTGAGAGCGCGGCTCGGAAGAAGAGCTCGGCCGGCTTGCCCAACACCACCGGCTCGATGCCCGAGGCGTGGCGCAATGCCTCCACGAAGGGGGCGGTGTCCAGGCGAAGGCCGTCGGGCGCGCGCCAGTACCGGGTCATACCCAGCGCAACCAGACTGGGGCGGGACTCGGCCATGAGCAACCGGAACGCGCGATTAAGGGTGGCGAAGTCCCAGCCGTTTCCAAGGTCACCAATGACCACCGCACCGGCGCCGCTTTCCCTGTCGAGAGGGAGCACCGAGAAGCCCGCGAACTCTGCTTGGGTCGCCTCTGGTACGAATAGCGCTACCTCCCCGACCCCGCGCTCCTTGAGCCACGATCGGGCGGCGGTGGCCGGGGTGAGAATCTCGTCGGCGCCAACCCGAATGCCCATGGTAGCGAGCCTCTCGACGATGGCCGAGCGCGGCCGCGACGTCGTGTTGGTCAAGAACAGGTACGGGAGATCTTTATCTCGCACCCACTTCAGCGTCTCAGCGGCGCCGGGAATCGCCGCGTCGCCTTGGTAAATGACCCCGTCGAGATCGAACAGGATTGACCGCATCACGCCTTCCTCCCTCGGTGGTTAGCGGCAGTCGTAACTGGAATTCTAGATCCTGCTAAATCGTTGTCGGGCTTCGCCGCCGGTTATACCGGCAGTCCGAGGTAGCGACCTACCTACCAACGGCAGGACGCGACGGGTCTTCAGCGACGTGGACCCCGGTGGGTTACAGCTCGGCTGTCGTCAACGTATTCCCCGCGCGGGGCAATTCGACCGCTCCCGATCCGGCGGGTAGGTCCAGACGTCGTCGGCGCGCCGGTTCGAGCAACGCGCCGCCGTGTAGATCCGAACGGACGACGTTCGCATTCCGCTCAGCGCCCGTGCGATTGGCGGCGGGCTCAATTCGGCAGGTGCCTCCCGTACTCGCACCAGTAGCGGATGAGCGAGCCGGATCTGAACCGGAACAATTCCGCCGCGAGCCAGCAGTTCTGCCGGTTGTAGCTGGCCGGCGGGGCTTTCGGACGTTCCAGATAAGCATCGAAGGTGGCGACGTGGATTCGCGCCCAAGGGGCGCCGGGCTCGTTTCGGTACAGGGTCCAGGCCTCTTCGGCCCGGATCGTGGATACACAGAACGCAGCCAGGAGCAGGATGATCAACAGCTTCATGATCGGCCCCCGACAACGGAGCCTCGGGCCGGCGAGCGCCGGCCCCGGTTAGCGGCCGGTTGGACAGCCTCTAAGTAAACGGCGCCGGCACCTCGCCTACCAGCGGGCCGGGCCCGTGAAGGGGAACGCCGTCCCGTACCGATGGGCATCCCACCACTCCTGGCGATCGAGTTGCTCCAGCTGCATCAGGTAGCTTCGCTGACGGGTCCACTCGCGTTGTGGTTTGGACCAGGGGCACAGCGCGTCCATCCAGGAGTCATGCCGCCAGCGGTCGTAATCGCGGCGCTGACGATGCATCTGCCGCAGCCCATCTCGATACCGTTCCACCGCGTCGTCGTACGCAGCGAGCCCAATCGGCAAGCTCGCCGGCCGGCCGGCGTAGGCGTCGAAGCGTTCTCTGCGGCGCTGGCGTTGTAAGTCTCGGCGCTCGTCGATGAGGTTCTGTACGCTGCGCGGCGGACTGGGAACGTACCCTTGCACGTCGAGCGCGGGTGGGGTGGCCTCAACGTCAGCGACCGCCGCCTCTCCTCCCTCCCCTGCGGCCTGTTGTCCGTTGACCAGGCCGAGGGAGGTAACAGCATGCGCCGGATCAACCTTGCTCCAGGCATGCATGGAGCCGTCGTAGAGCCGCGTCTGTGGATTGCCCAGTAGCTCATGGAGCGCGTACCAACCGAGGCTCGCCGTCACGCCCGTGTTGCAGTAGACAATCGTCGGGGCGTCGAGCGCGATGTCCTTGAGCTCGGCGACCTTGCGCATATCCTCGAGGGCGTAAAATCGCGCCGGTCCGGTATTGTCGCCGAGCATCACGAAGGGCAACGATTTGGCGCCAGCGAGATGCCCCTTGTGCTCCTGGGCGACGAGGTCGCGCTTGGCGGTCAGCCCTAGAAAGAAGTCCTCAGTCCGGCAGTCGACCAGCTGTTGCCCGCCCGATGCGGCGGCAGCCTCTACCTCCGGGGTTCCGACGAGTAGATGCTCGCGGACCTCTCGCACTTGGAAATCGCCGGTTTCCGTAGTCTCCGTCTCATAGGCGAGCGGCCTGCCCTCCATTGCCCACTGGGCGGTGCCGCCATCGAGCAAGGCGACCTTGTCGTGGCCGAAGTACTTCAGCGTGAAGTACAGCCGCGCGGCATGGGCTTGATCCTTCGCGTTTCTACCCAGACCAGCGATGACGATTGTGCTGCCATTGCTGACCCCGCTCGCCTGCATCAGGCCGGCGAAGGCATCCGATGTCGGCAGCATGGCCTTCAAGGCCACTCCCCGCTCCTCACTCTTCGCGACGACCTGCTTCCAGGGAACGGCGATTGCTCCGGGGATGTGACCGGAGAGCTTCTTGAGATCGGGCTTTGCATCTGAGGCGGGCGATTGCCCGAGGTAGCTCTCGGACTCCTCGCGGACATCGAGGACTACGACCTCGCCTTGGTGGTCGGAGAGCCAGCCGGTCTCGACCAGGGGCCCCGGCAGGTCAAGCGCAAAGGCGCTTGTGGCGGCAACGGCCCAGATCAGCGAGGCAAGGAGCCCCATCGGTGCCGTCGATACAGTTACTGGTTTCATCACGGTTCCTCCTCGCTCATACGACGAGCGGTCCGCACCCACGCGCGGCGCATTGCCGGACCGAGTTCAGCGCCGATGACTCCAGGGGGCGCGAGCGCAAGCGGTAGGCAGCGACCTGGGCGCCAGACTAGTGCTCGACAATCGGTTCGTCCCCGCGAGCTAGGCGTCCTGAACGACCAGAGCGAGCGCGAGGATAAGACATCGGCTCCTGCAAGTATTTTAGCTTATTCTGATCGGTGCGGCGGTGGTGCGGCACGGACTCCGGGTCCTTCAATGCCGTACCCAGCGGTGCCGCAGCTTTTGGCAATGCAGACTTTCGGGGCGCCTACGTGCTCCCAAAGTCGCCGCAGCTGGAAACGGGCGCGATCCTCGAGTACAGCGCGAAGCCGCGATCTTGCCGATACCACGCCGCGATGCTCTCTCTTAATGCCGCTGATCGGCCAATGGCCGACAGTGCTGGCCCTGGATTGGGAGGGCGGAAAGGTCTCTGAAGCTGCCGCTCAATCGACCCATGCATCTGAAGTCTAGCGCCAGGACAGATACGCCGATCTCAGGTGGGCGTTGCGCGGCTGGGCGTTAGGGAAACTGATCCATAGCGTTTCCCGTCCGGGCCAAGGATGGCCCGACATTTTCAATGGATGTACGCCGTTGAAAATGCAGCCTTATGGGAACTGGAAGCGTGCGGGTACGAGCTGGTGCCGTCGGCGCTGGCGATGCACGCCTAGGCGAATAATCGGGAGCCTGTACTCCGCCACCAGGGGCGTTTGGCGGTGACGTTGCGCAAAGATATCCGGGGTTCTACTCGGACCGCGGCGCTCGCGTCAGCCAGCGGCAGGCGGCACCTTCATGCGACGAGGGTCACAACAAAGGCTCGATCCGGCTATAGTGTTGTGGGGCGAACCGGCACCCTGCCGGAACATCCCGCTTGCACCAACTGCCCGGAGAGAGGAGAGAAAAGCATGTCTGTAGCCAAAGTCATTGAGATCAGTGCCGAATCCGAAGAAAGCTTCGAAGATGCAATCCGCCAAGGTGTTAAGACGGCCGCCAAGAGTGTTCACGGCATCAAAGGTGCCTGGGTGAAAAGCCAACAGGTCGTGGTGAAAGACAACAAGATCACTCTGTTTCGCGTGGATCTGAAGGTCTCTTTCGTCCTGGATTAACGTGTCGCTCAAAGGTCGCGCCTTCCCCCCGGAAGGCGACTAGCTCTATTGCTCAGCCGGCCGCGGCCCGGCCCATGCTGAGCCATCTATCCAAACACGGTTTGGCTCACGCAATGACAGGTCGGGCTGAAACTGGATCGGATTCCGGGGCATCCTTCGAGCTCCGCTGATGAACACGAAGCGCGGCGTGCGCCCGCCCGTGGCTCGGGCCGCGAGCCCGTGCGCTGAGTCCCGGAGCTAATCACACGTTTTTTTTGCTGTATGTGCACGTGCGAGCGCTCTTTCCTGTAGTGCCACGCGAATTGACAAGCTCCGCACAGCTCGCCGCATACTCCGTGACCTCTTCCAATGTGCCGCGGTGTAACCCGGTGATCTGGGAGCGCCCGCTCGACAGCACGTAGCGACACCAGTCTCCCTCCTGGCCACCCTGGGGCGCAGAGGCTTTCTCCACGGTAGCGACCTCATACCGGTTTCCGACCAGAATGGGAGGTGACCCGCTATTCGCAGGTTGCGTTACGCCTGCGGGATGGCCGTGCGCGACCTCGGTGGAAAGCGGCTGGTGGGGGACGTGACTGACGCGGATGATCGACCCCTTGAACAGGTGCCCATCCACCCTGGCGACCGCCCTCTGAGCGTCCTGCGAACTGAGGTCAAAATAGCCGTGGCTCTGCAATCTTCGATCGGGATCGGCAGAGAACAAGCTCACCCGCTGGATTGAACCATATTCGGAAAACAGTTCCCGGATATCCGCCTCGCTGGTCTCATTGGGGAAATTGGCAACGCAGACGGTGGCCATAGGATGGTTCCGTGGTGGAGTAGTCGGGCCCATAAAAAACCTCCCGTTGTTGACCTTGAACAAGGCCGTTCCAGGATGAAGTGCCGTGAATCAAAGATTGGCGTGGCGGCCTCGAAGCGATTTCAGGCTGCCGCTAGGGACTAAATCGGGGCGGAAACGTTAAAATGCACGCGCAGCGGCGGAAAACCACCCACTTCACATCAAGCAACGACGTAGGATCGGGCCTTTTCTGTTGCCGATAAGACGAGACGCCCCGAACTGTGGCGGCGGCTGACCTTCCCAAGACGGACGTTGCTGGGACCAGCCCGTATGACCGCAGCGGTTCGTCAGAGGCACCTGGGCAAGTGGCGGCGGACGCCGACGGCGAGGGGCGCGAAAGGGCGACCCGAAGTCGCCATCGGCGCAATCCCTTCGGCCAGGGTGCAATCCAGCCAATCTCGGTTGCTTCAGACTGTCGCGAGGCTCACCGATGCATCGCCGGTCGGTTTTGTCCTTCAGCAAATTGCCGACGGTGGCGACCCTGGACCAGGGGGCCGGAGAGACGCCGACAACGGTAGGCCAGCGCGTCGACGCAGGTGGCTGGAGAGGGTCGATCAGCGCCTCTCGCGCCCTGGGGAACGCGGGAACCGACCGCGGCGAGCGCTGACTAGCCAATAGAGGCACGCAACGATGCCGGGTGGGGTCGAAGTTTCCGTTGTGCCTTGCCTTCACGGCGGTGCTGTCGCAGAGTCGACGGCAAGCCCCCCCTGGAGCCGGCAAAATGCCTGGACGTCTGGAACTCGATTTTGGCTGGGCGTCTCGTCCGCGCTCGGTTCCGCGGCCCGATGGGGGTGCGACGATGCGCATCCTGTTGTGCGGTGACTTCTCCGGACGCGGCACCCGCGGCCTTGACGACCCGGGAGCGCTGGCGACGCGTTCGGCGTTACGGGTCGACGTAGACAACCTCGACGCCGTGATCAAGCGTCTCGCGCCGGCCGTGGAGCTGGCGGCCGGCGGCGAGATCGTTCGGATCAGTTTCGGTGCGATGGAGGAGTTCCACCCCGACCGTTTGTTCGACGGACTCGACATCTTCACGCACTCGCGCGCGTTGCGCCGCCGTCTCCTAGACCCGGCTAGCTTCCAGGAGGCCCAAGCCGAGCTGCTCGAATCCGGCCCCGAGTCCTTGGATGCCCTTACGCAGAGGCTGCTGGGCCGCTCGACATCCCCGGCAACCCCCGCACCAGCGACGACCGAAACGGCTGCCTCGCCCTTGGACGCGCTGTTGCGGCGCATCGTCGCCCCCGACATCGTGCCGAGCGTCGGATCGCGTCAGGCTGAGCTCGTGAGCGCCACTGACACGGCAATCGCCGCGCAGATGCGCAATCTCCTGCACCACCCGTGCTTCCAGACGGTGGAGGCGCTCTGGCGGACGGTGCAGTTCTTGGTGAGTCGGCTCGAGCTGGACGACGAGCTGCAGCTTCACCTGTTCGACGTCACGCGCGCCGAGCTGGACGCCATGGCTGCCGAACCCGCGCTTGAGCGAAGCGGGCTTTGGAAGGCGCTTGTCGACCGGCAGCGCGACGCCACCGGCGAGCCCGGCTGGTCGATGGTCGTCGCGCTCGAGGCGTTCTCCGCGTCGCGCGCGGACGTGTCGCTGCTGGCGTCGTTGGCTACAGTGGCCGCTGCAACCGGGGCGCCTTTGGTGGCAACCGCATCGCCGATGCTATTCGGCTGCGACACGCCGTGCCTCACGCCCGATCACCATGACTGGCAACCCCTCGATGCGGACAGCCAGCGGCGCTGGCAGGCCCTGCGCCACAGCGTTCTGGCGCCTTGGATCGGGCTGGTCGCGCCGCGCATGCTCCTGCGACTGCCCTACGGCGGGGCCACCGATGCGCTGGAACGCTTCGAGTTCGATGAGATGGCCGGCGCCGACCCCGGGCAGGCGTTGCTGTGGGGTCACCCCGGCGCGGCCTGCGCTTTGCTCGCCGGTCGAGCGTTTCGAGAATCGGGGTGGCCGACGGAGCTGGGCGCGCAGCTCGAGGTGGAAGATCTGCCCTCTTGGATCTACACCGAAGACGGCGAGCGGCGCATGTATCCCTGCGCCGAGGCCTGGCTGGGAGAGCGGGCCGGCCAAGAACTCTTGGCGCGAGGTCTGATGCCGTTGCTCAGCCGGCGCGAGCGCCCGGCGGCGCGACTGATGCGCTGGCAGTCGATTGCCGATCCAGCGGCAGCCCTGGCCGTGCGCTCCGTCGACTAATAGGGTCGTGGGCGTCCTTTGAGGACGGTCGAGTCGCCCGCCTGCGTGCCCGCAGTGGGTCGATCAGAGCCCCTCGGCGTGGGCGGGATGAAAACTCGGCCAAGACGGCAACTGGCTGACCAAATGCGGGCCGTTTCCCTTTGCCTGAGGGTCCACACTTAGCCATAGAGTCGACACTGGGGGTAGTCCCCGCGCGTAACGGCCGTACAATCGAAGTTGCCGCAGTTGCTCCGGATCCCGCGTCGCGCGCGTTCATCGCCCCGAGGCAAAGGATAGAGGTTGGGGCAGCGTACTCGTCGCCACCGAGACCGTATTGCTCACCCCGGCTCCGCGGAATTGACCCATGGAACCATCGGCATGCTGATCTTCGTCAACATCCCGCGGTTGTCGCTAGGGCTGCGCAAGGGTCTGAATGCCTGGATCGCGTTATCGGTGATTGGCCTGCATCACCCGCTAACTCACGGGCAGCAGATTGCGCCGGGCGGCCCGCCCTGGACGATGCCTGGCACTGATCAAGGGCGGCCCCTGTTACCAGCATCACCTGAAACCTCCAAGGGTCGGTCTTCGGCGCCGCCCCGTTACAGCGGCAGACCGGCCCCCGGTTACCTACAGGGCGGCGACTCGCAGCCCGACCTGACAGGTCGCTGGCGGGGCACTGGCGGCGAGACGGTGGTGATTCGGGGCAATCGAGCCCGGATCTGGGGCGGACGCTTCCAGTCCTGCGAGTGCGTCTTCTTCGTCGTCGGGGATCGACTCATTGCGTACAGTCCCGAAACCGACCTGGTACGCAAGTACCAGTTTCGGGGCAACCACGACATCTTTTCGCTGATCGACGACGAAGGTCAGCTCATGTCTTTCTGGCGAGTGCGTTAGTCGCCGCAACGGACTGAACGGCTTCCGCAAGGCAGAACCTTGGCACCAATGGACGAGCAGGCGACAACCGAACTCGTGCGGACGATCATGACCGCGTTCGCGGAGCGGACGGGGCTGACCGGCGGGCGCACTCCGGTGCGTTACCTGTGGCCGGACGCCTTTGCCATGTGCAATTTCCTCGAGCTCGAGCGGCGAACCAAGTTGCTTTCGCTGGGCGAAGGATCTCGCCAAGACCGCCCACGCGCGCTTCACCTATGTGCCCAAATCCGGCCGCCAACGTCGCATGTACTGGAAGATGAGCACTGACCTGTCTCGACCATTGGTAGAGGCGATGGGGCAGCACGACCCGCTGGACGCGCTCGCCACCTTGGCTGAAGTGCAGGCGGCGAGCGCCGACCGCAGGGATGTGCACGGCGCGGAATTGGGCGCGGAGATCACGAACCTGGCGGACATGTGCCGAGGGCTCCCGCTCGCCACCCAGGACGCCCTTGGCGTCGGTGGCCTGCTGACCAGTGCACACACGCTGGCGGGGCTTGTGACCGCTGACGCGCTGATGTTTGAGGATATCCTGCGCGGCGTCCTGGACGCGGCGCTGCCGGGGCTCCATGATCTGCATGCCAGCCCCGACCTGCGCTCCCCCGATGCCGCGTAACGCCTGGCATTCCGCGAGCTCGGTCTGGCGCTCGGGCTGAAAGCCCTTCCGAGAATGCTTGGACCAGTCGCAGACAGGCCAGCGGAATTCGCCGCGCCGGATCTGGTTCGCGCGCAGTTGCATCGGTTGTTGCCCTACGCAACCCTGTGCACGCGTATCGAGCGCTACTGGCTGAACCCAGCCAACCGCCGGTCGGGCAGTTGGGAGAGACACGGCGACATTAAAGCGGTGATGCTCGCCACAACCCTTGCGCCCTCCGGTTGCCTCGGAGCATGAACATCGACCCCGCGAGTGGTCGTTTCCCAGCGCGCGCTGCCCCAGCCGCGCTGCAATATTGCCGAGGGCGGCACCTCTCGGTCATCGGGGACTTCCCGCCGGCGCCGAGAACCGCGACCCGGTTCGACCGGAGGGCTGGGCCGAGAGGTGCTGTAACCAACCTTATGATCCGAATACGGCAGACATGACCGGCGCCGGCGAGCGCAGCCACCGACTATTCATGCAGCTTAGAGGCTCGCGATGGACAATCTGCTAACGCTCAACGGCATACGACTCGAGTTGCACGGCAAGCAGATCCTGGACGGTCTGGACCTGCAGTTAGCGAAAGGGGAGATCCACGGCCTCCTCGGTGCCAACGGCTCGGGCAAGTCCAGTTTGGCCTACACGATTATGGGGTGCGAGGGCTACCGACCCGGAACCGGCGAGATCCTTTTCCAGGGCCAGTCCATCGGTGACTTGCCCATGCACCGGCGCGCCAGTCTCGGTATCACCCTGGCGTGGCAGGAGCCGGCGCGTTTCGAGGGGCTGACGATACAGGACTATCTGCATATTTGCAGCCGTGGTGCGGAAGTCGAAGATGGCCTGCGCCGGGTGGGTCTGGACCCGGGGACCTATGCCCAAAGGGCGGTGGACACGACCCTTAGCGGGGGTGAGCGAAAGCGGGTGGAACTCGCCGCGGTGCTTGCGATGGAACCTAAGCTCGCCATCCTCGACGAACCCACGGCGGGAATCGACCTGCTGTCCATCGAGGAGATCCTCGACGTGATCGAAGCCCTGCGGGCCACCGGGAGCACGGTGCTCCTCATCACCCATCAGGCCGAGGTTGCGGTTCACGCGGATCGCGCCTCCCAGCTCTGTGGCGGGCGCGTCGTCTGCTCGGGTGAGGCCGCGGCGGTACTGGCAAACTACCGCCAGCGCACCTGCCGGCGCTGCGACGGGGGCAGCTGTCATGGCTAAATTCAGACCGCTCCTCGAACTTTTTCATGCAGCCGGCTGGCAGGCCCCGCCCTTGCCCGAGTCACCTCACCTGGTCGCCTACGGTCACCAGTTGGCGAGCCTGCGTTCCCTGCCAGGGGTGCAGCTGGCAGCGGAGGCATCCGAGGCCGGAATCGTCGGCCACCTTGTCGTCGATGCCGGTGTAAAGGTCGCGCAGCCGGTGCATCTGTGCTTCGGGCTATTCGAGCAGCTCGGCGTGCAGAACGTGCGACTCGATGTCATCGTCAAGGCCGGCGCGCAGGCCACCCTTTGGTCTCACTGCCTTTTTGCCACGCCGCGGGAAGCGCACCATGCCATGCAGGGCACAGTCAGGCTGCAAGAGGGTGCCGTGCTGACCTACCGGGAGGCCCATTATCACGGAGCAACCGGCGTCATCGAGGTGACGCCCCGGGCCCGCGTGATCCTCGAGAAAGGTTCGCGCTATCTTGCCGATTTCAGCCTGATCCAGGGGCGGGTGGGTCGCCTGGACATCGACTATTCGGTCGAGGTGGGGGAGGCCGCAGTGGCCGAGCTCACGAGCCGAGTCTATGGCGTCGGAACCGATGCGATTCGTATCCGAGAGGGCGTGGTGCTCGCCGGCCCGGGTGCGCGGGGGTTGGTGAAGACGCGGGTCGCGGTGAGAGACGAGGCCCGCGCAGAGATCGTTGGCATCATGGAAGGAAACGCTACAGGTGCGCGCGGACACGTGGACTGCCTGGAGGTCGTGCGAGACCGAGCCGAGGCGAGCGCCATCCCAGAGGTACGAGTGCGTCATCCTCAAGCAAAGGTGACACACGAAGCGGCCATCGGGAGCGTCGATAAGCACCAGCTGGAAACCCTCATGGCGCGCGGGCTCACGCCCGAAGAGGCGGTGGATCTAATCGTACGTGGCATGTTGGCCTGAGCCGAGCTGTAGCGATCCCAACCCACCTTCACGGCGTAGCGCCGGCCCGACCCGCCCATCGGACCCTAGCATTGGATATCCCCCCTTTCGGGGAGTGCCATAGGGTTCCGATGACGGGTTCTGGGGTCAATCCCTCGGGGTACGCCTCATGCGGGCGCGCCTATCCTATGATCGGGAGGAGCGTGGCTACGGATTCATTTATGGCAACTCATTTGACTCTCCCACGCGTGCATCAATTCCTGCATTTCCTGCGCATTCAGTACGGCATATCCCCGTTCGTCATTGTTGAAGTAGCAATGCACCGATCGCCCTTCTGCTGCCCAGGCGGAGCAGGCATCGACCCAGCCCGCCAGCGTGGCACGGTCATAGCGCCCCCGATAAGGCCCGTCCGGCCCGTGCAGACGCAAATAGACGAAGTCGCAGGTCACTTCCCGGGGTGACACCACTCCACCGAGATCGTGGATGCAGAATGCGGCCGCGTGCCTGGCCAGCAGGCCGTACACGTCTCGGACCCACCAGCTCGGATCGCGGAACTCGAAGGCGTAGCGGTATTCGCCGGGCAGGGCAACCAGGAACTGGCGCAGCCGTTCGAGGTCGAGCCGCCAGCGGGGCGGCATCTGAAACAGTATGGGTCCCAGCCGGGGGGCCAGCGCGTCGATGCAGGCGAAGAATGGCGCCAGCGTAACGTCGGGCTCTCTGAGCTTTTTCATGTGGGTTATGAAGCGGCTTGCCTTGACGCTGAACACGAAATCGTCTGCGACTGCATCGCGCCAACCGTTCAAACTGGCTGGCGGGGGAAGTCGGTAGAAGGTGTTGTTGATCTCCACCGTATGAAGGCGTTCGGCGTAATAACGCAGCCACTGTCCTTCCGCCAGCCCCGGCGGATAGAACGGTCCCCGCCAATGGCCATAGGACCAGCCGGAAGTACCGACGTGGATACGTTGGGCAACGGAATGCTTCATGAGTCTGACTCCGCGGTTGGCGTGGTCTTGGTTGCGGATGATCTCGGACGTGTAACGATCACCGTGAAATAGCCCGGTAGGAAGCCCGCTCGCGGGTCGAATGCAACGTTTGCGCAGAAGCGGACGTCGCGTCCGTAACGGGGGCGTGGCATTCGCGCCGCGCGCGGCGCTCCTACCGTGGCAGGCCGTTTCATAAACGTAGGCCACGCCCGCCGGAATAGGGATCGGCTACCCTTCAAGCAGAGACAGAACTGGAGTTCACGACAATGTCGCTTCCGGCATGCACACTGGTTTCCTGGAAGACAACCTACCGCCTCGGACGCGACCTCGCCCGGCTAGTCAAGGACGCAGGTTTTCACCCGGACATCGTGGTCGCCATCGGCCGGGGGGGCTACGTACCGGCCCGGCTGGTGTGCGATTTCCTGCATCTCGACCGCCTTACCGGCATCAAGGTCGAGCACTACACCGCCACCCGCAAGCAGGGCGAAGTGGTGATTCGCTATCCGCTCAACACCGACGTCCACGGCCTGGCGGTGCTGGTCGTCGACGACGTCAACGACAGCGGCGACACCCTGGCCGCCGTGGCGCGCTACCTCGACGGTTTCGCGCCGCGCGCGATGAGGACGGCGGTGCTCCATGAAAAGGCCGTCACCCACTTCAACGCAGATTTTGTCGCAAAGCGCGTCCGGAAATGGCGCTGGCTGGTTTATCCCTGGGCCTATATCGAAGACGTCACTTCCTTCGTCCGCGCCTTGCAGCCACAGCCGCTGTCGGCCGAGGACGCTTGGCAGCGGCTGCGTGACGAACAGGGCATCCGGGTTCCGCGCCAGACCGTGCGGGACGTCCTTGATTTCATGCCGGCAAGCCAACAACCAGAAGTGAATCCACTATGAGCGAACCCTCGTTCGACATCGGCGATCCCGGCCTGGCGCCCGGCGGGAGCGAACGTATCGAATGGGCCTGGAGGGAAATGCCGGTGCTGCGCGGCCTGGACCGGCGGTTCAGCGAATAACGCCCGTTGCGGGGGCTGCGCATCAGCGGCTGCCTGCACGTCACGACGGAAACCGCCAATCTCGCGCGCACCCTCAGGGCCGGCAGCGCGGAAGTGGTCCTCTGCGCCAGCAACCCCCTCAGCACCCGGGACGACGTGGCCGCCTCGCTGGTGCAGGACTGCGTGATACCGGTTCATGCCATCGAGGGGGAGGACAGCGACACCTGATCCGCTCCAGAGCGGTCACCGACCACGATCTCCCACTGCCCAAACAGCCCCGGAATGCGCTCCGTTGTGCCGGTGGTGAACACTCTATTGGCGTTCCTCGCAAATTGATGCGGGCGCGTCGAGCGGTCCAAGGGGGCAGTGCGCCCTCGGCACCGGGCGACGCCCCGGGAACCTGGGGCGAGAGACCTTCAGCGGGTGCTCATCGTTGGCGATCCCAGCCGGGACGGTTCCCGGACGACGTTGCCGTGCGAGGGAAGCGCCTGCCCGCGCGGAACAATGCCCCGGGCGGGCTAGCGCCTCCGACCAGCGCTACCAGTTGGACCGCCAGCACGGCCGAGTGCCAGCCGGCCCCGGGCCGATCGGCCCACGCGGACCGAAGCCGGGTCCGTAACCGTAGCCGTAGCCGCGGTCTGCCATCCTGGCCTGGCGCATGGTGGTCATTTCGGCGCGGCTGATCTGGCCGTCGCCGTCGGTGTCGATGGCCTCGAAGGCCGGGGCGTTCGCGGCATTGCGCAGCAGACGCCCCTGGGCCGCCAGGGCCCGCTGCCGCTCGGCCCGGAACTGGGCGTGCTCGGCGGCGCTGATGCCGCCGTTACCATCGACGTCCATGAGGTCGAACGGTGCCGGCCCCGGACCGCGACCGCCCCATCCGCCAACCCCTGGCCTCTGGGCGAAAGCCGCACCCGACGCGGTCATCGCCACGGCGAGCGCAATGATCGATTGAATGAGAATCTGCCGAGTGCGGAACATGGAATGCCTCCGTCTGTTTGAAGCGGGCCTCGGTCTTGCCGCCGTCTCCGACGGGGACCTTAGACGCCGCTGGTCTGACCCATCACCGGCGGATCACCCCGCGTCGGGGCATCCTCCGCCTTGACTTTGATTCTAGGTAGCGGCGGTGCAGCAATCCCGCAGACACTGTGAAAAAATTGAGGACATCAAGGCGACAAGGATTCGAAGCTTCGAACACCCCTCCTCGCGTCGTGCGGATCGCGATACGGGCGCGGATATCTGCTCGGCAATCCGGACCCGGCATCTTCGCAGACCCGCCTCCGGTTGCCGCGACGGCTGGATTGGCGATGCCGAGCTCATCGGCGATGATTCGGGACCGTCCCTAAAGCACGCCACCGTGCCAGCGGTTACGTCCTTTGGCGCAACAGCCAAGGGCTCCATAAAACGAACCACTCGAGCGCCGGCGACTTCAGCTCCGGGCTGTAAGGAATCAGGACCTCACAGGCACCGTACTCCCGAGCGCCGGAGCTCATCAACGCCGACGCTGCTCGACCACTGAGCGTCCGTCGGGCAAGCTGCGTGCACCTATTCGGCGCAGACGAAGCCGGTTCCCCATCACCCGCCTGCGCAACCGGGCGGACGGACACGGGGCAACTGCACCACGGGATCCTTCGGTTGTTGTCCGTGACCGAGAGCTACCGGCCAATTGCAGTCAGCGGCGATCTCGGGCTGAGTGGCTGCAGAGGAATAACAAGCTGTCGCCGAGATTGGCGAGGCACGGGCTCTCCTCGCCAAGGAAGCCGCATTTCGGAAAGCACTGGAACCTGAGCGGCAACGGGGATGACGTGGCGGGTAACCGCAGCCCAAAATTGACCGAATCTCTCAAGAAGGGGACTCACTCCCGGACAGGTTGGACTTTCGAACGTCAGCTATACTGAAGCTGAGTCCCGCAGTAGGAAGATCGGGGATGTCTCGGCGAAGCAACGAGGCAGCCTAAAGGTCTGTTCCTCGCGGAGGGTGTGCGAGAGGGTACCGGCGAACGATCCCGAAAGGCCCTTGTCCCTTACCCGCCATGCGGGGCTCGACCAGAAGGCGTGGGAACAGAGTGGAACCGATATGCGTTCAAGGGAATGAGTGGCGTGATTTCCCCCGCGCGGACGAGAGGCGAGGGGCCGGTGAGGCCGATACAGCACCCGGTGCACCCTTACCCCTTTGCCCGGGCTCCGGGTTCGTCCGCGCGGATTTGATGCGGCCACGCGGGTCGCGGTGGCGCGCCCCTTCTCAATTTTCGAATCCAATCAATTAGGCACTCTCGACCGCTGCACGCTGGTGAACGAAATCCCCCGGACAAGCCTTGCGTGTGTTGACGGAGGACGAGATTGCGTGCGAGGTGCACGGCGGTCGACCCCGGTCCCCCGTGGCTGCCGGCAGTACAAGCCTGTATGGTGCGACCGGATCCAGCTTTTCAAGGTAGCCAATTGAAGCTCTACTACCATCCCGGTGCTTGCTCGATGTCGGTCCACATCTGCCTGCGCGAGGCGGGGTACGTGTTCGACCTCGACCGGGTCGACTTCGCGACGGGCACGACCGCCAGCGGTGAGGACTACGCGGCAGTCAACGCCAAGGGCTACGTCCCCGCCTTGCGCCTCGACGACGGACAGGTGCTTACCGAGGTCGCGGTGATCCTGCTGTACATCGCCGATCAGCGGCCGGATGTCCGACTGGCCCCGCCGGCCGGCACTATGGAGCGGTATCGCCTGATGGAATGGCTCAACTTCATCGCGAGCGAGATTCACAAGACCCTCGGGGCTCTGTTCACCCCAAACATCACCCCGGAATGGCGGGACCACCAGGAAGCGCGTTTCCGGCTGCGCGCGGACTGGCTTGCCGGCCAGCTCGCCGACCGCACCTTCCTGATGGGCGAGCAATTCAGCGTGGCCGATGCCTATCTCTTTACGGTACTGGGCTGGTGCGATCGGTTCGGGATCGATGTGTCGGAATGGCCCACGCTAAGGGACCACCGCGACCGCATTGCCGCGCGGCCAGCGGTGCGAGAAACCATGCGTGCCGAGGGCCTGACCAATTGATCGCGATATCGGCTGGTCGCTCGGTGCTCGCCACGAGATCCGACGGGAAGGTCGCCACCAAGATCAAGGACTCGATCAGTAAGGAGCTGAGGAATTAAATCGGATTCTCCGGTACGACCGAGTAGCAACCGAGCGCGGCGTTGCGCTGATTGACCGCCCCTATCGGGGCGATTTTTCGCGGAGCTGCTCATGTCAGCCCGGTTCGGGCGACTATGCCGAGGACCGCACAGACCCCTTACCCCAGGTTGCCGACGGTCATCAGCAGGGAATGACCGTCCGGAGCGGGCGGCTAGAGACGCCCGACCCTCGATTCATCGGTCGCACGTTGCGCTGTTCCGTCTGAGGCACGATACATTCCACTTGACCGTTACAGCCTGCGGACTTGCTGTCAGCGGTTGCATCTCGCGGATTCCCGTAGCCGGGCTTGCAGGTTGGTTAACCGATTCCCCGAACCCAAGCGCTTGACCGCCAGCGCCAGCGCCTTTCGCTGTCCGATAAGCACCACCAGCTGCCTGCCGCGGGTGACCGCGGCGTAGAGCAGGTTGCGCTCCAGGAGCAGGTAGTGCGGCGTGCCTAGTGGTATGACGACCGCGGGGTACTCCGAGCCCTGGCTCTTGTGCACGGTGGTGGCATCGGCCAACGAGAGCTCGTCTAGATCCCCGGTTTCATACTCGACGCGCCGGCCGCCGTAGTCGATGAAGACGAGCCCCTCGTCCTCGTCGATTCGAGCCACCCGGCCGATGTCCCCGTTGAACACCTCCTTGTCGTAGTTGTTGACGGTCTGTATCACCTTGTCGCCGGGGGCATAGGTCCAGCCGAAGCGGGTGAACCGGGCCTCGACACTGGGGTTCAGCCGCTGTTGCAGCTCGATGTTGGGGGAGCGTACACCCAGGCCGCCCCGGTTCATCGGGTGAGCACCTGAACATCGGCGATGGGATCGAAGCCGAAGCGCTTGGGTATCCGCTCAGTCACCACTTGCAGCAGCTTGTCGTGGATGTCCTCTGGGGTATCCGAGGCGATGAAGTAGAAGTCGCTTGCTTCGGCTCCGGCCCGCTCCGGCATCTCCCCGCGGTTGATGCGGTGGGCGTTGGTGATGATCTTGGCGGCGGCCGCCTGGCGGAAGATCTCGATGAGCCGCACGGTGGGCACGGTGCCGAAGCCGATCAGTTCCGCCAGCACCGCACCCGGGCCGACCGACGGCGGATGATCGACGTCACCGACTACCAGTAGGGCACAGTGATCGGGGACGGTCCGCAGCAGCTGGTACATCAGGACGGTGCGACCATCGAGACTTCGTCCACCACGACGAGCTCGGCGTCGAGCGGCGCGCTCTGATCGCGCTACGGGCGTTGCGGTGGCGGCCGATCCGATGACGGCCACCAGCTCCCGCTGGCCGCGTACCTTGACCCGCAGCACGCAGAAGCCGCTCTCGGGGCTGTGGAAGTTGATGCGTTCGACCAACTCCTGCAGGTATTCGGGCGTGCCACCCTCGGCTCGTAGGGGTTGGTGGGGC
The DNA here is from genome assembly GCA_963707135.1 of uncultured Gammaproteobacteria bacterium. Classification (GTDB taxonomy): domain Bacteria; phylum Pseudomonadota; class Gammaproteobacteria; order Chromatiales; family Chromatiaceae; genus JBGSTR01. The sequence goes on along the minus strand of CAVPOY010000038.1, from coordinate 23,043 downwards.
ATCAGCGTCCGAGTCGGTTGATTGGTCGCGCGGTCCAAACGCCGCCGCCCTTCACTGCAACGCCGGGTCAGTCTCGAGCGTAGCCGTAAAGCCAGCGGTTCCGCCCGGTGCCCACGTTGATCACCGTGTGCGGCGTCCTGGCCGGGATCAAGACCTCTTCCCCGATGGCGGGGCGCCGCACCTGACCGGGCGGATCGGTCCAGAGGTCGCAGCCAAAGCCTCGTGCCCGCCAGTCGCGGGCGATCGCGTCGCGGTCCATGGTCAAGACTCCTCGCACAGTCAAACAGCCCGGTCGGCGCACAGCGGAATACGGCGCCCTGCCGCGTGTAGGGACAATTCTGTTGCCGTTCGTGCAAAGATGAGCGTCATCCATGCTCCGCTAGCAGGTCTTCCCGATGCAAGCAACCGCCGAACTGCAAGTCATCCCCATCGGCAATGGTGTGTCGGTGAGGCGTGAGGTCACCCGCGTCGTTGCGCTACTGAATGCTCGCGGGTTCCGGCTCGAGACCCACGCGTCGGGTACCAACATCGAGGGCGAGTTGCGCGACATCCTCGCCGCCATCGAGCACATCCACGCAACGCTGCACGACGAAGGGACGGTGCGGCTGGTGAGCTACCTGAAGCTCGAGACCCGAACCGACAAGCCGCCCACGCTGGCGGGGAAGCGGCTTTGATCCCGGGATGGCCGGGCTCGCGGCAGGTCGGCCGGGACGGGGTCCGCCGCACCAGCCGGGGCGCGGAAAAGGTGGCTGAACGCCTTTGCCCGGCATGAGCTCGGTCTACAGCGAGTACCTGCTGCTAGGGAACCATCGCGGCCGGCTCGCGGGCGCGACAGGTGCGGGGTAAGGACCAACTCCGAGGCCCTGGCCCGGCGGACACCAGCCACGGCGCCCGGAGTCGTGATGGCACTCGGAACCGCGGGCGTTGGCAGTCATGGGCGATACTCCGGAATCTCCAGCAGCTGCCCCCTGCTGAACAGTCGCATGGCCTCGACGCAGGTCCACGCCGGAAGGCCTATGCTTTAGGAGGATGCGCCTGCGCGGTATTGGGAAATCACTCCGCCGCGATGGGGCGGGCTTCTTGACCATCAGGAGGATCTCGGTGAGCGACCTGTTTCTGTTCGACAAAGAATTCGATCCCAAGGTCGAAGCGATCGCCGCCAAGGGTATGTTCGGGATCAAGGATAAGCCGGTGCCCGTCGGCAGTTGGGAGGACCTCGCCAAGGAAATCCAGAGGCAAGCGCAGATCGGCAAGCTGGTGCTCAGCTTCCATTCCTTTCCTGGTGGCATGCTGGTTGGCGGCAACGGGCGGGAACTGGGCGAGAAATCGGTGCGGGACCTGTTCAAGAAGCCGCCCAGGGTAGAGAGCATTTCCTTCGTCGGCTGCAATGTCGGCGGGCGGCCCGTGCAGATGGTGGCCTTCGCCAAGCTATTCAGCGCCAAGAAGGTTTCGGGCTACACTTGGTACGTGGTCAAGCAGACGGTCTCCATCAAGATCCCGAAAGGGACGAGCAAGGAGACGATCAAGTCCACGCTCGATCCGTTCGTCCCGTATTCGGCGGAAATGCTGCCGGCCGCCGATCTGATCGCAAAGGTCTATGCGTTCAAACAGAACTACACGCTGAATCTGGTTGCGTACTACGGGTCCAGCGAAGGAGATGCCGCATCGACGATCCCGATTTCCGCGGCGGAGCGCAGGAAGCATAAGCCCTGGACCGCGGCAGTGAAGGTCGATATCCGCGCGAGTGAGGCGGATGCCAAGGAGAAATTCTACGAGAAGACACCGGTGGTGGACTTCGAGCTAGTGACGGTGACCCTGTAGTGCCGAAGGCGCAGGCGCCGGCCTTCCCGTGCATCCGCCGCGGCGTGTTTGGTAGCGTCGCCGAGGTCAAGCCGCCATCCCGGAATATCTCGAGTAGCTTACCGCCAACCCCACGTCCTACCACTGGGCCGCCACACCCGAACCGATCATGACCGAAGTCGCCAAAACTAAAGATATGTTGGATACGGAGCAATAGAGACAAACTTGTGGGCCGGCTTCGAGCCGGCGAACCGATCCGGAGTCGCCAGCCCTTCAGCCGGACCTTGACTTGATAGTGGGACTTGCCTTCGCCGTCGGTGCGCTTGGTGATGGTCGCCAGGGGTCAGCCCTCCAGGAAGGAGTGGGTCCCGAGCGTGCTACGATCCACGGTAGCCATTGCCGAACCTCCGCATAAGCTTGGTGATGGTCAGGGCCTCGGTGCGGTGGCCGCCGCTTCGTGCCTGTTCGTTTTGGCGGGTGCGGTGGCTAACTCTAGCGTGCTTTTTCAGAGCGGTGTCCCACGAGTGTCCCTCGGGAACAAGGACCAGAATGGACAGGCACAAAAAAGCCCGCGTTCTCGCGGGCTTGTGTTGGCTGGGGGACAAGGATTCGAACCTTGGTTAACGGAGTCAGAGTCCGCTGTCCTGCCGCTAGACGATCCCCCAGTGTTCTTGCAGCGTCGCAGCCCCGGAGGGCCGGATCCGGAAAAGCCCAAAGGCCCCGCTCGACGCGAGGCCCAAGCTTCCGCTAGCGCTTGGAGTACTGAGGACGCTTGCGCGCCTTGTGCAGGCCGACTTTCTTGCGCTCCACCTCCCGGGCGTCGCGAGTCAGGAAGCCCGCACGGCGCAGCGGCGAGCGGAGCGCCTCATCATAGTTCACCAGCGCGCGCGCGATGCCGTGACGGATCGCGCCGGCCTGCCCGGTAGTGCCGCCGCCTATGACAGTGACGCGCACGTCAACCCGCCCGAGCAACCCAGCCGTTTCGAGTGGCTGGCGAACCACCATGCGCGCCGTCTCGCGCCCGAAATAGCTGTCCAGCGGACGCCCGTTTACATTGATGTTACCGGAGCCGGTGGCCAGGAACACCCGGGCGGCAGAGGTCTTTCGGCGGCCCGTGCCGTATTGAGTCTCCGACATGCGTCTGATTCCTAAACGTTGAGCTCGAGAACCTGGGGCTGCTGCCCCTGATGGCCGTGATTCGGTCCGGCGTATACGCGGAGCTTCTTGAACATCGAACGCCCCAGTGGCCCGCGCGGAAGCATTCCCTTGACCGCCAGTTGGATCGCCCGCTCCGGGGCGGTGTCCAGCAGCTTACCCAGGTTCATGGAGCGAAGATTGCCCACGTAGCCCGTGTGACGATAGTACATCTTGTCTTCGAGCTTGTTGCCGGTCACGCGAACCTTTTCGGCGTTGACGACCACAATGTAGTCGCCGGTGTCGACGTGGGGCGTGAACTGTGGTTTGTGCTTACCGCGCAGACGCCGTGCCACTTCGCTGGCCAACCGCCCCAGTGTCTTGCCATCGGCGTCCACCAGGTACCAGGCGCGACGCACCTCGGCCGGTTTGGCACTTTCAGTCATCGTCATGTCCCAGGCTCCAAGGGCCGTAACTCACTGGCCCAACCGAGAAAGACCGCGAAGTCTACGTGATGGCGCTCGGGCGCGCAACCCTAAGGCAAAGGTCGACGACAGCGCCCGCTCGACACCCGGGTCAGGCTGAAACGTCCGGAAGCGAAGAGGGTTAGAGCAAGCGAAAAAAAACGCGGCCAGCGGCCGCGTTCGAAAAAAACCACCAAAGGAGGATTGAGAATGCCGACCCTCAACCAGAGCTTCGGCATGTAGTAATTATCTAATATGGCATCCCCGCTGTCAACCCCGAATCCGCTTCTTCGCGGCGAGGACGTACACGCTCAGACAGGAAGCTTCAGACGCTCGACGACGCGGCCGTTAACGATGTGCTCCTGCAGGATCTCCTCGAGATCCTCGCGGTCCACGTAGGTATACCAGGTACCCTCCGGGTAGACGACCATCACGGGTCCTTCGGAGCACCGGTCGAAACATCCTGCCGTGTTTACCCGAACGCTATCCTTGCCGGCGATACCAAGCTCTTTGGTGCGTCGCTTGAGGTAATCGCGCAGTTCTCTGGCCCCGCACTGCCCGCAGGCCTGACTGCCATCCTCGCGCTCGTTTGTGCAGACGAAAACGTGATATCGGTAATACGACATGGCCTGCTGTCCCGTTGTATTCCCCGGACGCCAGCTTTAGCCTCGGTTCCGCGGTCGGCGCACCCAGGGTGCGGCAATACGTGGGGCCCGGGGGAAGCAGCGCCCCGCGCGCGGGGCGGTTCGAATGTTCTTCGCGTTGTCGAAGGTTACCATGTCCTCATCATGAATCCGTCGCCCCCTGAACATGCATAAGGTCCGGGCCTCGCAACCCTGCTACCCGCTCCACACGGGCTGACCGCCCCACACGGTTGCAGTGTCCCCTGAGCAACTCCTCCGGCTCGCCGACCAGTGCGTCAAATGCGGCCTGTGCCTGCCGCACTGCCCGACGTTCGGCAAGCTCGACAACGAGGCGGACTCCCCCCGCGGGCGCATCGCGTTGGTCCAGGGCTGGGCGTCGGGACAGCTCGCGATGTCCGTGACCCTTGCCGCCCATCTCGACGGTTGTCTTACGTGCCGCGCCTGCGAGGCCATGTGTCCTTCGCTGGTCGCTTTCGGCCGGCTCGCGGACGGCGCAAACGCCGAGCGAACCGCGCGACTGCCGCGCTGGCGCCGCCGGTGGAAGCGCGGATGGCTTTCGGCACTGAGCAGTGCACGGGTAGCGACGGGGCTTGGCTCCCTGTCGGCACTCTACAGAACGAGCGGCGCCGCCCGGCTGGCGGAGCTGATCGGGCTGGCGGGTTGGAAGCACGTCCGCCCCTATCATCGGATAGCCACCGTTCTGGGCGCGCCGCCCAGGCGAATCGAGCCAAGGAGTCCGGAACAACCCGAAATCGAGCTCTTCGCCGGCTGCATGGGAACGGCCGCCCAGGGCCCCGCGCTCCAGGCCGCGCTGCAGGTTTTCGACCGGATCGGGCTGCCCGCGTTCGTCTCTGACCGACCCGCCTGCTGCGGCGCGATGCTGCGACACAACGGACTGCCCGCCGACGCCGACCAACGTCGCTCCGCCTGTTTCAGGCCCGAATCAAGGGTCCCTCTGGTCGGGTTGGCCAGCGCCTGCGTCGCCGAGCTCAGGGAGGGCCGGCCCGGCGCCGCCGACGCCGTGGAGATCTGCGAGATGCTTGACCGCGGCTCCCTTCTGAGCGGATTTGAGCTTCTCCCATTGCCCCGCCGGGTCCTGGTGCACGAGCCCTGTTCGCACCGGAATCTGCTCGGCGGAAACGCGGCCGTCCATCGCCTGCTGAGCCGCATTCCTGGACTCGAGGTCGACGCCCTTACGGGCAACAGCCGTTGCTGCGGGGCTGCCGGAACCTACATGATCCAGCAGCCCGCGATGGCCGAGTCCCTTCTGGCCGATAAATCGAAAGCGATAGCCCGGGCCGCTCCCGATATCGTTGTCACGACCAACGCCGGGTGCGCGTTGCACCTCGCTGCCGGCATCCGCGAGGCAGGGCTTCGAGTCGAGGTCTGCCACCCGGTGGAGTTGATCGCGCGCCAGATCCGAGACCCATCACCCGAACGTTGAATCGGAGACACCGCACGCGCAGAATTCGGGTGGGGTCGAAGATGTCCCGCCGGCGCCGACCACGCAACCGACTGATGTTTAAGCGATTCCAGATCCGCGCCATGGAATCGCCAGCCGATCGCCTGGCAGGGTGGCCTATGATCAGCGTCCCCATCCGACTCACCGCACAGGACTTTCCACCATGAACACCCGAGACTACTCCGGTGCCGATCGGCTGCTGATACAGTTAGACGACGCTCTGCGCACGATCTTCGGGCACCCGAGGACCACGGAGCGACAAAACCCCTCGGCCGGCCTCCCCGAACCGGAGCTCGATGCCCAGCAGCGCAAACACGTGGCGCGGCTGATGCGGATCAACCACACGGGCGAGGTGTGCGCCCAGGCGCTCTACCAGGGCCAGGCGCTGACGGCGAGGCTACCGGAGACGCGCAAGAGGCTGGAACGCTCCGCCCAGGAGGAAAACGATCATCTCGCCTGGTGCGAGGAGCGTCTTAACGACCTGGGGGACCGCAAGAGCCTGCTGAACCCCTTCTTCTACGCGGGCTCCTTCGCGATCGGAGCGGCCGCCGGCCTCATCGGGGACCGCTGGAGCCTGGGTTTCGTGGTCGAGACGGAACGGCAGGTGGAGCGCCACCTGGATGGTCATCTGGAGCAGATTCCCGAACAGGATGAGAAGACGCGCTCGGTGCTGGAGCAGATGAAAGCCGATGAGGTGCACCACGCCCAGGTCGCCAAGGCTGCCGGCGGGTCGGAGCTGCCGGCGCCGATCCGGCTCGCGATGCGCCTCACCTCAGGGCTGATGACCCGAAGCGTCTACTGGCTCTGACTCATCGGCGGCGCGCCCCAGGGCGGCCGACGGATCGGTTGGCAGCTCTAAGTCAGACCCGCGCTTCTTCCGCGCCCCCAAACAGGGCCTGGCAGGCCCCCTCCCACATGGGGTAGCCGAGACCGTGCTTGAGAACCAGCGGTAGTGGGACACTGCCGTGGGCGACCAGCCGATCGTGGAGCTCGCGTTCGGAGAAGTCCGCACCCTGGATCTCCCGTTGCTGGTCCCTGATCTGCTCCAACATCAGCCACCCGAGCACCCCGGCCAATGCATCGCCCGGTCGAGCGGCCGTATGCGCGAGCTCGACCGTCGCCGCGGATTCGTCGTAACCAAGTCCGCGGAGGTGCGCCATTGCCTGCCCGGAATTGACCGCGCCCGCGTGCAGATCCAGATCCAGCTGGGCGCGCAGGATGCTATCGCGTCGCCGCATCAGCGACTGGTGCCTGCGAGAGCCGTCGGATGAATCGGCTAGGCGACGGCAGAGGTAAAGGTTCCAACCCGATACCAGCGAGACACCGTTGCAAACTCGCCGGGCCATGCGCCGCGCCCGATCGCCGCCAGCGAACGCCAGCAGGTGGCTTCCTCCCCAGCCCTTGGCGAGACAACGGGCCCGGATCTTCGCCGGGGGCTCGGCGCGGGGGTGGGCCGCCGGCAGGTACAGGGTACCGCTCCCGGTGTCCCGAGCCAGATAATCCGCACCCAGTCGGCGCGGCCTTGGACAGGCCAGGCGCTCGCTGATCTCGAGCGCCGCGCTCGGCAGGCCCACGACCCCCTGCTCCTCGATCTCCCGCCTCAGGTCGTCGCAGACCCGGCGATGACGCTGCGCGGTGCCGTCGCGAGGAGACGCGAGTCCAGCGACCTGGCCGATAAGGTCCGAGGGATCGCGGTCCTGGCCGGTGTCCAGCCCCGCCAATGCAAGCTCGGTCTGACGCAGCGACCGGGCGAGCGGCTCGCGGAGGGCGCCTGGATCGCAGTCCATGAAATGGAGATTGCTCAGCCGCAGGCGTAGATGATCCGCCCCGCACCCCAGCTCACCCCGTGCCCGCGGCGCAATATCAGCCAACAGCAGATCCCGGTAGCCGGTCAGCGACCCGCACGCCGCCTCGGCGAGCGACTCGAGCTCGCTCAGGCCGTAGCAGTGACGACGAAGCCAAGGGCTTCGGGCGAGCTCGCGAAGATAGCAACGACCGCTGTCGGCCTCCCGGGCGGCGGCGCGGACCATCGTCGGCGCGAGCCCCTCAGCGACGTCGCGCAGGTGCGCCTGGGCCTGACGCAGATACTCGGGGACCGCGGCGAGCAGTTGCGCCAGCGCCGGACGCAGGTCCTCTGGCGGCTGAAGGGTCAGCCGGTAGATCTCCCCGACCGGAAGAAAACGCTGCGGATCGCGCCGGCGCCAGTCGAAGGCGGCGATCTCCCGGTGCTCGACCCGCGCGGCCCCGTACATCAGCTCCAGATCAAGCCGCCGGTCAACATCCAGCGCGGCGTAATCGATCTCTTCGAGGCCCATGATCAAGTTCTCGAGCCAGCCGCGGAGTGCCGCCAGATCGTCGTCGTCCTGGGCCGGCAGCAGACCGCCGTAGTCGGCGATGCCCGCCTCGAGGGCCCGGTCCGGGTGAAAACGAAACCAGACCGAATAGAACTCTTCGGAAAGCGCGTCGAACTCCGCGCGAGCGTCACGCATCGCGAATCTCGAAATCGTGGGTGATGGACGCGGTGGCGCCGAGCATGATCGACGCGGAGCAGTACTTCTCGGCGCTCAAGCGGATCGCGCGCTCCACGTGGTGGGGGTCCAGATCACGCCCGGAGAGGATAAAGTGGGCATGGATCCGCGTGAAGACCTTGGGATCGGTCTTGGAACGCTCGGCCACGAGCTCAACCACGCAGTCCGTGACCGACTGGCGCGCCTTACGCAGGATCAGCAGCACGTCGAACTGGGTGCACCCGCCCATGCCAATCAGCAGCATCTCCATCGGGCGGACACCGACGTTGCGACCGCCGAGCTCCGGCGGCCCATCCATCACCACGCCATGCCCGGAGCCCGACTCGCCGAGCATCGCAGCACCATCGATCCACTTCACCCGAGCCTTCATGTCTTCTCCCGAATACGAACAGGAACCGGTGCCGCCAGCGCCGAATCGGGCATCGATCGGGTCGCGTCAGCGCCCCCGAGGGCCGTATGACGGCGGGAGGCTACCACAGTTCGACAAGTGGCAGGACCTTGCCTAGAATCAAGGGCGAACCTTGGAGCTGCGACACCCGGAACAATGACTATTCTAATCCCACCAAAGCAAGACCCACGTTGGCTGGAGCCCTTTCTTTCGTTCTGCCATACCAAGAGCTACGACAAGAACGTGGATTTCATCCGGCAAGGAGAGCCCGCGGAGAGCCTCTATTACCTTATAGAGGGTTCCGTCGCCGCGTTGATCGATGACGAGGACAGGCGCGAGCTTCTTCTGGCCTATATCAACAAGGGGGAGTTCATCGGCGAGATGGGCTTATTCATACCCCAAAACACCCGAAGTGTGATCATCCGCACAAGAACGAAATGTCGCGTGGCCGAGATCACCTATCAGCGCATGGATCGGCTGCTCGATAACGAGATGAAGGATTACGCCAAGGATTTCCTATACGGGGTCGGCCTCCAGCTCTCGCAGCGGCTGCGTCAGACCAGCCGCAAGGTCGGGCATCTGGCGTTCCTGGATGTCACCGGCCGAATAGCGGGCACCCTGCTGGACCTCTGCAAGCAGCCGGACGCCATGACCCACCCGGACGGGATGCAGATACGGGTGACCCGGCAGGAGCTGGGCCGGATCGTCGGCTGCTCGCGCGAAATGGCCGGGCGCGTGCTTAAGAGCCTGGAGGAACAGGGGCTGGTGAGCGTCAAGGGAAAGACCATCGTGGTGTTCGGGACACGCTAGTCCGGCACGACCCGGGGTCGGGTCACGGGACCTGACTCCAGGATGGTCGCCCCGCGACGGGGCACGCTCAAGACCCGTCCAAGTCCGGGCTGCCCATTCGCCGTCTAGTCATTAACCGAAAAACAGACGGCGAAGTTCGGCGCCCGGGTCCTCCGCGCGCATAAATGCCTCGCCGACCAGAAATGCGTGGACTCCCCGCTCCCGCAGCCGCGTCACGTCCTCGGGTCCCAGAATGCCGCTCTCGGTGACCAGCAGCCGGTCCTGCGGAATGGCGTCCAGCAGGCCGAGGGTCGTCTGCAGACTCACCTCGAAGGTGCGCAGGTTGCGGTTGTTGATGCCGATCAGCCGGCCCGGCACCCGCAGTGCCCGATTCAGCTCCTCGCCGTCGTGCACCTCCACTAACACGTCCATGCCGAGCTCGTGCGCCAGGTCGCTCAGCTCGCGCAACTGGGCATCACCGAGACAGGCAACGATCAGAAGGACGCAGTCCGCGCCGATGGCCCGCGCCTCGTAAACCTGATACGGGTCGATGATGAAGTCCTTGCGGATGACCGGGAGCGCGCACGCGGCTCGCGCCTGCTGCAAATGGGCGTCGCTGCCCTGAAAGAAATCGACGTCCGTAAGCACCGACAGGCAGGCGGCGCCGCCGCGGGCATAGCTCTCGGCGATCTCCGCCGGCCGGAAGTCCTCTCGCAGCACGCCCTTGCTGGGACTTGCCTTCTTGATCTCGGCGATCACGGCCGGCTGGCCCAGACCGGCCAGGGCCTCCAACGCCGCGGCGAATCCGCGAGTCGGTGCGGCCGCCCGCGCATCGGCGGCGAGCTGCTGCAACGGTAGGCGCTCCTCTCGCGCCAGCACCTCTTGGGACTTGCGGTGGCAGATCTTCTTTAGGATGTCCGGGGTATCGGGCATTGCTGGGGTTCGGACCTCTCGACGAATCTGACCTCAATCGAGGCTTTGAGTGAAAGCGGCCAGACGTTGGAGCTGCCGCAGCGCGTCGCCCCCCGCGATGGCCGCTCCGGCCCGCGCGACCCCCTCGGCCAGGGTGAGCGCGCGGCCGGCCACATAGATGGCGGCGCCGGCATTGAGCTGAACAATGTCGCGGGCCGGACCCGGGACGTTCTCGAGCACGCCCCTCAGCATCGCGAGGCTCTCGGCGGGGCCGTCGACGCGGATTGCCTCCAGCCCGGAGCGGGTCAAGGCGAAGTCCTCGGGCTGGATAGCGTAGCGGCGGATCTCACCGTCCCTCAGCTCGGCGACGTCGGTGACCGCGCCGATACTGATCTCGTCGATCCCGTCGCGGGCATGAACCACCAGGACATGTCGACTTCCGAGCCGTTGCAGCACCTCGGCCAGCGGCTCCAGCAGCGTCTCGCTGAAGACGCCCAGAAGCTGGTTGGGCACCCCCGCTGGATTGGTCAGCGGACCCAGCACATTGAAGATCGTGCGCACGCCGAGCTCCCGTCGCGGCCCAATCGCATGTTTCATCGCGCCGTGGTGGCCCGGCGCAAACATGAAGCCGACACCCACCTCGCGGACACAGCGCTCAACCTGTTCCGGCGTGAGGTCCAGCCTGATGCCCGCGGCCTCGAGGACGTCCGCGGCACCCGACTTGCTCGACACCGAGCGGTTGCCGTGCTTGGCCACATGACAACCGGCCGCGGCCGCGACGAACATCGCGGTCGTCGAGACATTGAAGGTTCCGGAGGCATCGCCGCCGGTGCCGACGATATCCACGACGTGATCCAGGCCGGAGATATCGACACCGGCGGCGAGCTCGCGCATCACCGCGGCTGCGGCGGCGATCTCCGGCGACCGTCTCGCCCTTCATCCGCAAGGCCACCAGAAATCCGGCGATCTGGGCCGCGGTGGCGCCCCCGGTCATGATGGCGCGCATGACCTCGGTCATCTGCTCGGCGCCGAGATCGGTGCCCTCGATGCACGCGCCAATGGCCTGCTTGATGTCCATGATTCGCCTATCGGTCCTCGATGAAATTGCGCAACAGGTCGTGCCCGTGCCGGGTCAGGATGGACTCGGGGTGGAACTGGACCCCCTGGATCGGGAGCTCCCGGTGTCGCACGCCCATGATCTCGTCCGGATCGCCGCGGTCGTTCTCGGTCCAGGCGGTGACCTCCAGGCAAGTCGGGCAGGGTCCCGCGTTCGATGATCAGCGAGTGGTAGCGGGTGGCCTCGAACGGGTTGTCGAGCCCATTGAAAACGCCCTGACCCGAGTGATGAATCGGCGAGGTCTTGCCGTGCATCACGGCGCGCGCCTTGACGATTCGCCCGCCGAAGGCCTGGCCGATGGACTGGTGACCGAGGCAGACGCCGAGGATCGGCACCCGTCCGGCCATCGACCGAATCAGCGGGAACCGAGATCCCGGCCTCGTTCGGGGTGCAGGGCCCGGGCGAGATCACGATCCGCTCCGGATGGAGTCCCACCACCTGCTCGACGGTGAGCTCATCGTTGCGCACCACCCGCACGTCCGCGCCGAGCTCACCCAGGTACTGCACCAGGTTGTAGGTAAAGGAGTCGTAATTGTCGATCATCAGCAACATGATCAGCCCCCTCCGCGCCCGCACGCGTGGCGATCGATGCCGGCCTCGGCCATGGCGACGGCGCGGAAGATCGCCCGCCCCTTGTTCATGGTCTCCTCCCACTCCAGGGCGGGTACTGAATCGGCGACCACGCCGGCCCCGGCCTGGATGTGCAGCACGCCATCCTTAATCACCGCGGTACGGATCGCGATCGCCGTGTCCATGTTGCCGTTCCAGGACAGATAACCGACGGCGCCCGAGTAGACCCCGCGCTTGACCGGCTCCAGCTCGTCGATGATCTCCATCGCCCGGATCTTCGGGGCCCCGGAGACGGTGCCGGCCGGGAAGGTGGCCCGCAGCACGTCCATCGCGCTCATGCCGTCGCGCAGCTCGCCGACCACGTTCGAGACGATGTGCATGACGTGCGAATAGCGCTCGACGATCATCCTGTCGGTGACGCGCACGCTGCCGACCTTCGCGACGCGGCCCGTGTCGTTGCGCCCGAGGTCGATCAGCATCAGGTGCTCGGCGAGCTCCTTCGGGTCCGCCAGCAATTCCGCCTCCAGTGCACGGTCCTCGTCATCCGAGTACCCGCGCCGGCGGGTACCCGCGATCGGTCGCACCGTGACCACACCGTCCTCGAGCCGGGTCAGGATCTCGGGCGACGAGCCGACGATCTGGAATTCGTCCAGGTCCAGGAAGTACATGTAGGGCGACGGGTTCAGGCCGCGCAGCGCGCGGTAGAGATCGAGCGGCGGGCGCCTGATAGGGCACCGACAGGCGCTGCGACAGCACGACCTGCATGCAGTCACCTTCCAGGATGTAGTCCTTGATCCGCCGCACCGCTTGCTCGAAGCCGTCCTCGGTGAATCCGGAGACGAAGTCGCTCTCCTGGATTCGCCGTTCGCTCCGCCCCGTGTCTCGCGGCGCCCCGCGCTGCATCCGGGTGATCAGCTCGGCCATCCTCGCCTCGCCGGACTCGAGCGTATCGCCGGCCTCCGGGTCCAGGTGCAGAATGATGTACATGCGCCCGGCGAGGTTGTCGAAGACGACGACCTCGTCGGAGACCATCAGCAGGATGTCCGGTGTTCCGAGCTGATCCGGGTTGGGGCAACGGGCCAGCCGGGGCTCGATGTAGCGAATGGTGTCGTAGCCGAAGTAGCCGACGAGTCCGCCGGTGAATCGCGGCATCCCGGGATGGCTGGCGACCCGGAAGCGCCGCTGGAACTCCTCGATCCAGGTCAACGGGTCCGGTGATTGGACCTCCTCGACCGGGACGCCGTCTCGCTCGAGCGTGACCCGGTGACCGGCAATTCTGACCCGGGTGCGGCAGGGGAGACCGATGATCGAGTAGCGGCCCCATTTCTCGCCGCCCTGTACGGATTCGAAGAGGTAGGAGCTCGGTCCCTCGGCGAGCTTGAGGTAGACGCTCAAGGGGGTGTCGAGGTCGGCCAGGACCTCGCAGACGAGGGGGATACGGTTGTAGCCCTGGTCGGCCAGGGTTCGGAAGTCTTCGCGGGTCATCGGGGTCTCCGGGCAAGGGGGCTGAACGCGTCGCCGAGGACTCTCAGCGCCACCATCGCCACCCCGTCGTGCCTCGCAGCCCAGTCCCGATCAAGTGTGCAATGCTCCGAATCGTCGTGATTGCCCCAACCGGTCGACAGGGGCTAGTCGTGAGCCCTCAGGCCGCCGCGGCCAGAAGGCCCTTTAGCTCGATCATCGAGTCGATGACGGCATCCGGCCGGGCGTCTCGTATGTCCTGCCCGTGGTTGTAACCGTAGCTGACGCAGACCACGCCGAACCCGGCGGCCCGCGCGGCCTTCACGTCGCTGACCGAGTCCCCGAGCATCAGGGATTCGGCCGGCGCTACGCCGAAGTGTCCGGCCGCGTGCAGCAGCGGCATCGGGTCCGGTTTCTTCTTCGGCAGGGTGTCGCCGCTGATGACGACCCCGAAGGCGTCCAGAATCCCCAGGTCACTCAGCAGCGGCTCGGTAAACCGAGCGGCCTTGTTGGTGACGCAGCCGAGCGGGTAGCCGGCCGATTTCAGGTAGTCGATCCCCTCCCTGACCCCGGGATAGAGCCGCGAGCGCTTCGAGGTATTCTCGGCATAGAGGTCGAGGAATATCGGGTAGGCCTGCTCGAAGTCGGCCTCGTCCGGCTCGCCGTCCAACTGGCCGATGAGGGCGCGGCGCACCAGACGCTCCACGCCGTTGCCGACCCAATTGCGCACCGCCGCCTCGCCGTGAGGTGGTCTCCCCAGGCGCTGCATCATGGCGTCCACGCAGTACGCCAGGTCCGGCACGCTGTCCACCAGCGTACCGTCGAGGTCGATCAGGATCATCTTGGGCTGACGCATCAGGTACTGCTCCCCGCAGCCAGAATCTAGCGGCGGACGCTGGCCATGGCCTCGCGCATATGGCGGATGATGCTGTCGTAGCGGTGGGGGTCGCCGTCATTGCCCTTGCCGAAGATGCCGGAGCCGGAGACGAAGGTGTCGGCGCCGGCGGCCTTGATCTCGGCGATGTTGTCGGCCTTGACGCCGCCGTCGATCTCGAGCCGGATGTCGAGACCCGAGTCGTCGATCATCTTGCGCACCAGACGGAGCTTGTCCATCGCCGACGGGATGAAGCTCTGCCCGCCGAAGCCGGGGTTCACCGACATCAGCAGGATCATGTCCACCTTGTCCAGCACGTAATCCAGGTACGACAGGGGCGTAGCGGGATTGAACACCAGACCGGACTTGCAGCCCTCACCGCGGATCAGCTGCAGGGTGCGGTCGACATGCTCGCTCGCCTCCGGGTGGAAGGTGATGTAGGTGGCGCCGGCCTTGGCGAAATCGGGGATGATACGGTCCACCGGCTTGACCATCAGGTGCACGTCGATCGGCGCCGTGACGCCGTGCTTGCGCAGCGCCTCGCAGACCAGCGGGCCGATGGTCAGGTTCGGCACGTAGTGGTTGTCCATGACGTCGAAGTGAACGATGTCCGCACCCGCCGCGAGCACGTTGTCGACCTCCTCGCCGAGCTTGGCAAAATCGGCCGACAGGATGGACGGTGCAATCAGATCAGTCGCCATGGGATGCTCCCTCCGAATACCGGCCTAGACGCATTGATCATCGACCGGGGACAGCTATGGAAAGGGCCTGACTTTACCGCAACGGCACTGGATTTTCACCCATTCCCAGGCCCCGGGACGCCTCGGAGCCGCCCCGTCTCGTCGGCAATTGCAGCGTATCGGTCCCGAGCGGCTACTGAGTCGACGTCGGCCGATTCCCGTGCGGTGCAGGGAGGCCCCAGGCCTTACGGACGGCGGTCAGGCGGCGCGGGCCTGCGTGATCGCCTCATAGGCGCGTCGGATCTCCTGGGTCTTCTGGGAGGCCATCTTCAGCGCCTCTTCCGGCAGACCCCTGGAGGCCAGCTTGTCGGGGTGGTGCTGGCTCATCAGGCGCCGGTAGGCCCGCTTGACCTCGAAGTCGCTCGCCGCGGGCGCAATCCCGAGCACCGCATAGGCACCCTGGAGCAGGGACTCGCGGGTCGGGGGCGGCTCCGGGCGGGCGCGGCCTGTTCCAGTACCTCGCCGGTGGATCCGCCGCTGGAGTGCAACTAGCCGCTCCAGACTCTGGTAGGTCGAGGGCGAGATGCCCAGGCCCCGCCTAATTTCGGACAAGACCTCGCGCTCCGCTGTTGTCGGGGTTCCGTCCGCGTAGGCCGCGGCGAGCTGCACCTCCAGGAAGAGCTGAAGCAGCGACGCCTGCCCGGCCAGAACGACGCGCAGGTCCGCGATGGCCGCCTTGAGATCGAACTGGGATGACTTGCCCTGATTGAACAGCAGAATCGCCGCCCGTCGCAGCCCCGGGCTCAGGTCCATTCGGTCCATGACGGACTCGGCGAAGGCCACCTCGGCCTCGCCGACGCGCCCGTCGCTCTTGGCCACATGGCCCATGATCGCGAATGTAGCCTCGAAAAACCGTTCCTGAATGCGAACGCGATCCCCGGCCGGGAGCCGTCTTGGAAAGAACCGCCCGAGCAGGCCGCGGTCGAAGCCCTGTCCCAGCGCCGCGCCGAAAACCGCGCCGACCGGACCGGCGACCATCAGACCGACGGCACCCCCGACGGCCGTGCCCCACCACCCCATCGAAAGCTCCCCGTTACTTGCCGTGCAGGTACTGCTCGTCGCTGAATGAATAGACCCATTGCGGCTTGAAGACCACCAGGGCGGCGAGCAGCCAGCCGTTGAGCATCGCCTCGGGCAGAAACATCAGCGGGAAAAAGGGTAGAACCGTCTGGTCGAGCTCGGCGAAAGTATAGGCGCCGCTGGCCACCAGCAGCCAGGCGGCCAGGTAGCCGGTAGCCGCACCGACCAGCCCGGCGGTCAGGAAGCCGTTGACGAGGACATAGACAAAGAACTGCTTGGGCAGATACCAGCGAATCAGGACCAGGAGCACCTGGGTCAGCGTGATCGGCACCACGCCGGTCAGGAATGCGTTGAGCGCGAGCCCCTCCCAGGTTCCGCCGCCGTTGAGCGTCACGCCGATCAGGACCAGGGCGGTCGAAAGCACGGCCAGGGACCAGCCGAACATCAGCGTGATCGCGGTCACCCCGAGCAGATGAAACGACAGGCCCGGCTGAACCTGGGTGTCCAGGTGCCACAGCAGCAGCACGGCGACGGTCGCACCCAGGAAGACGTGGACCTGCTCGGCATCCCGGAACCGGCGCCAGGGCGCCATCCGCAGGGCCGCGAACAGGACCGCCGCGTACAGAATGCCGAAAAGCCAGAGCGCCATCGGGCCGAAGAGGCTGCCGTCGATAGTCATGTGAGGACTCGGGAGGGACTTTGGCCCAAGCTAGCCAGAGACACGGGTTCTTGCAATATCTATCGTCAAGCCAGCACACAACCCGTCAACCCAAAAGCCGTCCCACAGCATAGAGCGGCCAGCAGCCCCGTTTCCTCAATGTAGAGCCGAGACGCGGATCCAATGCCATTAAGTTAGCGCTAACGCACTGATTCTGCTTTAAGATTGCCGTCACTCAGCCATCGCAACCGGAGCCAACCGCAGTGCTCCTCAAGCCTAAAGCAATGCAACCCTCTGTTTCAGAAGCACAATTAATTAGTCAAATTTGAAAATATCGATACTCCGCTCAAGGAGTATTTAAACTCCGATGAGTTCGCGGCGTGTGCCCGTAGCGGCCCCAAGGATTTCACCCGCGACCGCGCCCTTCCTCTGCCGGCCCTGGTGGCCTTGCTGGTGAACCTGCGTAAAGGCACGATTCAGGACGAGTTGGATCAGTTCGTTGAGTTGTTTACCGAGGGGCTGACGAGCCAGGCGGTCAGCGCATCGGCGTTCTGCCAGGCCCGCCAAAAGCTCAACCCGCAGGCGGTGATGCGGCTCAGCGATCACCTGGTCGGTGGCGACCTTCCAGGCCCATTTTGCGTGGCGCCGCTGGCGCGGGCGGCGTCTGCTGGCGGTGGATGGCTCCACCGTGCGGCTGCCGCCGACCCCCGATGTGATCGCCGCCTACGGGCCGCCGCCGGAGGGCTCGCGCATCCCGCTGGGACGCCTATCGGTGCTTTACGACGCGCTCAACACGGTGGTGGTCGAGGCCGATTTGGTGTCCACCGACGTGGGCGAGCGGGTGCTGGCCGGGGAGCACCTGGCCGCGACCCGGGCCGATGACCTGGTGCTCTATGATCGCGGCTACCCGGCCTTTTGGCTGTTCGCCCTCCATGCCTTGGAGCAACGGGATTTCTGCATGCGCGTGCCGGTCGCCTTCTCCAACGAAGTGGAGGCCTTTGTGGCGTCGGGCGCGGCCAGCGCGGCGGTGGTCTTCACGCCCGGCGAGGAGGCGCGCCGCCAGTGCAACGTCTATGGCCTCCCGACCGCGCCACTGGTCGTGCGCTTGGTCCGGGTGACCCTCAAGGGCGGGGAAACCGAGGTGCTGGCCACATCGAGGAGCAGTACAAACGCGCCAAATGCCGCGTAGAGATCGAAAATTTCTCCGGACGCAGCGCCCTGAGCGTGCGTCAGGATTTCTACGCCAAGATCTTCGCCATGAACCTCGCGGCGATTCTCGTCTGGGTCGCCCAGGCGATCGCCGACCGACTCTACGCGGCGCGCCGCCACCCCTACCGCGTGAACTTTGCCAACGCGCTCTCGAAGATGAAGCACGCCGCTGCCCGGTTGCTCTTGGACCTCGGTGGCCAGGAACTCGTCGCCACACTGGTCTTAGCCATGGCGGCCAGCGTGGAGGCGGTGCGACCGCATCGCTCGCCACCGCGCAAAATGAAGCCCGCCAAAATTCAGGGCTTCTACCCCAACTATAAGCGCTGCCGGTGAGGGGGGGCTTAACTTAAGGCGATTAGCGCCATTCCTCAGCTAGGCCGGACCACGCCGAGGCGCAGCCAGGATTCCGGGCAGGGTTCGGTT
Source organism: uncultured Gammaproteobacteria bacterium (assembly GCA_963707135.1). Classification (GTDB taxonomy): domain Bacteria; phylum Pseudomonadota; class Gammaproteobacteria; order Chromatiales; family Chromatiaceae; genus JBGSTR01. Next base: position 4,850 of record CAVPOY010000038.1, on the reverse strand, counting down.
CTGGCGCAGGTCCACAGCAGTCGATCGACCAGCGAGCGCAGCTCGAAGCGGCGGTTGACGCGATACTGCGCCTCGGCGAGGTAACGAGCCGCGTACTTCTTGAAGTCAAAATGATGGTAGGTCCCTCGGATCGGTGTTTTGAGGTTGGCGATGAAGGTGTTGACCCATTCGAAGACCTCCAAGTCACTGGATTGGCGCGGGTTGACGATGATGGCGCCGTGCGCGGCCACGACCGCCCCGGCGGCGGAGAAGCTCGCCAGGCCGTCGGTGACCAGGTGAACGGCTTCGTGCAACGCGGTGCGCGCCCAGCACGCCAGCGTCGATCCTTTGAGATCGGCGATCGGGTCGAACCGCACATGCAGCGGATGCCCCGCGTCGTTGAGCTCAACGGCGGCCATGAACGGCACTTTGTTCTCCGATCCTCGCCCCGGCTTGCCGGCATGCACACCGCCGAGGTAGGCGTCGTCGGCCACAACGACCCCCGTGAGCAGACGACGCGATTCGCGCTCGGCCATGGCCTCCAAGAGTTTGTGCTTGACCCGCCAGGCGGTGCGGTAACACACGCCCAGGTAGCGCTTGAGCGCGAGCGCGGAGATGTTGCTCTTGTTCTGGGTGACCAGGTAGATGGCCTGGAACCACTTGCTCAGGGGCAGCTTGGAGGCGTGAAACAGGGTGCCGGAGCGCACCGTCGTCTGCGCTCGACAGTGCGCGCACTGCCAGTACTGGCGCCCGTCGGCCACAAACGTCGAGTGCGCCGACTCGCCGCACTCCGGGCAGAGGAATCCCGAGGGCCAGCGCGCCCGCTCCAGGGCCGTCTCGCACTGCGTCTCGGTTCCGAATCGCTCCATGAGCTCGCTCAATGGCATACCAGGCTGAAACTGAATCTTGTTCTGGGGCATCGCCGGATCCTCACTCGGGGGTCTCACGAGGATTGTGCTCCCGGCGCAGGCTCAGGTCGCGAGCCCGCCAGCTGAGCTACAGCGCTAATCGGCTAACTTAATGGCATTGGCCTACAGGCTGGCCAGGTGCCTCTTTGTTCGTGGCTGATTATCCGAGGTTGAAAGAGGGCAGGCAAGGCGGCAAGACGCTGGCTGCGGTCCGAAACTGCACCGCCGGTGCGCCCCGCAGGAAATCGGTGAATCTCCGGGATTCCGGCCTGAGTGTTACGAAAAAAGCCCCGCCGTTTGAGGGCGGGGCCTGTCTCTGTGGATTCTGCTGCGCCAGGGCTCCGATACGTCCGGAGCGCAATTAAATGTGAATGATTACGTCGCCATCTGACACTTTAGGGGCGCTAGCACCGATTTTCCCTGCGTTGTTGGCGATCCACTCCTTCGCGTTTGCGACGCTTTCATCAATACCGGCCTTATCTTCGCAGACAGTCACCGAATATCCGCCATCACCGCTGCGGGCAAGCGTGTAGCTCACAAAACCCTTGACCGAGCGCATGAGGTTTTCCACATCCGCCTTGTGCTCCTCCAGCACATCAAACAGCTTTTTTGCTTTTTTTCCAGAATACTCTCTGACCACTACTTGCATGATAATGTCCCCTCGGTTAACCGCTAAGAGCCTCGTTGTCGAGATCTCGATGCGGCGTAAGGCGCGGTGTGTGCGCCGGCATTTTTCGCCCTCGCTCCCTCCCATTTTTGGAATGCGACCTCCTGTTCCTCCGTTGGGAGTCCAACGCCAATGCGACGGCTAAGGGAGCCTACATTTAGGCGCAGCGAAAGTATAGTAGAGCAGTCGGACATGTGCTGTTCGGTGCGACGGAGCGGGGAGCCGGGGGACGTCATTTGCATTGGTCGACTGCCGGACTTGGGCCGACAGCAGTTACGCCAGGATAGTCCGAACCCCAAGCCTACGCGGTACCGGGGAGACGGTGGAGCGGTTTAGGGGTGTGGGCGTAGGTCAACCCGTGGGAGGTGGGTAGGTGTAGCCCCTGGCGAGACGTCCCTTGATTTCCTTCAGGCGTTGCTCAGAGCCCCCGAGGGCCTATGGCAGCAGGCGTCCCGGCAGGACGTGGGAAGGGGGTGGGTGTCCCCAGATGCCGCCCCAAGGACTGTCCCAAACTCCCTGGCTATCCTCAGGAGGTCGGCGATAGGTACTCTTTGTCGCTGAATGAATAGACCCATTGCGGCTTGAAGACCACCAGGGCGGCGAGCAGCCAGCCGTTGAGCATCGCCTCGGGCAGAAACATCAGCGGGAAAAAGGGTAGCACCGTCTGGTCGAGCTCGGCGAAAGTATAGGCGCCGCTGGCCACCAGCAGCCAGGCGGCCAGGTAGCCGGTAGCCGCACCGACCAGCCCGGCGGTCAGGAAGCCGTTGACGAGGACATAGACAAAGAACTGCTTGGGCAGATACCAGCGAATCAGGACCAGGAGCACCTGGGTCAGCGTGATCGGCACCACGCCGGTCAGGAATGCGTTGAGCGCGAGCCCCTCCCAGGTTCCGCCGCCGTTGAGCGTCACGCCGATCAGGACCAGGGCGGTCGAAAGCACGGCCAGGGACCAGCCGAACATCAGCGTGATCGCGGTCACCCCGAGCAGATGAAACGACAGGCCCGGCTGAACCTGGGTGTCCAGGTGCCACAGCAGCAGCACGGCGACGGTCGCACCCAGGAAGACGTGGACCTGCTCGGCATCCCGGAACCGGCGCCAGGGCGCCATCCGCAGGGCCGCGAACAGGACCGCCGCGTACAGAATGCCGAAAAGCCAGAGCGCCATCGGGCCGAAGAGGCTGCCGTCGATAGTCATCACAAACACCGCGCGGCCACGGCCGCTCGAAACAGGCACGAAATGGTACCAAATGGGGCGATGTACCCCATGCTCTTCGTCAACCGGCCGGCTCCAATAGTCAGCCCAGGAGAAACCCATGCATCAGCGACGACTCGGGCGCTCGGATATCAAGGTCAGCGCCCTATGCCTCGGCACCATGACCTTCGGCGAACAAAACTCCGAGTCCGATGCTCATGACCAGCTGGATCGAGCCCTGGCGGCCGGCGTCAATTTTATCGACACGGCGGAGATCTATCCGGTTCCGCCCCGCTCCGAGACCCAGGGGCTGACCGAGCAGTACGTGGGCACCTGGCTCAAGTCCCGCGGCTGCCGGGATCGGGTCGTTCTGGCAACCAAGGTAGCCGGGCCCGGGGAATGGGTCTCCTATCTGCGCGATGGGAAGCCGCGCCTGGACCGGCGAAACATCGAGGCCGCCCTGGAGGCGAGCCTGCGGCGGCTCCAGACCGATTACGTCGACCTGTTCCAGCTGCACTGGCCGGATCGCGAGACCAACTTCTTCGGCAAGCTCGGCTACACCCACTCGGAGGACGACGGCAGCGTCCCGCTGTTGGAGACGCTGCGGGTGCTCGCGGACCTGGTGGCCGCAGGAAAGGTGCGGCAGATCGGCCTGTCGAACGAGACGCCCTGGGGCACGATGCGCATGCTGGCGCTTGCCGACCAGCATGGCCTGCCCAGGGTCGTCAGCATTCAGAATCCTTACAGCCTGCTGAACCGGACGTTCGAGATCGGGCTCGCGGAGGTCGCGATCCGCGAGCGCTGCGGACTGCTGGCCTACTCGCCGCTGGCCTTCGGCGTGCTCTCCGGAAAGTACCTGGGAGGCGAGCGCCCGGCCGGTGCCCGGCTCACCCTGTACGAGCGGTTCAACCGTTACTCGAACCCCCAGGCCGAGCGCGCCACCGCCGAGTATGTCGCGCTTGCACGCCGCTACGGTCTGGACCCCGCGCAGATGGCGCTGGCCTGGGTCACGAGTCGCCCCTTCACGACGGCGAACATTATCGGCGCAACCACGCTGGAGCAGCTTGACGCGAACCTCGCGAGCATCGAAGTCGAGCTGTCCGACGAGCTGATCGCCGAGATCGAGGCGATCCATACGGCGCACCCGAATCCGGCGCCCTGACCCGGCCGGCACCGGCGAGTCTCCGGGGCCGACAGCCCGCCTCCATGCCCTCGCCCAGGGCGAGCGCGCATTAATCACTGGCCGAACACCACCTTAGCGCGGTAGTCGTCGTCCCAGGCGGCGTTGCGGCGTTTCTGTGAGAGGCGCAGTTTGGAAGGTTCTTGTTCGAACAGGTTCATGGACAGGTGTCGGATGGTGGTCATGATTGCTGGGGCGTTGCCTTTGCGGATGCGGCTCGCGTCCTCGCCGAAGATCACATCGAGTCGCCAGTGCAGGCGGTTTTCCACCCCCCAGTGACCACGCACTGCGTTGGCAAAGCGTTCGGCCTGGGCGGGGATGGAGTTGATGAAATAGCGCCGCTCCACAGTCTCGGTGGTGCCGATGGTACAGCGGCGCTCGACCATGCCAATGCTGCGCAGGCCGGCCCACAGGGGATTGTCAGGCAACGTGCGCAAGTCCTCGGTGACCCAGTAGCGGCGCACCTCCAGGCGTCCATGGTCTTTGTCGATCTCCTCGTGAAAGTCATGACTCACCGCGGCGAAGTCCGCGGCCGTGGCCACCTCGAAGAAGTCCTCGACGCTCTCCTGCAACGCGCTCTGGTTGCTTTTGAGGCCGAGCACATAGTCGCCCCCCTGGGCACGGATCTGCGCAGCGATGGCGCGTTGACACCCCATCGCATCGATGGTGACGATGCAGCCCTTGAGCTCGAGCAATTCCAGCAGCTTGGGGATCGCGGTGATCTCGTTGGATTTCTCCTCGGTGGCCTCCTGCCCCAGCACCAGGCGGTTGCGGCACGCCCAAGCGCTGACCATGTGCAGCGCCGAGCGCCCACGGCGCCGATCCCGCGAGCCGCGCGCGCTCTTGCCGTCCACTGCGATAACCTCCCCAGTGGTGGCGGTGGTCACCGCCTGCGTCCAATTGCGGAAACACGCGCCGAACCCC
>CAVPOY010000037.1:0-16565 GCA_963707135.1 uncultured Gammaproteobacteria bacterium | reverse complement strand
GGGGACCCGCCGGCTCGATCAGCTCGGGACCGTCGTTCCGGGGCTGTTGACCCGGCTGGAGACCTCGAGCAGCGTCCAGGGCTCCGGATCGGCCGGCATCAGCATTGCCAGGAGCGCGTCGGCGTCCTTGTTTTCCGGGTCCAGCCAGGTCGAGTGGCTCGCCGGCGGGAGGACCACCGGCATCCTGTCGTGGATGCCGCGCACGAGCCTGGTTCGCTCCGGTGACCAGGATGACGCAGGACTGGATCTCCTCCCCGCTCCTACCGTGCCAGCACTCCCGAAGCCCTGCCATCGCGAAGGGCTCCGCGTCCCGGCGCCGGATCAGGAACGGCGTCTTCACCCCACTCTCGGTCTTCCACTCGTAGAAGCCCTCTATCGGGACCAGGCAGCGCCTGTGCCTGAAGGCATTTCGGTAGGCGGGCTTGGTAGCGACCGTCTCGGCGCGGGCATTGATCATGCTGTAGCGGCTATCCGGCCCTTTCGACCAGGATGGAACGAGCCCCCACCGCAACGGGACCAGCTCCCGGGCACCGCCGCCGACCACTCGGATGGCGAGCACCGACTGGGTTGGGGCGAGGTTGTAACGCGGTCGCGCGTCGCAGACAGACTCGAGCTCGAAGCGGCTGGCGTAGACTTCCGGGTCCGAATACTGAACGAATCTTCCGCACATGGCCTCCTCCGCATTTGATCACGGGGCACCGGGTCGCCGATCCTTGCCCCAAGGCCACGGCGAGCGACACGCGCGAGGCGCGCCTCCTTGGGTCCTCGAGATGCAACATTACGACCACCGAACCAAGGCCGGAAACGAGGGCGACTGCGTGAAACACGTCGCGCTGGTCGCCGCCATCCATGGGCTGCTTGCCGGGCATCAGGGACTGTTCCGTTATGCGGACGCCTTCGCGGGGCCTTGGGAGAGCACCTTGAGGCAATCCGGCGCCTGGACCCGGGGCATCCAGAGATTCGCTCAACATCGAGCGACGGGAATCCGGACATCCGCCTCTGGCGGCAGCAGTGGCGCGCCGACATCGGCTCGACCTACCCGGGTTCCGCGCAGCTGGCGAAACGTATCCTTTCGGACTGGGGAAGCTACGCGATCCGGGCCTTCGAGATCGTCGAGGAGCACGCCGCCGGACTGCGCGGCGGCTTGGGCGCTGAGGCCGTGCTCACGCGCTCCGCCACGCCCGCCGACTGGGATGGTTGGATCCCGGACCTGCTGCTCGTCGATCCGCCCGGGTTGAGAAGCGAGCAGCACCCGGCTTTTCCGACCCTGGGATCCCTTCTCGCGCTCACGGAAAGCGTTTCCAATGCCCTGATCTGGCTTCCGATACAGACCCGGTTGGGGCGAGCCGTACTGTCGTTCCCCTGCAGGCCAGCACCATTGGGACCTGGACCGACTGCGCCGCCGCGCGCTTCCGGATACTCGCGGTCCGGTGGAGAACCCGAGATGCCATGGCCGGCTGCCTGATTCTGCTTCGTTTCCGATCGGCGACAGCCGCCGAACCTGTTCGCTCAGCGATTCGAGAGCTGGTGAATATCATGGGCGAAGATTGGCGGTTGCTCGGCCTTCAGAATCCGACTTGAAAACCGTAGCCCAGCCAGGCGCCGCGAGCAGGACGGGTCGCGTCCGCGGTTCCCGGCTTCACCGGTCGCCCGACGCCTTGATGCGGCAACGGATTCGACCATTCGCACGATGTCCGCTGGCTCCAGCGGCGGTCGGCATCGCACGGCGTTCCAGCTGATCAGCAGTTCCACTACGACATCGGAATCGACTCCCGGACGCAGTAGATACCTGGCCAGGGATATGAGCGTGTCGTTACGCTCACCGTCCTCGGCCCCTTGGCGCAGCAGCCGCCGCCAACGCGCCGACCGTTGCCCCGGCCCGGTGGCATTCTCGGTCGTCGTGCCGAACAGCGACCTCGGAAGAAATTCCAGCGGGGTGACTTCAGGCGAGCGGATCCAGCGATAGGGTTTTCCGGACTGATGCACCGACGGCGGGGCCACCACGTAGCCACCGTCGCCCCAAAGGTCGATTCCTGGCGCTATACCGGCCCGGTTGGGCGTGATCTCGCCTGGGTGTGCGAAATAAAGGTGCCGCCCGCCGGTGCCGGTCACGGCCTCGACGGTCTCCGCGAGTGGACCATGCGCTTTCTGCAGCCGCTCCAGGCTGTCTTCCCCGCCTTGGCGCGGGTCGATATCCAGCACCACGAGCCCCGACACGACGCCGGTGACGACCGCCAGGTTGGCGTCCGGCCAGCGCGTGAACCAGTCGCCGATCTCGGGCGGCTTGGCCCGGCGCTGCTGGTATACCTCCCACTGGACCAGCGGATCCTTTCCTCCGGACTCGACCGGGAAGCTGGACCAGCCCAGGCGCGAGTAGTCGAGCGCGGCCTTCGTGAGCACGCCACTCGAGACCCCGCCGACCTTCTTTCGCCACAACACGGTTTCAGTGCGATCCGTTCAATTGATCGGGCCCGCGCAGGTAATATGGAGCGTCGCCGATGCCGGCCCCGATATCCTGCCTCGATACCAAAGTCGCCACCGGTAGTCTAGTTGAGTGTCCCGCCGGGCGGCGAGACCGGGCCGGTCACTTTCTCGCTGCGCCTCCCTATCTCTCGGTCAGCCGACGGACGCGTCAGCGCCGGGCACTCAGCACGTCCACGACCGATTCGCATAAGGTCCGCAGGTCGGCATCATCGATGATGTAGGGGGGCATCAGGTAGACCAGCCGGCCGAACGGACGGACCCAGACACCGCGCTCGACGAAGCGGCGCTGCACCTCGCGCATCGCGACCGGCTCGGTCATCTCTACCACGCCGATAGCGCCGAGAACCCGCACGTCCGCGACGCCGGGCAGGTCGCGGCAGGGCGCGAGCCCGTCCGACAGGCCACGCTCGATCCTCTGGATGCCGGCGCGCCAATCGCCCGCGAGCAGCAGCTCGATGCTGGCGTTGGCGATGGCGCAGGCCAGCGGGTTCCCCATGAAGGTCGGTCCGTGCATGAAGGCGCCGGGCTCGCCGGATGAAATCGTACGCGCGACATGCCGGCTCGCGAGCGTCGCGGCCAGCGTCAGGTAGCCTCCGGTCAGCGCCTTACCGACGGTCATGATGTCCGGGGCGATCCCCGCGTGCTCGCAGGCGAACAGCGCGCCGGTGCGGCCGAATCCGGTGGCGATCTCGTCGGCGATCAGCAGCAGCTCGAAGCGGTCGCAGAGCGCGCGGACCCGGCGCAGATAGTCCGCCGAATAGAAGCGCATCCCGCCCGCCCCCTGCACGATGGGCTCCAGGATCACCGCCGCCAGCTCCGCCTGATGGCGCTCGATCAATTCGGCGAAGGGGGCGATGTCGTCGTCGCTGCAAGATTCACCGAAGCGGCATGCCGGCGCCGGCGCGAACAGCTGCTCGGGAAGCACCCCGGCGAACAGGTGGTGCATGCCGGTCACCGGGTCGCAGACGGACATGGCGTTTAAGGTATCCCCATGGTAGCCGCAGCGAATCGTCAGCAGCCGACGCCGCTCCGGCCGCCGGGCGGCGCGCCAGTACTGGATCGCCATCTTGATCGCCACCTCCACCGACACGGACCCCGAGTCGCACAGGAACACGTGCTGCAGCGGCTCCGGGGTCAGCTCGACCAGGCGGCGGACCAGACGCATCGCCGGCTCGTGGGTCAGCCCGCCGAACATCACATGGGACATGCGCGCGAGCTGATCGCGGGCCGCCTGATTGAGCACCGGGTGGTTGTAGCCGTGGATCGCGCACCACCAGGACGACATGCCGTCGATCAGCTCCCGGCCGTCCATCAGCTCGATGCGGCAGCCGCGCGCCGCGCGCACCGGGTAGACCGGGTCCCTGTCGATCGTCGAGGTGTAGGGGTGCCAGGCGTGGGCCTGATCGATCGCAAGAAGCTCTTCGGGATTCATGGACGATCCGGACGCCCGGCAACGGTACCGGTACGCCAGTGACTCGCGATGCGCCGACGACGCTCAAGCGAGCGCATTGCGCCAACTCACCGCCGCACCTGCACCACCCAGACGAGATTGACCGAGCCATCGGCCGGGACCTCGACCCGCCAGGAGGCGAGGCTCGCGGACTCCTTGGTGTGGGGCTGGCTCTCGCTCAGGATTCTCCAATCCGCGGGCAAGGTCTCCAGCACCTTGACCACCGCCGGCTCAGGCTTGGCGTTCTTCAGCTCCAGCTCGAACCCGGCCTCGTACGCATAGTCGTAGGCGCTGGTGCCGGAAAGCTTGCGGAAGCTGGTCTGCTTGCGACGTGCGGTCACATCGAAGCTCTTCCCGAGCTTGAGTGCCACGGTCTCATTCTTGGGGGTGTGCTCCACGGCATCCTCGCCGACGAACTGCGCATTGCCGCGGCTGTCTTCCGAGTAGACCCGCACTACCCCGGCGGGCAGCGGTACGCCGAGGCTGCCATCGCGATTGACGAAGGTCAGTCTGGCCTCGACGTCCAGCTTGGTCCAACCGTCGGCGGCCTGGTCACGGTAGGCGATTGACTGACCCTGCACCACCAGATCCTGAACCACGGGCACGTTCGGCGCCGAGAGCAGTGCCACCTGTTTGGTCTGGTTGTTCTCGATGTCGGTGGGGCGCGGCAAGGTATAAAGATGATACTCGTACAGGGCCTCCTCGGTCGGCATGGGTGCCGCATCGGCCATCATGACCGCGCGGGCCATGGGCGGCGCGGGCATTATTTCCGTCACCTGATTAACCTCACCCGCCACCAGCTGCACCCGGGCCTGCCGGTACGCCACACCGCTCGCGTTGGTCAGGGTCACCCAACCGTTGAGATCCATGCTGGCGCCGTCCGCCGACAACTTGGCCACATAGTCCGCCTTCCAACCCATGCCGCCGGTGAGATACGACAGCTCCAGCTCGCCCTCCCCGTCCGCCCCACTCTCGAGATGGAGCACAAGGGTCGGCAGGTCGCGCAGGTTTGCGGGCACATCCGGAAACGCCAGGTGTCCGATCACCCCGGTCTCGATGCGGTCCGCATAGCGCAGCACCGGGCCGTCGATCGCGGCGAGCACCCGGGCCTCCTCGACCGTACGCTCGCCCGCGTCGTTGGCGCGAATAACCTGGACCGTGTGCCCGACGTATTTCTTCAGCAGACTCTCCGGGGTCAGCAGATCGAAATCGAAGTTCTGCTCCAGCAAGGTGATGTCCAAGCCGTTCGCCGGCGCGGCGAGCAATGCCGTCTCGGGGCGAATCCGCTGCGATACGTTGCGCCAGGCGAGCCGATTCTCGCCGCGGGTCAACGCGACGCGTCGCAGGTCCTTCACCAGGGCCAGGTCGTCGTTGTAGACGGTGACCGCAAGCGCCTGCTGGGCGCTGTCGTCGATGCGTGTCTCTTCGTGGGTGGCGGGGTCCATGGCGGCTCCCAGTGGGTTGGAAAGGATCGCGCAAAGCGCGGCCCCGAGCAGGGCGAGGCCCTTCGAGCGCGCGACTCGCGATCGAGTGGCGGTGTGGGTGAAGTACATGGGTCCTCCGGCTCGCGAACTGATAGAGGTCAAGCATACCGCAGGCCCGTCGCTATCCAACGGGCCCGGCCCAACCGGCGCGGTATGCGTGCCGCTCGATCAGGCCGTCGGCGGACGGGTCTGCTCCATGGACTCGCGCCGCGCGAAGTCCTCGAACCAGGCGGCGACCGCGGGGTGCCGGTTGCGCCACTCGAGCCCGGGCAGTCGGAAATCCAGATAGCCGAGCGCGCAGGCCGCAGCGATCGCGGCCAGGTCGAGCCCTCCCGACAGACCTTCCAGATCCTGCTCCAACGCGGCTACCCCGCGCAGCAGTGCCGCGCCGCGGGCCTCGGCCAGCGCGGGGCTTTGCTGCGACTCGGGACGGCGGCCATCGAGCACGATGGCCACGGCGTCGTCCAGCATCCCGTCCGCCAAGGCCTCGATGCGCCGCACCCGCCAGCGCTCGGGTCCCGTGGCAGGGACCAGACGGGGCGCGGGGGTCAGGCCGTCCAACCACTCGCAGATCACCGGGCTGTCGTAGAGGGTTCCAGCATCGTCGAGCACCAGAGTCGGCACCCGCCCGAGCGGATTCGCCGCCAGCAGCGCCGGGTCGGGCTCGTGCGGGTTGCACGGCAGCAACTCGATGCGGGCCGCGACCCCCTTCTCCAACGCGGTCGCACGCACCTTGCGTGCATAGGGTGAGGTCGGACTGTAGAAGAGCTTCATTTCGATCTCCAGGACGTGGGAGCCGACTCGGGTGACCTCGCTGCCAAGCCGGGCCGGCGATTAGTCCCAATCGTGGCCGTGGTAGTGACGGTGCTCCAGGTTACCGTGCCGATGACGATGGGTGTGGACCAGATTGGCGGCCACCAATCGCGACTGATCCCTGAGCAGCGCCGAGAGGTCTCCGTCGTAGATGAGGCGGTGGTCTTCGCCCAGGACCAGGGCCCGTTCGCCGAGCTCGGGGGCAAGGCTGAGACTGTGCGTCGCTATGACGAGTGTGACCTGGAGGTCGAACAGAAAGTCCACCAGCCAACCGACGCTGCGCGGATCCAGGTGGGCGGTTGGTTCGTCCAGGAGCAGGACCGCGGGCTCCAGGGCGAGCAGCGCCGCGAGGCAGACCTTCTGCTTTTCCCCCCCGCTGAGCGCAAAAGGCGCGCGCTCCAGATGATCGGTCAGCCCGAAGATCCCGGCCCAGCGGGTCACCCGTTCGTCGGTATCGGCCAGCCCCAGCTGGCGCGGCCCGAACGCGATTTCTTCGTATACGGTGGGGTTGAAGATCATGGTGTCGGGGTGCTGGAAGAGCAGCACCACCTCGCGCCGGAAGCGTCGCGCGAAGTCCCGATCGCGCAGGGTCGCTGGGGTGACCAGCCGGTCGCGATAGCGGTACTCGCCCGCGCTCGGGACCACCAGCCCGCTCAGGATTCGCAGCAGGGTGCTCTTGCCGCTGCCGTTGGCCCCCAGGAGCAGGACCTTTTCCCCCGGCCGGATGGCGCACGAGACGTCCTCGAGAACCCGAGGACCATCAGGAAAGCCATGACCGATACCTGAGAGACGAATCATCCGGACGGGTCTTCGTTGAAGAAACCGCGGGCCCGCATGGCGAGGGCGATCTCGCCGGACTGGTGCAGGGCCATGCCGAGCAGCCGCGCCGCGCTCGCCGCGCTGTGGCGGTAGCGATCCCGCAGTCCCAGCCGGACCAGGGTGCGGCTGGTCAGGGCCAGGCGGTAGTTCTCGACCACCCGCCGCAGGGTCAGGGCCTGGCTGATCGCCAACGTGGTAACGAACAGCAGCCCGCGGGAGAATCCGAGCGCCCGCGCGAGATTGATCCGCTGCATGACGAGGAAGGTCAGCGCGGTCAGGGTGGCGACCCGCAGGTTGAGCAAGACGACGTAATCCCCTGAAAAACCTCCGGAGGCGAGCGTCATGGCGGCGTAGGAGCCGCTGACCACCGCGAGGAATGGGCCGGCGGCGAGCAGCACCCGGCGAGTCAGTCCGATGGCCCGGCGCCCGGACACCAAGAGCACGACGCCGAGGCCCGCGGCCAGCACGTAGGCGTCGTGGATGCTCGTCAAGATCACCACCGTCGCCAGATAGACGACCAGGGCGGCACGCTCCAGGGCCGCGCGCCGCTCAACCCGCACGGTGTGTCCCCGACGCGACCAGATAACGATAGGCCAGGACGGTCAGCACCCCCTCCCCGAGCGCAACCGCCAGATGTGGAATGAGCACCGCCGGCAGGGTGACCGAGAGGCCGAAGGGGAAAAACCGCGGGGTCCCATCCGCGGCGTGCGCGACCAGGGGCTGGATACCCAGGACCATCGCGATGAGAAAGGCCGGCAGCAGCACGGACCCGGCGCCTGCCGCGAACAGGGCGGCGCGCTCATCCCACCGGCGCAAACCGCGGAACGCGAGCCGGGCCGCGGCGGCACCGCCCAGGCCCATCGCCAACGCGTTTACCGGTAGGGCCGTGATCCCGCCGGCGCCGAACATGAGCGCCTGTAGCAGCAGCACCAGGCTAACCGACAGAAACGTGCTCGCAACCCCGAACAACACCGCGAGCAGCCCGATGCCGGCGGCGTGAACGGTGGTCCCTCCCGGCAGGGGGATCGCGATCATCATCAGCACGAAGGCGCTCGCCGTCATCACCGCCAGGAACGGCAGCGTGTGCTCGTCGAGGCTCGACCGCACCCGGCGCGCCGAGTACGACCACGCCCCCGCGGCGACCGCGTAAGTCGGCAGATAGATCACCGGCGCGATGAAGCCGTCGGGGATGTGCATCAGAAGAGATACGAGAAGGTCGAGACCAGACGGTAGTTCTCCAGACCCTCGGCGCCCTGCTGGGTCGCCTCCTCGTTCAGGTCCTTCCACACCGGGAACATGACGCCAAGGGCGAGGCTAAATCGGTCCTTGTACAAGCGCGCCCCCGGCGTGAGGTAGAGGATCTGCCCGCCCGTACCCGAGGCACCGCTACCGTCCTCCCGGTCGCGCCCGAGATGGAGATAGTTGGCCTCGATCACGCCATCGAGTCGGTGCCTGGCCTCGGCGCTGGTCATGAGCTTGCGGACCCAGGACGTGTTGAGGCGCAGCTCCGAACCGAAGCGCACCGTCGAGCCGTCGTCGTACTCGTTCTCGGTGAACTGGAGGTAGGAGACCTCCCCGACCCAGGTATCCCGATCCGTGATCTGCTTGGTCGACGTGAAGCCGACGTTGAACGACGGCGCGCCGAAGCCCGTGGCCTGGCCCGCGTCGATCGCGCCCGCGGCATCCCGCACGTTGGCTCTGCCGGTCGGGATACTGAAGCCGGCGTAGAGCGAGAAGTGCCAGTCCTCCAGATCATCAAGGCTCTCGCGCTCCGGCACCAACATGAAGTCGTCGTCGTACTTGAAGGCCAGGACGCCGGTAAAGGCGATATCGGCGAACCCCTGCTGATGCGTGGAGCCCTCGCCGGGTGCGTCCACGCTCGACTCGACACTCTTTACGTAATAGGGAAAGAAGGCGTAGGCCGAAAACCAGGAGGTGAAACCGTATCCGACACCCGCCATCGAGAAGATGTCGTAGTCGCTTTCGGCGTCGCGCGCCGCGGTAAAGGTGTCGTAGCTCGCATAGTCGGACTTGAGATACAGGAGTCCGCTGCCGTTCGGCAGCGGCGCCGCCGAGGAGGTGACGACCGGTGCACCGGGTCCCTCCAAGCCGGCGGCGCCGAGCGAGGCGACGCCGTGATGGGCCGATGCGAGGATCGGTGTGCCGGCTAGTACGAGCGCAAGCGCAATGCGGCGATTGGGGCTCATGAGCGGCGTCTCCTGTAGAAGAGGCTCAGGGCGCCGAAGAGCCCGAGAATGACGCCGACGCCGACCAGGATGCGGGCGAAGCGGTCGAAGATCGGCTGCTCCGGGGCCACCAGTGTCTCCCCGGCGCCGCTCTCGACGCGGAAGTCGAGTCCGTGGCCGTCCTCCGAGAAGGCCTTGACCCGCCAGGTGGCGGGGCCGTCCGGCAGAAAGGCGATGCGTCCGGCGTAATCCGTGCGCCCGACCTGCCGCGGGACCTTGTCGCCATCTTTGAGCACCTCGTAGGCCTCGAAGGCAAACGGGCTGCCGTCCGCATAGTGCATCTGAATCACCACCGCCTGAGCAGTTGTCACCTGGTGCTGGAGGTCATGACCCGCCGCGGGTGTGGTGACCAGCGCGACGACGAGCCCGCCCGCGAAGCGATGCGCCCTCACGGCTGGCGCCCGAGGGCGAAGCTCAGCGTTGCGGTGTGGACCTCCTCGTCGGCCTTGAGGCCGTCGAGCGGGCGACGCAGCGTCGCCTCGATGGTCTGGAGACCGCCATGACGTATCTTGACGTTCACGAGCCCGTCCGGGCCCGTTTCGCCACGAGGTTTGCCCTCGTAGGCCACCACGGCCCCGGCGACCGGCTTGCCGCCTTGGGTCACCAGCAGCCGGAGCTTGTCGCCGTCTTCCAAGGCCAGCGGATTTTCCAGCGGCACGACCTCCAGGTCGCGTGTCAGCGGCCGGCCGAGGGCCTCGCCCCAGCGTTCGATGAGCTTGACGCCCTCGAACGAGCGCCAGGCGTTGACGGCGACGTCCACCGTATCCTTGGAGACGTTCTTGGTTCCGTACGGGGTCTTGGTCCAATAGCCGGAGGAGAGCCGTGCGTAGACCGCGGCGCAGTCACCGCCGACGTGAGCCGGATAGGTGCGCGTGTCCCCCTGGCCGGTCGCTTTGCCGGCCGTGTCGAAGCAGGTCATCCGCTCGACCGCGTCGGGGCTGTACTCGACGGTGTCCCGCCCCGCATGGGCGGAGTGCCGGTGACCAACCAACAGGGTGTAGCCGTTGTTCGCCGGATCGAGCCAGAGGTCGTGTGCCTCAACACTCCCGATCAGCGCGAGTGCCGTCAACAGGGCCGGGACTTTTCGCATACCAGGTAATACCGGCGTAGCGATCGTAATACCCGCCAGTCTAGCGTTCGTGGCAGGACCGGGCAAGGCGCCGTCATGGACATCGCCAAGTGCCGCCGGCCCCCGGTCGGCGAGTGGCGGAGGACCTGCGCCGCTATCCCGGACGGCCTGCTCAATAATGTTAAGGTCGGTTGGAGCCCGTCACACGGAGCCCCGTTATCTTGTCGAGCAAACATCTGACCCTTCGCGCCATCGTTACGGGCGTCCTGTTCGGGGCCCTGCTGACACCCTGCAATATCTACTCGGGACTCAAGATCGGCTGGTCGTTCAACGTCTCGATCATCGCCTTGCTGATCGCCTCCGGGTTCTGGGCACTGTTGGCGCGGCTGGGACTCGGGACAGCGTTCCGCCCCGGAGAAGGCAACATCACCCAGACCACGGCATCCTCGTCGGCGAATATCGTCTCGGGCGGCCTGGTCGCGCCGATACCGGCCCTGGCGATGCTGTCCGGCGCCAACCTGCCGCCCGGCGAGCTGATCGCATGGGTCTTCGCGGTAAGCTTTCTCGGGATCTGGGTCGCCTGGTATCTGCGCGATTCGCTGATCCTGCGCTCCGGCCTGGCCTTCCCCACCGGACGGGCAACCGCGGAGACCCTGCTCGAGCTCTTCGAGCGGGGCCGGGAGGCCGCACTGAAGCTTCGGGTGCTTCTTTCCAGCGCGGTGCTTGCCGGCGCGCTCAAATGGCTCGACGGCGGCTGGTTCGACCTGCCCCGCCCAGGGCTCGGGTTCATGCTGCCGGCCTCCGCGAGGCTCTCCGGATTGAGCGGCATCACCGCCAAGAACCTGACCTTCGCGCTGGATCCGTCACTGATGTTGGCCGGCTTCGGGGCGATCATCGGTTTTCGGGCCAGCGTCTCGCTGCTGCTCGGCGGGATCCTGTCCTGGGGCCTGCTCGGGCCCTGGGGACTGAGCCGGGGATTCGTCGCCCCGGGTCCGGCCGACCCCGATGCGAGCTGGTTCCCCGAGATGATCGAGTGGCTGCTGTGGCCCGGCGTTGCTCTGATGGTGGCCTCCGCGCTGGCCAAGTTCCTGCTCAACGCCTTCGGGACGCGACCGGGAACGGTCTCCGCACGACCGTCCGGTGACGCTGACGGCGCAACCCTCGCGCGTCTGGTCGGACTTTCGGTCGCGAGTGCGCTGGTGGTCGTCGCCCAAGTGACTATCTTCGGAATCCACTGGGGGATCGCCGCGCTCGCGGTGCCGATCGCCTTCCTGCTGGCGATGGTCGCCTCCCGGGTGGTCGGCGAGACCGGCATCCCGCCGATCGGGGCCATCGGCAAGGTATCCCAGCTCAGCACCGGCCTGACGGCGCCTGGTGAGATGACCGCGAACCTGATCGGCGCAAACGTGGCCGGCGGCGCGGCCGGGCAGAGCGCGGATCTTTTGAACGACTTCAAGGTCGGCCACGCGATCGGGGCGCCGCCCCAAGTCCAGGTCGTCGCCCAGTTCTTCGGCATCCTCACCGGCAGCCTGATCGGCAGCCTGGTCTATCTGCGGCTGATCCCGGACCCGGCGGGGATGCTGATCACCGACGAGTGGCCGGCCCCCGCGGTCGCCACCTGGAAGATCGTCGCCGAGACCCTGAGCCTGGGGATTGGCTCGGTCCCGCCGAGCGCCCTGTGGGCCGTGGCAATCGCGGGCGCCGCCGGCGTAGCCGCCGCGCTGATCGAGCACCGGCGCGGCCCGGGTTGGCTCCCCAGCATGCCGGCACTCGGACTGGCGATGGTGATCCCGGCCTCGCTGTCGATCACCCTATTCTTCGGCGGTCTGGTCGCCAAGGCGCTCGGGCGGTGGCGGCCGACGCTGGCCCAGCGATTCGTCATCGCGGCGGCGTCCGGCCTGATCGCGGGCGAGAGCCTGACCGGGGTCGCCCATGCCCTGATCGGCATCCTGCGTTGACCGCGGGGCGCGCGAGGTCCGGTCGTTTCGCCCTCGGGTCAGCCGAACCATCAGACCCAGAAGTAATGGACCAGGGTGCGGAGCAGGATCGCGACGATCGCGCCCAGGGCCGCCGGCTTCAGGACCGAGGCGACGCGTGGACCGGCGGACACGAATATTGCCACGCCGGCGATGTCGAACGGGTGGATCAGAAAGCCCGACACCCGGTTGACGGCTTCGGTCGAGATCAGACCCTCCTGCAGGAACTCGGCCGTCACGCCCATCATCGCCGTACCCCCCGCGATGTATTTGGTGACGATGGGCAGCAGCATCGCCGAGGGCATGTCGACCCAGACGAACAGGGGCGCCAGCAGGCCTTCCATCGCCTCGATGGCCCCGGCGCCGCGCAGGGCGTTCACCAGCAGGAGCGCCAGGATCAGCATCGGAATCGCGCCGATGGAGATGTCGAAGGCCTCCTTACCGGCCCGGTTGATGACGTTCAGCACCCCTTTGGCGTCGGAGGCCTTGGGGTGTCCGGGACGCGGCTCGGGCTGTTCGTCATGGTCGGGTAGGTCGCGGCCGAAGAAACGATAGGTGCAGGCCGCGCCGATAAGGGCCGCCGCGACCGACACCAGCATGACCTTCAGACCCTGCAACCCCAACGCCGTCATCGGGAACACCACGTTGGCCTGCGCCAGGCCGAGAACCAGCGCCAGCGTCGCGGCGATATGCCGGCGCGAGGTGCCGCCCCTGTCCATCATGGCCAGCGTCGCCAGCGGGGCCGCGAAGCTCACCAGGGTGGTCTGCAGCAACGCGAAGACACCGAGGCCCGGTATACCCAGCGGAACCAGCAACGGCGATATCGCGTCGACGAGGCGGTCGAGGATGCCGCGCGCCTCCAACAGGCGCATGAGGGTCAGCATCACCACCATGACCGGCAGCAAGATGAACAGCGCCAGCTCGACACCGGCGCGGCCCGAGCGAAGGATGAGGTCGGCGATCTCGGTCACTTACGGTTGGGGCCGCGGCTGGTCGAGCGCCTGCTCGACAGGGTCTCGCTCGACATATCGGAAGTCATAGGGGCACTGGGATAGCGGTTTCGCGGCATCATGTGGCGCGGGCACGGTCGCCCCGAACGCCTCGGACAGGGCGTCCGCATGCCTGCCGTTCGATTCGGGTCCGAGTGTGCTTCGGCCTTCCGGCCAGAGACTCCCGGATTCCGTCCTGCACACGTCGATGGCCAGGGCGACGGCGATCCGTCCGGTACGCGCCCGCGCAGGCGACCTCACGCGCTCGGAGCACCGGGGGTACCATCAGTCTCGCGCCCGACGGCGACAGGCCAGGACCAGGGCCCAGAACTCCGAGAAATTGTTCACCACCACGTCGGGTTTGTCCGGATAGCGCGGCGTTCCGGGGAAGATCTTGCCCAGCCAGACTTGATCCCACTGGGCACCGTTGAAGAACACGCTGGTGATGCCCGCGGCCTTCGACGCGATGACGTCGGTCGTGCTGTCGCCCACGTACCAGACCGCGGGACCCGGCTCGAACCCCAGGTCCCCGACCGCCATGTACACCTGATCCGGATGGGGCTTCCGGCGCGCCGTGTCGTCGCCGCAGACGCGGGTGTCGAAAAGCTCGGCCCAGCCGGTCCCATCGACCTTGGCGAGCTCGTCCTCCAGGAACTCCCGGTCCCGGTTGGTGATCACGCCCAGACGCAGGTCGAGGTCCCTTAGCCCCTGTAGCACGTCCTTCACCTTGGGCTCGAACGGCAGCACCGTGCCGTAATAGCTCCGGTAATGACGGGTGAAGCCTCGATGCGCGATCTGCTTGGCCTCCTCGTTGTCGCCAAAAAGCACCTCGAAGATATCGGTTCGGGATATCTTCCGATCGAGCTTGATCTTGGGGTGCAGGCACAGGTTCTCGCGCACATACTCCACGAGCCTCACGTCTTCCGGCGACTTGCACGCGGACGCCGGGACGAGTTGATCCAGCAGCCCCATCTCCCGCAGCTCCCGGAGCATGTCGTCGACGGCGTGGTACATCGCGTCGAGGGTGTCCACCAGGGTCGCGTGCCAGTCGAACAGGATCACGCGCGGCGCCGTGAGGGTCGCCAGCGCCGGGTGCCAGTCCGGCTCCTGCCGAGGCGGGGGGAGCGCCCGGGGCGGCAGCCGGGGGGGCCTGATCGCGGCTGCCGCGGCTCCGGCGGACCGGCTGCTCGCCTGTACGAGATCCAGCAGCTCCTCGAAATCGTCGACGACCGCGTCCGGCCGATGACGCTCCCTGTCCGGCTCCGCGAACATCTCGTCGAACCAGTCCGGCTCCCAGAGCGCACCGTTGTAGAACACCGACGTGATGCCGGCGGACCTCGCGGTCACCATGTCGGTGACACTGTCCCCCACGTACCAGACCCCGCCGTCCGGGGTCTCGCCCAGCGCCTCGGCCGCCTGCCAGAGGCTATCGGGCGCGGGCTTGTAGCGACGCGCCTCGTCGCCGCACAGGGTCGTATCGAACAGGCCGGACCAGCGCCCCGATTCCACCGCCGCCAGCTCGGCCTCGAAGAACTCGCGACTGCGGTTGGTGACGACGCCAAGCCGAATGCCGAGCGCTTTCAGAAAGGTCAAATAGCTCTCGATTCCGTCCTGGAATGCCGTCGCCTCGCTGAAATGCCGCCTGTAGGCGTCGTTGTAGGCCGAGTGCGCGACGGCCTTGGCCTCCTCGTCGTCCCCGAACAGGGCGTCGAAAATGTCCGTCCGGGAGACCCGGCGCTCGGCCAGAATGCGCGGATGAAGGTGGCGAAAGATACGGATGTACCGCAGCAGCTTCTCGTCTTCTCTGGTTCGAGCTTGCGCCTCCGGAACCATGCGGCGCAACAGATCCAGCTCCTCCAGGTTCAGCAGCACCTCCTCGACCGAGCGGTAAATGCCGTCGTAGGTGTTGACCAGGGTCCCGTGCCAGTCGAACAGCATCAGCCGGGGAGCAGAAAGCGCGGTGTTCGCCATTCTCGATTGCCTTCAAACTGCGGTTACGCTTCCAGCCGCTTGCCGCCTCGCCACGCCGTGAAATCCAATGACGAGCAGAAGCGGTTCTTGGGCTCGCGGTAGAGACGTGAGCCGACGTCCGGATTATGCGGGTCTGCGTCGAACCGGGGAAGAAAGGCGTCACCTAATCGCCGAGCGCCGCGAGCCCGCTACTGCTAAAAGGCCAGGCAACAGGCATCGCACCGCCTCGGCATCTGCACGTCTCGGAAAAAGCGTCGCTGATACCCCATTTCTCGCGATGACTGGAAGTCCTTCATTGCCGATTTGTTATAGCACCATGAGGGTTAGGACGATGACGATCCGATTGCTGGTCTCCATTACTCTGCCGATGATGCTCGCCGCCGAGTCGTCCGCCGCCGGCGTCCCACTCTCGCCCGCGGACGAGGCCGCCGCCTTCGCTGCCGCCGGCTTCATGCGGAAGGATCTGCAGTGGCGCGGCGCGTGCGATGACCCCGGCACCGCGTCCTATTCACCCGCCGAGATTCAGTCGGTGAGAGACCTCAACGGTGACGGTCGGCCCGAGGCCGTGATCGTCGAGGGCGGCACCTACTGCTACGGCTTCGCGGGCCAGGGCTTCCAACTGGTCAGCAAACAGGCCGACGGCGGCTGGACGCTGATCACCGGTGAGACCGGCTTCCCGAACTTCCTGTCCACGCTCGGTGCCGACGGTTGGCCCGACATCGAGATCGGGGGACCCGGCTTCTGCTTTCCAGTCAAGCGCTGGAACGGGCGCGAGTACGTGCTGGACCGGATGCAGTATGAGGGCAAGGCCTGCAAAGCCGACTAGTATCGGACGGACGCGGCAACCGAGACACCCAACCGTGGCTGACGGATGCGGCCGAAGGTGTGCCGTGCTCGTCCGTTTTGTGGTGTACCAGGATCAAATGTAGGCCGAATTCCGGGTGAGGTTGGTCACGGAGCAGGACTACAAGCACGTCCTGTCGGTCGATATCGGCTGGGTAGACGGCGTGACCCGTGCAAAACGGCCGGAACGCATGCCCGTCGTGTTGACACGCGGGGAGGTTACGACGGTGCTTCAGCCGATGCAGGGCCGCGATTGGCTGATGGCGGGCTTGATGCACAGGACTGGGCTCAGGCTGATGGAGTGCGTGCAGTTGCGCTTACAGGACATCGAATTCGGCTACCGACAGCGCCTGCTGACGGCGGAGCGTATTGCACTGCCTCGAGCGGCCCGGCGTCAATCAGGGGGACCGGCGAATCGGAG